>VGMY01000050.1 GCA_016866255.1 Bacteroidota bacterium | reverse complement strand
CTACCGCTGCTTCCCCTTGGTAATATTCATCTTCCGTACCTAATACAAAATGCAAGGGTTTTCCATTTGGGAAGGTTCCTGCATCGATATCCGGTGGAAAAACGGCCGCCCATAAAATGAGCTGGTCGAAGGCTATTGGGTTTTGCTGATACCACCTTGCGGCTGTGGCTGCCCCTTGCGAAAACCCCAGCAAGGTAATTTTCTTCGGTGAGTAGCACTTTTGCAGTTCAGTCAACAAGGCATTCAACCACACAAGGTTATCTTGAATGTCCAGTTCTCGGGCTTCTTTGGTCATCCAACTGGCGCCCACCCGTCCGCTAGATCCTTGCAAATAAAAGCGGTGAGGCCCTTCAGGAGCAAGCACCCGACAAACGGATTCAAGTCCTTGGAATTTTCGAAGGAAAAACTTGGCGAGTTGACCGTATCCGTGCAAGGCAATCACAAGGTGCTCCTGTTCAAGCTCCTGAATTTCGTAGCGGTAGGTTTTTGGAGCCTTGAAGTGCTTTTCCATGGTTCGAAAGTAATCATTAAATTTATGCGCAGTGAAAAAGGTTTTTGCTTCATTCATGGTATTGGTTTTTCTTCAGGTAATCCTGCTTGGGCCTATGTTTTTATGGCAGCAGCATCGATGGAAAGAACACATGATGAAGGAAATAAAGCAGCATCCAGCATCCATTGATGCGCAGGAGATGTATTTTGCCGATGCCGAATTTTCTGAGCTTTCATGGCACGAGGGTAAGAAGGAGTTTGTACATCAAGGGGAGTATTACGACGTAATTCACGTTAAAACCGTTCGTGGAGGAAAGGTGATTCAATGCGTTCGAGATACGGCGGAGCATGAACTTGTTAGCCATTACGTAGAGTCAGGAAAAGGTGAGCAGAATCCTTTTCAGCAACTCCTTAAAATGAGTTGGTTAAAGTTTGTTATGGAACCGCATGAACCCATGTACAGGAGGCGAATTACCTTGTCGCTCATCCAAGAAGAACAGCGATTCCATTACCTTTTTTCTATTCAAGAAAGTTCCTTAAATAACCTATCACCACCCCCAAATTTCGGTTAATTACGACTAAGCCACTTCAGCGATATTAGTTTTAATTATAAGAAATGTATCATGAAAAAACCATATGTTGCCCTTTTGTTGGGGGCATGGGCTATGGCCCTAAATGGGGCATTATTTGCCCAAAAATTGTATATCTACGACCAAAATACCAACCTTCCGCTGCAAGAGGCCGTGGTGAAGAGTTGTGATGGTCAAACTAGGTTAAACCAAACGGGTGCTGAGGGCTATGTTACTTTGATTCAAATGGCGCCTTGCTACCTGTTGGAGGCCGAGGGATATCTGCCGCGCTCGGTGAGTGCCGATGAAATCAAAGCCAATTCGGGGAGAATTCCGTTATTTCCCAACCAACATTCCGTGGAGGAGGTCGTGGTTTCAGCGAGTAAGTTTTCCGAAAAACGCAAGGATCTTGCCCAAAAAGTTCAGGTGATTTCCCAACAAGAATTGGCCTTGACGAATCAATCCTC
>VGMY01000049.1 GCA_016866255.1 Bacteroidota bacterium | reverse complement strand
AAACGATGGCTGCTCAGTTCAGTGATCAAACCGAAACATCCAAGTGCCGGAATTATATTTTTTACCAGCACCCATAAAAATTCAAATGATATGTAGTTTACTGTTATTCCGTAACTTAGTGAATAGCCATCGTTTTAATAGGCATTTGCCAAACTCCATGACATTTAACGAATATTACGAATACTTTAAAAAAGACCTCCAACCTTCAAGCCACGCAGAACTCGTTTCCCGCTTTAATCTTATGATCTTTGGATAATATGTTTTCTTTCTTAGGATAAGTCTTTAAAAATAAATTATCTTTAGTATACTTAAATGCGCGTTTATCCATTAAAAAGTGAAAAACCGTTCAAAGCACAAATGGGAAAATTATCGGAAATATGGGTCTTGTAAATTCTTTTATCAACCAAATTGGCCGAGAGTTGGGCCGTGACGCATACCGTACAATTAACAGTAGACAAAGAGGTCGTCTACAACAAAAAATAGCCGACGCGGAGGAGCCTATTTACACCCAAGTGCTTAACTTTGAGTTGTTGGCCGACGACGAACAAACTTTTCGCCATTTAGCTAATCTCGTGGAGAAGGCTGAACATGTAGACCCTGAGGATTTTAAATGGCAGGAACTCTTCAACGAACTCGATAATAAAATTGACTTCTGCAAGGCAAATCTTACTCAAAAATATCAAGGGCCACTCGAAAAGTTAGATGTGCTGAATGCCCGAAATTACAAAGCAATAAAAGCGAAGCATATAGCTTACATTGACGCTGTGATTTCGCATTTTGATGACAATGAAACAAAACTAGCAGAGAGGAACCTTGGAATAGCTTGCTTGGCAACCCTAATAGGATTAAGACCAAGTTACATGCGAGAACAGCATATATATACCGTTATTAACATACTTTATCTGGCGATGCTTGGTCTTATCTTTTTCCTTGGAATAACCACTTATAATAACCCAAAAGATTTCAGTGGTAATCTACCCATCGAGACGTCAAGAGATTTAGCGATTGTGCAATCTACAGGGATCACAACAATGGGAATTGCAATTTTCTTTTACCTGTTATATTTAGGCCGAGGTGTCACCAAAATTTTAACATATAAAAAGGAAATTCAAAACAATATACAGTCCAAAATCAAATTTGAAGCTTACAAATTCGAATTGCTCAAGTAGTCAAGCTGGATTTAAAAATACGTTGGTAATTAGTCAGATTATGGTGATCTAACAATTAATGAAATAAGTCGCAGAAAAATTACCGTCAATAAATAACCGTTCACATGCCCAAATTAAACCTAATTTTAGCGCTAATTATCGGATTGTTTCTACCTATCTCTTCTTGCGATCTCAAGAAGTCAGATAATGCCGATGGTAGCTATATCAGACCTTCCATTGATTACAAGGGAAAAATGCGCAAGGCACATGTTCGCAGGAAGATCAGCACCCAAAAAAATGCTATCAAGAAACGAATGCAATCAAGGTATTATTATCACACTCGAGGGAAATATAGAAGGAAGAAAAAATAAATGTGTTAATGTATTGCTTCATGCCTGCATTCGAAACCAACCTATAAAATCCGTGATATCATTGCTTTGCCACCTTGCCTTTGGTGCATGTTTAAGGGACAAGCAAAGCGAACTGTCCTCGATTGCTACCAATACGCCGCTTCCAAAGTTTTCCCCTACCTTTAGGTTCTTATGAAGGTACTAGCCATTGTCCATGGGTCTCGAAAAATACCTGCGGCGCATGCCCGATTTTTGGCCGCTTGTTGTGCAGATACCGAGCTAGAATTCACCGAGTCTTACACCACCCATGGTGGACATGCCACCATCCTGGCGCGCGAAGCAAAAGGTAAGGTAGACCTTCTGGTATTGCATGGCGGCGACGGCTTAATCAATGAAGTGGTTAATGGGCTGTGCGCGAAGAAAGGGTTAAACCCCAAGGTATTTATCCTTCCCGGGGGAACGGGCAACGACTTTATTCGCAATTTCAAGCGATCCGCTCTGGCAGAAAGCCAACCGTTTAAACTCTTCCAACAAGAAGGTATCCCCATAAAAATTCCATTTTGCCAATGCGGAAAGGAGATCCGATATTTCATCAACATTGCAGATATTGGTTTTGGTGGGCACGTGGTTGAATCCCTGCAACGTTTCCGTGCTTACTTCGGTGCCAAGGCGTCTTATTTCCTTGCCATTATACGCACCTTTATTTCTTACAAGGCCCAAGAATTGAACCTTTCCTTCAACGACCAAACTCATTCACACCGGCATTTTATGATCGCTGTTTGTCATGGTTCAACCTTCGGCAACGGCATGATCATTGGTCCGGGAAAAGACCCTTCTGCGCCCTATTTTCGGTTGGTTATTCTTCGAGAAATTACCTTGTGGGATTACCTTAAAAACCTTCCGAACCTGAGACGAGGAAAGGAAATAAGCCATCCTGAAATTCAAT
>VGMY01000048.1 GCA_016866255.1 Bacteroidota bacterium | reverse complement strand
CAAAATGTCACTATGAGCAACGATCAAGCCGAGGATGAGGTGGTGGTAATCGGCTATGGTACTACGCGCACCAAAGACCTTACGGGTTCTGCTACTGTGATTAATGAGAAGAACTTTTTAAAAGGTTCCTTGGCCACCCCAGAACAATTAATTATGGGTAAAGTGGCAGGCTTGAAGGTTACCTCGAACGACGGTGCGCCGGGATCTGGAAGCACCCTGCGGTTGCGTGGAGGAACCTCGATCAATGCGAGCAATGACCCCTTAATTGTCGTGGACGGTGTTCCCTTGGATAACGGAGGCATTGCTGGGGTGGCAAACCCGCTTTCCCTCATCAATCCGAACGATATTGAGTCTTTTGTGGTATTAAAAGACGCTTCGGCAACCGCTATTTATGGGTCAAGGGCAGCCAATGGAGTCATCATTATTACCACGAAGAAAGGCGCTGCAAACCAAAACGAAGTCAAAGTAGTTTGGGATTCTAAGACCTCTGTTTCTACCGTAGCAAAATATGCAGATGTTCTTTCCGGTGATTCCCTTCGTAAATTAATTCGCACGAAAGGAACAGTAGATCAAATCGCCTTACTTGGCCCTGATTCCACGGTAAATACCGACTGGCAGCGGCAAGTGTTTCGAAACGCCATCGTGGCCGATAACAACGTTTCCATAACCGGGGGCATCAAGGGTTTACCGTACCGACTTTCGGTAGGGAATCGTTTCGAAAATGGCCTCTTAAAAAGGGATAATTTGAACCGAACTACCCTGGGAATCAATTTAACTCCTAGCTTTTTTAACGGCGCTTTGCAGCTTGAAATCAACCAGAAATTGGTGCAATCGCGTTCGTTTTTTGCCAACCGTGGCGCTTTGGGCGCCGCGTTCTTTGATCCAACTAAACGGGTCATGTCGGGAAACTCCGTCTTTGGAGGTTACTACGAATGGTTGGACAACGGTAAACCGAATACGCTTTCCGCACGAAATCCAGTTGGTTTGTTGATGCAGTCCGAGGACCGAAGCGTGGTCAATCGCTATATTGCCAATGCCAAAGTATCCTACAAAATGCCCTTCCTTCCGGAGTTGAAAGCCGTAATCAATGGTGGAACGGATCAAAGCGAGGGAACCGGATTTACCGAAACCTTGGCCAGTTCAGCGGCAGGATATTTTACCCAGGGAAGTTATAGCGAATACCGGCAAACGAAAGGGAATAAATTGATCGAAGCCTACGCAAACTACAATTCTTCGGATAAATTACCCAACCAATTATTGGACCTTACCGCAGGTTACTCTTACCAAGACTGGTATACGGAAAGTCCCAACAATCCTACCTACAACCAAGCGCAAGATTCCATTACTACGCCTGCTGCGGCTAATCCATTTTATACCAAGAATGCCTTGCTTTCCTACTACGCTCGCGCCATTTATTCGTTGAAAGACCGATACGTAGTGAACGTCTCCATGCGCCGTGATGGATCCTCCCGTTTCAGCCCGGAGCAGCGTTGGGGATGGTTCCCTGCTGCCTCGGCGGCTTGGATCATTAGTGAGGAAGGATTTCTGAATAAAGCCAGGTTTCTTAACATGTTAAAATTCCGCGCCGGATGGGGGGTTACCGGACAGCAAGACGGTATTGGAGATTATGCTTATATTGGAAATTATTTTGAAGGAGCCACAACCGCTCAGTACGCTTTCGGCGGCCAGTATTACACCGTTTACCGACCTGCAGGTTTTGACGCCAACCTTAAATGGGAAACCACCGAAAGTTTCAACTTAGGTTTGGACTTTGGTTTATTCAAGGACCGAATTTCGGGTTCCGTGGACCTTTACAAAAAAATTACTTCGGATTTGTTAGCGACGGTTGCGGTTCCAGCAGGGACGAACTTTACCAATGAAATTCTGACCAACGTGGGTGGGATGGAAAATAAAGGGGTGGAGTTGAGCCTTAATGCAGGATTGATTGCGAAAAAAGACCTTCGATTGGATTGGATGTTTAACATATCCAGAAACATCAATCAAGTTACGCGACTGGCGCAAATCCAAGACTCTACTTCCCCGGGTATTCTCATTGGTGGAATTGCGGGGGGAATTGGTAACCAAGTGCTCATTCACCAGGTGGGGTATCCTACCTTTACGCTGTTTGTGTACGAGCAACAATACGATGCAAACAACAACGTGATTGAAGTGGGGCAGCAAGCGAGCATCGATATGAACGGGGATGGACAAGTTACCAGTGCTGACAAATGGAAGGATACCAACGCGTTCGTAGATCAAAATAACGATGGAATCATCAATGTGAAAGACCGTTATTATGCAGGACAAGTAGCTCCGAAATTTTTCATGGGAACCGCTTTGAATTTTCAGTACAAAAAATGGAACGCTGGAATATCCATGCGCAGTGAATTAGGCGCTACCATTTACAATAACATCCATTCGAACAGCGCTACTTTTACCGCCGTTGAAGGCACAAAAGAGTACCTCAACAACATCAGTTCCTTGTATTATGAGGACGAGGTACAAAAGACCACGACCAATCAACTTCTGTCCGACCACTACCTCGAAAAAGCCGATTTCTTGAGGATCGATAACATTAACATTGGGTATAATTTCGGAAAACTCGGCTTTTCCAAAGACAAAGTAGGTTTAAATGTTGGGCTTTCGGTGCAGAACGTCTTTGTTGTGACCAAGTACCGAGGGCAAGACCCTGAAGTGGGTGGAGGAGTGGACAACAATTTTTACCCAAGACCTCGGGTATATACCCTTAACTTAACCTTTGATTTTTAATATTTAGCGTATGAAAACGATTGTTCGATCTTTCTTGTTGCTTGCTTTTCTTGGAGCAATGGCTGCT
>VGMY01000047.1 GCA_016866255.1 Bacteroidota bacterium | reverse complement strand
AACCCACCCATTCCGTTGGACATGAGCCCGAGGTTTTCATTATTGAATATGGAAGAAGGAGAATATAGCAGCAAGGAATCGTTGAAGTTAACTCCACCTCCATTGTATTTGGAAAACCCAAAGTTTCTAGCAACAAAGTCGCGGTTTCGGTATTGTTGCATTCCGCCGAATTTCAGGTTTACCTTTAAGGAATCCAAGGTGTAGGATCTTTCAAAATCATAGATAGCGCTGTATATCGCTTCTTGAGCATCTGACCAAAACATATTACCTGCCGCGGTGGGGATGGTACCGTTGTTTTGAATAACCGCTACGTATTGTTCGGTGGAATCGTCTTCAGTGGAACTGTATTTTCGATGAACCACCCGTCGCAAGGCAGGAATCACTCGGTTGACGTTGCTGTACCCTAAATTCCAGTTGATTTTCCATACATCGTTGTCATGGTTTCCAAGGAGTTGGCTGGAAAGCGCTTTATTTTCCGTGTACCAGAAATTGGTGGCTTTTTCCCATTGACGAGGATCGTTATCCATTTCGCGAACCCCTTTACGTACATTAACGCGGTCTTCAGAATTGATGGAATAAAGGTTTTTGAACTGAATATTGCTTTTGGGAGAAAAACTGTACTTAAAATTCAGCATTCCTGTATTTAACACGTTTTGCGTAAAAACTGAATCCACTAATTCCATTCGTTGTACCACACCGGTGGAAGATTCTTCAAATTCACGCCGCGTATTTAACGCAAAACTTTGGTTGATTTGATAGCTGTAGGCTGCAAGGTAACCCCAAGAATGTTTATTTTTCAAAGTAAAGGTATTACCGTTGGTAAGTTGCAAGCTGCTGTATGGAAGCGCTTTACGGTTTTTTACGGACCAATTATAGTTGGTTTTTTTGGCCCATTCGGCACGTTCTTGTACGGTTTGAGCACTGTACTCGGCTGACTCAGGAAGCCCTGATGGCAACGCTCTTGCGCCTGCTCCAAGTCCAAACCAATCCATCGATCCATCTCCGGAGGAGGCAAAGTTTTTTAAAGTTGCTAGGGTATTAAATCCTAATCCAAAACCGACGCTGGTTAACGGTTTTTCAGGAGCGTCGTTCGTATTAATGTTTATAACCCCTCCGGCAAATTCACCGGGCATGGAAGGAGAAGCCGTTTTATAAACAGTTATGCTGTTGAGAATATTGGAAGGGAAAATATCAAAAGAAAAGGCTTTTCGGTCTGATTCAGAACTTGGAAGTGGCGCACCGTTTAACAAGGCAAAATTGTAGCGATCGGATAGTCCCCGGATTACCACGAATTTGTTGTCTTGAATGCTAGCACCTGAAATACGTTTTAAGACATCAGAAACTTTTGAATCGGGTGCTTTTCGGATGTCCTCTCCACTGATTCCGTTGGAAACAACCTCATTGTTAAATTGAACACGCAAAAGTTCAATGTTTCCGTCTTTTTTCACCTTTCTAGTAACCACTACGGGTCCCTTGACCACGTCTGCTGGCTCCATGGTAATGTCCAAGGTTTTGGTTTCTGCATCTCCAATAGGAAAATCAACTAATTGGTATACGTTAAAACTGGATGCTTTCACCTCGAGGGTGTTCTTTCCTTTCGTAATTCCGTTCAGGATGTAGGCACCGTTTTCATCGGAAAGGCATCTTTTATCGGTACCAACAAGGGTGATTTTTGCTCCCATGAGTGCTTCACCGTTGGTGCCGTCTTTAACGATACCCTGAAGGGTGCTTTGAGCATAAATAGGGGCAAGTCCAATAAGCGCTAACAGAAGTAAGAAGATGTTTTTCACGTCACAAACTTTTTGTAAAATTCCACCGAATCTTTCGCTATACCGTTAACCAATTGTTATGCTAGCGTTAAATGTTGCTTCCAACGAACACCTACAAGCCTACTTGGATTTGGTAAAACGGCATACTGGTATTACATTTAGTCTCAAAATTTTCACATCATGCGCCGTTTTACCTTGCTATTCATCATTGTTGTTGGTTGTTTTCAATTTTCCGTTGTTCGAGCTCAATTGGTGAAAACGGATGATTCAGGAATTTATGTTTTAGCTCAACAAGGGGCTTCCTACTTTGCCAAACTTTCCTTGCATTGTACCGAAATTAAATTTCCGCACATGGTGGATGATCGGATTTCCTACAAAGAAAAAGATCCGAGTAAAATTTGGCCTTCGTTTTACGGTTGCTATGATTGGCATTCGTCGGTGCATAACCATTGGTGCTTGGTCAAATTGCTCAAGCTTTATCCGAATCTACTCGAGCGGGAGGAGATCCTAGATCGTTTAGATTTTGCTTTCAACAAAGACCATATTTTAGTTGAAACCCAAAGGGTAGCTTTGATGGAAAAGGGAGATTTCGAATTTCCTTATGGCCAAAGTTGGTTTTTAAAATTGGCTGAAGAATTATCCGGTTTGGATCACCCGAAAGCCAAGACTTGGTTGAAAAATTGCAAGCCTTTATTGAAAGTTATTGAAGAAAAGCACCTTAATTATTGGCCGTCAATTAACGAAGTACGCTTTTCGGGCAGTCATGACAGTCCTGCATTGGGCATTTCCTTTGCCTTAGATTATGCACGCACCTTTGGTCGAAAAAATTTGGAGACGGTATTAATGGCTGCTGCACGAAGATTTTATGCAGAAAAAACCAGCGTTCCTTTAGATGCCGAACCCTTTGGTTGGGACTTTATGTCGGGCTATTTGTTGGTGGCAGACCTGATGCGTAAAGTGTACGATGAAAAAGAGTTCAAGGTATGGTTAACGGCTTATTCACCAGAATTAATGGACCTCAATAAAGTGCATGAGGCCCTCATTATTAAGCGCGAGAAAGTACATACCGGCATGAAATCTCATTGGGATGGGTTTCATTTGAACCGCATTTGGTGCTTAAACGGGCTCATGATGGACCTACCCAACCTTGACCCATCGTTAAAGGCTG
>VGMY01000046.1 GCA_016866255.1 Bacteroidota bacterium | reverse complement strand
GTTAATGCGGATACGAACTTGCAAGTGGGTTCTGCTTATTCGCAATATGATGTATTGCAGAAATTCACCTTTCAACAAAAAGTTGGAGTTTTACATAAATTAAATTTCCAACTTTCCAATTCCAGCAACATCGACCGTTACGACCGCTTGACGCAAATGAGCAGTGGAAAACCAAGATTTGCCGAATGGTATTACGGACCTCAGTTCCGACTCATGGGGGCTTACAGCGTTGAGTTGAGCAACGCAACGTCGTTGTACGATGCCGCACGAGTTACCGTGGCCTACCAATCCATCGAAGAAAGCCGCATGGACCGCAGGTTTAAAAAGAATTTCTTAAATCACCGCATCGAGAACTTGGATATCGTGACCTTGAACGCTGATTTTTCGAAGAAAAAAGGTGAACATGAATTCCGCTATGGGATGGATGCGTGGTACAACAAGGTAAATTCTACGGCTTACACGGAGAACATCGTAGCCGATACTACTGGGACTTTAGATACGCGCTATCCTGACGGGGGATCTACCATGATGTCGGCAGCTGCATACGCCACGCATACCTGGGAAATCAACGATCAATTAATCTTGAATGATGGACTTAGAGCGTCGTATGTAAGCTTGAATGCAGCGTTTAACGATAAAACGTTTTTTCCGTTCCCCTTTGATGACATCCACCAAAAACACGTGGCCTTGAATGGAAATCTTGGGTTGATTTATATGCCGAATAAGTGGTGGAGAATGTCCTTGAACGGTTCAACGGCATTCCGTGCACCGAATGTGGATGACTTATCCAAGGTATTCGAAAGCGTACAAGGTTCAGTGCTTGTTCCAAATCCGAATTTAAAGGCTGAATATGCCTACAACGGTGAATTTGGGGTAAGCCGCGTGCTTTCAGAGGGATTGACGGTTCAAGCAACGGCTTATTATACCTTACTGAAAAACGCACTCACTGTAGGGACAGGAACCTTTAACGGTTCCGATTCCGTGGTTTACGACGGGCAGTTGAGTCAGGTAATGACCACCACCAATGCAGGCAAGGGGTATGTTTACGGTTTTGAAGCAATGATCTCCGGAAAATTGAACGATCATTTGAGCATGATGGCCACCGTGAATTACACCAAAGGAAGAAATGTAAGCGACAGCCTTCCCTTGGATCACATTCCGCCGGTATTTGGAAAATTGGCCATGGTGTACACGGTTGGTAAACTGCGTGCGGAATGGTTCATGAACTATTCAGGTTGGAAACGCTTAGCGGATTACAACATGGCAGGGGAAGATAACTTTGCGTATGCTACACCGTACGGTATGCCATCCTGGGCGACGGTGAATGCCCGCGTTAATTACAATTTCTCGCGTCGGTTGTCGTTGCAAGTGGCTTGTGAAAATATCCTTGATCAGAATTATCGAAATTATGCTTCGAACATCTCTGCACCGGGACGTAATTTCATCGTTACGCTGAGGGGGAATTTTTAATCGAAAAGTATAGCGGAAAAAGGCGAGGGGAGACCCTCGTTTTTTTTTGAATAAAACTAATCATTCCAACAACTAGGTGCAACAACTGGGTGCTGTTCCCTGAGTCCGCCGAGGCGGATCGAAGGAAGCACCCTGTTGTTTATTCGCTTAATCCGAAATCGCTAGGATATTGCAAGGAATATGAGTTAAATATCTATTTTTTGCTTTTTAAAATAGCAATAAAATATTATTTTTGCTTTCAATAATAGCAAAATGGAAAGGTTAGTAGGAAAATCAGCACGCAAAATAAACGAGGTGTCCATGGCATTTAAGCGTTATTTATACGATGAAATCAATACATCCAACCGATTAACGGCCATAAAAGGAGCACGAGGAACTGGAAAAACCACCTTATTGCTGCAACTGGCCAAGGCGTACCAGTCGGATGAGGTGCTATATGTGGCGTTGGATGATTTATTTTTTTCTGAAAACACCTTATACGGTTTGGCTGAAAAATTCAACCAAATAGGAGGTAAGCTCATGCTAATCGATGAAGTTCATAAATATCCGAATTGGTCGCGTGAACTAAAATTAATCTATGACGATTTCCTTGATTTAAAAGTCATCTTTACCTCTTCATCCCTATTGGATATCTATAGAGGAGAGTCTGATTTAAGTAGAAGAGCAGTAACGTATACGTTGGCTGAGCTATCCTTTAGAGAGTATTTGATGTTGTATGAAAAAATCGAATTGCCTGTTTTAAGCCTTCAAGAAATTTTAAATAACCATACATCAATTAGCTTAGAATTTTTGAAGCAAATTACCCCGCTTAAACATTTTTCCAAGTATTTGAAAGTTGGTAATTACCCGTATTTCGAACACAATGAGGAAGAATATTTTCAAAGACTTAGAAATACGGTCAATCTAATTCTGGAGGTCGATCTCCAGACGACTGAAAATTTGGATTTTCAAACGCTCGCCAAATTGAAACGCTTACTGTTTGTTATCGCATCAAATGTTCCGTTTACGCCCAATATCCAAAAGATTAGTGACACGATACAGTTGAATAGAAATGCGCTTGTTCGTTCGTTGCAATTGCTCGATAGAGCTGCGTTAATTCGTATGATTTACAAGCAAACAAGAAGTATTAGCTTGTTAAATAAACCCGATAAACTTTGGATGCATAATACCAATTTGATGTTTGCAATCAGTGGAGATCATGTTGAAATAGGGACCGTTAGAGAAACGTTTTTTATGCAAAACTTAGCCCATAACCATAGGCTATCATTGCCTGACAAAGGCGATGTTTTGGTGGATAATACCTTCCTCTTTGAAATTGGCGGAAAAAATAAAACGAAAAAACAAATTGCGCATTTGGAACATGCCTTTGTTGTACATGATGACATTGAAATTGGGTTTCAAAACAGCATTCCTTTATGGCTTTTCGGTTTTCTTTATTGATAACCGTGTGCAATAGCTGTGTGCAACAACTGAGTGC
>VGMY01000045.1 GCA_016866255.1 Bacteroidota bacterium | reverse complement strand
TCAAGCTCCTCAACTTTTATATCTTTGTAATATCCCGTTTCAATGGGATACGCCATGAGCACAAGCCTGAAAATTATTATTAATCCGTCTGAACTTGGAGCGGGTACACGAGGATCCTCTTTGGGGCCCCTGGCCGTACAAGCTGCTGCTCGCGCTAGAGGAAATCCCCTTTTTAGCGAAATCCCCTGGGAAGTTCTGCCTGATTGGAATCAACTTTTAGACCAACCTGCAACAACTCTTTTTGCTAAACGAATTCATGGTATGCGAGAGGTATATCGAGCGGTTTCAGATTCGGTAAGCGCCTGCCTACTTAAGAATACATTTCCATTGTTAATTTCAGGAGACCACGCTTCAGCAGGGGGAACGTTTTGGGCTATTAAAAACGCGTTTCCTAATAAACGTATTGGGGTGGTATGGATTGATGCTCACGCAGACTTGCATTCGCCCTACACCACACCATCGGGGAATCTGCACGGCATGCCCTTGGCAACAGCCCTTGATGGCGATAACCTAGGATGCCAGCGAAACGAAGTGGATATAATAACTGCTGCCGCCTGGAAAGAACTTAAAAGCCACTCCCTTAAATCTTCGGATTTAATCTACGTGGGTGTTAGAAGCACTGAACCGGAGGAGGATCATATAATTTCGTCAGAAAATATCACGAAAATTTCGGTGACAAAGCTCCGAAAGTTGGGTGTGGAATATGTTTTGTCGACAATCCTTTCCCAATTAAAAAAGTGTGATGTGATGTATGTCTCTTTTGATGTGGACTCCATGGATCCTCGGGAAACGTCTTTCGGAACCGGAACGCCGGAGCCCGGGGGCTTTACCCAAGAGGAGGCCAGACAATTGTTAATTGGTCTGTGTAACTCCCCCAAGATCGCAGTTTTGGAATTCGCAGAAATCAATCCGTTGTTAGACGATAAAAACAATGCAATGGCCGAAGTAACCTTAGACTTGATTACCCACTGTAAAAACACTTTGTTGAATCGATGGAATCAAGGCTGAGTCAAATCCTGTTGGAGCGTGGCGAAGAGTGGTTGGGCATTGAAGTTAACCGTACTTGGATACAATTTCAACCAACTCGGAAGGATGTACGGGGAGATTTAACTTTAATGGTTTTTCCCTTTGCCAAAGCCCTTCAATGCTCACCGGCGGTTGCCGCAATGAAGCTGGGCGAACATCTTCAACGCGAGGTCGATTTGATTGAGGATTTTGAGGTCATTCAAGGATTTTTAAATTTGGTTTTTTCGCGACAGTATTGGTTAAGCGCCTTAAATGAGGTGCATTCTAATCCCGATTTTGGTTTCTCCGAGCTAAATTCTAAACCTAGGGTCATGGTGGAATATGCTTCCCCGAACACCAACAAGCCTTTACACCTTGGACATTTACGCAATATTTTTCTCGGTTATTCCGTTGCAGAACTCAAGAAAGCGGATGGATATCAAGTGGTTAAAACGCAAGTCATCAACGATCGCGGTATTCACATTTGTAAAAGCATGTTGGCCTGGCAGCGTTTTGCACCCCTACAACCCAACGGAGAGCGAGAAACTCCCGCGAATTCGGGCATTAAGGGCGACAAATTAGTGGGCAAGTATTACGTTGAATTTGAGAAACACCTGCAACATGAACTAAAAGAGGTGATTACCAGGTGGGATGCCGGAGATTTTTCCAATACTTCTTCGGCCTCCGAAGCAAAATTTCAAGAATTGAGCGGTGCAAAAGAGGGCAAAGACGAAAAGGCACAGGCAGCCATTGATGATAAAATCAAGGAACTCGCAAAATCGGAAACGGAAATTCTTCGAGCTGCCCAAGATATGCTGGTTCGATGGGAGGGGAGAGACCCCGAAACCTATTTGCTCTGGTCCACGATGAACGGATGGGTTTATGAAGGTTTTGATACTACCTATCAACGCATGGGGGTGGATTTCGATAAACTTTATTATGAAAGCGACACCTTTCTTCTTGGCAAAGATCAAGTAATGGACGGCTTAGCTCGCGGTGTTTTTTATCAAAAACCGGACGGCAGCGTTTGGATCGATTTGTCGGAGGATGGGTTAGACGAAAAACTCGTGCTTCGTGCAGATGGAACCGCGGTCTACATGACTCAAGATATCGGAACCGCCATAGAACGCTTTAAAGACTATTCGGATCTTTCAGGAATTGTTTATACCGTAGGCAACGAACAAGATTATCATTTCAAGGTGCTGTTCCTCATTTTGGATAAACTCGGGTATGCCTGGGCAAAGAATTGCTACCACTTGTCCTACGGGATGGTAGATCTCCCTACAGGAAGGATGAAATCGAGGGAAGGAACCGTGGTAGATGCCGATGATTTAATGGAAGAAGTCGTGGTGGCAGCCACGGCCATGACGCAAGAACGGGGTCAAATTGCTGAGCTTTCGAAGGAAGAACGAACACGCTTGTATGAAACGATAGGTATGGGCGGTTTGAAATACTATTTGCTCAAGGTGGACCCCAAAAAACGCATGATGTTCAATCCGGAAGAATCCATCGATTTAAATGGAAATACGGGTCCTTTTATTCAATACACCCATGCTCGAATCAATTCCTTGTTGCGCAAAGCTGGGGAGTTCGATTCGCATGAGCCTTTGATCATCAAAGAGGAGGAAACGAGGTTGATTAAAGTGCTTCATGCTTTTCCGAACGTTATCAGCGAGGCCTCTCAAACGTATTCCCCCGCAGTTCTTGCGAATTATTTATATGAACTCACCAAAGAGTACAATTCATTTTACCAGCAATGTCCGATATTGAATGAGTCCCATCAAGGGCTTAAGGCTTCCAGGATTTTGATTTCCAGATCGGTTGCAAATGTTCTACGTCGCGGTTTATTAATTCTTGGTATTTCTGCGCCCGAACGCATGTGATTCGTTCTGAATTACCTACCTTTAGTCGCGTAAATACTGGCTATGAAAAATCTACTACTAGCGACCTTTATCTTATGGGCCTTAGGTGCTTGGTCTCAGGCTAAAATTCAACCTTCCATCCTTGAAATTAGAAAAGAATCCAACGATGCTTTTCCCCGATTCATTCGCTTTGATGAAAGCGTAAGCGTGGCTCCAGAAAATCATGCAGCTTGGTTAAAAGAAGTTTTTCAATTGCCCGAAGCATTTACCCTGCAATTCAACCGTCGAATGACCGACCAGTTGGGATGGGATCATTATTCGTACCATGTGTTTTATAAAAATGTGGAGATTCGTCACAACGTGATTAATGTTCATATGAACGGTTCAAGGGTCATTTCTGTGAATGCGGAACTGTATAAAGTTCTGGGCTCAGCTACTCCTTCTATGGGGGTGGATCAAAGCGTTGAAGCAGCGTTGAATTTTGTGAATGCCGAAAGGTACAAATGGCAAATGCCGGAAGAGGAACGCTTGTTGAAATTCGAAAACAACGATCCCAACGCCACCTATTATCCTCGGCCGGAACTCATGTGGTATCGTGCCAATGCCCAAGCTTCTGCTCAATTGGTTTATGGCATGGACATCTACGCAGACGCTCCATTATTCCGGTCTTTTGTATACGTAGATGCTCATACCAATTCCGTAGTAGCTTCCGAAAACAGAATTCATACCGCCGATAGTAATGGGATTGCAGTTACGGCTTATTCAGGAAATCGGCCCATTGTCGCGGATTATTTTTCTTCTCAATTTCGCTTAAGGGAGACCGGTCGAGGTAACGGTATTCAAACCTTTGATTTGAACAATACGTCGAATTACGGGGCTGCAGTGGATTTCACCGATGCCGACAATTATTGGAACAATACGGCGAACCTGGACCACTACGC
>VGMY01000044.1 GCA_016866255.1 Bacteroidota bacterium | reverse complement strand
TCAGGTTTTTATCGTAGAACCAATGGTAATCCATGGTAAGGTTGGATATATTGCCCTGGATCGTGATGAACGAACTGGTGTCACATCCGTTGGCAGCTAGGACTGAAACGGCAAAGTCGCCTCCAAAGTCCACGGGTATCACCAAGGTATCGTTGGTTTCTCCCTGCATAATTTGTCCATTTACGTACCATTGGTAAGCTATCCCAGGGGTGGTTGTCCAAAGGGTATACATATTATCAAAGTAAATTGTGGCGTTCATGCCAGAGGCAGCACAGGTGGTTTGGTTTACAGTCCCCGTTGTGGTGTTCAGACTCGATTGAAAGGCATTCAAGGCAAAACAGTCTTCTCCGAGGACATATTGCAACCAAGGGTCAAGGATGGCGTAAGTTTTTTGCTGTTGTTGGGCCCTTGTAATAGAAATTCCTTGGGAGGAGGTGCTTTCGCCGAAATCGCAGTTGAAGTTGCTGTTAGCGAAATAGCAATGGGCTCCACCGGTAATGCTAACAAAAGATTTACAGGAAGAGGTAATTCCTTGATAAATGGGAAGGTGGTGTTCCGCTGGAGGGGTTACACCATCACTTGAACCTGAAAATATGAGGGCAGGGACCGAAATATTTGCACAGACTCCAATGGCCGAAGGATTGGTTTCTGCGGGTGCTAGTCCCACAATACCCGCAATGTTCGCGTTATTCGCAGCAGCCAACATCGTGGCGCCGCCTCCCATCGAATGGCCCATGATGACGGATTTTTGCTTTACTTTTCCGTTGAATAATGAGCCAACTGCAGCATCTAGCGCTAACATTTTGGTCGACACCAAGGCTAAATCTTGTCCAAAATCTCCATGACTTGGGGCCGGAATTAAACTGCCTTCCGTTCGGACAAAAGCCATAATATAGCCTTGGGGGACTAAATGTTCCCAAAGGTTTTGGTAGGCGTCCCACCCCATGGCAAACCCGTGACCAAATACAATAACGGGAAAATCGGGAAAGGTAGCAACAGGTGTATTTTCCCCAGCGGTGTAGGTGGGGTAATAAACCTCCGTTTGAATCTGACGGCCTGGCCCTCCACCGGAACCAAAGCCCCCGTTTCGGGTTGGATCATTAAAGGTCAGGGTAGTATGCCCGATTTGGTATTGGCTAAACGCCCAATAAGGGGCAAGCACTAAAAGCAGTAGGATTTTCTTCATCGTTCAAAGGTATAAAAACTTATCTTTTCTCACCCGCCCAAACGGCTTTTATCCAAGCTGCGGTATTGTATGGCTTCCGCCACGTGCGGCGTTTGAATGTCCGAAGTCCCTTCCAAATCGGCAATGGTACGCGCTACCTTCAGGATGCGGTCATACGCTCTAGCAGACAAGCCCAGGTGCACCATGGCTTGCTTGAGCAAGGCCCGCGACCCCTCATCCAATACACAATGCGTTTCAATTTCACTCCGGCTCATTTGAGCGTTGTTATGGGCCAAGGAACTTTTAAACCGCTTTTTTTGGACCTTACTTGCAGCTTCAACCCTTGTCCGTATGCTGAGGCTGTCTTCTTGTGGCAAGTTACCGGTCAATTCGTCGTATTTGACCGGCTGCACCTCAATGTGCATGTCGATTCGGTCGAGTAAGGGCCCTGAGATTTTATTCAAATATCGGTCCACCATCCCAGGTCCGCAAGAACATCCTTTTTCCGGATGGTTAAGATAACCACACGGGCAAGGATTCATGGCCGCAATCAACATAAACCCTGCGGGATATTCGATGCTGAACTTGGCCCGCGAGATATTCACTGTTCGGTCTTCTAAAGGTTGCCGCAACACCTCTAACACCGTACGTTTATATTCGGGCAATTCGTCCAAAAATAAAACTCCGTTATGCGCTAAGGAAATTTCTCCGGGTTGAGGATAACTCCCGCCACCTATGAGCCCTATATCGGAAATGGTGTGGTGCGGTTTCCGAAACGGACGTTGGCGAATCAGGCCTCCCGTATGTTTTATCTTTCCAGCTACACTATGAATTTTGGTGGTTTCTAAGGCCTCTTCTAAACTCATGCTCGGGAGTAGGGTAGGGAAGCGTTTAGCTAACATCGATTTTCCCGATCCCGGAGGCCCGATTAATAGAACATTATGCCCGCCTGCAGCCGCAATTTCAAAAGCCCGTTTCACGGCGTATTGTCCTTTTACTTCCCGAAAGTCGACAGGAATTTCAAAGTGGCTGTGCTGGTGCGCCTCTAAGGCAGGTGCCGTTGACGGAGTAAACGTTTTTCCATTGAAAAAATCGACGACCTCTTTCAGGGTTTGGAGCCCGTACACTTCGAGTCCTTCAATAACGGCTGCTTCTGATGCGTTCTGGGCGGGTACCACAATGCCCTTGAATCCTTCCTCTTGGGCTTGTAAGGCTATGGCCAAAACGCCCCGCGTGGATTGGAGGGAACCGTCCAAAGAAAGTTCCCCCACTACCAGGTATTTCGACAGCCGTTCCGCATTCAACTGCTTGCTCGAAGCAAGGATTCCTAAGGCGATGGGTAGGTCAAATACGGACCCCTCTTTGCGTAAATCAGCCGGCGCAAGATTTACGGTAATTTCCTTTCCGGGAAAATGAAATCCGTTGTTTTTAAAACTTGCACGAATGCGCTGCTGGCTTTCTTTTACGGCATTATCGGGCAAGCCCACTAAATAAAAATTCAATCCGTTGTCAATGTTGACTTCTACGGTTATTGTTGTTGCAGTAATCCCAAAGACACTGCTGGAGTATAATTTTACTAACATAAGTTCTGCTGTTTTTGCTTTTCTATTTAAGTTAGTCACAAATTTTTGGTCCTTCGCCCACTTTAACATTTTTAACAATGCTGCCTGTTACCGTAGAATCCTTATTTGCTGTTGCAAAGGAACCTTTAAAATTGCCCGAAAACGAGCTATTGACCTTGCTTTGGGATCAAGTGGAGCGCGATATCAACAGCGCAGGTTTTTCCGTGTCGAAACCGCCTACTATTGCCTTAGCCGACCAAGCCGAACAGCTTTTGCACTTCTTGGAAGAACTTCCTTCCCATGCTATGCCGGGCCTATTGTATCGCATTGATTTACCAGAGAACTCCTTGTTTTCTTCGATGGAAGGGTTTCAACCCTTGGTGTGGAGCATCTTACAACGCGAGGCCATGAAGGTGGTGTTACGTCTTCGTTATTCTTGAAATCACTACGTTTAATTCCCTATCTTTGCCCACATCTTTTTTTTCATGAGCGACTTACGTTCCAAACTCGAAGCCATCCATTACCGATTCATTGAAGTGGGTAAAATGATTACCGACCCTGATATTATTTCGGACATGGACCGCTTTGTGAAATTGAGCCGTGAATACCGTGAATTGGAAGAATTGGACCAATACTATCAGAAATATTCCAATTTATTAGCCAATCTTCAGTCGAGCAAAGAGCTATTAGAGTTGGAAACCGATCCGGAAATGCGTACCATGGCGAAGGAAGAAATTGATGAACTCGAGCAGCAAAAACCGCTCATGGAGGAAGAAATCAAATTCATGTTGATTCCAAAAGACCCCGAGGACGACAAAAACGCGATTGTTGAATTACGTGCGGGTACAGGCGGCGATGAGGCGTGCATTTTCGTGGAAGACGTATACCGAATGTACACCATGTACTTTAAAGAAATGGGATGGCAAGTCGAAGTGATTAATTCTTCAGAAGGTACGGTAAAAGGATTCAAGGAGATATCCATGCAAATTACAGGTGCCGGTATCTACGGCTCATTGAAATTTGAATCAGGAGTGCACCGCGTACAACGCGTTCCTGAAACGGAATCCCAAGGCCGTGTGCATACGTCTGCCATTACGGTGGCAGTTTTACCCGAAGCCGAAGAAGTGGACTTTAAATTGGACATGAACGATGTACGGAAAGACACGTTCCGTGCCTCAGGTGCAGGAGGACAGCACATCAATAAAACGGAATCGGCTATTCGCTTGACCCACATCCCAACGGGTGTAGTGGTGGAATGTCAAGACGGCCGGTCCCAGCATAAAAATTTAGAACAAGCGATTTCGGTGTTGCGTTCCCGTTTATACCAGGTAGAATTAGACCGTTTGCACAACGAGCGTGCTGCCCATCGAAAAACCCTTGTATCCACCGGCGATAGATCAGCAAAAATACGCACCTACAATTATCCGCAGGGAAGAATAACCGATCACCGTATCAATAAAACGATGTACAATCTCAGCGTATTTATGAACGGCG
>VGMY01000043.1 GCA_016866255.1 Bacteroidota bacterium | reverse complement strand
CGGAACCCAGTACGACAGCGTGATCATCAACAACAATGGTAACATTTCGTTTTTAGCTCCCTATTTTGAATTTACGGCTAATCCTTTTCCCGATCCGAGCTACAACATGATCGCTCCTTTTTGGGGAGATGTCGATACGCGTTCGGCAAACGGAGGAAACGTTTGGTACAAGGTCACGAACGATGCCTTGATTGTCATCTGGGACCATGTGGGATATTTCGACATGAACGACAACCTAACCAATACCTTTCAATTGGTAATTTCGAACGGTCAAGATACCATCATTCATGGCAACAACAACATTTCATTTTGCTATGGCGATATGCAGTGGACCACGGGTGATGCCTCATCGGGAGTTGGTGGATTTGGAGGATTTGCCGCGACCGTTGGTGTAAACATTGGCAACGGTGTAGACTTTTTCCAAGTTGGCCAATTTGACGCACCGGGAACGGGGTTTGATGGTCCGTACGGTTTAGCAGACCAAGTAGATTTCTTAGACGACCAAGAAGTTTACTTCGATGTTGCAGGCATGAACGCCGCCAACATCCCCCCGTTGGTCATCAATAGCAACATTTGCGACACCATTGATGTCTACACCGGCGACACCCTGTACAAAAGCATGAACATCGCTCAGTTTACTTTGTCGCTGATGACTCCTGAACTCGGTCAAATTCTCACCTACGAAATTTCAAGCGATGCCCCAACGGGATTTAGTTACTTTGAAAACGTGAACAACAGCGATTATGTCGCATTGGAATGCTCTTTTGATGCTCAAGGACTGCAAGAAGGTCTTTATCATATTTTTGTCAACGCTTCCGACAACGGGGTACCCGCCGAGAGCATTGCAATGTCGATACCCGTGCGGGTGCATCAAGGCCAATCAGCAAGTATTCAAAACCAAACCATTGAAGGACTGCAGGTGTTTCCAAACCCTTCCAACAGTAGCATTACTCTTTCGGCCAACGAGGAACTCGCTCGAATTGTCTTGATATCAATGAATGGAAACGTGGTAATCGAACGCATGTTGGATGGAATTGAAACCGAAATAAGCGGCATTGCACCAGGCTCTTATTTGCTTCGCGTAACGGACCGAAACGACCAAGTGCAAACCTTACGCGTAGAAGTTTTACCCTAAGGATAATCCCTTTGAACAGGAGAGCCATCGGAAACGGTGGCTTTTTTTATGCTGCTCGAATAACAATCCAATGTGGAAATCTAATAATCAGGTCTGAAATTGCATCGGCTTGAAGGAATTAAATTAGCCAAAAAAATTACGCCGTAATGAAAAAAACCTTCAACCGTGGAATGGCAGCCTTATTCCTATCGTGCTTTAGCTTCTTAGTTTTTGCCCAAAACAGCATGGGAGGGGATGCGAACGTAGCTCCTGATGGAGAAAAAGTACAGAAGGTAGCGGAAGTATCCGCATTTGACTTCCTGCTGAAAGGTGGGGTTTTCCTCATCCCCATTGTTCTCTTATTGTTTTACACCTTGTACGTAATCATTGAACGGTACTTATACATTCGCCGTACTGCAAAATTTGATGAAAAAATCATCGATAGCCTACGTCCCCACATGGCAAAAGCAGCCTATAAAGATGCATTATCCGTACTTCAAAGTAATGAAACTGCCTACGGATCAGTACTCAAAGAAGGCATTTCAAGCCTCAATTCCGATGCCCAAGAACCGAAGGTAGAATCGAACATGGAAAAAGTGGCGAACATTGAAATTGGCAAAATGGAAAAGAATTTGGGGCATTTAGGACTCATTGCGGGAATTGCGCCGACCCTTGGATTCATTGGTACCATTTCGGGAGTTATCAAAATATTCTATTCGATATCCATTACCGAAAATGTTTCTATTGGTAATATTTCCGGAGGATTGTATGAGAAAATGATTTCCTCAGGAGCTGGATTAGTTGTCGGTATCATTGCCTTCGCGGGGTATCACGTGTTAAATTCCATTATCGATACCTATGCCTTGCGCATACAACAAATCAACATGGAATTCATCAAATCATCGCAAACTGGGGCTTAGTTTATGGCAATCAAAAGAAACAAACGATTCCATATGGAGGTTGCCACAGGTGCGCTGAGCGACATCATGTTTTTCTTGCTCTTGTTCTTCCTGATCATATCTACCTTGGCCAATCCGAACGTAATCAAGGTTCCTCTACCGGAATCCAAAACGACCTCTAAGACCAATAAACAGCACTTGACTTTGACGGTAACCACCGATAAAAAATACTATTTGGACAAGGACGAAGTAGCCTTCAACCAATTGGAATCGGCCTTAATGGCCAAGACCCAGGAACTCAACGACAACACGGTTGTATTGCGCATTCCTTATGATTCACCGGTTCAAGACCTGGTAGATTTGTTAAGGATTGGTATGGACAACAACTTGAAAGTGATTATCGCTACAAAAGGCGAAAACTAGATCAAGGCTACATTACACCCAAAGGTATTCTAGGTAAGCGATTACAGCTTGAAACGTTGCAATGTTTTTCTTGTTTTGAACCACCACAATACCAGTGCGTGCATGGATAAATAAGATGGCCGTCAAAAACGGATAGGTTAGAAAGGTTCAACTTGCTTTCGCAAGTTGAACCAGTACTTTGTAGGCTCCCTCCTCTAAAAGATCCCAGATATAGTTGAGTTGTGCGGGATTGGTTAAGGAGTAAAAAGCCCTACGAATGTTGAAGGGATGGGAAAGTGTTTTTAAGTAGGTAAGTTTTCCGGACTTATCCTTGATAAAAAAAACGAGCGTGCCATTTTCATTTGGCAGGGACTCGGAAAGGTTGATCCAGTGGTCGAAGGAAGCTTCTTGGCTTGGTTGGTTTTCGTAGGACCAACCCGTCTTGTTGTTAGGGTTTACAGTAGTTTTAACTTGTTTGAGGACTGGAAAAAAGTACATTTCAGTACCAGAAACGGTATTCATCATAAAAAATTAAATTAAAGCGTTAATAAAAAAAAACGTTAAAAAAGGGTTGTTGATAAGGGCCATAGGGTATCAACCAGCATGTCAAAGAGCATCCGTTCCGAGCCAGCAAGGCAAGGCGGGGCCAATAAAAATTGGCTTAATAAATGTTGTTTTTTTTGAGGAGGAGCGTAAACCGTATCGGTTATGACATAACTCAAATATCGAAAATAATGTTGGATAAAAAAAATCTTTTTGGAACTTTTTTGCTCGATTATCGCAATTTCATAGGGCAGGGCGGTTGAAATTTATTTGGCAAGAAATAAAAATAGTGTAACTTCGCAAACCATTTATGGGCTGGTACCTTAGCTCAGTTGGTAGAGCAAAGGACTGAAAATCCTTGTGTCCCTGGTTCGATTCCTGGAGGTACCACATTTAAACCCTGACGCTTCGGTCAGGGTTTTTTAGTTATTATGGTTGAATAATTCTTTTGCATGAATTGCGTTACCGAAATATGTTCACTGTTTATGTATTATATTCAACGAAGATTCAAAAGAAATATACTGGTTTTACGCAAGACCTTGAAAAAAGAATCATTCAACATAACCTTGGCTTATTAGGGAAATATACGAAAGGAAAAGGGCCATGGGTATTGATTTATTCAGAAACATTCCAGACAAAAATAGAGGCGATTGTTAAAGAAAAAGAACTCAAAACGGGAAAAGGACGAGACTTTTTAAAGTTAAAAACGGGCTATTAATCCTTGTGTCCCTGTCCGCCGCGGCGGACGATTCCTGGAGGTACCAACGCAATAAGCTCCACCCAAAGTATTGTCCGGGAATTTTCCTACAGCATTGCTTATCTCGGTAACCCTGAACTCACCTTAGCTCAGACCTTAAAAAAAGGAACGTTGGTCGCAAAAAACTGAACGAAAACTCCGCTTCTTTTTTCGTAAAAATGTACCCATTCGCATCCGTTTGAGTTTAATCCATAACTGTATCAACCACCTCCCTATGAAAACAACTTTGTTCCAAAACCTTCCACGAATCATAAAAACCCTTGTGGGGTTGTTATTCCTGCTGCATGGCTCCGCAACCTTCGCCCAAAAGTTGGTGGTTGAATTGTACGAAAAACAGGACTTTATTGCCTACAGGAACACCAGCATTGATTCTACCTTAATGCGCCCGGACTATTTGTCGGAAATTGACCGCTCCAAGACCAAGTACGTTTTTGATTTAACGGAAAAAACGTCTGCCTTCTACCGAGAGGACGAGTTTACGAGCATCCTACCCATTGCCTTTGAAAAAATATCCGACAACCTACTACAAGTTCAGATTTTGCAAGAAGGCCTCCATTATGGTCTGTTGATCAACCTCGATCCCG
>VGMY01000042.1 GCA_016866255.1 Bacteroidota bacterium | reverse complement strand
TACAACAAAGGAAACATTACTTTCGATGCCAGAATCAGCTACCAGTGCACGGAGAAATTGAAAGCATCCTTCATCGCCAACAACGTATTTAATACGGAAACAACCAGCCGGCCAGGAGATATTCAAGCACCGAGAAACTTTCTGGTACAACTCGCAATGAAATTTTAATGAGAGTCCTTGGGGTTATTCCTGCGCGTTATGCGTCAAGCCGTTTTCCTGGGAAACCGCTCATCGATTTGAAAGGAAAATCGATGATTCAACGGGTCTACGAAGGAGCATCGGCATGCCCTCACTTAACAGATTTGGTCGTTGCCACCGATGATGAACGCATACTAGACCATGTTCTTGCATTTGGCGGCAAGGCTGTAATGACCCGTGAGCAACATAGTACCGGAACGGAACGTTGCGAAGAAGTAGCGAAAGACTTCCCCGATATGGAGGTGATCGTCAACATTCAAGGCGATGAACCATTGGTGCAACATGAACAGTTATCGACGCTCATCGAACTTTTTCATCGAACGGAGGTTACCATTGGAACGCTGATCATGCCGATTAGCGATGAATCGGATCTTGACAATCCTCACCGCGTGAAAGTAGTAACCAACCAATTCGGAGAAGCCTTGTGTTTCAGTAGAAAAGCGATTCTTTCTAGAACATATCCCTCAGGAGTGGTTTCCTACCGGCACCTTGGCTTGTACGCTTACCGCAATGTAACCTTGGCGGAAATTAGCCAACTCCCCCCTTGTGAATGGGAAAAAAGCGAATCCCTCGAGCAATTGCGCTGGCTATACGCCGGGCATCGCATTCATACAGCTACCACCTTGATTGAAACCCCCAACATTGACTGTCCTGAGGATGTTGAAAAGGTATTAAAACTTATTGGCCTTTGACCATCAAATTATTGCGCTAATTTGTATTTTTGAAAATGATTAAAATCGATCAATTGGTATTACGCCTGCTGCAGAATCAAGAATGCGTCGTAATCCCATCTTTTGGTGGTTTTGTCGTCAAGACAAAAAGTGCGCACATTGACTTTGATAAAGGGATTGCGAGCCCTCCCTACAAAGAACTTTCTTTCAATATAAAACTCAACGATAACGATGGGCAATTGATAAAATTTTGTTCATCGGAAAATCACCTTAGCTACTTGGATAGTGAGGAACTGATTAAGCGAGATGTTGATCAATGGAACCAACGTATCTCCCAAGGGCACCGGCTTCATATGGAGGGTATTGGATTTTTTTGGAAGGATGACGAGGCCAATTTGCAATTCGAACAAGACCGAACCTTTAATTTATTGTTGAGTTCTTTTGGTTTAGAATTGGTTGAATTCATTCCTGCAGCGGAAAAGGAAATGAACATTGAGCCCGTAGCACTAAGCTCAAAAGTGAAACAAAGAAAGGTGTTAAAATATGCTGCAGCTGCGGCCATTATTTTACCCATAGCTTTTTATTCTTACTGGATCCCAGCGAAAACACCCGCAGTAAAGTCAGGGTTAATTTCCTACCATGATTTCAATCCTTTAGAAACATCAAGCGAGGCCAATTACCGCTTCGTTCCTGTTTCCTTGAAGGCCTTGAAATTTCCCAATTTGGAAACCCCGAAGAACGATGCCGCCACGCTGAATGAAACGAAAGAAAAAAGAGCAGCAAACAATGCCGGCGAAGCCCCCATTGAACCGGTAATTACGCCAGAATCGCTTCATATCATTGCTGGCTGTTTCAACGATGTAAACAATGCCCGCAAATTCCATGCTTATCTAAAAGAATTGAGTTTTGATGCTCACATTATTGAACAAGGAAGTTTTTACAAGATTTCCATAGGTTCGGGATTTTCCGAAGAAGCCCTTAAGCCCCTTATGCAAAAAGCCAAAGATTTTTCTATTCCTTGTTGGATTTTACACTGAGATTATGAAATCTTTATTTCTTTTAACCATTGGTTTGTCGATACAGGTATTTGGTCAAACCCCCACCAATGTTGAAGGCAGCTCCTATCAATTCACCAAAGTGTACCATTTGGATGCCACGCCTGTGCAAAGTCAGGGTAAAACAGGCACGTGTTGGAGTTTTTCAGGTCTGTCCTTTTTTGAGTCGGAATTGATACGAAAAGGAGGCCAAGCAGATCTGCTTTCCGAAATGTTTGTCGTGAGAAAATCGTATGAAAATAAGGCCGATAAATTCATTCGAATGGATGGGAAAATCAATTTTGGAGAAGGAGGTGCCTTCCATGATATTCCATGGGTCATCAAAAACCACGGCATCGTTCCCTATGAAGTTTACAATGGCGTTAATTCTACCGATGCTTATGACCATACTGAGTTCTTTGAAGTATTGAACGGCGCCATGCAAGGACTTTTGAAAGCCCTCGGCAACAACAACACAATCAGTACCAATTGGAAATCCGGAATCAATGGCCTACTTGATGCTTACCTTGGAAAGGATATCAAGGAGTTCGAATGGAAAGGAAAAAAACACACCCCACAAAGTTATGCCTTAAGTATTGGGCTCAACATGGACGAATACGTTTCGCTTACCTCCTTCACCAACCATGCACCCTATTCAAAATGCCAATTAGCCATTCCTGACAATTACAACTGGGGGGATTCTTACAACGTTGGCCTAGACGACCTGATGTCTACTGTAGAAAATGCGCTCTCTGCAGGATATACGGTTGCGTGGGGTGCCGACGTTTCCGAAAAAGGATTCAGTTTTAAAAATGGTATCGCCTTAGTACCTGCTGACGCGAATACGATTCAAGTTTCGGGCAGGGATAATCGTACCTTCAACGACGCAGGTGCCGATAGATCCTCCAACGCTTTTCTTACACCAGGTAAAGAGCAAACCATTACGGTGGAAGTGCGACAAAAAGGCTACGATAACAAAACTACCACCGACGACCATGGAATGCATATTGTAGGACTCTATAAAGATCAAAACGGAACCAAGTATTTGCTGGTAAAGAATTCTTGGGGAACCAATAACTACCCAAAAGGTTATTTGTACGTTTCAGAGGCTTATTTCCGTTACAAAACCATCAATATTTACCTAAACAAAGCTGGTATTAATGCCGACCTGAAGAAAAGAATTGGACTCAATTAACTTTTTATAAGGCGTATAATCCTGTCTCCAATGCTGAGCAAGTAAACACCAGGATTCCAAGGCCCTGAATCAATTTCAGTGATATCGTTTTTGGAAATCCCCTGCATCATCGTTCTTCCTCGAGCGTCATATACCCTGAATTGAAGCCCCTCCTGAGCCCTTAAGTAGAACATGGAATTGGAAGGGTTAGGCCAAATGCTGAGTCCGTTCTCCGCTGCATTTTCCACGGACAACGTGGAATTTCCTTCTCCTTGAATTCCAAGGCTTTGGTTCCAGTAGCGTCCGCTAGCCGTTGTTTGCTTTCGAGCAGACCGGACCATATACGTATAAGTACCTGCTGACGGTAAAGATAAATCGTTGAATGAATTGCCCATAACGGGAATGCTCGACAGTTTTGTCCACGAATCAACCCCCAAAGCGTGACGATAAATATGATACCCATCTACGGAAACTTGGGGCGAATTCCAGGATAAATATAAGGTTCCATCATTCTGGGTGGTAACTACCAAATCGGTGGGTTCTTCTACATAATGGGCTCTTAAAGAGGGGTCTCCCAATTGCGAAATATGAATCCATCGCTGAAAATATCCCGAAATAGAGGGGAAGTAGGTGCTGGTGTTGTTTTGTGACAATCGAATGCAAGAACCCAGATTTTCGCCGACTCCCATAGGGTGGTAATACAGGTATGGCCTTCCTGACCACGAAGCCGACAAAACCTTCCCGGAGGCTAGTGCGGCTTTCAATAAATTATTTTGTGCATCCCAATCTCCAAAATAACTGCCAAACAACATGGTAAACGTTGAGCGGTAGGCATTGGCAGCAAAAGCTGAGGTTGTCACTATACCCGATGCACTTGAATACGAACCCGGACCTGTACCATAACTCCATAAATAATCTTGATTTTGGAGTTGTGCATAATCTCCATCGTTGGTATTGGAAATCCCTACAATAGGAGATAGACCTATGTAAGCACTGCCGGCAAAACCTTCTGCGAATCCTAAAAAATTATCTTCCACTAATGCCGTATTGGGTGGGATGTAGACACGGTGCTTGAACGCTTTTAATTTCGAAAGATAAGTGCTCATTAATTGCGTTTCGTTCGCTGCAAAAACGGTTAAGTCGTAAAAATCCACCCGGGCGACTTCAAGTTCTACGCCGCTTTGAAAAACCGACTGATCAAACTTTCCATCACCAGGAACGTTTTTATTTCTGGGTGATGCAGCGGAACTGTTGTTAACGCTTTCGTCCGTCCACGTACCATTCATATCACCGTAATAACCATCCGCAGGCCAAGCGCCTATATGATCTTGGTGTCCGTCGGGATTGATTTCGCCGGAATAAGGAACAGGAACATGTCCCAATAAAAAAACCGATTTTAGGGTTGTGGGGTGTAAATTATATATGCTCAAAATCCTATCTTTTACCGCTTCTGGGGATTGATTTCTTGAAACAATCACGGTGTCAACAAACCAGGCATCTGCCTCGAGATCCAAAATCAAAGAATCGATTTCCAAAGCAAGAGTCGGTAAAAAATAATCATCAACCACTAAAACTAATCTACCAGGATTAAAATCTATCTCTCCGTCTATGGTACCGCACGCATAGGCGTAACCCGCTGTAGCCGTTGTCCTTAGGACCCGATATTCATAAATTGTGCCTAGGATTACATTGGTATCTGTAAACGAAAATTGATTAGCTGGAAGTGAAGCGTAAACCGGGCCCCAATTCGTAGCACCATAAAATTTTCGATAAATATTATAACCGGTTGCAGAAGGATCTTGATCCCACGAAAGAGATAAATCCGTATCACCGTTGGTCAATTGCACTTGGGAGCGGATGCCATTGACGTGCGAAGGGCTTTGGGAAAAAAAGGCGCACACAGCCATAGTAATTCCTATGAATAAGGTCATTTTCATATTCCAAATTTATCCAAAAATAGACAATAAAAAGCTGCGAATAGTTGAACTTCAACTTTGAGCGTCACAACGGACTTTTGCTTATAAAACCGGCAGATTGTTCGAAATATGCTCTGAAATAGCCTCGGTATCTGGCATAAAAAAACCCCAACAATTCTTGCGAATGTCGGGGTTATAAAAGCGGCATCGACTTACTCTCCCACCCTCAAAAGGGCAGTACCATCAGCGCAAGCAGGCTTAACTTCTCTGTTCGGAATGGGAAGAGGTGGACCATGCTGCTATAGACACCCAAAGCTATGAATGGGTTTTGAAATATCGGACGATTGAAGCAGTAAAAAAAAAGAAGGAGTTGAGTCGTAAGTCTACGGGTAATTAGTACTACTCGGCTTTGACATTACTGTCTTTACACCTGTAGCCTATCAACGTGGTCGTCTACCACGGCCCTTAAAAGAAATCTCATCTTGAGGCGAGTTTCGTGCTTAGATGCTTTCAGCGCTTATCTCATCCATACATAGCTACCCTGCGGTGCAGCTGGCGCCACAACAGGTACACCAGAGGTATGTCCACCCCGGTCCTCTCGTACTAGAGGCAGGTCCTCTCAAATTTCTAACGCCCACAACAGATAGAGACCGAACTGTCTCACGACGTTCTGA
>VGMY01000041.1 GCA_016866255.1 Bacteroidota bacterium | reverse complement strand
GCCGTTTTTGCGAATGTTACCAAAGAGTTGATCCATTGCATTTTTGCGCAATGCTCGTTCGGTTTTGGCGGTGATGGAGCGTTTACCGTTCCCGGAAGTTTTGGGTTCTTCTCGTATATATCCTTTGTTCTTCAGGTCTTCAACGAAGTCTTCCAGGGTATAATCCTCCGTAGATAAGCGGTATTCTTTATCAATGATCTCTAACCATTCGAGGGCCTCGTCCACGTCACCCGAGGTATGGGTGATTAACTCGTTGAATACCTCTAAAAGGCGCTCAAAGGGCGTTTGATTGGGAGCTTCAAAAGGAGTAAAAACGTAAGCGGTTCGTGCCATGTAGTTATTCCTTGTTAAAACACGAGCGACCTCGATAAGTTCAGGGGCAGGGTTGAAAAAAGTACCGAAAGGGGGCGCTTACTTGGTCGTGTTCTAATGAATTGAGGAAAGGTTAACAAATGCTGTTGACAATTTCCTCAACATCAATTCTTACAGCGCGACTTGTCCACGTAGGTGAACGAGCAATTCGGGTACTGTTTTTTGATTTGTTTCGCGATATCTGCCTCGTTCGTTCCGGTCATGGATACCACAAATTTGGTGTTCTTGCAATTGATTTCGACGCATTTAGTGACCTTGTCGGTGCTTCCTAGTCCAAACAAAAGCATTAAGGAAAGAAGAGATGTTTTCATCGTTTATCTTTTGGGGAGTCGTGCTTAATTTTTCACCTCTTTTTTCTCTGCTTTTTCACGTCGTTTTTTCTTAATGGCTTTAGCGGTTTTTTTCTCCAAAGTCTCGTATTGCGCAGCCGTTAATACATCCTTCAACATGGATTTTCTTGCTTGTTGATTGCTTTGTAATACTTCTTTCTTAACTTCTTCAGAAAACGTAGAATTCTTAATTCCATCATTTTTCATGATAATCCCCAAATTGATGTCAAAAACTTTCGAATACTGATCGTCTGTAAGGTTAAGTTCTGTTTTCATTCGGTTAGTCTGTGAAGTAGCTCGTTCCTCTGGTGTGGTTTGAGCATTAAAAAGCTGAAAGGATATTAATGAAACAACAAAAAGTAAATTTCTCATAATCTAAATGTTTTGATAAAAGTACGTAGTACATTCGGTTTTGGATGCCTCTTTCCGTATAAAAAAATCAAAATTTCTCTTACTCACCAAATTCCATCACGCGCTCAATGGTGCCATCAGAATAAATAAATAACATTAATGTGTTTTTACGTCGATTAATTATTCTTCCGTTAACATCTGTAATTTTCACTAAGGTTTTTGCATTTGGGTTTAGGCCGTTTAGGCCGGTAAAACTCAATGTCAAGTTTAGTGTAATTATACTATCACATCCGTTCGCCGATGGGATTGTTTGTGTGTAAACCCCACTTTGCGTATAGGTTTGCCCATTCAATGTGTAGGAATCTATAGCTGTTTGATTTATACTGGAACTGCTTGAATTCAATAATGTAATGGTTACGGCATCTGTTGCCATACATCCGTTTGCATCCACCCCAGTAACGGTATAGGTTGCTGTGACGGTTGGAACAAAAGGGGTATTATTGACTACACCGTTATCCCAAGCGTATTGAAGCGCGCCCATAGCTGTTAGTACAAGTGTGTCACCACTACAAATTGAACCATTTGCCCCTGCGGAGACATTGGGTAATGGGTTTACAGTAACCGTAGATGTACTCGGGTTGCTCGGACAATTTGGATTGCTTGCATCTACTGCTACAACGGTGTAGTTTCCAGATACACTAGCTACTATGGTAGGGGAGTTACCTGGATTAGTTGCTCCATTCGGTACCACCCAAGTGTAGGTATAATTGCCTGCTGGTGATGCCACAGCATTAATGGTTGCGAACTCTCCTTGACAAATAGTAGCATTGGATAAGGATACCGTAGGAGGAATACAACTTGGTAAAGTGATCGTGATTATTCCATTACCTTGATTGATTGCCGGGGTATTTACTTGGTTCGTTCCACCATTATATGAACCGCCGCCACCTCCGTGTGTTGGGTCAGTACCACCGCCACCACCAGAATAACCGCCGCCACCGCCGCCGCCACCGTAGTGATTTCCACTACCTCCACCACCTCCAAATCCACCATAACCTCCACAGCCACCACCTCCGCCACCACAAAATGGCGATCCTCCAACCCAATTCGCTGCAAACCCACCACCGCCAAAGGGCCCACCTCCAGCACTTAACCAACCTGTGCCACCTCCCGCACATGGGGTTCCCGACCATAGGCCGGCTGAACCTCCTGCACCTGCGGTTCCTCCTAAGTAAGCACCTGACTGATCGTTACCACCATTTTGTGTGATTTTTCCATGGGCATCGGGATGAATAGGTCCAGATCCTGCATAGTTACATAGTCCTCCGCCACCTCCTGCCGCTAAAAGTAATGAGGAAGCGTTTCGATAAACAAAACTTCCCCCACCTCCACCAGAACTATTCTGGGATTGCCCCCCGATTTGCAATTGTCCTTGTTGGCCAACCACTAAATATATCGTTTCGCCTGGAGTTACAGTAAAAACTCCAGCCATTGAGGCTCCAAGTCCACCGCCAGTATTTCCCCCACCTTGAGCTCCTGATGCTGATATCGTTACTGAAGTAACCCCTACAGGAATCGTGTAGGTTTGGACGGCACCTGTATAATTAAATGTTAATGTTTGAGCCATTAAATGGCCCATTAATGCACCTTGCCCAAAGATACAGGCAAGAAAAAGCATCGATTGAATAAATAAATTTTTCTTCATAAGAATTGATTTTACCTAAAATTACGAATAATTTTTAATGGTTTGTTTTATTTCGAATCCGATTGTTTTATATTAATTCGTCTATCTGTATCTTCGCGTTATGCCCTTGTCTTGGAAGTCCCTCGTGCCCGAATTTGCTAAGCAGTTTTACCGTGAGTGGCAGCGCAAAAAACGTTCAAGCGAATTAAAAAAACAGGCCCAATTAGGCCAAGGGTTGAGCCGAGATCAACTGATCCAAGACTTTAACCAAGCTGGCATTCATACCGGTGACCACTTGATGGTACATGCCAGTTTAAGTAAAATAGGATACATCGAAGGGGGTGCCGAAACGGTAGTGGATGTCCTCAAGGAAGTTGTTGGCATGGAAGGAATGGTGCTTATGCCCACCTCACCCATTGCGCGCTTACAATTGGACTATGTTTCAGAAAATCCCGTTTTTGATGTCTTGCGCACGCCCTCGGCCATGGGGAAAATATCGGAAGTATTTAGAACTTCGGACGGCGTAATTAGAAGTTATCATCCCACTGAGCCCATAGCCGCCTGGGGAGCCAAAGCCTATGAATACATTAAGGAGCATACCGAGAAAAACACCCCATACCATTGGAATTCTCCCTACGGAAAACTGATTCAACACGGCGGAAAGATTCTATACATCGGCGTAACGCTCGATAATGCAGGTACCCATTTACACACCCTCGAAGATGCCTTGGATGTGGGGGTTCCGGTCTATTATTCGAAAGAATTTAAGCTGCAGGTAATCGATTATGAAGGAAATGACAAAATCGTTACGACCAAGGTTCACAACCCGGAAACCTCCAAAAAACGACGCTGCGACGAATTGCTCCCCTTGTTTTTGCGTGAAGGGGTTTATTCGGAGGTGATGATTGGCCAAGCGAAAACCTTGGTGTTCGATGCCAAAAAAATGTTTGACGTTATGGTAAGGGCCTTCAACGAACGGGGGGTAACCATGTATAATCCCGAAGGAACGCGATGAAAATAGCCATCACCTGGGATTATGAATTGTTTTTTGGCGAACGAAGCGGTTCGGTAGCGCAATGCATGCTGGAACCTACCGAGCGTTTGTTGACACTAGCCCGCAAATACGACATTCCCTTTACCTTTTTTCCCGACGCCGGGTGTTTAATGATGTTTGAGGAACAGGCGGCATGTCGTGAAGAACTGCAACGGGTAAAAACGCAAATTCAAACCTGGGATTCGCTCGGACATGAAACCGGCTTGCACATTCATCCGCATTGGGAGAAGTCCGTTTGGAAGGACGGGCGTTGGCAGCACGATCTATCGCATTACAAGTTATCGGATTTTTCTGCGGATGAAGCTTCGCGAGTGGTGGAACGCTATGCAACCTACATGAATACCTTACTTACTCGCCCCTTGCAAAGTTATCGGGCAGGAGGGTGGTGCGCCCAACCCTTTGCTCCTGTGGCTGAGGCCATGAAAAAAGCAGGGATTCGCTTGGATTCTTCGGTATTTAGAGGGGGAAAGAACACGACCAAACCCTATCAGTACGATTTTACAACAACACCTAAGGCAGCGCATTGGCAATTCACGGATGATCCGACGGTGGAGAAGGAGCAAGGGTGGTTTACGGAAGTTCCCATCGCGTCCATGAACTATTCGCCATTGTTTTTTTGGAAACTGTTGGTGCTAGGGCGCCTTAATCCCAGTCAACACAAACCCATCGGCAATGGCGTTCCTGTTAAGGGGGGCGGTTCCAAAAAAGACTTGCTCACGCGTTCGCACCGCTTGTGTGTGAGTGCGGATGGATATTTTTCTACCCAATTGAATAGGGCCTTGCGCAGGGCGGATCAAGCCAAGGAGCCGTTCCTGGTGGTTATCGGGCACCCCAAGGCCTTGACCTCGTTTGGTTTGAGCACCTTGGAAGCTTTTATTGCACAGCATCGTACGCAGCACGAATTTGTAACGTTATCTTCGTTCCTATGATTATTCCGAACGCACAACTAGATAAAGCGCGCTGGGATGAACGCGTGTTGGCCGCGCAGCCCCAAGGCTTCTTTTTTCTCTTAAGTTGGTATTTAGATGTGGTGGCTCCTGGTTGGGAAGGCTATGTGCTTGGATCGTACGAAGGGATTTATCCCATCGTTCCACATCAAAAATTGGGTGTGAGTTATACGCATATGCCCTTTCTAACACGAAGTTTTGTTCCCATAGGCTTCAATGAACAACAAACAGCGCAACTTTCGCAGTACTTGGCCCAACGGTTTTCCTACCTGCAATTAGCCGGAGTCCCTTTGGAGGCACCGGTGGATGAACACGTCCGCTTATTTCAAGCGCTTGACTTAAATAATTTCTCGCTGGCTCAATGCTCTGAGAACCACCGCAGGCAGTACAAGAAAGCAGCTCAGCAGGGGTTTGAACTGGAAACCTCAGTGAATCCAGAGGGCTTGATTTCTCTTTTTAGAACGGTAAAAGGTGCTGAGTTTACCCATTTGAAAGATGCTGATTATGCGATGTTGGCCCGTTTGATGGAAGAAGCAAACCAACGCGGCGTGTTGAGGCAATTTTCGCTGTGGGAAAAAGGCGAATTGGTGGGAGCGGCAGCTTATTTGGAGGTGAATGAACAGGCGCTGTATGTCAAGGGTGCTATTATGCCAGAAGCGATGAAAATAGGAGGGATGGTATACCTCCATGTGGAGGCAATGAAGGCCTTATCAGCAAGCTGTAGGCGCATGGATTTTGGAGGGAGCAATGCGAAAGGATTGGGAGATTTTAACCGAAAATTTGGCGCAAGGGACGTAGAATACCTACTTTTGATCAAGAATTCGTTGGCGAAGCCGCTGGCTTGGTTGGCAAAACGCAAGTTTGGATAGTGCATAAAACGGTATTGATAACGGGAGCGAGTGGGGGCATAGGAATGCGCATTACACCTTCCTTGTTATCAGCAGGGTATGACCTGGTGTTGCATGGCCACCGA
>VGMY01000040.1 GCA_016866255.1 Bacteroidota bacterium | reverse complement strand
GATGCCGGAAGGGCCGCTTGCACGGAGGTGATTCCCTGTGTTTGAAGAACCGCGTTAAGGGTAGCGTTGTTGGAAACCAAGTTGCCGTCAGCGTTCATAAAGGGAACTGCGTTGGCATCGGTGATTTGTGCCCATACTTTTGCAGGTTGCTGTGCAAAAGAAATCATCGTAGTGAATCCGAAAACGGTTGCGAGAAGTAGATTTTTTGTTTTCATGAGCGGTAGTTTTTTGTTGTTACTGAAACAAAGTTGCCGCATTATAAAAGGGTGGAAAACAAAAAGCCGAGGGCAAGGAATCAAAATACACAGCACTACCCAAAGAGTTCTACGTAGAAATGAGGGCAGGGCTACGTGGTTGTACGCAGGAATTGGAAAATAGGGGATGAAAAAAGCCGCTAGTGCGGCTGTTGCTAGGCAATGAGAAGAAGAAATAACCGTATCATTAGGGCTTCAGTCATGCATCGAATTACTTATCATCCAATACGTTGAGCAAACTGCCTTTCCCGTCGGTTACGATGGTTTTGGTATTGTTCGACGTAGAAAGTTTGATAAAGGCTTCAATTTGTTTCAATTTGAGGAGATTGGGCGTTATGGAATTGTTCAATAACTCGTTGGCGGTTTTGTTAGCCTTGGCTTCAATTTCAATGCTCTGTGCTCGACCTTCCGCTTCAATTTTCATGGTTTGTGCTTTGGCTTCGGCTTGGATTACATTGGTTTTCTTGGCGCCTTCTGCCTCGATGATTTGTCGCTCCACTTCTTTCTTTTGACGGTCAAGGACAAATTCCATCCTAAGGGCCTCTTGTTCCGCCTCCAATTTCGTTTCAATGGATTTGGTTAAGCCCGCAGGCAAACTGATGCTTTTTAAAAGTACCGCTTCAATAATAAATCCTTTCTCCTCACAAACCTCTGCCAATCGCTTTTGAATTTCCTTTTCAATCTCATTGCGTTTTGCACTGTGCATATCTTTGGCATAATACCGCGAACATACATCGGAAGCAGCCGAACGAAACACCGGCAAAATCAAATTATCTTCATAATTCAGTCCCGTTTCTTGAATGATCTTCGGAACATCATCCGCCTTGATGTGGTAAAGAATTGAACTTTCGGAAAGAATGGTTAATCCTTCTTTGGACGGAAGGTTTTCCTTGATGGATAAGTTCATGGTACGAACATTAACTTTGATGATTTTAGATACAAACGGATTAAAAACTACTGGACCGGGCTGCCGAATTTTACCTTTGATTATTCCCAAAGTGGACTTGACACCAACCTGACTCGGGCGAACTACGGTACAACTGGAAGCGACTGCTAGCAACAACAATGCGAATAATGCAAATTGATTTTTTTTCATGGTGTTCGATTTTTTTTCGAAAATAAGGGATAAACGCATTGAAAATTCAGTTCTCTTAAATTTTAACAATTCTTTGCGAAGCGTTGCTAATCCCTTGGCACCGGTTGCTCATGGATTATTTCCTGCTTAATCCCAATTTCAGGCTGGCAATACCCGAGCGTGGCCGGTGCAAGGGTATCCCAGGCACTACCCACTGTTGGGGGAAAGTACAGGTTTTGGGATTTTCCACCCCAAAAACAACCCAAAAATAACATCAGGAGAAATTGTTTCATTCTACTCTCGCGAAATTTTCCAGCGTTTGGTTTCCTTTTCCGATTGAACCGTTAGGACGTATACCCCTTTGGGAAAGGGCGCTAATGAAAGCTCCAAATGAGGTTCTATGAAGTTCCCAGCAAACAAAAGCTGTCCTTGCCCGTTCGACAATTGAAAGGTTCCTTGACCTTTAAAGGACAGGCGCACAAGGTCCGTGGTTGGATTGGGGTAAAGAAGGGGGACTTCATCCTGTGATGCATCAAGGAATCCCAATCCCTGATCCACCAAATCACCTAAGAGCTGAGACGCCACTTGGAACGCTTGAGCCGGTAGTTGGTTGATTAGAACACAAATTACTGCCCCTGAGGCCGGGTCGTACATCATGGAAGAATTATACCCTCCCCAGATGGTTCCTCCATGTTGCCAAATCGTCCTTCCTGCAATCGTGGCCTCAGCAATCCCTACGCCATAACTGCCCGAACCCACAAAGGTGGTCATTTCCTGAAGCGAGTTTTGGTTGATCACCTGACCGCCCATCAGCGCGCGGTACCAATGAAGCATTTCACTCGAGGTAGAATACATTGCCCCCGCAGCCCAAGCAGCACTGTTAATCGAAATCCGTGGTGTTGAACTAAAATCCATTCCTCCTTGCCAAGGATGCGCAGGCACCACCGAACTGTTTTCATACACCGCAAGATAAGTGCTGTCCATGTTCAGCGGATTTAATAGGTTTTCGCGCAAAAGTTGGCTAAAACTCTGTCCGGTAACACTTTCGGCCACCAAACCTGCGAGCAAATAATTGGTATTGCAATACGACCATCCCCCTCCGGGAGCGGATAAAGGGGGACCAACCCAACCGATGATCTCTTCAGGTTGAAAAACACGGTAGGGGTCCGCAAGCATGGAATCTCCATAACCTGGAATGTTGACGTCGCTTAAACCGCTGGTATGGTTGAGCAATTGACGAACCGTAATGTTCGGATCTACGTTGTTGAAAGGGGGCAAATGTTCGTGAAGCGAATCATCCAAGGAAAGAAGACCGTTTTCTGCCAATTTCAGCAAGAGCACTCCGGTGAAGAGTTTGGAATTGCTCGCAATGGCGAAGCCCGTCTCGGGGGTGATAGGAACCCCTGGGTGAGAAACGCCCGTAACCCCTTTCCATATCCCTTCATTGGGAACAAAAACACTCGCTGAAATTCCTTTCAGGTTGTAGGCGCTTTGAAAACTATCAATGGTATGCTGTAGATCGGCTGCCAAGAAAGGGCTGAAGGTCTGTGCCTTCACTCCGACCTGAATTAAAACGAAAGCGGCATAAATGAATTTATACAATTTTATGGGCTTTAAGTTCCTTAAAATTAAGGTATTTTGAAATACCATCAACAACAACTGTTTGAAAAAAGTGCTTTCGGGTTGTTTCCAACGCTTACTCCCTCCGACACAGCCGTTCATTCGCCTCCCAAAAACGAAAATCAGAAGGTGCCGAACCTCAACAATCATAGACGTAACCATCGGCAATGTAGCTAAGCTAGTACGAACCTTGTTGACATCTCCGAAATGTCAAGACGAAGCCTGATTTGGGAGGGGTTGGGGGCTATTATCTCACTAAATGCACAAATCCATGTCCTGTGGTTCCTGCTTCGGTAGTATACTTATACGCGTAAACCCCGTCAAGAAGCGCTGTGCCTGAATTGTCCTCGCCGTTCCAGTTATTTTGGTAGTTTGTCGAAGAAAACACCACATTTCCCCATCGATTGAGGATAAAGAGCTCGGTATTAACAGGTAAGTTTTCGATAGCAAAGAAATCATTGGCGCCATCCGAATTGGGCGTAATTACATTGGGAAAGGTGAATGCTACGGCATTACTATCCGTTGGCTCTTCAATTGCACAGAGTAAAACAACGATTTGATCACTACCTAATCCGCATGGACCAGAGACCGTTGCACTGTAAATTCCTGGACTTGTGACCGTATAAAACTGCCCCGAATTCGTCGAAGCATCTCCACCCCATTGCCAAGAGGATCCTTGGCCTGCGTTCAGTAATAAGCTGTCGCCTGAACAAAGAAATACGGTATCAGCACCAAACTGTATTTGTGCTTCGTAACTGTTGTAAAAAATGCAAGATGGGAAATTGGGAAGGGTATAAAAGCCAAAACTATTGATCAAATCACAAGGATAAGAAAATACGTCGATACTCACTGAAGGATTGGAGGTATTAGGGCAGTTAACAGTCCCTAGAAACGTTGTAAAATCTCCGGTAATTGGGTCAAAGGCTGGTTCAGTAAAATAAATTTTTCCATCGGGCGCTAATTGCATATATACCCCCTCAAAATTCGCAGCCACTACTTGAGCCGTTGAAACCAGCGTCTGACCCGTTTGCGATGCCTGCAAAATATTGTATTGCAGCAATTGGGAATTAAAAGTAACAGGGTCAAAAATCGTTGCGTACAAATAATATCCATTGGGTGAAAACTCAAAACTGGAAGTCACATTACCCCCAAAATCAGTTTCGAAATTCAGTTGTCCTGTGCTGAGGTCAAAATCAAATAAACCCGCCGGAGTCATGACCTTGTTGCAACAGGTTTGCCCTGGAATAAATGGAAAGGGACTTGATTTGATAATGCCGCCGGAGGTTGATGTTGGAGCAGGATATACGCCTGCAAGTTGCACGCCATTTGGGGTCACGCTGTACACCCCAATTCCTGAGGTATCTTGGTTAATTAAAATCCAATAATCTGATCCGTTTGCATGTCGGACGGCACAAATACCCTCAAACGAATAATCATATACCGGAACATCAGCCTCAACAACAGCTCCCAAACCACCGTTGAGACTCATATCGATTTTGAAATAACGGAAACCTCTGCCATTCGGTTCGGCTGCTAAAACAGCAGGGGTAGCGTCCACGTAATGCTCTTGTTCCTCCACCGTAAACAGATAAAGGACATTGCTCTCTCCCGGTGCAGGTACGATAACGGAGGACTGTGCAGCACTCCAACCACCACCTTCTGTGCCTTGCATGTCATACATAACCTGGTTGTTCTTATTCCAAATCTTACCTCCGTCTTGCCCACTTGCCGGAACCCTTCCGCCTCCGTTGGAATAAAAGAGTAAATTCCCGTTTTCATCACAATACGAAGTGCACCCTTCGGCGGTGAACATTTGACTCGGGGACTGCACAGGGACACCGCTGTTGAAATCTAAGCAATATCCTTCTCCGAAATGCCAAACATTCGCCTCCTTTTGAGAAAAGGATACCCCCATCACAAGGAAAAAAATGAAGGTTAGGCGAAAACTCATCGAATTACATTTACGTGACCGGTAATGAAATCCATGGTAGATTGATTTTTAAGTCGATACTTGAGACGATAGGTATAGGTGCCCGGTTGCACTACTCCACCGTTAGCACCGTAACTACCATCCCATCCAATTGCAGGGTCATTTGAGACAAAGATCAAGGCTCCCCAACGATTGAAAATTTCTAACTGAAAACCATTTTTTTCTATTCCGTAGCCATATATTTTAAAAACATTATTGAATTCATTTCCATCGGGTGAAAATGAATTAGGAACGAAAAGTGTGTAATTTTCAAAGACGGTAATGATTCCCGAAATACTATCCGAACAACCCGCTGCATTGCTCACCAACAATTGGACTTGGTAATCACCACCAATGCTACCGGGAAAGGTGAAAACAGGATTCTGTTCCGAACTTGTTTGAGCAGCTGATGGGACGAAAAAAGTCCAATTCCAAGAACTCACTTCGCCGAGGGATTCATCCACAAAGGAAACCAAGGGATTGTCAATTTGAACAACGCTGGGCGTGCTAGAGAAACTTGCCGCGGGTGTTTCTAAAGAAACTAGGTTCGTTGGTATCAAGGTATCATAAACACACCCTAAAGCATTCGTTAGTTCCAATTCCACGGAATATGTTCCTGGTTGATTGGGATAGAAAATAAAGATTTCATTATTGGAATAGGCTACGTTATTAACGAACCATGTTTGATTTGCAAAAGTGTTTTGAGTGGTTTCCTTAATCAATGTAAAGGGGTTCGGCCAACACAAAACGGTATCACTGACGCTGAATTGAATTACAACCGGAGGCGCAACGGTAATGTTCATGCATTCTGTAAGGGAATCTCCATTGGCATCAATGACCGTTAGGCAGGCTGTTCCACTAGAATTTGGATTGAAAGAAAAGGAAGCTTGTTGGCTGACTTCCTGACCGGCAAAGGTCCACGAATAACTAAAAGGTGCAACGCCGTCAATGTTGCTAACCAGTGATGGACTCACCGTTCCACCAAAACAAATACTGGTATCGTTTGAGATTGAAATATCCCAATTTGGAATGATGGTAAACGGATCGGTGCAACAGGTTCCCCCATCGGATAAATCGTAGATTTCGGTAAGCCAACAATTGTATTGGGTATGATGAAAACGCAGATTACCATTGAACGCATTTAAGAAATAAGCCACTACCTCATCAGGAGTATTTCCACCACCGGCAGCATATAGGGTGTCACACTGACCGCTTACCCCGACCATTATTCCACTTTGGTAAGCCTGTCCGTTTTGATGATCGGGAAAATATTCTAGAGAAGGAGCCGTAAGAATTTGAACGATCGCAGGGTTCACGCCAGAAATACTTGTTGTAATATTCCCAAGTCCACAATGGTTATTGTTTTGATTGGAATTAAACCCAGCGTAAAGTACTTCAGTAACATTCCCGACAAAAGGTCCAGAGATGTTTACAATGACTGGTTCGTAGGTACAAATTCCAATCTTTAAATTAGGGATGTTCTGATCGCAGTTGATATTGAGCGTGCCACCGTCGTAATTCGAGTAGATGACTACGTTTCCATTTTGATTGCAAATGGGGGAACTATTAACATTAGGCACATTATTACTGTAAAGTAAAGCCCAACTGTGCGTCATACCAGAAGGTGGAACACCGGTTGAACCAACTGCTGAGGGAAACAAACAACTTGAATTGATGCTGGTGCCAAATTGTTCTGGAACCCATGCTTGTCCGTTATTTACTTGAATGTTTTGAAATTCCGTAGAAACATTGCCGGTTCCAATACGTATTCCCACTTCAATGGCGGTCTGTGCGTTATTTACTGAGGTAAAATCACCGTAAATAAATTCGATACCAGGCCAAATAACCGTGGTGAAATTAAGCTTCGCCTGAAACGAGAAAGACTCGCCTTGCATACCCACTCGTCGCACGTTTTGCCATTGAATGATAATGTTAGAGGGTCCATTAAAACCATTTACTATTTGATAACTTATCCTGGCACTATTATTTGCACTTTCTAAATTGCATGCAAACGGCGCAATAACCGGCACGCCAGGGGGCTGAGAAATTGGGTTGTAGTTGTTGCTGCTAGCTGCTTGACCTAAGGTTATAAATCCATTGGTGCTAACGAAAAGTGTATTGTAGGCTTGGCCGCCCATTGTGAATGGAGTGAAAGGAATAGCTGCAGAAACTTGGTCATCAAAGTTTTGCGTGAACAACGGAATATCATTTGGCAGGCTATTATACACATTAAGTTGCTGTCCCCCATACTGGAATTCCAATTGTTGGCCAAAAGAAATGGCGCAACATAATAGGCAGAAAACAAGGGTTATTCTGGTCATTTCAAGTAATTAAACAAATGAATCTATTAACAGTTTACGTCAAAAAGAGGCTATCGAAGAACATGCAGCAATCCATGGCCCATTTGCCCCGCTTCAGTAATGAATTTATAGGTATATACCCCGTCAACCAATTCCTTTCCTGAAGCGTCTTTTCCATCCCAATTGTTTTGGTAATTGGTTGCTGAATAAACAATGTTTCCCCAACGATTGAGAATGATTACTTCTGTGTTTTCAGGTAAATTTTCGATAGCAAAGAAATCATTGGCGCCATCCGAATTGGGCGTAATTACATTGGGAAATTCATAAGGCAAGGTTGGCGTGAGGGGCTCTGGACAATCCAACAAGCTTATGTTTTGGGTAATGGTATCCGTATGACAGTTAAATTCAACAATGGCGGTAATTTGATAAGATGCCAAATCAGAAAACTCGTGGGTAGGATTTATGGCTGTTGAGGTATTATTGGCTCCTGAGTTTGGGTCGCCGAAATTCCAAGTTATTTGATTGATGGGTAAGTTTGTTGCAATAGAAAATGCGATAGTACTTTGCCAACATGAGTCGGGAGAAAAAGCAATGAGTGGACTTGAAAAATTCCGTTCGTGAACGCGAGCGGGCAAACCCAACAGGCACAATCCGTTAAGCGTAACGGCATTACTCGTGTAATCGCAAAACGAACTATTTGGTGAATTGATGGCATCTAGCACATTGCTTCCCCCAATGGCAACATACAACTTCCCGTCTTGTCCTTCTTCGATTTGAAACGTTGGATCGCTCGGTGTGGCAATTAACGTGTGAGAGGAAGCGATATTGATGGAGTCATACGTGGTTAATTTCAATTGATAGACTGAAATGTTGTTGGTATAGTAGAACATGCTTCCGTCGGGCGAAAAACTACAGCCGTATTTTCGAATGGGAGACGCAGGCGTGTTGTCGGTTACTTCAACGGTAATGGGATTCGACAATTGACCGCTGGTTGCATCAAAGGAATAAA
>VGMY01000039.1 GCA_016866255.1 Bacteroidota bacterium | reverse complement strand
CGTGGAACAACAACGTACAAAACGGGGTGGCGTTCACGCCAAGCACTACTCAAAGCTACACCGTAACAGGAACGGCTGCTAACGGTTGTACGAACACTGCGCAAGTACAAGTAGCGGTGAACGCTTCACCCGCGGTAAGCGCAGGACAAAACCAAACGGTATGCGCTGGAACAGCAGTAACCTTAAATGGAAGTGGAGCACAGTCCTACACGTGGAACAACAACGTACAAAACGGGGTGGCGTTCACGCCAAGCACTACTCAAAGCTACACCGTAACAGGAACGGCAGCGAATGGTTGTACGAACACTGCGCAAACCACCGTTACGGTAAATGCCCTTCCTACAGTAAGCGCAGGACAAAACCAAACAATATGTTCAGGATCGGTAGTAACCTTAAGTGGATCTGGGGCATCTTCGTATGCATGGAACAACAACGTACAAAACGGGGTGGCGTTCACGCCAAGCACTACTCAAAGCTACACCGTAACAGGAACCGCAGCGAACGGATGTACGAACACAGCGCAAGTACAAGTAGCGGTGAACGCTTCACCCGCGGTAAGCGCAGGACAAAACCAAACGGTATGCGCTGGAACTTCGGTAACCTTGTCAGGATCTGGAGCAAGTACCTACACGTGGAACAACAACGTACAAAACGGGGTGGCGTTCACGCCAAGCACTACTCAAAGCTACACCGTAACAGGAACGGCTGCTAACGGTTGTACGAACACTGCGCAAGTTACCGTTAGCGTTAATGCTTTGCCAGTAGTCAGTGCTGGCCTACCGTTGTCGGTTTGTCCTGGAACAAGCGTACTTCTAACTGGTTTTGGCGCTCAAACGTACACTTGGAATAATGGGGTTCAAAATGCGGTAACTTTCGTGCCGACTAATACCCAAACTTATACGGTTGTGGGAACGGATCAAAATGGATGTCAAGGAAGTGCTCAGGTTGTAGTAACCGTAAATCCTACTCCTTTAGTAAGTGGGGGGGCTAATCAAACGATTTGTTCAGGTGCTTCAGCAACCCTGTCCGGTACCGGGGCAGCTTCTTACGCTTGGTCTGGTGGGGTTCAGAATGGGATTCCTTTTGTCCCACAAGGTAACCAGACTTATACCGTAACAGGTACGAGTGCTGCTGGTTGTCAGGCAATAGCACAAGTAACCATCACCGTAGTAAATAATCCAGTGGTTTCAGGGGGAGCAAACCAAACCGTATGTCCTGGAGCTCAAGTAACATTAACCGGTTCAGGTGCAACCACCTATGTTTGGAATAATGGAGTACAAAATGGGGTGTCTTTTGTCCCAAGTACAACTCAAACCTACACGCTAACAGGAACAGATGCGAATGGCTGTTCAGATACTTCAGTGGTAACCGTAACGGTAAGTGCAATTCCTTTGGTGAATGCAGGACCGAATGTTAGTATTTGCCCTGGAGATTCTGTGTTGCTAGTTGCTACTGGAGCATCCTCTTACACATGGAGCGGAGGAATTCAAAATAGTGTATATTTCACGCCTATTTCGACTCAAACTTATACCGTAACTGGTATTAATGCGTTAGGTTGTTCCAATACGGATTCAGTCACAGTTGTTGTGAATTCACCAACAACCTCTACGTTAAATGAAATAGCGTGTAATAGCTTTACCTTGAATGGACAAACGTTCACTCAAAGTGGTACGTATCTCCAAGTAATTGCCAATAACGCAGGTTGTGATTCTACAATTACGCTGAATTTAACCATCAACCTGCCGCCTGTAACACCGGTGATTTCATTGAATAATGGAGTTGAACTAATTACTACCACACAAGATAATGTTAGTTATCAATGGGTTTTCTGTAATTCGGGATTACCTATTGCCAACGCAACGGACACCACTTATACGACCACGATCACAGGAAACTTCGCGGTTCAAGTAACCAACGGATGTGGGACAGTGACTTCAAATTGTATTGAAATTGAAAACGTAAGTGTTTCAACAATTGAGGAAGTGTACTTAAGGTTATACCCTAATCCTGCGATGCAGGTTGTTTCTATTGATGGGCTCAAACAAAAAAGTACACTTTTCGAGCTTCGTGATGCGCAAGGTCGAATCCTTATGAATGGAGAGTTGAATAACAGTGATCCCACCATAGACCTTGTTTCATTGGCAAACGGAGTTTATTGGCTAATCTTTCAAGGTTATGAACCGTTAGAATTAATTAAACAATAATCTATTAAAACCCCTGATTTCAGTTAGGGGTTTTTTTCATGAGAAATGGAGCTCAATGGAAAAAAGTTAATCTTGCTTCCTAGTATCCTAATATCCTAATATCCTTATATCCTTATGTCCTAAAATCCTTATGTCCTAAAATCCTTATATCCTAAAATCCTAACATCCTTAAGTCCTTAAGTCCTAAAGTCCTGATGTCCTACCATCCTTCCTTCTCCATTTTGTGTAATTTTACGCCATGGATTTCCTTACCCATCTTGGACAAACGTCTCCCTATCCCTTAGGAATTGAGATTGAACGAGCCGAAGGACTCTACCTTTACGACAAGCAAGGTAATGCCTACGCAGATTTGATTTCGGGCATAGCAGTGAGTTCATTAGGTCACGGTCATCCGACGATTTTAAGCGCAATTCACGCACAAGTGGATCGCCACCTGCATACGATGGTATACGGTGAATTCATTCAAGATGCTCAAATGAATTTTGCTGAGGAACTCCTGGCAATACTTCCTTCGAATTTGCAATCCGTTTACCCGGTCAATTCTGGTACCGAGGCCATTGAGGCTGCCATGAAATTGACCAAACGAGCAACGGGTCGGCATGAGCTAATCGCCTTTAAAGGATCGTATCATGGAAGCACCCAAGGCTCCATGAGCATTTCTTACAATGAATTAAAAAAAACTAAATACCGACCTCTTTTGCCAGGGGTTAGCTTCATCGCATTGAACGATTGGGAGGGTTTAGCGAACATCACGGTAAAAACAGCGGGTGTTTTTTTGGAAACGATCCAGGGAGATGCGGGAGTGAGAATACCGGACTTATCCTTTCTTCAAGCCTTACGTGAACGTTGCACTGCAACGGGAACCTTGCTGGTATTCGATGAGATTCAATGCGGTTTGGGAAGAACGGGTAGGAATTTTGCCTTTGAACATTTTGGGGTAATTCCCGATGTACTGGTGCTTGGAAAGGCCTTGGGCGGAGGAATGCCTATTGGTGCCTTAGTTACCTCGCAAGAGCTCATGGCGGTGTTTAAAGACCAACCTAAATTAGGCCATATCACGACTTTTGGCGGTCATCCTGTGGCATGTGCCGCGGCAGCGGCCTTTCTTAAGGTTCTGAAATCGGAGATTCGTTTTGATGAAGTGGAGGCTTCGGCCGCTATTTTTCGTTCCATGATAGGAAATCATCCTGAAATTCTTGAGGTTCGGAATCAAGGACTGATGTTTGCTTTCGACATGGCCTCGGCTGAAAGGGTTGAACGAGTGGTGATGCGTTGTTTGGAGAAACGAATTTTGACCTTTTGGTTTCTTTCCCATCCCTACAGTTTTCGCCTTGCTCCACCTTTAACCATTACTCCGGAGGAGGCTAGGACTTTTGCTCAAGAGATTTATCAAGCAATCGAGGAAACAAAGGCTTAACAGAATCGTTTTAGATGTAGTATCTTTGCAGTCGCGTTATGAAACTAATACAACATCTTCAAGAAGCAAAAGGAACGCTCTTTTCGTTTGAAATTTTACCCCCTCTCAAAGGTAAAGGCATTAAATCGTTGTACGACGGGATTGACCCTTTGATGGAGTTTAAACCAAAATTTGTAAACGTTACCTACCACCGTGAGGAATACGTTTATAAGGAAAGGCAAAACGGCTTGCTGGAAAAAATAGCCGTTCGTAAACGTCCCGGAACGGTGGGTATTTGTGCTGCGATCATGAACCGCTACGATATCGACGCTGTACCTCATTTGATTTGTGGTGGCTTTAGCCAAGAAGAGACCGAAAACGCCCTCATCGATTTACAGTTTTTAGGCATTGATAACGTATTGGCCTTGCGCGGTGATTCCATTAAATCAGAACAGGTATTTGTACCTGAACCCGGTGGACATCAGCACGCCAACGAATTGATAAATCAAATCCATCAAATGAATCAAGGACGCTATTTGATGGACGACTATAAAACGGATCCCACCGATTTTTGCATCGGAGCAGCAGGATACCCAGAAAAGCACTTTGAAGCGATGAACATGGAAGACGATCTTTACCATCTGAAAAAGAAGGTGGAGGCGGGCGCGGATTACATCGTCACGCAAATGTTTTTTGACAATCAAAAGTTTTTTGATTTTGTAACGGCCTGTAGAAATGCAGGAATTACGGTTCCTATCATTCCGGGGTTAAAACCCTTAAAGTCCTTGAAACACATCACCTTTATTCCCAAGTATTTTTTCATTGATTATCCCGTAGCATTATCGCGTGCCTTGGTGAAATGCAAAACCGATAGCGATGTGGAGAAAGTGGGCATTGAGTGGTGTATTCAGCAATCCAAAGAATTAAAGGCAGCGGGAGTCCCCTGCATTCATTACTACACCATGTCTAATTCTTCGTCCGTGCATGCGGTTGCGTCCGAAGTTTTTTAATCCAGCCTATGAAATTTTTCTTTGCCCTTGTAAGCACATTTTTGATCAGCAATACTTTTGTAGCACAAAATTTCAAATTGAAAGAGTGCGTTGTTATTGGTCAATTTGATAAACCCGAGGACCGATACGCGATCGAAGTTACCTTTTGTGAATTGTTCAATGCCCTCAAAGTGAAAGCCGTTCCTTCGTCCAATTATATTAAACAAGGTTCAGGAATTGCAACCCTTTTATCCGACAGCCTCATGAACGATTTGAGTTATAAAGGGTTTGGTACTTACTGCCTTATCAATGTGAAGGGATACGATAAGCGCTTTAAGAAGAGCGAATTATTGCCCGTTTTTGACGAGGCCATGGAGCGAGCAAGCATCTATAATCTTTACAAAGACGACATAGCGTCAGTGACCTTGGAATTCATTTTTTACCAGAATAAAACGGCGGTTTTCAGCGATGTTTTTAAAATCTCCAACATTGGGGAGCGCGACGATGTCATCAAACGCATTAAAAAGAAAGCTCCCAAGTATATCTTGAAAAACTGGAATCTTTAGTGTTTATCGATAAAGTCCTTGTTACGCTGCATATCTTCAGCGTCGCCATAGGCTCCACATTTCGGTGATCGTTCGAACAGTTTGATGAATTTGAGTTGTGCTTGAACCGGCCAGTAGGTGGAGCTAAACCAGTTCATACGTGCGTTGAAACCATTCCACTCGTAAAAACTTACAATAGGAATACTAATTCCAGGCACCATCATCCATGCTCGATTAAAGCGTATACCAAAACCAAGGGTGTAATGCAATTGTGCAACCAAAGGCGAATGAAATGCCATCGGTTGTAGGTTTTGTATTGCTGATTGGGGCTCATATTCTTGGGCACTTGTTATCAATCGATAGTCAATATTGATCCCCAAGGATTGGTCAATAAAGTGTTTTCTCGCTTTATCGATTTTCTTTTTGCCTATGTACAGTAAGGTGTGTGCATCGAATCGACCGAAGAGGTATCCGTTGGAAAATTGACCACTGCCTTGAGTTTGAGAGCTTATTTCTCCCAAGGCATTCGTATAAGCTAAATCCGTAACTTCCGCACCGCGATAGTGCCGGTAACCTAAGGCCATGTCCATGTAATCCAATAACCTGGTTTTGTGCAGTTTTTTAATTGGTATAAGCCCTTTAAAGGTGGGGAAAATAACATATCCAAATTCAGCAAAACCACCGATTCTTCCATTAGGATTTATCGTATAGGTGCCCCTCTGTCCATTTTGTGAGGTGAGTTCAAAAGTTGGATTATCTTTCGGGCATAACTGGTGGGTAATTCCTGCAGTAAAAGTAATCCCTCGGCTCCGAACCATTTGATAATCGTTGTTTTTCGAGCCCCGTTGAAAACCGTAGTTCTGTCCATAGGCGGTGCAATAAACAAGGAATATAACAAGGATATTGACTTTCATGGTTAAAAGTTAAAGTGAGCACTTTTTTCGTACAATAAACCCATTACCTCCTCAGAATCCCAGCACTGCTCGATGTTCTCAAGCGCCATGATTTCATCCATGATACCGTTTTGCACTTGCCCTTGCCGGTAGGCATCGCTGTAGCGGATGTTGCTAAAGGTAACTTGAGAATACAACGGCATCCAACGTTCAGGGTACATATCGCTGAACTTGGCCTCGATTTTTTTTCGCAAGATGAAGGAAGGGTCAGCCACATAATCCCGCATCACTAAATAATTATCCAAGGATAAATCTTGCAAGGCATCGCCGTCGGGTTTACGAACGCGGCTGTATTCTTCAAAAATGGCGGGCCAATTTTCTTGGTGTTTTTCCATTAGCTCAGAAAGCACCCGGCAGTCTTCAAAACCAGCGTTCATTCCTTGACCGTAAAAAGGCACGGTGGCATGGGCAGCGTCGCCCATTAAAGCGACTTTTCCAGCGTGCCACGGCTTGCAGCGCACAATGGCCAGCGATGACAGGGGATGATCTTCCCAGGATTCTGCTACATGCGGCATCATGGTGTAAAAATCTGGAAATACTTCTTTGAAAAACTCTTCCACTTTTTCTTTGCTAGTAAGTTGATCAAAGGAATATCGATCGTTTTCATACGGCATGAAAAGGGTACAGGTAAAAGAACCGTCTTCGTTCGCTAAGGCGATGAGCATGAACCGTCCTCGCGGCCAAATGTGCAGGGCGTTTTTGTCCATCTTGTAACTGCCGTCTTCATTGGCGGGGAGCAGCAGTTCGCGGTAACCGTCCTCAATGTAATTTTGGCTGTAGGTGAATCGATTCCGTTTTTGAAACGAATTGTAGCGAACACTGGAAAAAGCTCCATCAACGGCAAAGACTACATCTGCTTTTGCTGTGAAACGCACGTTATTAACCTCGTCAAACAGCATGGCCTCTCCAGTTTCTGTGTTAACTCCCTCACACGAATGCCGATAAAAGATCTGGGCTTTTCCGTAGGTTTCAGCGATGTCCATCATAGTAGCGTTCATTTTTCCGCGAGATACCGAGAAAATGGCTTGATCTTCTTTACCGTATTGTTGGTAGGTTAAATTCCCTTCCAAGTCATGCATCATTCTTCCATACATGGGTATGGCAATTTTTCGGATTTCATCGCCTACGCCCACTCTGTCCAATGCGGTCCACCCGCGCACGGAAAGTGCCAAATTGATGGACTTACCCGCCACGATATCAGCCTTTCGGATGTCGGGTCTGCGCTCATATATGCTAACTTGATAACCCACTTTGGATAAGTAAACGGCCCAAAGGGAACCTACTAGCCCTGCACCTATGATGGTTGCTGTTTTTTGTTGTTGCATGGTTCGATTTACCGATTAGAACAAAAATAAACAGTTTTTGCTCGAGACCTTCGAGCTTTTTTCCTTGTTTTCCACAGCGCTTCGTGGTCAATTTAGGCGCTTTGATGAGCTTTCCTTAATTTTACACATAATTTGATGCTATGTCGGTTCACAAAGAAGTTAAAAAAGTAACGACCCACACCTTGCAAGAAATGAAACTTGCCGGTCGAAAAATCACCATGTTAACTGGGTACGATTTTTCCATGGCGCGCATTATTGACAAAGCTGGTATTGATGTAATCTTGGTGGGCGATTCAGCATCCAACGTGATGGCGGGCCACGAAACCACCTTGCCCATTACTTTGGAACAGATGATTTATCACGGCGCCTCCGTGGTTCGGGCGGTCGAACGCGCGTTGATTGTTGTAGACCTTCCTTTTGGGAGCTATCAAGGAAACTCAAAAGAGGCCTTGAACAGCGCTATACGTATCATGAAAGAAACAGGCGCACATGCGGTTAAACTCGAGGGAGGAGGTGAAGTGGTTGAATCCATTCAACGCATTCTTTCTGCGGGTATTCCCGTTATGGGGCATTTAGGCCTTACCCCTCAATCCATCTATAAATTTGGCACCTACGCGGTGCGCGCCAAAGAAGCAGAAGAAGCCAACCGACTGATGGAAGATGCGAAAGCCTTGCAACAAGCCGGTTGTTTTGCCCTGGTTTTGGAAAAAATCCCATCAACCTTAGCAGATCAGGTTGCAGCATCTTTGCACATTCCAATCATTGGAATTGGCGCAGGAAATGGGGTGGACGGTCAAGTGCTGGTCGTGCATGATATGTTGGGTATTAACAACGAGTTCAACCCTCGTTTTGTGCGAAAATACCGGAACCTGCATCAAGAAATGCTGAACGCATTCCAAGAATATATTGCCGACGTTCGTTCGGGCGATTTCCCGAACAGTAAGGAACAATATTAGTCCAAGAATAGGCGCTGTGCTCTCGCACCCTCGACTTGTAATAGATAGATTCCTTGGACGGTATTTTGACAAGAAATGTTCAGATGGTTTGCTTGAACAAGGTTACGCTTTATGGAACGCCCCAACAAATCACTCAAATGCACAGAACCTGTGAACGGATGGTTAAACGTTAGTTGCAATTCGTTCAGGTTTTTATCGTAGAACCAATGGTAATCCATGGTAAGGTTGGATATATTGCCCTGGATCGTGATGAACGAACTGGTGTCACATCCGTTGGCAGCTAGGACTGAAACGGCAAAGTCGCCTCCAAA
>VGMY01000038.1 GCA_016866255.1 Bacteroidota bacterium | reverse complement strand
TTATGAGCAATAGGAAGGCTAAAAATGCATTTTCTATGCGTCGTGCTGAAAGCAAAAAAGTTGGTTTAAAAGAGAAAATCAGAGGAAATAAAAGAAACGAGAGTTTTTTCTCCAAGCCAAACATGGCCGCAGATGAATCGATGGAATTCAACGCATACATGGCGTAAAAAGGAAAGAACAGGAAAAGGGCCAACAAGCACCCGTTCCATTCAAACACTAATTCCTTCCGGAGCGCACCAAAAATCACCAAGCATAGGAACAGTATGCCTACCAAACCGGTGAGGCTTGGAACAATCATCCAAACCGAAACAAGGAGGATTAAGCCGAGCTCATACACTTTTGGGAAACTAATTTTCATATCCCAACAAATATTTATAACAATGGACCAATTTTTCTTCTTCCACCGACCAATTGAATTTTTCCAGCATCAACTGTTTGCCTCGTTCGCCCATTTCCCGGGCAATTTCAGGATTCGTTCGCAAATACTCTATCGCTTCAGCGATGGCCATGGGATTTGCAGGATCAACGCACAAGCCAATTTTTTGATCCTCCAACAAGATTTTCCATAAGGGGAAATTAGCACCAATTACGGGAATTCCCGATGCCAAGTATTCAAAAATTTTATTCGGTTGAGCATTGATGTGGTTGGGATAAGGAAGAAAGGTCACAAGCCCGGCAAAGGCGCTTTTTTTAATCTCCGAAGCTTCTTCCCTTGCCACATAACCACGAGGAATCACCTGTTGCCAACCTTTGGATTGGGATAATTCCATTCGGTAAGCATCCGAGAGTTCGCCAGCTAACTGAAGCTTCGTTTGGGTAAATTGCATGGCCTCTACCAATGGAGAAATTCCCCTTATTCGGCTTATCCCTCCAATGTAACAAACATAGTTTCGTTCCTCTTTCGAGGCTTCAAAGGATATTTCGGAAAGTAAGGGATAATTATTGACATCTACCGTTTTCGAATGCACCTTGAGAAAACGATCGCGGATGAACGGAGTGGCAGTGATAACGGCATCCAGGCGTCGGACCACTGTATTTTCGTAGCGTTCAAAAAGTTTTGAGAAAATACCTTTCAAAGGCAAATAGCTTTTACCCAACAATTGTCGTGGCAGGTCTTCGTGGGCATCATAGATGACCTTTTTACCCTTTTTTTTGAATTTAAGCGCTATTCGAAGCAGTTCTGGGTCGTGCAAATGGTACAGGTCGCCGTCCAATTCGATCCCCTTCTGGTAAACATGGTTCACCGTGTGCCACATTCTTTGGAGGCGCCTTCCTGTTCTTGGGGGAACAGAGTGAATAATAACGTTGGCCTCTATACGTTCCTCAACGCCCGCTAAAACCAGATGCACTTCTGCCTCGGGAAATCGCAAGGCTAAAGAAGAGCATTCCTTCAAGAAAATTCGAACATCTCGGTCAGGATGGGCACTGCTGAGGTGTATAATTTTTATTTTTTTAGCTGACATGATTGGTATTAAACGTTTTTTTTGTTCGAGTTAATACCGGCAGTTTATCCCTGAACAAGAGGAACAGGCCCGTTGTCAACAGCCACCCCCCGCTTGCGAGGTTCGTTTCGAGTGATGTCGAACTCAACATCAAAACAGGAAAGACATTGAATGTAAATTTAAAAACATCAAATCCAGCATATATCGATTCTATGAATATCAGAACAATGGCCAATAGGAACGCAGCTAAAACAAGTCCAGGAAGCCCAAAATTAGCATATCCACGCATGAAACTGGCAACATTTACAGATCCGACAAGCCCATGTTTCGCATTTTCTTTGTAGATATAAGGATACAATTCACGGGCATAATCGTGGTATTCCCCTCCGGTCAACTTTGAGACGGCCTTATAACCGTTCCCATAGAGATATGGCTTCTCAGTCGGGATGAATTCAAACCACTTAGCAACAGTTTTACCTGGTACAACGGAGACCCTCTTCAACAAGCCTCCAAACAAACGGTCAACAAGGCCACTTGGACTAGGTTCTTTCTCGTACTCCAATCGAATATCATTGAACCCTCCCCGCAAGGTAACGTTCTGCACATAGAACAAGGTAACAACCACTGTTAAAGCGATGATGCCCGACATGATGAGATATCCCCATCTTTTGGTTATGAATGCGAGAATTCCCAAAGGTATCAGGATCACGAGAATAAAACTTTTCTGCATCATGAAGAAAGCATAAATCACCGCGATCGGAAAAAAAATCCAAAACCATTTGTGGTCTTTTCGAATGAATAGAATGGCAAGTGTGAATGGAATCAGGGATTTGAGGTTCCAGCTCATCATGTAATTGACCCAAGTTGGCATATTTTCCGTAATGTTGCGACGAATTATAACTACCTCACTTAATTTCATGGCTTTATAAGCATCCCATGTTGGAATGTTTCCGAGAAAGATAAAATGTATTGCGATTCCTAGCAACGATGCAACTGCAAGGTACTCAACCCTCAACTGATTTCCGATAATTTGGGGCCAGCCGAATTGTTTTCTGAAAAATCCAAGTTTTCCGTTCAACACCAAAATGGCAACATAAAAAGCTATGAATGCTGAAAAATAAAGCAATAAATTCGGAACATATTGCCAACCGGAAACTTGGATAACGCCATACAGCAATAAAAGGAATACGAGCGAATAAATTACGAGCAACAGGTGTTTTCTCTGTACTTCTCCTAATAGTTCTTTCATCACTTACTCGTTAATGATTTTTCATAGATTCTAACTTGTGTAAGCATCAATATAAAATAGACCGAATAATTGATCAAATCGATCACAAGATAATACAAGAGGAATTCTTCGACCGGTAAATTTTTAAAAAATAACAGCGTCAGAATACTGATAAAATAGAAAAATTGCCATATGCTGCTCATCCTGATCTTTTCCAGAGCGTTGAAAGTAATGCTGAGCGGCGAAACAAGGAACTTTAGCGCATAGGAAGCAACCAAGATCTGGCTCATAACACCGGATAACATCCATTCATCGCCAAAGACAAGTTTGAACACCGGAACGCTTAGAAAATAACCCGCGAGAACCATCGTTACTGCTATTACCCCAAGGAATTTCGCCGTTTTTTTGATCTGTCCAGAGATGGACTTGCGTTCTCGTATCCTCTCCGACAGGTACTGAAACAATACCTGCGATACAGACACTGAAACCAGTGCCAGAGGCAACGCTAACACCATTCTGCTTAAGTCCAAATAACCCGTTATTTTTTCACCATAGAAATTACTCACCATTAACACGGGTAACGACAAACTCATGGTATTCAAAAACGCCGGCAATGTATTGTATATGGGAAAGTCTTTGTAGCGTTTCAGTAATGCTACCATCTTCGCTTTTTTAACCCATTCGAATTGAAAGCCGTTTCTCCTCAATTGGAAAAACCCGCTGATAAAATTCATAAGATCTCCAATGATGGCTCCGAAAATCAATCCCAACGAACGAAAGTTGACCCCCATACACATCTGAACGATACCCTCGCCACCTCTACGAACCACTTTGTTAATGGAAGAAACTTTGAATGCTTTTTTCCGAATCAGGTAGTAATTGACAGACTGATAGCAAGAGTAGAAAAAAATCGAAGCCGGTAAAAAGTAAAACAACCAGAGTGCATGGGAATCCAGCTCGAACCAGGCCAGCAAATGCTCTCCAAAGAAAAAAAACAGCAGCGATGTCAGAACTGCCATAAGAAAGGATATCCCCCAACTGATAATGACCAGATTGGCGGCATCTTCGTCCTTTCGAGGCAACATGACGGTACTCTCGTAGCGGAGGCTCGAAACCGAAACAACAATACCCAACAACGAGGCATAAACAGCAAAAACACCAAAGTCCTCCGGCGTGTATATCCTCCTAAGAAACGGTTGCAACAGAATGGGAATGAACTGAGCCACCACAGTTCCCGTGATTAGCATGAGCGAGTTCTTCAGCAACTCCGTCCAATTAAATCGTTTAAGAACGTTGTTAATCATGTATTAGACACAGCATTAGACAGAACAAATTAACTCAACTTTTTCTTATCAACCCAATTTTCGGGGATATGAGACTGACAAATATGATCCTGCAGGGTTCTTGTAGCGCCGAAATGCTATCCCAACCAAAGCTGCAAAAGCCGTAAATTCAAAGAAATTCACCTCAGTTTACACTGCAATTTTTCGGTCTGCCACCCGAGTATAGTGGAAATATAAAAACAGCACAACAATCAGCCAAAAGGCCTGGGCATAGGAAACAACTTGTAAGCAGAAAATAAAGGTCCCCTCCGAGCTACCGTACCATAGAGGTAAAATCCAAAGAGGAATGATTTGAAGTAAGGCACTTACAAAACCCACCATCAAGGCTTCTTTCTGCCGGTTCAACAGCAAGGGCAAGGCAGTAATCGGTGAAAGGATAAAGTTAACCATCAACCAAAACGACATGGTTTCTGCATAACTTCCTGAAACCGCCCATCGTTCTCCAAAAACCAAGGCAAAAATTTCTGTTCCATAGAAGAAAAGCACCGAGAAGGGAACAATGGAAATCATCGTCAATGTAGAAACCGTTTTAGAAAGGATAGGAAGCAGAGGTTTCTGTTGATGCATCGCGTCGGAAGAACGGTTGTAGAACAATTGCCCAATGGAAATTCCGATCAACATCAAAGGAATGCGAAGCATTTGGTAGGCATGGCCGTAGGCACCGTAAACCGCATTATCAAAAGCGGCTAGTATTAGGGATGCCAATACCATATCTCTGCCATTATCTAAAAGAACATGCGGCATGTTGAGTAAGGGAAATTTTTTATGTTCTAGCAGTATTGCTTGCGTTTTCTCTTGAGAAAAATACGGTTTGAAGTTTCGATGGGTTTTGCGATAATCCCAAATAAATTCCAGTGCTGAAATCACAAAACCCAACAGCGTGGCAAAAATTAAACCAAAGGACTTCCAATTGAAAAAAAAGAACCCCCATTTGAGCGCATTGGAAACCAAGGAATTGACGATTTTTTGGCGTGAAATTAAGCTATAAGAACCGGTACGTACTGCCCAACTGGTGCCTACATTTATGACAATCATTGCTGCAGATCCGATCAAAATGAACGTCAACATCCACGGTTGTATATGGATAATGCCGAAAATCCAAGTTAGTGCGATGAGGACGCAAGCAGTAAAAACTAACATCCAAAAGGATAGGAAATAAATAAACCTGTATAACAAGTAAGAATGATCATCGCGTTTAGGGAGAGGCAGGGCCGCTTCGTAACGAAGTGTTGCTATTGAGGCGATAAATGAGACCACACGCATGTAGTAAAGCATTTCTCCCACTTCAGCCGTTGAATACAAACGCGTTAATATGGGGGCAATGGCATAACCGATAACCTGAGCCAACAAGGTTCCGGAAAACAGCACCGTGAACGACTTAAAAACGTCGCTTTTTGCAAATTGCTTAATTCTGCTGATGGCCATGCCCCACAAAGATAGTATGATTATATTTGCCCTACTAATTCACGCCATCATGAAAAACGTCGCTGTAATTGGAGCTGGAACCATGGGAAATGGTATTGCTCACGTCTTTGCACAATTTGGTTACTCGGTCAAACTTATTGATGTATCTCAACCTGCCCTCGACAAAGCACTTACAACCATCGGAACAAATTTGGACCGCCAGGTAGCCAAAGGAACCTTGACCGAGGCCGAAAAGACAGCGACTTTGACCAATTTATCGACGCGAACGGATATGCAATCAGCGGTACAGGACGTAGACCTCGTGGTTGAGGCCGCGACAGAAGACGTCGAATTAAAGTTAAAAATCTTCAAAGATTTGGATGCCTATACCAATCCTTCTGTAATATTAGCTACCAATACCTCTTCCATTTCAATTACCCAAATTGCCGCTGTTACCAACCGACCGGATAAAGTAATTGGGATGCACTTTATGAACCCCGTTCCAGTCATGAAATTGGTGGAAATAATTCGAGGATACTCAACTTCGAATGAAGTGACGCAGCTTATTATGGAAACTTCCAAAAAACTGGGTAAAATTCCGGTTGAAGTCAACGACTATCCAGGATTTGTTGCTAACAGGATCTTGATGCCAATGATTAATGAAGCCATTTACACCTTGTACGAAGGCGTAGCAGGCGTTGAGGAAATAGATGCCGTTATGAAACTTGGAATGGCCCATCCCATGGGCCCACTTCAATTAGCTGATTTCATAGGACTCGATGTATGTCTTGCTATTTTAAGGGTTTTGCACGAGGGATTTGGAAACCCCAAATACGCTCCTTGCCCTTTGTTGGTGAACATGGTAATGGCCGGGAAAAAAGGGATTAAAACCGGGGAAGGATTTTATGCGTGGAATCACGGCACGAAAGACCTTGTCGTGGCGTCGAAATTTACGCACTAATTTTTGGGCACCTAAGAACGAATGCTGAGTTTTACCCACTAAACCGATACCTGCTGCATCGTGGTCCATTCCATGAAAGCCAATTTGAAGAAATACATGCTTGACCTACTTGCCCTGAGCCATTTTTGACGCGACGATTCTATCGATAGGAAAAGTTAACAACTCGTAAATGGCAGTTTTTTTCACCCAGATGGCTTGTTCGTAATCCTCAACATCGGAACAGCCAATTGGTGTCTTTCGTTCGAGGCAAACGGCTTCAAGATTTTCTAAAGTCACCCAGTAATAAAAAGAAATGACTTGATCTTCGGATCGAAAAGAAGAGGCTTGAAAAAAATCATTGACATAAAAAAAAGAGGCACTTTCGATTTCTGCTCGTAATTCTTCTTTCAGTTCTCTGTAGAGGGCCCCCAAAATTCCTTCACCGAACTCCACGCCTCCACCCGGAAATTTGGTAAATTCAAAACCATTTCTACGCTCCTTGGATAATAAGATTTCTTCTTTACTGTTGGTGATGATGGCATACACCCTTAAATTAAACCGCTTAACCAAAGCTTAGAGAAATTTAAAACTCTTCCCTGGATAAACAGCTTTTTCTCCCAATTCCTCTTCAATTCGTAAAAGTTGATTGTATTTAGCCATTCGATCGCTTCGCGATGCAGATCCTGTTTTAATTTGTCCGGTATTCATTGCCACCGATAAATCCGCAATGGTGTGGTCTTCCGTTTCACCAGATCGATGGCTCATTACAGAGGAATACGAGTTGGCAGTTGCCATTTGGACTGCATCAATGGTCTCGCTTAAAGAACCAATTTGGTTAACTTTTATCAAAATCGAATTGGCTATTCCTTGCTCGATTCCCCGACTCAGGCGTTCCGTATTGGTAACAAATAAATCGTCTCCCACCAATTGGGTGGTATTTCCGAGAGCTTCGGTTGCCCGTTTCCATCCTGTCCAGTCGTCTTCTGCAAGACCATCTTCGATGGAAATGATGGGATATTTTTTTCTCCAATCGCTCCAAAAACTAACCATTTCAGCAGAACTTAAGTGGTCGCCGGTAGACTCCAATTCGTAGTTTCCCGTTGAAACATTATAAAATTCGGTTGCAGCAGCATCGAGCGCGATGTACAAATCCTCTCCCGGTCTGAAACCTGCCTTTTCAATGGCCTCTATCACAACTTGTATCGCTTCTTCGTTGGAATTTAAATTGGGAGCAAAGCCTCCTTCATCACCAACATTAGTGGACATCCCTCGTTTTTTCAAAACGGATTTTAAGTGGTGAAAAACCTCGGTACCCCAGCGCAACCCTTCGGAAAAAGAAATTGCCCCGATGGGCATGACCATGAACTCTTGAATATCGATTTTATTATCGGCATGTGACCCTCCGTTGAGTATATTCATCATGGGCACAGGCATGGTTACGGCGCCTACGCCACCTACGTAACGGTACAAACTTAATTCAGCCTCTTTGGCTGCGGCTTTAGCTACTGCCAATGAGGTTCCTAGGATAGCGTTTGCACCCAACTTCGCTTTATTCTTCGTTCCGTCCAAGGCTAACAAAATGCCATCTATGGCTTTTTGCTGAAATATATCTTGTCTGTGAAGTGCTTCATTAATCACGGTATTAACGTGATTTACGGCATTCAAAACCCCCTTTCCTAAGTATCTTTTGGGATCTAAATCTCTTAACTCCACCGCTTCATGGGCACCGGTTGATGCCCCGGAAGGGACTGCTGCTCTTCCAAGCACACCACTGCCCGTAACGACATCCACTTCAACGGTCGGATTACCCCGAGAATCTAAAATTTGGCGAGCACAAACACGGACAATATAACTCATAGGTCTTAATTTAGAGATGTAACAAAGCGGTCGAACAAGTAGCGGGCATCGTGGGGCCCAGCTGATGCCTCGGGATGGTATTGAACGGAAAAAACCGGTTTATCTTTTATCTCTATTCCTGCCACTGTCTGATCATTTAAGTGAACGTGGGTAATTTCAATCCCGTTATGCCGTTCAATGCTTTCGCGCGTAATAACAAAACCGTGATTTTGAGTAGTAATTTCTCCTTTTTTGGTTTTGAGGTTCATAATGGGGTGATTGATTCCACGATGGCCATTAAACATTTTTTCCGTGCTTAAACCTTGGCTCAACCCTAAAATTTGGTGACCCAGACAAATACCGAAAACCGGACGGTTTAGGGCTACAATTTCGCGAACCAACTGGATGCTGTTAGGCATAGCAGCGGGATCACCCGGTCCATTTGAAAGCATAAAACCGTGGGGCTTAAATTCCTCTATTTCCTTGAGCGTTGCATTTAGGGGGTAAACTCGCACATGGCAACCACGTTCTGTTAAACAGCGAATAATATTTCGTTTGACCCCAAAATCCAGAAGGGCTACACGAAGAGCCGCGGTGGTCATTTCAGGCATTACATCGTACACCTCACGTGTTGCTACCTGAGAAGATAATTCTAATCCATTCATATCTGGTGTCTGATCCAACAAGGCCTTCAACTCCCTTAAATCTTTGATCTCCGACGAGATGATGGCATTCATAGCCCCTTTCTGACGTATGTGACGAACCAGTGCTCGGGTGTCAACATCGGCAATGCCCACTTTGTGTTCCCTTTCCAACAAATTTTGCAATGACCCCTCCGCAGAAATTCGGGAGAATCCCGTAGAGAATTTCTTAATAATTATCCCCGAAACCATGATTTTACCCGATTCCACTTCATCAGTATGCACGCCGTAATTGCCAATGTGTGCACTGGTCATAATCAACAATTGACCCACGTACGAGGGATCGGTAAAGACCTCTTGGTATCCTGTCATGCCAGTATTAAAAGCAATTTCACCAGAGACTGTCCCCTTTGCTCCAATCGAAATTCCATGAAAGACGGTTCCGTCCGCTAGGAGTAAAACAGCATTGTGTGAATCGGTCATAAAATCTTTTACAAAAGTAAGTGCAAAGGTCATTGCAAATTCTTTTCTCAAAAAAAAAGACAACCAAAGGCTGCCTTTTTTATTAACAAAATGGATTTACTAAACGCTTTCGGTCGTTTCATCGGTGTTTTCAGAAGACTCTTCCGGAGCACCTGCTTCATCGGTAGATCCTGACTCTGCCTCTTCAGCAGGGGTCTCTTCCGCAGCAGGAGCCTCTTCTTCAGCAGGAGCTTCTTCCGCAACGGGTGTTTCTTCCGCAGCAGGAGCCTCTTC
>VGMY01000037.1 GCA_016866255.1 Bacteroidota bacterium | reverse complement strand
ATTATTAAGCGCGAGAAAGTACATACCGGCATGAAATCTCATTGGGATGGGTTTCATTTGAACCGCATTTGGTGCTTAAACGGGCTCATGATGGACCTACCCAACCTTGACCCATCGTTAAAGGCTGCTTGGGTTTCGCAGATGAATGCGATGTGGGATTACGCTCAAGAGAGCATCGGAAAGGGCAATTACGACGTAGATCATTGGTTATCTTCTTTCTCCGTATTTGCCCTTCATGGATACCGTTAATCGCGCTATTCGATTACAATTTTCATTTCTACCCGACGGTTTTTAGCTCTTCCTTCCGAAGTGGTGTTGTCGGCCACGGGTTTTGTTTCGCCAAAATATTCGACCATCAATCGCTCGGTTACAATTCCTTTGGTGATCAAATAATTCTTGACAGCCTCCGCCCGTTTTTTAGATAAAATTAAATTGGAGTCATCGTCTCCTACATTATCTGTATGCCCAGAAATTTGCAATTTCCACGTGGGTTTTTTACCGAGCACTTCTGCAAGCTCATCTAACGAGGCATAGGATCCTGCAAGGATAATGTCTTTTCCGTTTTCAAATCCTAAATTATCAAAAGCGGTTTTTAACACTTCGATGACTTCTTTTTCAATCACTGGACAGCCGTTATTACTCTTAGGTCCTGGGGTATTAGGACAATCATCGTCCTTATCCAAGAGCCCATCGTTGTCCGAATCCTTGTATGGACAACCTCCGTTTTCTTTTGGCCCTGGGGTATTGGGACATCCGTCGTTTCGGTCGAGGATTCCATCCCCGTCCGTATCCGGCCACGGACAACCTCGGTTTTCGGCTGGACCAGCAACGGTTGGACATTCATCGATGTAGTCGAATAAACCATCACTGTCCGTATCTGGACAACCTTTGTTTTCCTTAGGTCCAAAATTATCAGGGCAGAGATCTTCCAAATCCGTGATGGAATCATGATCACGGTCAGGACAGCCTTTCATGTACAACGCTCCTGCTAAATCGGGGCATTGGTCTTTTGGATCGATGATTTTATCCCCATCGGTATCAGGACATCCTTTAAACTCTGGAATTCCGGCAAGGTCCGGACAATCATCGTACTTATCCATGATTTTATCCCCGTCGCGATCGGGACATCCTTTGAATTCCGCAAGTCCAGGTTCTTGTGCGCAATCGTCCATGGAATCGGGTATGCCGTCGCCGTCCGAATCAGGACACCCCTTGAAGGACCATAAACCGGGCACATAGGGGCATTCGTCCATTTTATTCGAAACCTTGTCCTTATCGTCGTCTTTAACTTCTCCGTAAAGCACAGGAATGCGCAATCCTGCAAATACCTCAACTCCTTTTACCTTTCCTCGAGCTAGCAGGGTTCGGTAATCCGTAATACCTACCGTAAGTGGACCTAATCGTGTTGCAATGCCCGCTCTTAAACCTGAATATTTATTGTAGGACAAGGGGAGATGTAACCCAATACCCGCTATGTCAAAACTTGGCGTAATGCTAAACTGGTTCGGGACTTTAACTTTTGTATCGGTTTTTTTACCGATGAGGTTGATCATGGTGGTTGCATTCACATAAAAGCCTTTCCAAATATGGTAATCAAATTGTAGGCTAAAGGCGCTAGGGGTGCGCATGTAAAAGGTTGACGCGGTGTCTTGGGCAGCAATCCAATCTTGACCTGGGCTGTTAATTAAAGAATCGATAACTTGGTCAAATTCATACAAATTATCAGCAGACTCAAATACGGTGAGATTGAATGGATTGGTTGATCGGACTGAAAAGTTTCTGCTCAAGCCACCTTTTTGAAATCGCATACCACCCAGGTCGAGAATGGAGGCTCCAATACGCATTTTATACTTGTTTTTATGCCTAGCCCAAATACCCGTTTCACCGTCCATGTCGTACTGATAGTTTTCATACCCTTGCCTCCATTCGTATACTGCACCGATGTCGACCCCAACGCCCCAATTGGAAGCTCTTTGAAAATAATTTTGAGAAGTACCATTGATGTAATCATCAATATTCTGGGAATATCCGTAGTTAAAATCCCCTTGTAACAGGAAAGAGGTATCCGAATTTTTAAGGTTATATTCAAAATTATTAGTGTAAAGATAGGCAGCGGTATTGCCCCTCAGCAATTTCAAAGAACCTCCTGCTTTAAGAAAATGCTCACCCTTATCCAGTACCACTTGTCCGTAATTAAAACCGTATTCAGTCCATGTAAGGTGGTTAACATTGAATAATTCTTCGTTGAGTTTTTGGTTCCAAAGTTGCGAGTAATCGAGGCCATTTTCCGCTAAAACGGCCAATTTAGGATCTAGGTTATCGACATTGGTTACCGACCGCACTCGAGCAAATAGTCCGAGGGCTATTTTTGGACTAATGTGGAAATTGAAGTTCAAAATATCGGCTTGAACATTATTGTATAGTCCAAGAGTTCCTTTGGAATCTTTGTTGTAGTTTCGGATTAAATAGCGGTCTTCGAAGGTTGAATCTGGACTCGCCCAATTGCTGTAGATAGTGCTATCTCCGAAGGATTTATTCCACCAATAACCCCCATTTCCTTGAGCATTCCGCATGGCCTTAGCGTCGAAATAGCCAAAATTCTGATAGGCGTTTAAGTTCAATCCAACCAGATTGATGTCGACCACAAAGCGCCCATCCACAAAACTTGCGGGTTGCAATTGGATGCCCATGATTCCCGCATAATTGCTGGTGGAAACACCCTGATAATTTTGGGCAACGAGCAGCTTTAAAGGTAAGAAACTCGCAATAAGTATAATTTGTTTCATGATATTTTTAAATACGAGTTAGAAATTATATTGAATTAAAAAACTATTTAAAAGGGTTGTGACTGAGCAGCCGTTAGTGCCAAAAGGAGTCGTCTGGAGTGCTCCTTGACCCGGGCGTTCTTCGTTATCGGCAACAATCCCATTAAAATTCAAAATTATTAATTTGTTCTGCAAACCATCACGAGCAATAATAATTGCATGGCCCGTTTGGACCTCATCGATATCAGTGAGTTCGGTTGTGGTATTCCATTGAACAGTTCCTCGAACGGTAAAAGCTACTTTGTTTTTGTCGTAAAACAATTGTCCTGATCGGCCATTTAAGGCAATCTCCCCCCCGAATTTCCAAAAGGAAGGAACCTGAATTTCAATAACTTCTTTTAACGTGTGCAGTTCCATGCCTTTTTTCCCGCGAAAAATTGCTCCCGTAGGGGTAAAGCTGACAAAGTCCTCCGACTTCCCTTTAAAGAGGCTCTTTTTACCAGAGGTGATATCGATAAATACCACTTGATTACTGGTTTTAATCCCCACTCCAAATTTTCCCTGAATTTCAACGCCCTTCCAAGAAATCGGGTTTTCAGGGAAGTTGATGCGTTTTAATGCCTTCCCTGTTTCCGTGGAATAAAAAATAAGTTCGTTAGCTTTAAAGAGCCCAAAAACAGGTTGATTTTTAATGGACGTTTGTACGGGTTCACCTGTAAACTGGCCGTTTAAGGCAAACAACTCCCTTCCCATGCGATCAATTACCTGAATTCGGTTGTTTTCCTGCAGTAAAATATGGTCGTTTTCAATCAACGAGGTGACCAGACGAAGCGGTTTATAAGTGAGCGAGGAAGCAAGGTTTTTCCGCCACTTCAAGCTTCCGTTCTTGTAGCCTATTAGTTCCTGATCGGTTTCCAGAACAAGATTTCCCCTGCCTGATAATGCGCAATAGGAAATCACAGGGGTTCCCGGGTTCATGGTAAAATAATTTTTGATGTCCTCATCCTGCCGATACTTATTATCGTTGGCGTTTAGGGCAATACGGGTATGCAGCAATTGATCATTTATCCAACTGATCGACTCAAACATATCGGAAGTTTTTTTCTTGTAGGAACAGTAGCGTGGTAAAGCTGTTAAAGCCTCTATTTCAGCAGATTTTCCCGAGGTTGTTTTCCGCATATCAATTTCCAGGAGTAAGGCGTCAAGCGCATTTTCGTCCGGGGTTATGTACCCTATTTCGTCCCTACTAAATGCAACAAGGCTTGAAGAAGTCACTTGTTGATTGAAGGTATTGCAAACCCACATTTTACGCGTTGTGATGCGCTCCTTATTTTCTTCTTTTAGGTGAAAATATTCGTTCAGAGACAATGAAAGCCCCTCGGAAGATTGCATGTCAAAAATGAATATTGGGCTCTTGTTAAATAGCACAAATACCCCTCCAGTTTTCATTATCTGAACGAGTGGTCCTTTGGCAAAGAGGGAGTCAATAGCAGCAAGATAGGTTTTTTCATAAAATTCGTAATGGGTCAAATTTTCAGGTAAATAGGGCCCGAATAAACGAAGATCATCCACAAGGTTGCGACGATTTTTCCCAGCGGCCATATTTCGGTAGGAAATCGTCGCTGAGGGTTTTACGTAAAAATTAGCTACGTCCCATGAGGTGGAAAGGATGTCTATGATGCTGTAGCTAGACTCCTCATCAATGTCGAAGACCGGGGGTGATTTGTATTCTAATTCGAGCGAATAATCGTATAAAAGTAGTTCCTTGCTTTTAAATTTACCCCTATACGTTCCGAAATTAAAAGTGTTAGGGCCTGTTTTCTCAAAGGAGTAGATGCCTTTTTCAAAAAGTTGTCTTACGCGAAGAAAACTCCATTTTTCATCGAGCTTAATGACCATTAAATTTCGATTTTTACTCAGATATGCGGTGGTTAAATCATCAAGATGTTGCTGAACGGTCGCTAAAATTGCAATGTTTTTTTGATTGGCGTCTATTTGAATGTCGCGTAAATTAAAGTCTTTGGGGTGGTGAACAGCAATTATTCTGTCGTCTTGTGTTCCGAAATAGGATAGGAATGAAGTTTCTTTCGAATAGGTTATTAAGGAAAGGAAGGCGTAAACCCCCCATAAAAGTGCAATCCCGGCTAGAAATGGTAAGATAAAACGTCTGATCACACTACGAAACTACTTGCTATCCTAAAGATGTGAACCGCTTCACAAAACAATAAATGAACAGCGAATTGTTGACTAATGCTCGAATAAGGAGGGCTGAATCAAGGTTTTTACAATTCCAAAGGAAGTTCTATGATGAACGGAAATGCCGTGTTCGCTAATGGCCTGTTCGTGTTTTTTCGTAGGGTAACCCATATTGCTCTTCCACCCATACATTGGAAGCGCCTCATCGAGTTGAACCATATATTCGTCTCGATGGGTTTTGGCTAGAATTGACGCCGCAGCAATCGGTTGAAAAATTCCGTCTCCACGAACGATGCATTCATGAGGCAGATTTCGATACGATTTAAACCGATTTCCATCCACTAACAAATATTCAGGTTTAACCGACAGCCCGTCAAGGGCAAGGTGCATGGCTTCTATGCTTGCGTTGAGGATATTAATTTTGTCGATTCGCTTTGGATTAACAAACGCAATAGCGAAGGCAATGGCTTCTTTTTCTATTTGCACTCTGAGTTGATTTCGTTGTACGGCGGTCGTTTTTTTGGAATCGTTTAACCCAGCGATGGGATTTCGTAAGATAACCGCCGCAGCGACTACCGGTCCTGCTAAGCAGCCTCGCCCTGCTTCGTCGCATCCGGCCTCTAAATTAAAATTTGAGCGTTTAAAAACTAAGGGTGGCTTTTCCATTTGTTCCTTATTTGTACTAAATTCGCAATAAAAGTCAAACAATGAGATATTTAATCCTTGTATTTCTCACGGCGGGATATACTTCCATCAATGCACAGCAGTTGGTTGCAATTTCCAAGCTGACCAATCAAGAAATTCAACAAGAAGCAAAGAAAGGGCACTTTCAGTGGAAGTTTCCGGAAGGCACATCAGCAGCAAGCCTCGAAAAAACGGCCCAATACTACACCACTTATTTTACCTACACTTTCAACAACGATACCAAACTGGTGGATGTGTTTCCGGTGTCGGATTCTGAGGATACCCGTCGAATCATGTTGCGCTTTCTTGGGGCAAACCAAGTGGGTAAAATTTTGGTTGGCGTAGAGGAATTTGACCTGTACGCGTACTACGAAAAATTCATGAAAAGTAAAGTTGATTAGGTATGAAAGCAATAAGCGCTCTCGTTGTGTTGGCAATTATTTTTGGATGTGCATCGAGCAAGACGGAGTTTGGGATGGTCAAGGTGCTTGAATCCGAGGCCATTTCCGTGGCGGAATTAGTTGTTCGGATGGATCGATCGACCAACTCCCAGGCCTTTACCATTAAGGCCCCACTTTCGGCCATTTGTCAAAATGCCGGATGTTGGGTACAGGTTCCCAAACCCGATGGGAAACCCTTGATGGTGCGTTTTAAAAATCATTTTACCATCCCGCCTTCGACGCCCATTGGTACTGAAACGTTTATCCACGGTGTCGCTTATTGGGATACTGTTTCGGTGAAAGCTTTACGGCATTTCGCAGAGGATGCAGGTAAGAGCATGGAGGAAATCAACAAAATCACCGAGCCTGAGTTTAAGCTGAATTTTGAGGGTGATGGAATTAAATGGATTTCTGAAAAATCTAAAACTTCCGTTAGGGATGAGAAATAAATATCATCGGTCTTCAAAGAACTATTATTTAGGCGGTGTTTGCGGCGGACTAGAAAATTCAACAGGCATCGATGCCATTATTTGGCGTTTGATTTTTGTTTTTGCGCCTTCGTCCATCATCGTCTATGCAGTAATGTGGATTTTTACCGAAAAGGATCAATCCTTCGAAGATATTCGCTGAGGAAGCCCTGTGGAGCATTTACCGTTACCAAGAAGGTTAGCCGTAAATGCCGCACTTAATTCTTAAAACTATGGCAGGTACTAGGGGAGATGAGGTAGTCCAGAGGTATATCCCTTGCTTCACAGGGGATGCAATCCATGGGTTCAAAAAAGTTGAGGCCGATTTTGATAACATTGGGGTTACACAGGCTTAAAAATCTGTCGTAAAACCCTTTCCCATAGCCGATTCGGTTTCCCTTTTTGTCTACAGCTAGGAGAGGGACAATAACCACATCAAAAAGATTTGCGGATAACGAAATGTGTTGGTTTTTGGGTTCGGGAATTCCATAACGATTTTCGATGAGCAAATCGCCGGGCTCGAACAACCAATGGCTTAGGCTTGAATCCGAAAAATTGCATACCGGTAGATAAACTTGGTTTTCATCGCACAAGGCATGGATTATATCGATCGTGTTGACCTCTTTTTTCGAAGGAATATTTACAAAACAGGAAACCTTGAGTCCTTGAAAGTGAAAGGACTTAAGCATTCGATCTTTGAGAACTAAAGATATTTGCTGAATTTCGGCATAGGATAAGCCCATTCTTTGCTGAAGTGCTGTATCTCTGATTGCTTGTTTCTCGGTTTCCCAATTCAAAATATTTTCTAATTTTGATGTGTAACGATAGAATGACTTTCAAAGGTATTTACTTTTTATGTATTCTCGCGGTTCCGTGTTCGCTTGGAGCGCAGACGAAAGAGGATGAAGATGAATTCGTACCAAAAACTTTCGCGTCAACCAGAATTGTTTGCGGACACTCCGTAGAAACCCTGCCCAAAGGCACACTCGATTTTCGAATCGAGCATCGTTTTGGCGATATGTTCGGCACCAATGGAGGAGCTCAAAACATGTTTGGGTTTGATAACCTTTCGGACATACGTATTGCATTGGAGTATGGCCTAACTAAAAATATGATGCTCGGTTTTGGAAGATCTAAAGGTACCAGTACCCCTTACAGATCGCTCTTGGACGGATTTGTTAAATATCGGATTTTTTCGCAAGGTAAGGATTGCCCGGTTTCGCTTGCAGCCATTACCGGCGCCACCTTTACCTACATGAACGCTTCGACCGATGTTTCGCAGGTGAGCCATTTCCCTAAAGTGAGTCATCGATTTGCTTATTTTACCCAACTTAATGTTGCGCGACGATTTGGTGAAAGCATCAGCCTTGCGCTCATGCCCACGATGGTGCACCAGAATTACGTGGCTTCCAATGATCAAAACGATGTTTTTGCACTCGGGGCGGCGGCACGCGTTAAAATAACAGGCAGGTTTGCCCTAATTTCGGAGTATTATCACACGTTTTCAGCCAAAGGGCTTCGTCCAACGGATGTGTACAAGAGGAGTTTGGCCTTTGCCTTGGAATGGTTCACTTTCGGCCACACCTTTACCATTAATATTACTAATGCCGCTGGGATTGGGGAAACGCAATTTGTGAACAATACGTATTCTGATTGGTTTAAAGGACAATTTCGGCTCGGATTTTGCATAGCTCGAAAATTCTCAAGAGAATAATTTAAAAGAAAAGAAAAATGAAGAATCATCGGTATTGGATCATTTATGTGGCTCTTTTTTTAACAGCAACTTCGTTATGCTTTGCGCCCACAGGAGATTATGAGGTAACGGAAGGCCATTCGATTGCCTTCAAAAGTGCAGACCCTTCAGGTAAATTTACCGATATCAGCGGAGATGTAACCTACAGTTCTGATAATCCTACAGCAGCAACCTTCAATCTCAAGATTCCAGTGAATACCATCAGCACAGGAAATGGACTGATGAATAAAAAAGCGCTCACTAAAGAGTGGTTCGAGGAATCCACTTATCCGAATATGAAATTCAAATCCACCAGTGTTACAAAAGATGAAAAAGGGGAACTTCAGATCAAAGGTGATCTCACTGTAAAGGGGATAACGAAGGAATATACCATACCTGCAGCGGTTTCGGGAAGTGCAACGAAATATACGTTCAAAGGTACTTTTTATGTAAATCGCTTGGATTTTAAGGTTGGTAAAAAGAGCCAAACCGTTCCCGACAAGATGAAGGTTGTTTATGAATTGCCCGTAAGTCAAAAGGTCGATAAAAAATGAACAAAGTGCTGATTTACGGCTTTTTCACGGCACTTTTAGCCTCGGTAGCTGTCGGAATTTATTTGAAATATTTCTACGCAATGGAATTCGATGAAAGTTATAAAGTGTTGCCGATTTGGAAGGTTATTTCGGCATATTGGGCAATTTCTCTTCCCAGTGCTTTTGCGGTTCATTGGATTTTCACAAAGTACCAGTTGCGCGGGGTTATTGTCCTGAATGCTCTGGTGGTTTTGTTGAGTATAGCGAGCATTGCTTATCCCATTACTTATGTAAACCAAGAACTTGACACAACCTTTATATCCATTGCGGCAATCCCTGCTCATTTTATTTTACCGTTATTTTGGTTAGGGCTTCAGCCTGTTTTGTTAATGGGTAAAAGCTAATGCCGTTACATGAATCAACAAGGAAGATTATATATTTTGAAAGGAAAGCTAGGCTTTGCCTTGTTGGCGCTCGGGGTGATTGCGATATCTTCCTGTAACAAGGATAAGGTTAATTATTCAGCGCCCCCAAATTGTCCCGATATCGTTTCGTTCAACGATCAAATTTTACCCTTGATTCAGAATAATTGCACGGGGTGTCACAACAACCAAAACGGCTACACATTGACCAATCATTCAAATATTTCAGCAAATTCAGCAGCAATTATCGGCGCCATGCGAGCCAATGGATACGAACTGATGCCGGATAATGGTCCGGCACTACCCGACAGCCTTATAGAAAGGTTTGAATGCTGGATATACCAAGGAAAGCTTAATAATTAATTAGGAAGGTTATGAAAAAAATCGGTTTACTCGTTGCGGTCGTTGGAATGCTCACGCTGTGTGCGAACATCTGGGTTGATAATCCACAAGCAACACATTTCATTGCCTCCCCTCGAAACTCAGGAGGAGCGGCACCCGGTAAAACGGGTGCTCCGGATGAAATGAATTGTACGCAGTGTCATTACGGGGCGGTACAAGATGGAACAGCAGAAAACATTTTGTTAATAAGCCAAGGAGGAGCACCGGTAAATAACTACACTCCTGGCCAACAATATTCGGTAAATTTAAGCATGATTTCCAATCCTGTAAAAAGAGGATTTCAAGCAACGGCTTTGAATTCCAACAATGCTATGGCAGGGTTTTTTACGGGTTTAGCGGGCAACACTTCCATTAACGGTGCTGCGAGAAAATATGCCAATCACACGTCCAGCAGCAACACCAGTGCAGCAGCACCAAATTGGTCATGGACATGGACAGCTCCCTCCGCAGGAACGGGGGATGTCACATTTTACGTTGCGACGAATAAAACGAACAACAACGGGAATGACAACGGCGATATGATTTATTTATCCCAATTTGTCATTCAAGAAAGTTCAAATGTAGGCCTTGAGGAAGAAATTTCGAATTTTTCCATCGTTGGACTATCGCAAGAAACGATTTCCCTTCGGGCAAAAGATGCAATAGGCCGCTTGGAGGGGATAAGTATCCACGATACAAATGGAAAATTGCTTTCATTCACGCCTGAGGTTCAAGCCGAAAACGGTTTGTTCATAATTAACCGACCAAGCCAAATGCAGAAAGGGTTATATTTTTTAACGTTTCAAGCAAATTCCCGATTGATATCGAAGAAAATTTATGGGTAGGATGCTTTGGTTGCCTGACAACCCTGTGGAGTCGATATTAGCAGTTTAAAGCCAAATGCAAAGAATGTTTGTAACTTTTTTTTCTTTGTGGGGTAAAAGCGACAGCAATTTGAGATAAATGATTTCGTATACTCCGGAAAGTCCGCGCTTTTGCGTTTGACCAAATCGGAAAAAGCACCTTTTAAGGTAAATTTTCAAAATAAAAGGAAAATTTTGCTTGCGAAACGAATTTTTTATGTACATTTGCACCCCTCAATGTAAGAATTGGGGAATTTTTTTGGTTTAAATGGATAATGTCTGTCTAGACCACTTCTAAGTTCATTGACGTATTGAGAAACAAAGGAAACAGCGTTTTTAAAGAATAAAACGACATCTCGAGCTCTTACAAATTCACGTTATTTTACAACGGAGAGTTTGATCCTGGCTCAGGATGAACGCTAGCGGCAGGCCTAACACATGCAAGTCGAGGGGCAGCACAAATTAGTTTACTAATTGGTGGCGACCGGCGCACGGGTGCGTAACGCGTATGCAACCTACCCTGTACTGGGGAATAGCCCGGAGAAATTCGGATTAAGACTCCATAGTATTATAGAACCGCATGGTTCTATACTTAAAGGTTACGGTACAGGATGGGCATGCGTCCTATTAGCTAGATGGTGAGGTAATGGCTCACCATGGCTACGATAGGTAGGGGGCCTGAGAGGGCGATCCCCCACACTGGTACTGAGACACGGACCAGACTCCTACGGGAGGCAGCAGTGAGGAATATTGGTCAATGGGCGAAAGCCTGAACCAGCCATGCCGCGTGCAGGAAGAAGGTCCTATGGATTGTAAACTGCTTTTATTTGGGAATAAACCTCTGGTCGTGACCGGAGCTGAAGGTACCAAATGAATAAGCACCGGCTAACTCCGTGCCAGCAGCCGCGGTAATACGGAGGGTGCAAGCGTTATCCGGAATCATTGGGTTTAAAGGGTCCGCAGGCGGGCTTATAAGTCAGTGGTGAAAGCCTACAGCTTAACTGTAGAACTGCCATTGATACTGTAAGTCTTGAATTCGGTCGAAGTGGGCGGAATGTGTAGTGTAGCGGTGAAATGCTTAGATATTACACAGAACACCGATAGCGAAGGCAGCTCACTAGGCCTGGATTGACGCTCAGGGACGAAAGCGTGGGGATCAAACAGGATTAGATACCCTGGTAGTCCACGCCGTAAACTATGATTACTCGTTTTCGGCGACACAATGTCGGAGACTAAGCGAAAGTGATAAGTAATCCACCTGGGGAGTACGATCGCAAGGTTGAAACTCAAAGGAATTGACGGGGGCCCGCACAAGCGGTGGAGCATGTGGTTTAATTCGATGATACGCGAG
>VGMY01000036.1 GCA_016866255.1 Bacteroidota bacterium | reverse complement strand
ACGCTTAAAATAATAAGTAGAGTTGTCCAAGAAGATATTCCGACAACTGTCACAAGTGGATTAGCTTCTTTACTTAGGTCTGGTGTCAGCAAATTTGTGCAATAGGCATCATAGCTTCTTGAAAAAAATATCCAAATGGACGTCAAAGCAAATTTTTGTTTCTTGTTCATTTCGTTCTTGTTTAATTGATAATAATTTTCTCTTTAGTTGGTTGTCTTAAAATGACAGCTAACTAGCTTATAAGCGCTATAAACCTTCCTCAAGCACACCAATTTGGGTGTATTAGCGAAGGTTTGTTGCGTATGTACGAATATACGCTTATTTCTTATAAATCATCAAATGGTGATCGAATTTGCTGTAGGCTTTTCGTTGTCACATGAGTATAAATTTCAGTAGTTTTACTGCTACTGTGTCCAAGTAGCTCCTGAATGTACCGTAGGTCTGTTCCGGATTCAAGCAAATGCGTGGCATAACTGTGCCTTAACCAATGCAAACTAACAGGTTTTTGATTGCCCGCTTTTTGCAAGGCTTGTTTCAAGACCAATTGCAAACTTCGCTCGCTGTATTGGTCTCCTGCATATTGCCCTTCAAACAACCACGTTTTCGGTCTACAGGCTTTAAAGTACTCCCTTAGCATATCAATAATTTTATTGCTAATCGGAACCACCCGGTCTTTTTTACCCTTAGATTGACGTATAAACAATAAGTTCCGATCCGATAGCACATCCTTCAAGGTTAAATTCAAACATTCACTTCTTCGCAATCCGCAAGCGTATATTAAGCTCAACATGGCACGGTGTTTTAGGTTCGTGGGAGCCTCAAGTATCGCCTTGATTTCCTGCTTACTTAGCACATTTGGTAGGCGCTTTTCCCGCCGCGGACGCTGTATGTTATCGAGGTTCATGACCCGATTAAACCGATTTCGATAAAATAACTTGATGGCATTGATCACCTGGTTCTGATAACTCGCCGATAGCTTCTTTTTGAGGATGTAACCCGTGTTGAAGTGCGTAATATCAGCAATTCCCAGTTGTTTTGGATCCTGGTTATTATGAAATTGAAAAAATACCGCTAAGGCGTCCGTGTAGGTTTTAATGGTGTTAGGGCTATACCGTTGGGATATCAAATAATGCTTGAAGTGCTCTAGATGTGCGTTAATTGTCATATGATCATTTTTTAAACCCAATTTCCTTTCGCGTGGCTTGCTGTATGGTCTTTTAATCTTTCCGAATGAGGTAGTTCAAGACTTGTTCGATGTCCTTGAATTTTTGACCGTATTGTTGTGCCGGTGCGGTGAGTTTCTCACTCAATTCTTGATGGTTCAAGGCCCATTGCCGCATCATAACGAATGCGCGCATGATGGAGATGTTCACATGTATCGCTATTTTACTTTTTAAAACACTTGAAAGCATAGCCACTCCCTGTTCGGTGAATGCAAAGGATTGATGTCTAGTTCCTCCCCAACTTGATGTCACAAAATGTGATGTCAAGTTTTTCATTTCTTCTTCCATTAATTCAAACATAAAGTCTGTTGGAAATCGCTCGATGTTTCGACGAACGGCCTGTTTCAGTGCGCGGGTTTCCACATTGATACATTTTTGCGAGTTCAAAATCGAGAATTACTTTGAAGCCTCTAATTTCAAGGATGCTATTTTTGATGTGTTCCAATTCCATAAAATATTTTTTATTGGCTACCTAACGCAATGCAGTTGAACGTATTGTGTGGAATATTCCGACGAGAAGTAAGCCAACGGCAGCCGAGCCTGTCATTGCGGTGGCCGAGCTTGTCGAGGCTAAAGCACCAGGGTGATACTCCCCGTCACACGATGCGATATTTTGTCGTTGTCCACCCAGTCGATGATATAGGTGTAAACCCCCATCTGGCATTTGTTTCCCTGATAGGTCCCATCCCATGGATCTCCCGTAGAGGTAAAAATACGCTGACCCCATCGGTTGTAGATGTCGAAGCTGTACGATTTCACGTTTTGCAACACCGGATACCATAGATCGTTGGTTCCGTCTGCGTCCGGGGTAAAGGAATTAGGCGCATAAATGGTGAGCATGGTGCAATCCAACAAATACAAATCTAAAGTCACCGTTGAATCACATCCGTTATCTGCTACCAAGGGAAGCACATAGGTTCCAGAACTGTTCAACGTATCAATACCAAACATATAAGGCGCTCCCAAACACGCGGTGTCGTAAATACTGGTTTGGTAGGCGGCATTCAGGAACAAACTCAACACATTGATGGAATCGCACCCGTTTATTGTGGCCGTCGTATCGAAATAAACGCCCTCCTGAGTGTAGGTGTTTCCGTTGAAGGTATAACTGCTGCCGTTGCAGATATGGACTTCTTGGTTAACTACAACGGGAGTGATGACAAAAACACTTGTTGTTAGAATGCTGTCGCAACCGAGAATGCTTTGCAAAGTGTCTTGGTATTGTCCGTTGGCACTGTATACGTTTCCGTTCACGTTCACCGTTTCTCCCTCGCACAAGGTGATCGCTTGAAAACCATAGGTTGGGTTAGGGTATAGGGTCAATGCAGTTACCAAAACTGAATCACAACCCATCACCGATTGCAGGGAATCGATGTAGGTTCCTGGGTTGCTTTGCATGCTTCCTCCCAAGAGAATGCTGTCTCCTTGGCAAATGCTTACGCTCATGGGTAAGGTAAGTGGCGAACAGGGGTTTTGACAGCCACTTGCGTCAAAAGTTAGCACCAAGGGACAGGGTTGATCGTTGATATTCACCGTGTAGTTTCCGATTATCGCAGCGACATAGTTCACAGTCTGTCCTGCAGCCACAACAGCCGATGCAACTATCACGCCCAATGGGTCCGTAATGGTGTAATTATACCCTTGATTGAGGTATCCCGATACCCCGCCGCTTAAACTGAAACTTAAGGTGCAGGTGTTGTTATCATAGGAACTGATTGCCGAGAGCGGTGAGAGGAATACCACGGGAACCCCTTCCGCTACCGTAGTCGTTTGACAACTAAAATTTCCCCAGGCGTTAGGCAGATCTCCAGCAGGAGAAAGGTAATAAACGGTGTTATACAGCGGATTGCTAAAACTGCCCGATCCGTCGCCCGAATGGGTAAAACTTCCTTGCGATTGGAGGGTGTCGATGTAGGTGAACCCTGAATTGTATACGGGATCTGGAACGTTCGGATAGGTATGCAGGACGTAACCGGGTTGCAAACATCCCGGAAGGCTTTGCGTGGAATTGCCGATTCCATCCAACATGATGGAAGGCTGTAAGGTATTACCATAACAAACCAACGCAGTATCTCCAACCCAAACATTCGCGCTCTCTCCGTTGGATGCATTAACCGCTAGATCTCCGGCATCTGCTTCTATTTCATGGATGTATTCGATGATGTAAAGCCCTTCATCGCCTGCCGAACCTCCGTCGATTTGTATAGCGTATATTTTTCCTGAATCCAGACAGCAAAGAGAAACTTGTTGACCGTTGAAGGTAGCAGAACCGCTTACTACAGGGGTTATCACAGGATCGAAGCGAGTTCCGTTGGTGGTGAAGGTGGCAGGTGCCAACCCTCCATAGCATCCGTTTCCGTTGAGCAACTCATAAACGTTAAAGCGCAGCAAATTCATTCCAATGTAAGCTCTGATGCTCATTTCAACAGCCCCCGAACCCGGGGCAATGAAATAATGCCAAACGGTTTGGTTGGCGCAATTAGCAGGACTGGGGTCAACATTGGGCTCACCGGCTAAATATTCCTGACAAGCCAAAACATTGGTGCCCGCTACTGCTTGAAAGGGAGGATTAACTCCCGCAGGGATTACAGGGACTTCATACAAGGGGTTTTGTAAAGTTAGGCAGAGAATGTCGTTTCCGGGGGGATTTTGCGTTGGATCGACCACGCTCGGGTCATGAACCCACGTTTTAATGGATTGGGAACTTAAGGGAGTTATGGCATCGGAAGGATCCACCATACCAAAATAGGTGTAACCGGGTTCTAGGCAAGGCGCCTGAATTATGGCACTTGGGTCGCCTCCAAGAAAACCGTTCGCACCCCCTTCGTCGGAATCGATGAATTTTAGGTTCGAACATAAATAATCGATAGGAATTCCGGGTGCAAATGCGGTATCGTATCCGAAAAGAGCAGCACTCTCGCCATACAAGACATTCTGGTAATCGGTTTCGAAAACAATACGGCCTTGATTAGGTGCGGTAAATTTCAGCCACACGCTTTCGTTCATGGTAGGATTCCCAACTGCTGAATGGGGATAATCGTAGGCGTGGTATTGATTGGGATTAGCACTGTTGTGCGCTTGTCCGGTTTCACCGGCATTGTTACCGCCGTCGAAGGCACATCCAAAATTTAATACGGCAGTCGCATTGCTATTTTGCGCGGAAGATATGGCTGCAGTTCCGAAGTTGACGTTGTTGGATAAGCAGGGAATATCCTCTAAATCCGGGGGGCCGCCACCTAAACTGTTCACACGCAGTTGAAAATAACCGTTATCGTTGACTTGATCTGAAGTAAATTGGACGTAATAGGTTTGGCCAGGAATCAGTTTTTGATAACTGATCAAAGAAACCGGATTGCACGAGTTTAGTGTGATTTCGGCTTCAGGGTCGATGCCTAATAAGTCGATTCCGTCGGAGAATTCAACGTGCGATAAATATTCAAATTTATTCTTAATCAATGCCCCTGTAACGGGGTGGATGCCATCGGTACAATTGCCACCATCTGCAGCATGATAAATTTGAAAATAGGTTCCGATTTGGGTTCCTGCTAAATCCGAGGTGATTTCAACGCTTCCTGAGGCGGGCGCAACAAATTTTGACCAAAGAGATCCCGCATTTTGAACATCGTTGGCGGCTGGTTCGTTGGGTTCCAAAGTTCCCGGACACCAGCCAAAAGTGTAGGTCGTATTGAGCGCCAGCGGATTAGCATTGCAAACGTTGTCCTGCATGTAATTTACCACAATAGGTAGGCGATCTACTCGTAAATTAATGGTGTAAATTTGATTGCATCCCGGGTCTACTGAATTGGCAGTGAAGGTATAAAACAACGACCCGGCTGCGGCCGGAACGGGCATTGCGGTATTTTGTAAATTGGTTTGACCGTCGAAAAATCCAATGACAGAATAATTTCCTGGCTCGTCGTTCTCGTAGGCTTCCCAGGCTAAGTTAATGGTGCTGGGAACACTGGTTTGGCACAGGTAGTCATGGTCAAAAAATAAACCGTTATTGGGCGAAAAAGTGCCGCCAGGAGTGAACAACGTGTAGGGCCCGTTGTCGTTATTCTTGTAGCCGTAATTAAATCCAAAGATTCCAAACAAGGCAGGATTGTTGTTCGAAAATCCTACCGTATTATCAGTGCCTGTAAATTCCCATACAAAATCCGAATTGCCAGTAAATAGGCCATCACAATCCTGATAAATTCCTGTTTGAACCGAAAGAACGGTTACCCGAATCGTTGCCTGACCATGGGCCATCCATGTTATGAAACAGAGAACAGCACAGGTAAGGAGTCGTAGTAAGTTCATATGTTGATTTTACAACAACATCAACACAGGATTTTCCATACATTCCTTGAAAGATTGCAAGAAAGCGGCTCCGCTGGCACCGTCAACCACACGGTGATCGCAGGATAAGGTAACTTTCATTACGTTGCCCGGAACAATAGCTCCATTTTTCACCACGGGAACCTCCTTAATTCCGCCGACGGCTAGAATGCAGCTATCGGGTGGATTAACAATTGCGGTAAACGATTCTATTCCAAACATTCCAAGGTTGGAAATAGTGAAGGTGTTGCCCTCCCAATCGCTTGGTTGTAATTTTTTGGTTTTTGCTTTTTCAGCAAAGGATTTTACTTCGCTGGAAATTTCCATAAAGCTCTTGGTATCGGCAAAGCGCACCACCGGAACTAATAGTCCCTCATCCACAGCTACGGCAACTCCAATGTGCACATGTTGATTTCGTCGGATGAAATCGCCCATCCATGCCGAATTAACCGCAGGATGCTTCCTTAGAGAAAGGGCTACCGCTTTCACGACAACATCATTGAACGAGATTTTATACCCTTCTACGTTATTCACCGATTTGCGAAAAGCAATAGCATTTTCCATGTCGATGTCCAAGGTGAGGTAAAAGTGAGGAGCAGTAAATTTACTCTCGGCCAACCGTCGTGCAATGATTTTGCGCATTTGCGTAACGGGTTCATCGGTAAACGTTTCGGTCGTCAAGCCATTTCGTGATCCAGCAGCAACTACGGTACCGTTAGGATGGGGATGGTAATGTTCCACGTCACGTTTAACAATTCTTCCGTTTTCACCACTTCCAGCAATGTTTTGAAGATTAATGCCTTTTTCATCGGCCAATTTCTTTGCAAGGGGAGAGGCATAGACGCGGTCGTTGTTGCTTACAGCTACCACTTTCGTTGCAACAGGGTCAGGCGCAGCAACGGGAGTTGGGGCTGGAGCAGGGCTTGGGGCGGCAACGGGAGTTGGGGCTGCAGCCGGTTCAGGTGCCGATTTTTCTTCCACGGCAGGAGCGCTGGTTAATAGTCCGGAAATGTCTTCACCTGTTTGTCCAATAATGGCCAAAAGTGAATTAACTGGGGCGCCTTTTCCTGCTTCAATACCGATGTGAAGTAAAACGCCGTCAAAAAACGACTCGAATTCCATGGTCGCTTTGTCTGTTTCAATCTCCGCGATAAGTTCGCCCGATTTCACGGGGTCCCCCACTTTTTTTAACCACGTAGCCACCACACCTTCAGTCATGGTGTCGCTCAATTTGGGCATGTAAATTACTTCAGCCATACGCTTGTATTACTCTTTAATGTACGGATAATCAGATTGAATATACACGTCTTGGTACAATTCTTCTGCTGCAGGATAAGGAGAGTTTTCCGCAAACGCTACACTTTCCTCCACCTCTTTTTTTACCCAGTTTTCAATTTCCTCAATTTCTTGTTCCTTCAGCCATTTTCGTTCTTTGATGATGTCCAGAACATGATCAATAGGGTCTTTGTCCATCCAGTCGTTGACTTCATCTTTGGATCGGTATTTTTGAGGGTCTGACATCGAGTGGCCTTTATATCGATAGGTTCGAATGTCCAACAGGGTAGGGCCATCGCCTTTTCGAGCTCGGTCTGCAGCCTCTTCAATTGCGTTGTGAACATCTTCGGGACGCATTCCATTAACCACCTTAGCGGGCATGTCATAGGAAAGCCCGATTTTTGAAAGGTCTGTTACGTTGGTAGTTCGTTCCACGCTCGTTCCCATCGCATAGTTGTTGTTTTCAATGATGTAAATCACGGGCAGTTTCCACATCATGGCCATGTTGAACGTTTCGTGCAAGGCGCCTTGACGAACGGCTCCGTCTCCCATGGATACAATCGCGATATTATCGGTTCCGTTGTATTTTTCAGCGAAAGCTACCCCCGTTCCCATGGGAATTTGTGCTCCAACAATGCCATGTCCTCCCATGAAATTTTTTTCCTTATCAAAGAAGTGCATGGATCCTCCTTTGCCTTTCGAGCAACCCGTTGCTCTACCGTACAATTCCGCCATCAATATCCTTGGGTCAGTTCCTAAAGCAATCGGATGAGCGTGGTCTCGGTAGGCGGTCATGTGTTTATCTCCCGGCCGAACGGCACTTGCGGTTCCAACGACAATTGCTTCTTGACCGATGTACAAGTGGCAAAATCCACCGAATTTTTGTTGAATGTAAAGTTGCCCTGTCTTTTCTTCGAAACGCCGAATTAACAGCATGTCTCTAAACCATTTTACGTACGTTTCTTTCTTGAATTTTTGAAGCGAAGGGTCATTTTTCATTTCCTTGAAAGAAACTGTTTTAGACATGGTTTCGTTGTTTTTACAAATATACGGAGTTATGGCCTATTATCGAACAGCGCGATTGGTTTAGCTCATTTTTTTTTGCAGCTGGGCACGGAAAATCAAAAGAAATCCCACCACAACCAAGGGTATGCTCAACCACTGGCCCATATTGAGGCCGGTGCTCAGAAATACTGAGTTGTCACTATCGGTTTGACTTTCCTTTAAAAATTCAATCAAAAATCTGAAGCCAAATATGAACACGAGAAAACTTCCAAAAACCATTCCTGCCTGTTTCCATGCCTCTTTTTTCCAGTAGAGGAACATTAACACAGCAAAAGAAAAAAAATAGGCTAGCGATTCATAAACGTTAGCCGGGTGTCGAACGGGAATTGTCGACCAATCGCACAAGTATTGCCCCAATTCATTAGGGAAGCAGTCGTTGTGCAGAAAGCGAAAACCCCAGGGGACGTCGGTGATGTAGCCAACCATTTCATGGTTGACCAAATTGCCTAATCGAATAAATGCTCCTGCAATCGCAATCGGCGCAGCAATTCGGTCGAGAATCCACAGGTAAGGTTTATGGACTACTTTCCGGGAAAAATACCAAAGAGCAATTAAAATAACAACGGCAGCCCCGTGGCTTGCAAGACCGCCCTCCCAAACATAGAGAATTTTAATCGGATGGGAAAAATAACCCTCAGCACCCCAATACGGCCCGTAAAACATTACATGACCGAGCCTTGCGCCAACAACGGTGGCGGGTACCATAAAAAGCACCAATTTATCCAATATTTGCTCGCTGATGCCTTCAGCCTTAAACATTTTTTTGATAACAAAATACCCCAAAAGCATTCCGGTGACAAAAAGTAAACCGTACCAGTTGGGGGTTCTATATCCGGGTATAATTTCTGCGTCAAAAGACCAATTCACGAAAAGTAAAAGGTTCATAGGGCCTATTTTTATCAAAGATAGGTAATTCGGTTCAACGAAAGCTTCACGATAATTTGAATCTGCCTTTTTTAAAAATCAAATTGCTTTTGGGAATTTTTTGACGAAGTTTTTTCTGTTCCTCTTTCGGAAGATGAACGATTTCCTTGCAAGCGGTTGAGCAACAATTTTCCATTTTGGCTTTGCACGCAGAACATTGGATAAAGAGGAGGTGGCAGCCCTCATAGGCACAATTCGTGTGATCGTCGCAGGGTGCTCCGCATTGGTGGCAATTGCTGACGATATGTTCTGAAATTCGTTCCGCTCGTCGTTCGTCAAACACAAAATTTTTACCAATGAATTTGTTTTCTAATCCTCCTGTTTTACAGTCGTTTGCATATTTTATGATTCCTCCGTCCAACTGGTAAACGTTTTCAAAACCGCGATGACGAAACCAAGCAGACGCCTTTTCGCAACGTATCCCTCCCGTGCAATACATGATGACCTTTTTATCTTCGGCACCTTTTAGAATCTTTTCTTCAATAATGGGTAACGAATCGCGGAACGTATCAACGTCCGGCAAAATGGCGTTTTGAAAATGTCCCACCTCGTGTTCATAATGGTTTCTAAAATCGACTAAGAGACAATCACCGTGCGAGGTTAATTCGTTGAATTCTTGGGCCGTCAAATGTTTACCCTTGTTCGTAACATCGAAACTTTCGTCGTTCAACCCATCGGCGAGAATTTTATCCCTTACTTTTATTTTAAGTTTCAGGAAAGGAAATGCTGCTGCCTGGGAGTCTACAGCCACGTTTAAACGAACACCGTTTAAGAAATCGTAGGAATAGAGCTGTGTGCTAAATTCCTCCAAGTGTTGTTGAGGAAGGGCAATTTGTGCGTTAATCCCTTCTTTGGCGACATAAACCCTTCCAATAACATCCAATAAAGACCAGGCGCCGAAAAGAGCATTTCTGAAAGCCGAGGGATCGGAAATATGGGCATACTTGTAAAAAGAAACCAGAATATACGTGTGGTTCTTTTCGCGAAGTTGTTGTTCCAATTCCTCTTTGTTAAAGGTATTCCACAGTTGCATGCTATGTATAACTAAGCTAAAGAGGCTTCAAAGATACGTAATTTAGCCCTTCACATCAAGCAACTTGCTTCGATCTTCGGCTAATTTGGGACATTTTAAGGGGCAAAGCGGTCATTTACCTCTAGCCAACTCCCCCCGTTTTCGCATGCTACCCCACGAGACCTTAAATATTGTGTCGCTTGTTCACTTCTTATTCCCGCCGCGCAGCAGAGGATGATGGGGGATTTCATGCGTTTAATTTCCTCGAGATGCTCCATGATTTCTTGCAACGGAATGTTCACTGATTGGGCTACATGCCCGCTATTAAATTCTGCTCGCGTTCTTACGTCAACGATGGTTCCGTTAAATTCGCTCATATTCGGGGAGATTCGTTTTTTTAGTGGATGTAGCTACGTTAAATTTTCCAACAAAGGTAAAACTTCGCCATAAATTACGCGTTGCTCATTCCTTTAAATCATTAAAAAACGTTAGCGTTGAAGGCAAATAAGCCTGCGGATTACGGCCTGTTCAATGCTCCATTCCGCAATAACCATCGCTGAGCGCGTCGCCGGAATTTGAATGGCTTTCTGCCCATGGGCTATGAACTCACAACCCATTAGAGCTCCGGTTAATTCATAAAAGGAAACTTTTTGAACATCGTAAGCATCCGACCAATGCAGTAAATTTCCATCTTGGATTGGATTTGGAAATGCTTCGAAAGAGCTGTTTTCTAGCGACATGGTGGAATTTTGATGAATTGCTAAGCGCACAAGCCCTGCATTACCCGTGCCCAACCAAATCACTTGATTTGAGTCGCGGGTGCAGGAAAGCACATGGTTATCGGGCAGGGGGGAATTATTGGTATGATAGTGCGACCAAGTAGCACCATTTTCGAACAATGCGAAGCCGTCTTGTTGGGTGCCAATGAGAAAGTTGTCGTTTTCGTCGAGTTCAAATGCAGTAATGCTGTTGCTCGGTATCGCAGAGTTAAGCACGTTGTAGGAAAACCAAGTTTGGTTGCCGTTGTCCGTGAAAATCCCTTGGGAGGTGCTTGCGAACCAGGGTTGGTTGTTTTGATCGAGTTGAACTGAAATGACCGAATTATCCGGGACACCGCTGTTCAAAAGGGTATAATTTGCTATTCCCTGATTCGTCAAATAAATCAATCCGCCATTGATGGTTCCGATGTATTGCGCGGCGGTAGTGCTTGCAATAGCCGTTATGTTGTTGGAAAGCAACCCCGAATTAGCGATATTCCAAGTAGACCAATTTCCCTGATCAAGACAGGCAAATCCTTCCACGGTTCCAACCCAAAGCCGTTGGTTAAGGTCAACGGTCAAAGCCCGAATGAAATTGCTGGGAATCCCGCTATTGGAGGTGTTTAAAGCGGACCAATGGCTTCCATCAAATTTAAAAATTCCCTCGGAGGTTGTTCCGATGTAAATAGCGTTTGAGCTATCCACGGCAAGAGCTCGAATGTAATTATCTGCCAACGGCGAATTAGCCGATGAATAAAGGTTTGAGGAGGCACCTTCCATTTCCAAAAGACCGTTATCAGTTCCAACCCAAAGGTGGTTTTCACGATCGATAAGCAGGCAGCGAACCGTATTGTTTGGCAGGGGAGAGTTGGACTCGTTGTAAACAGTCCAACTGTTTTGGGAAAAGGAATAGTTTTCGCCCAAACATAGGAGCATCAGCGACCAAAATCGAACGATATGTTGGCTGTTGAGCACCTTTATTCAATCACCACGCGGGTAGGGTATTTTTTCCCTTCGTACAAGATATTGAAAATATAGATTCCTTTGGCGACATTCTCTAAGGAAATACTCTCGGTGTTATTTCCCTCGTGGTGTTCGAGGGAAGATGACCAAACTTGTGCACCGATAAGGTCGATCAATTCTGCCTTCACCGTTCCTGCTGATTGCGTTGAAAAGCTCAATTGAAAGTCCCCATTTGAAGGATTGGGCGCTATGACAATGGATTTTTTGAAAGGAATGTTTTCTCCTACGGAAGCGCACGAATTGACCACTGCCTCAACGGCTGTTAATGCGCTTGCACAGGTGCTATTCTGGGTGTGAATTTCCCAATCATAGAAGAAATAATACAAGGAAGCTCCTTGAGAAGATCCAATGATCGATAGAACATTGGGTAGTTCGTACGGGTAAATTGCGCTCATGTTATTGCGATACAATCCCGTGCCCGCGCTGATATTTCTCCCTACCAGTCGCAAACCGTTTTCTGCAGCAACCGGGAAGTTGAGTTGAACCCTGCTGGCCCCTCCGGGAACCGTTGCATTGATCGTTTGTAAAAGTGTATTGTCTGACGCTTTCAAATCGATGGTTAGGCTTCCCGCAGAATGTGCATAAACGAGCACAGAAGATAGCGTAAAAGGAATATAGCTATCGAAAATTAGGTAGCGTTCTGAGCTTATGTATCCACCTCCACCAATCCCGTTTGTATGGGGCTCTACAAATAAGGAGTCTACGTAAACCTCGGTATTTTGGACAAAATATGTGGTGGTATTTGTCAAATTCGGTGTTGTAAATGTGGTTCCGACTCCCACAAAGTTGCCATTGTCATCGAACCATGTCAAATCTCCTGAACCGTTCGCGGTTAACTCCATGCTACCCGATACACAGACGGTGTCTCCGCTTACTGTTGGGGCGTCGGGAACTACGCTGTTGACCGTAAATGGCAGGGATGTGCTTGTTCCACAATAATTTGTCACCTGAACCGAATATTCACCCGGTTGAGTAATGGAAACATGTTGCGTTGTGTCGCCCGTAGACCACAAGTACGAGGTGCCTGCCGTTGCCGTGAGTTCTAGGCTTTGTCCGAAGCACAAATTATTGGAATTTGAGGTGGTAATAACCGGTAATTGCCCTGATCCTGCAGGGTGCTGAAGCGATAAGGTTACCGGAACAGCAGTATAGTTATTGGTCTCGTCTTCTTCCATGAAAAGGTTGTTCTTGTCGACCTCCATGACGATATAATAATTGCCATTGCAGGTATTGGACGGAATATTAACCCACATTCCGTCGAGGTTCTTTGCGTAAACATCTGTCCAACCCGAGGAAATTCCTTGCTCGGTCACGGAACAATTGTAGTTGCCGCCTCCCAGGTTCCAATTGGGGAAATCAACATTGTGCATCGTTGTTCCGCTTAGGTAGATCATATTACTGTCTCTGCAGTGGCCGTCATAGGTGCTTCCTGTTGTTCCACATGGCCCGTAATCCATAAGGCAGAAACCAATTTTTGCACCTGTTCCGACAATTGGCCAATTTAAGGGGTTGGGATCAGAGTTTGGGATTCTTAGCGTCATGACTGCCCAATCATCCACGTG
>VGMY01000035.1 GCA_016866255.1 Bacteroidota bacterium | reverse complement strand
AGGGTGGAAATGTGGCCGATGAGAGCGCATCCCTAAGTTACCGAAATGCTATTTTTAACTCCTTCGTTTCTTACAATGGACGTTATCTCGACGGATATCGGAATAATTTCATGTACAGCCGTCAATTACTTGCCAACAATTCGGTGAGTGTATTGGATCAAAATCGTTTGGGAACGGACCTCAATGCTGGGAATACCTTTCGTTTGGGATTTGATGTTACCCTCAAACACAACCGCAGTTTAACCTTTTCCTCGACAGGTTCCCTAGGGCGTCGGGACCGTACGGGTGATTTATGGAATACCCGTTATGACGAGGATGCCCTGGGAAATGCCACGGCATCAGGATTGTGGCGCAGGACCTCCTACGATCCGAGCGATCAGAAAAATGCAGAATTTACCCTTAATTTTCGACAGAACTTCAAGAGCAATCGAGGGTATCTGACCGTTGATGCAGCCCATTCGATGGGTGCAGATGCCATAGATGGTTTTTACGATCAAATTTATTATTCCCTCGATTCTGTTCCCTTATCAACCATTGCCCCGCTTCGTCAGCGCCTTAGCAACGATGAAAGCATTCGGGTAAGTACCTTGCAAACCGACGGGGTGTATTTGTGGCCGGATCTTTCGTTAAGGACTGAATTTGGGGCAAAAGGAATCGTACGTCACCAGGAGGTAGACACCTATTCCGAGACCATGGATTCGTTGACGGATATCTATCAAGAAGACACGCTTTCTAATTTCTTGTACCACTACGATGAACAGATTTTCAGCGTTTACGGAATCGTTGCCCATCAATTTAAAAAATTCAAATACCAATTTGGGATTCGATTGGAACAAGCCTATCAAATCCCCAACCTAATTTCGGATAGCAATCGCATCGTTAACGAGTATTTTAATTTTTTCCCATCTGCGCACATTCGGTATGTGGTTAAACAAGGTTCCGAATTGGGTCTTTCCTACAGCCGCAGAATCACACGAGCTTCGAGTTCGGATTTGAATCCTTTCACTTCGTATGCAGATCCTTTGAACTTGCAACGAGGAAATCCCTACCTGCAGCCTGAATTCATTGATTCCTACGACTTCAGCTACAGCCAAGAAGAGAAGAAATTCAATTTTTCTTCCAGTTTATTTTACCGTCGCACCACGGATATGATTTCGCGCATTCGCCTGTTCAGTGAGAACAACGCTTCGGTGCAAACCTTTATCAATTTAAACACCTCTCACAGTCTAGGAACGGAGTTGGTTTTCAGTTATAAACCCACTTCGTGGTATCGCGCTACCTTGTCGTCCAACATGAATTACATCAAATATGTAACGGAAACAACCAGTTGGAACCGATCGGGCCTCAACGGAAGTGTTAAGTTGAATACCTCCGTGGATTTTTGGAAAAAAACGGCAACTTTTCAACTTAACGTGAACTACATTGCGCCTAGAATCACGATTCTTGGAACCGCTCAACGACGGGGAGCGATTGACGTAGGTTTCGACAAGCGCTTGGGTGAGCATTGGAGCTTGGGGTGTAAAGTCACCGATGTATTGAACCGTCAAGGCTTTTATGCTTACCTTCGTCAACCTACCATTAGCCAAGACATTGAATTTAAGTGGTTAACCCGAAGGTTTTACCTCAACGTTTCGTATAAATTTGGTAAACTTGAAATGACCAAACCCAAAGCGGGTCAGGATGGTGGACCTTCAGACATGTAAAGCATGAACAAAAAAAACAAGCAGCGCATCAACGTCGTGTATTCGACGAATCCTAATTTCCATTACGAAGAAGCTTCTGAGGAACAAGCGACGACCTTGGTGCCCAACCAACAAAAATTGTACGTTTCCATCGATCGAAAGCAGCGTGCGGGGAAAGAAGTAACCCTTGTTGAAGGATTTGTTGGCAGCGACGACGACCTCAAAGAGTTAGGCAAAATGCTCAAGTCCAAATGCGGAGTAGGTGGTTCAGCCAAAGACGGCGAAATCCTTATTCAGGGAAGCTTTAAACAAAAGGTGTTCGATTTGCTGATAGCTGCAGGGTATAGCCAAACCAAACAAAAAGGGGGAAATTAAAAAAGGCCCGAAGGCCTTTTCTCTGAGCGATAAAATCTTATCGTTTAATCAATTTAGAAGTGAAGGTAGTGTCACCCACGTTCAATCGTAACACATAGGTTCCAGTACTAATGTTTTCGAGGGAGATTTGTCCCATAGCATCACCGGAACCCTTTTGAATGCTGCGACCGTTGAGGTCAAGGATTTCGTATTTAAATGCCTCGTTCACATCCACGTTCAATAAATTGAAGGCCGGATTTGGGAATACCTTTATTTTCTGTGACAATTCATCGACACCTTCTGTAGCGATATTCACGTTGTAGGTGGTGTTCGTTACAATCGCAGGGTTCCAATCAAAGAAAATGTGTGCAGTATTGGTAATCTCACTTCCGATGCTGTTGCCTATGTTCTCTTGAATTCGGTACATGAATTCACCGTGGCTTTCTGGCTCGTTGGTGGTTGAATCCGGCAACCAGATAGCGTTGAATTCAAAGTGCATAATTCCATTGCCCATATTGACCACTTGCATATCGTGGGAACTGTAAATTACATTAAATGAAGTCCAATCCAAGTCGGCATCTAAGGTGTCCACTACCACCACGTTTTGTGCTGGAGCATTTCCCGTATTTTGAAAACGAACGGTGTAGGTAAGCACGTCTTGAACTCCCGATTCTATTTCGTCCGTTGCAAAAAGGTTGTTGTTGTGATAAAATGCTGGTTTTAATACGTTTTTATCGTTCGGGTCGTAGGCGTTACCAAGCACTTGTAGCAAAGCGCCATTGTTATTTTGCAGGTTGCAATCTTGAACGTTCCCAGTTGGCGTGATGGTGCTGGTAAAATAATGGTTTGCACCGTTGAGAAGTCCGCCTGGTATGTTGAAAGTTATGATATCCGTGTTGCTGTATCCACTCCACGCGTTCGGTAAGTTCCATGTGAGGGTGTTTCCTGCTAGGGTATAGCCTGGAGTGTTGATGGATGCTGTATTTACGGTAACTCCTGCAGGAAATGTGAACGTTAAGGTATAGGTTCCGGAGGAGCTAGGACCATAATTCCCCCAATTCAATTTGATGGATGCCGTTGTATTTTGGTAATATCCAATCCATGGCGTTACGGTGGTCCATAAGTTTGCACATCCGTTTCCAGCACCCCCGCCGCAGTTGATGGGAAGGTTTCCGGTTTGATTGGCAGGAATCGTAACGACCCCAAAATTGGCCGTATACCCCAAATAGGCTAAGTAATTTTGGTTCACTGTCGCTAAAACAAAATTGGCATTCGCCAAGGGACCGCAATAGGTGAAATATCCAGTGGAATCCGTGAAAACAACCACCGAATTGATGTTGTTTGGAGGCGTAGCTGTAAGATTAACAGGGGCATTTGCAAGCGCTAATTCTCCTGCATCCATTGTTCCATTGTTGTTCGCATCGCAAAACACATATCCAGAGTAACAATTGGGATTTCCGTTATTGGCGCCGCAATTTAATGCAAATGATACGTTGGGAGGAACAGCTCCGGCGTTGCAAGGCATGTTCATAACCGTATCCATCATGAGGTTCGCGGGAAAACCGTGTTGGCTCAACCAATTTCCATTAAGTGAAACAGCGGTTAACGCGTTAGGAAGAGCGTTGTACGTAGCACTGTAATTTCCTTGCAGGTTGGTATAAACTACCATAGAACCGCTACCGTAATTCACCACCACGGGTGCATTGCTGATGGGAGTATCGTTTCCGTTGAACTGACCATCGTTGTTTTGATCGCAGAATACCTTACCTGTCAAGCACATCGGGCTGATGTTTCCACCGCCGTTTCCGCAATTCAGGGTAATTACCACGGTTTGGGCACCTGCGCCAGCCGTTAATGCTGGAGGACCTTGAATGTTATCAATGACATAATTATTGGCCGCGAGCCAAGCCGGGTCGATACCTAAGGTGTACAATCCGGGTTCAACCCCCGTGAAATTGTAGAAATTATTCACCATGTTGCCCGTGTAAGTTTGGCCTGAACCTGTAATTACCAGAGGAATAGGCACATTGTTTAGGGTTGAATCGATGGTTCCGTCGTTGTTGCAATCAACTTGTACGAACGAATACACAGGGAGTTGACAAGAACCCAAGGTTAAAACCACGGAGTCACTCACCCATGTTTGATTTGAAAAATTCATAATATTCACGGTAACGGTGTAGTTTCCTGGACCGGGATACGTATGCTGCGGAGTAGGTTGAACTGGAATTACCACGCCAGTATTGGAAACGCCACCGTTGAAGGTATTTGAGGCACCATCACCCCAATTAACAATGAACTGAAACTGCGAAGCGGTAAAATTATTCCCCGTCATAATCCAAGGCAAAGTGTAAGAGGATTGCGCATTGTTCGGGGCGGATTGAGCGAAAAACCCAAGATTAATGGCGGTGTCGCAACGCGTTGTAACGGTATTGGGCATCAGGTTTAGTCCTGTCAAAACATAGCCCGCTTGGGAGAAGGCAGAAAGCGATAAACCGGTAAGAAAGAAGAGGGTAAATAATTTTTTCATATCAGGGATTTAACAGATTTGAAGACGCAACGCAGTAAACAAACGTTGCCCCGCCGAACGAAGATACCAATTTTTCTTACCTTCGTAAAAAACCGTTGATGGACCGCACGAAGTTAGTGGAGTTTGGAAATCTTGAATTGCTTGCACGGCAAGTTGTGGAAGGTTTTATAACGGGAATGCATAAAAGTCCTTTCCACGGTTTTTCGGTAGAATTTGCCGAACATCGGATCTACAATCCCGGGGAATCAACTCGTCATATTGATTGGAAATTATACGGAAGAAGCGATCGCTTGTATACCAAAAAACACGAAGAAGAAACCAATTTGCGGTGCCAGATGGTCATCGATTGTTCGCCTTCCATGTTCTTTCCTTCGGACCAAGAGGAACATAAATTGATGCACGCAGTGCATTCAGCCGCCAGCCTCATGGAATTGTTGAAACGACAGCGCGATGCCTACGGAGTCACCTTGTTTCATGAAGAGATTTTGTTGCAAACGGCTTCGCACTCATCGCCTGCTCATCAGCGATTTGTTTACGCAGAATTAGAGAAATACCTTGCCAAATACGAGCCCTCCAACAGCACCGACACCCATTTAGCTAAAGTCTTGAATGAAGTTGCGGAAATCATTCCCCGAAGAGGTTTGGTGATGGTTTTTACGGACTTTTGGTCCACAAAGGAAGATCAAGAAGCTTTGTTAAATGCCTTGAATCATCTTAAACATCAACGCCATGAAGTAGTACTTTTTCATCTTTTTAGTCAAAAGTTCGAGGAGAACTTTGAACTAGAACAGCGTCCTTATGTTTTAGTGGATATGGAAACCGGTGAGGAATTGAGGATATTACCAAATGAATTTAAGAAGTTTTACCAGGAGGCGTACCAAAAGGGCATGAAAGAGCTTACCTTAAAATGCGGTGATTTAGCCATTGATTTTGTACCCCTTGCCATCGAAGAGGGATACCATCAGGTACTGTTGCGTTATTTATTGAAACGCCAAGCATTGCTTTAAGAGACCTACGAATGACCGCAGAAGAAATAATACAGCCAATTCTTGAGGATTTAAAAGCCTTCGAGACGTATTTCTCGAAAACGATGAAGTCTGAAGTGCCTCTTTTGGACAAGGTTACGCATTATTTAGTCAAACGAAAGGGTAAGCAAGTAAGGCCCATTTTTGTTTTTTTGTCGTGCCGTCTTTTTACGGAAACCAATCAAAAAACTTTGGACGCCGCTTCCTTAGTGGAATTGCTGCACACTGCGACGCTCGTTCACGACGATGTAGTGGACGATGCCAACGAACGTCGGGGATATTTTTCGGTAAATGCCCTTTGGAAGAACAAAATTGCCGTATTGGTAGGCGATTACATGCTTTCAAAGATTCTTCTTTTATCCTTAGAAACAGAAAACACCGACCTGCTTGCGGTGATCGCAAGAGCGGTGCGGGAAATGTCCGAAGGCGAATTGTTGCAGATTGAAAAAGCACGAAAATTGGACATTACGGAAGAGGTATATTTTGAGGTAATTCGTAAGAAAACAGCCTCTTTAATTTCGGCGTGTTGCGAGGCGGGATGCATGGCCTCCGGGGCGATAGAGCACAGAGAGACGATGCGTTTGTTTGGGGAATATGTAGGTATGGCATTTCAGATAAAAGATGATATCTTTGATTACGGTTCATCCCAAGAAATTGGAAAACCTACTGGCAACGATATTCGCGAACAAAAACTCACATTACCCTTGATTCATGTCTTGAACAATGCGGGGGAGTCGGAACGAAAAGAACTGAGGTATATTCTCAGGAATCGATTCGATAACGAAAAGTACATACGTCGAGCCATTGAGTTGGTGGTAAAAGCAGGAGGCGTGGAATATGCTTATGCACGTATGTTGAAATTCGGCGAAGATGCGAAGAAATTGTTGGAGCCATTTGGTGAAAATGAGGCCAAGAAAGCCTTAGTGGGATTGGTTGACTACGCGATGTTTAGAAAAAAATGAAACATAAATTCTTACTCTTGTTATTGGGATTGGTACTTACAGTTGCCTGTAAAGAGAATACCGAGAAAACGCAATCCCCGCAGGAAAGTCTGGTAGAAATTAAGGATGGTTTGTACTCTGAATGGTATCCCGGTAAAAAGCAGCTTAAATTTCGTGGTGCCATAGATTCGATGGGTCAGCGAGATGGAAAATGGGAGTTTTATTCTGAACGCGGACTCGTTTTGTCCATGACCGAATACAGCCATGGTAAAAGGAATGGGTTCAGCATCGTCAAATATCCGAACGGTAGAATCAATTATCGAGGAGAATACAGCAATGATGAGCAGGTCGGTCGCTGGACCACTTACGATACAACGGGAAAGGTGATTGATGAAAAAATAATTCAAGAAAATCCATGAGCAAAATTCCCGGCCACATCATTGATGATATCATGACCACTTCACGCATTGAGGAGGTTATCGGTGAATTTGTGCAATTAAAGCGATCAGGATCGAATTTGAAAGGTTTGAGCCCTTTTACCAATGAGAAAACACCGTCGTTTATGGTGTCACCGGCGAAGCAAATTTTTAAATGTTTTTCGACAGGGAAAGGGGGTACCGTAGTCAGTTTCCTGATGGAAAAAGAACATTATTCCTACCCTGAAGCGTTGCGCTGGTTGGCAAACAAGTACAATATTGCGATTCCTGTTGAACAAGAGCTTACTGCCGAACAGGTTGCAGCTGCTGGTGAAAAAGATACGCTGTTCATTATCAATGAATTTGCAAAAAACCACTTTGTCAATTCCATCAAAAATACCGATGAAGGGAAATCCATAGGTCTCTCGTACTTTCGCCAACGCGGGTTTAGTCAAGATACCATGGATAAGTTTCAACTGGGATATTGTTTAAATACCGGCGCTGATTTAACCGACGCGGCATTGGAAAAGGGCTATAAATTTGAATATTTGGATAAGGTGGGTCTTTCAAAAGAGCGCGACGGTAAAACTTTCGACTTTTTCAAAGGAAGGGTTATTTTTCCCATTCATAGTGCCTCTGGAAGAGTGCTGGGCTTTGGTGGAAGAACCCTGTTGAACGATAAAAAGATTGCTAAATATTTTAATTCGCCTGAAAGCCCTGTTTACAACAAAAGCGAAATTCTTTACGGACTCTATTTCGCAAAAAGCGAGATCATTAAATTGGACGAATGCTTGTTGTGCGAAGGATATACAGATGTTATAAGCATGCATCAGTCCGGAATGTGCAATGCGGTTTCAAGTTCTGGCACCTCGCTCACCAAAGAGCAGATACGATTGATTGCGCGTTATACAAAAAACATTACGATCCTCTTTGACGGGGATTCTGCGGGCATAAAGGCTTCTTTTCGCGGAATTGATTTAATATTGGAGGAGGGCTTGAACGTCAAAGTGCTTTTATTCCCCGACGGAGAGGACCCTGACTCTTTTGCAAGGAAAAACAACCGTGAGGAATTGGTTGAATTCATTCAAAAAAACCGGCAAGATTTCATCGCATTCAAAGCAGGAGCCTTGTTAGAACAAGTAGCCGACGATCCCCTGCAGAAAGCTAAACTCATTAAAGAAATCATTCATTCTATTTCACTCATTCCCGATCCGATAACCCGAAGCGTTTACACCAAGGAAATCGCCTTAAAATATCAAATCGAGGAATCCTTAATCAGCAGCGAAATCGCCCGTTTAAGGTCGGGTAAGTGGGCGGACTCCGTGGATGAATCTTGGCTGAAGGATACTCCTATCTTACAGTCTGATACTTCAAAACCGGCGGAAATGCCATTGCTTAACGTTTCATCTGAAGCGATTGAGAAAGATTTAATTCGGATCATGTTGAAATACGGAGATCAAGAAATAAGCCTTGATGACCGATCAGAAAATTATACAATAAGCGAGTTCATTATTGACGATTTGACGCGGGATGAGTTGTCGTTTAACCACGAGGTATGTCGTAAAATTTACGGGGAGATTGCAGCGGGAGTGGCTGAACAAATAATTTATACCAGCAACTATTTTTTACGGACCGAAAACGCTGAAATGGTACAATTGACCTCAGAGCTTATTGGCTTTGAAGAGGAACTGAGTACGGCATGGGAAAGTAAGTTCAAAATTCATACAAAGCACGAGTCCAACGATTTAGGAAATACCCTGATGCAGACTTTATACAATTTTAAGCAAGCTAAAATTGGCGAATTAATCAGTAAATTACAAATTCAGTTGAGCGATGAAACCCTTCCCCCGGAAGAATTTTTGGTAATTTTGAGCCAACAAATGATTTATGAGAAAATAAAGCAGCAACTGTCCATGCGAAATGGACGCATTATTTTGAAGTGATGTTTAGTAATACCTTATTTAAGATTGGACCATTTAATATTTGTCTTTGGAATTTTTTATTTCTCCTCTTAATTTTCTTTTTGGCCTTTGTTGTCCGAAAACTGTTGGCGAAATTTCTACGAAGAACGCTAAAAAGCAATAACATACTCATTGAAGGTAGAAGGGAGACGTATTTTAAACTTTTTACGCAAAGTGTTTATTTACTGGCCCTGTACGTGGCTGTTTACAGTTTTCGATTTAATAATCCCAATGTAACATTCAAGGAATTCATCAATTATAACCTATTGCAAATAGGTGCCCTAAAGCTCTCCCTTTATAACGTTATCCTTGTTGTCGCAATTTTTATTTTCGCGCGAATTACCATCAGCCTGTATAAGTTATATGTGGGCAGAAAAACAAGTTCAAGCCAAAACCGTAATCATGATATCGCTTTTGTTTACGTGCAGATTGCGAGCTACATCATTTATGTCATTGCTTTTTTGTTGTCGATAAATGTTCTCGGATTAGATATTTCGTTGATTATGACGGGATCTGTCGGGCTTTTAGTGGGCATTGGTTTAGGGCTGCAGGATGTCTTTAAAGACACCGTTGCAGGGATTGTTTTATTGGTAGAAGGCAATATCAAAGTGGGGGATATCGTGGAAATTAATTCGGATAAAAACCAATTGAATAAAAATTATTCTTCCGTTATTATTGTCAAAATTTTGAAAATCAGTGTGCGTACAACCCACATCCAAACGCGGGAAGGGAACATTCAAATCTTACCCAATTCCCACCTGACGCAAAATAAAGTGGAAAACTGGAGCCACAGCTCGCGATTAACGCGGTTTGGCATTCAGGTGCAAGTGGAGTATGGCAGCGATACATCCCTCGTTTCAAAAATCCTCATGGAGGTCGCGGCCAATAACCCCATGGTTGACTCAAAGGAACCTGCTGATGTTAGGCTTTCCAATTTTTCGGAAAGCGGGATCGATTTGGAACTTATTTTTTGGGCAAAAAACACCTGGGAGATTCAGGATATCAAGTCGAATTTACGGTACGAAATCGATCGGCTATTTCGTGAGAATAATATTCATTTTGCGTATCCAACCCGAACAATCATCAATAAAAGCTAATCGATTAAGCAGCGCTTGTAGAGGTGTATCGTGTTCTCAATACCGTAATACAATGCGTCTGAAATTAGAGCGTGACCTATGGAAACTTCCTTCAGCTGCTGTACGTTTTGCTTAAAGAAACGGAGGTTTTCTAAACTGAGGTCGTGACCGGCGTTGATGCCCAAGCCGCACTCAACGGCGAACTTACTTACAAGAGCATAAGGCTGTACAGCAGCTATCCGATCCTGTGAGTAGCCATAGGCGTAAGGACCGGTATACAACTCAATGCAGTGCGCTCCTAATTTAGCAGCCTGTTCGATTTGCTTGAGTTCGGGCGCTACAAAAAGTGAACTTCGGATGCCTAACGCGTGAATTTTTGAAAGGCATTCTTTCAGAAAATCGAAATTTTTTTGAATATCCCATCCTTCGGATGAGGTTAAAATATGCGGCCCGTCAGGGACTAAGGTGGCCTGAGCAGGTTTTGCCTTTTCGAGGATCTTAAAGTAACGCTCATCCGGATAACCCTCAATGTTATATTCTTGGGCAACAACAAGGCTCAAATCAAGGGCATCTGATGCAGTGACGTGTCGTTCGTCAGGTCGTGGATGGACGGTTATTCCGTCGGCACCAAAATTCTGACAATCTATGGCAAATTGAATAAGGTTCGGCATGTTGCCGCCTCGGGCATTTCGTAGGGTCGCAATTTTATTAATGTTAACGCTGAGCCTTGTCATTCTTGGACATCAAAATTACGAACTATCCGTGGATTTCTCTAACTTTACTGAATTATGAGGGCTATTGAAATGTTGTCAGAGGATATTCCGCCTCTCTTACATACAGACTCAGGCGAAAAGGTTCTGCTGTGGATGGATGAATTCAAGGTAAGCCATTTGCCCGTATTGAAAAACGGCAATTTTGTCGGGGTTGTCTCTGAGTCTGCGGTTCTTGACCACCTCAATCTTGACGAGGATTTAGACCACCTTTTTGCGCATTTACCTAGGCCTTTTGTCGAGGAAAACACCCACATCTATGATGTCTTACTGAAAATCTCGAACGAAAAATTATCCGTACTCCCCGTATTAAGTGAGTCGGAAGAGTACCGGGGATGCATTTCCATTTATGGCATAATGTCCATAATGTCCAATTTCGGAAGCCTCAAAGAAAATGGTGGCGTTTTAATTTTAGAAATGAACGCTATCGATTACAGTTTGGCCCAGATTGCTCAAATTGTTGAAAGTAATAATGCCAAAATTTTGAGTTCCTTTATTACTTCTGCCGAGGACAGCACGCGCGTTGAAGTTACCATCAAAGTGAATTTATCCAATCTTACAGCCATTATTCAAACCTTTGATCGTTATGAGTACACGGTGAAGGATGCGTTTCAGGACAAAGATGCCGAGTCAGATTTGAGGAGGAGGTATGAGGCGCTTATGAATTTTATGAAATTTTAAACATGAGGATAGCTATTTACGGTTTTAAATTTACCCGTCAAAGTTTGGAATACCTGATCCAAGTGGTAAACGAGTGTAAAAAACGAACTTGGGAAGTGGTGTTCGAGGAGGAGACCCTTCGGTTCATTCGGGCTAAATTTGATTATCATCCCGCTTGCGAAGTGTACACGAACCACGTGAATTTTTTGGAAGGGATTGATTTAATGATTTGTTTGGGGGGCGATGGCTCTTTTTTACGAGCAGTTCGGTACATTCGCAGTTCGGGAGTGCCTATTTTAGGAATCAATACCGGACGTCTTGGCTTTTTAACCAATATTTCTAAAGAAGCCATCGCCGACACCTTCCATTTGCTGGAGAGCCGCGAATACGAGTATCAGAAAAGATCCTTGTTGCAAGTTAAAACGCAAGGGGAAATCTTTGATGATGAAAATTTTGCGCTGAACGAACTTACTATTACGAAAAAGGATTCCTCATCGATGATCATTGTGCATGCCCAACTCGATAATAAATACCTAAATTCATATTGGGCCGACGGCCTTATTGTTGCCACACCTACCGGATCTACCGGCTACAACTTGAGTTGTGGAGGCCCCATCATTACACCGGGCTGCAAAGTGCATATCATTACTCCTATTGCCGCTCACAACTTGAATGTCCGACCGGTGGTCGTTCCAGATCACCTGCCCATCGATTTGAGTTTAGAAAGTCGGGATCGCACCTGCCTGGTTAGCTTGGATGGAGTCACCAAGAACATTAAACAGGGGGAGGTAATACGGGTTACAAAGGCTGATTTTTTATTAAATGTTATTAAATTTGAACACACAAATTTCTTGGATACAATTCGTAACAAAATGTATTGGGGAATTGATAAACGAAATTAAATGATGAAAACACATGCCCTAATCTTCGGATTTGTTGCCTTCTCTTTCCTGACCTTTGGTCAAAAGGCTAAATCAAAAAAAGTGGTTCTTAACAACGATATAGATACCGTATCCTATCTCATGGGAGTTAATATTGGTAACAGCCTCGGAAAGGAAATGAGCGAAGCGAATTTTGAGTTAATCGTTCAAGGATTTCGCGATGCCATTGCCAAAGGACCTTTGGTGTGTCAAGACAGCTCGGATATGATTCTTTCCATGTATTTTCAGGAAAAAGCAACGAAAAAACAAGCTCAAGAAGACAAAAAGAATGAGGTTTATAAGGTAGCTGGAGAAAAATTCATGGTGGATAATGCCAAGAAAGCAGGCGTAAAGACCACGGCAAGCGGCCTTCAATACGAGGTGATGCGCGAAGGAGAGGGAGGACACCCTACGGCCGAATCCAAAGTGAAGGTGCATTATCACGGCACCACCATTGAAGGCATAGTCTTTGATAGCTCTGTGGAGCGAGGTGAGCCCATTGAATTTGGCTTGAATCAGGTAATACCTGGTTGGACGGAAGGGGTTCAGCTAATGACCAAAGGAGCAAAATATAAGTTTTACATTCCTCAGGAATTAGCGTACGGATCTTCTTCGCCGACTCCGGTCATAAAGCCTTTTTCCCCGCTGGTATTTGAAGTTGAATTATTAAGTTTTGAGTAATATGAAACAGTTTTTAACCCTTTTGTGGATAATGTCTTTGGGGGTTGGTTTGGCCCAAGTTTCACAACTTGCAGACGGATTGTACGTGAAATTTGCAACCAGCAAAGGAGACATTATTTGCCAATTGGAGTATAAAAAGGTGCCTATGACGGTGGCTAATTTTGTGGGTCTTGCGGAAGGAAAACTCAACGTAGATACCGTGAAAATTTCTAAGCCCTTTTTTAATGGGTTGAAATTTCACCGCGTTATCGCTAATTTTATGATACAAGGTGGGGATCCGGCAGGAAACGGTTCCGGTGGTCCCGGATATAAATTTTACGATGAAATCGACACCTCCTTGAAGCATCTTTCCCCGGGCATCTTATCGATGGCCAACTCAGGCCCCAACACCAATGGCAGCCAATTTTTCATTACCCACAATGCCACGCCTTGGTTGGATGGGAAGCATACGGTGTTTGGGCATGTGGTTCAGGGGCAGGATGTGGTAAATGCCATTCAGCAAAACGATGTTATGACCACGGTAAGCATCGTGCGGGTTGGTAAAGAGGCCAAGGCATTCGATGCTCAACGATCTTTCGATACTAAGTTTTTACAAGTTAAGGAGATAGAAAAAATGCGGCTTGCTGCGTTTGCTAAAATTGCGGCAATGAGCGATGCCGAGTATGGTTCGGATTTCAAACTTCGCGTTAGCGCCAAGGATCAACGTGAGGGACTTACTCAAACGGCCAGCGGTTTAATGTACGTGATTGAAAATCCGGGAGAGCCGTATAAAGCCGAATTGGGGGCTAAAATGTCCTTGCACTACCGAGGTTCATTTCTGGCAACGGGAGAAAAGTTCGACGCGTCGTACGATAGAAATGTTCCCATGGATTTCAATTATCAGATACAACGCATGATTCCTGGCTTTGAAGAAGGTCTGAAACTCATCGGGAAAGGAGGGAAAGCCACCTTATATTTACCCTATCGGTTGGCCTACGGAGCTCAAGGAAATCCGCGCATAGCAGGGTATTCTGATTTAGTGTTTGAAATAGAAATGTTAAATCTTGAGCCGCCATTAAAAGGAAACGAACCGGTTGTTCCCCACAACCATGACGGTCACGACCACGACGGTCACGACCATAAACACTAGGGAAATTGTTATTTCGGTTGTTGTTGAAGGCTATTTAAGAACGTACTAAGGTCGACCCTTGGTTCCAAATTCTTGCGACAAAAATTGTTGGTCGACAATAAAGTAATTGAATACAGCATTTATTTAAAAACCTCTTGGTTTAGATTAGAATTCAAACCTTCTAGGTAATTTTACAAAAAAAATATTTCATCAGATGGTACAGATTATCCGTTCTTTTTTCATTTTGGTAGGCTTTGGCGGTTTTGCACTAGCTCAGGATACGTTTTCTATTGTAGCGGCAGATTCGTCCACACGGGAAGTTGGAAGTGCAGGGGCCTCTTGCGTGGATTTATTTACCTTTGGTTTAACGGATCCCAGTTTTCTCGGTGATTTAGTGCCGAACGTAGGTGCAATAAACAGCCAAGCTTCCTATTTACCTACGAATCAAAACAATGCGCGAACGCGAATGCTCGCAGGGGATTCGCCTGCGGCCATCGTCAATTGGCTTATTGCCAATGATGCTCAATCCAACCCGCAAGTTCGTCAATACGGCATAGTAGGCTTTAATGGTTCAACAACCAGTGCTTCAGGATTTACGGGTACCAATTGCATGGACTATAAAAACCACCTAACGGGGAGCATTAACGGCATTTATTATTCGATTCAGGGAAATATTCTATTAGGGCAAAACATACTTGACTCCATGGAATTTATGTTTCGAAACGCAAGTGGCGACTTATCTTGTCGACTGATGGCTGCGCTGCAGGGTGCGAACGTGGTTGGAGCAGATACGCGTTGTGCCGTTTATGGAACCTCCTCCTTGTTCGCCTTTCTTAAAGTAAGCCAGCCCACCGATGCCTATAATAATCCCTCTTTTAAAATTGGGGTTCGAACCAGCGGCGGAACAAACATCGAACCTATTGATTCCCTTCAAACCTTGTTTGATGCCCAAAAAAATTGTGGGAATGCTAGCATACATTTACCATCTGGAGTCAACCCCATTAACATTTACCCCAACCCCTCTTGTGGCGATTTCACCCTAAAATTACCTGCCGAATCAGGATCCATGTACGTGGTAGATATGTTGGGAAGGCTAATCTTAAAATCAACCATTCAGGCCGGAATGACCTCTTTTTCCATCGATAAACCGGGAATGTACATGGTCACGGTTTCTACCAACCTAGGCACCTGGGTGCAAATGATTCTGGTGGATGCGCATTGAGATGTTGATAAACCAACCCGTTAATTGGCGAAAATCATAGGCTTCCTTGCGATTTCTATGCCATCCAACACCAGCGAATAATAGTAAACTCCTGTTTTTCCGTAACCGTGCTGGTAAAATACTTCATTGATTCCTGGATTTAACTCCATGTTGAATTGTTCCACCAGTTTACCGTTCAAATCCCTGATGTGAATCTGTGCTTTTTCATAGGTAATTGGCGTGTTTACGGC
>VGMY01000034.1 GCA_016866255.1 Bacteroidota bacterium | reverse complement strand
TCGGGAGACTTTAACAAAATTCCCATTCAACGAATTGAAGGTTCATTCGAGCAAACTTGGCCTTACTCAAGCGGAGTACATCAATTTCACATGGTGCTGTTTTATGGCGAGATGGACCTCGAATCCGGACGTTCAGGTAGGGGTTGTTAAGCAAAATGGACTCATCGAAAAAGTTAAGAACGGCTTTGGACTGGCTATTCAAACGCTACCCTTACAATTTCATGCTGACTTGAATGAAACGCCTGCCACCTTGCTTCCTTTGTTTAAGGAACATGAACGAAGCGTCGTTGCCTTTCCTTATGTTGATAGTACACACCCCGTGTTTAACAACCTTTCGTACAAGGTCCTTATTGCCTTTGAAAACTATCCTTTGAATGAACAATTGGAAAGCGTTGCCTCCTCCTTCGAACTGATAGAAAGCTATGATTACTCGGAGTTTCCCTTAAGCATTGCAATAACGCCTTCAGCAGAACAATTAACTTTTCAATGGCACTTTAATTTAGCGAACCACAGCGAGTTACAAATCTTTGAAATTTCAAAAGGCTACATGAGTTACCTTGCCTTGTTTCCTGAACTCATCCATACCAAGGTAAAATTTGAGCATTCTTGGAGTCCTAAGCCATATCAAAACATTTCCGTCAAAGATTTCATTAAAGAAATAGAAGAACGAATACTATCGGAGGAGCGTTGGGAATTGTACCAATCCTTGGTTAGCGCTTTTGAATCCAGACAAACGAGCCGTATTTGGTGTTACGGAGATAAGCATCGGAATATGGACCTGGTGCTTATAGCCGCATGGAAAAACGATGTTTCGGTGGTTATGGTTAATGAAAAAGAAAGCGATTCCTTTGTGGAATATCTCAGATTGAAGCTCCCTCCGGAAGCCATTTTCACCGCCTTTCCCGACCACAGAACCCCTAATGCAGTATTGCTTGACCTCGTTGATTTGAGCCATGTTCGCGGTTTGGGTGAAAGAAAAAATCCAGCGGCATCACTGTGTATTTGTACTTCAGGAAGTACGGGAACCCCCAAGGTAGTTCAACTTACGTTACATAATTTGGTAGCGTTCTTTCATGCATGGAATCACAAACTTCCTTGGAGGGATCAAGAACATTTCGCGGTTATTGCTCACCCAGCCTTTGACATTGGCGTAGCGGAACTTATTTTCCCCCTTTGGAAGGGATGGAAACGCACCTTCATCACCAAGGATATGCTTGCCGACGAGTTGAATTTAGCACAGCTTTTCCAACGCGTTACCGCCTTTCACATGGTACCAGCCTTGCTCGAACAATGGATTCATGCCTCCCCGAAGGATGACCAAGAGCGTATCGTAATGACAGGAGGCGATCGCGTTCCTCCGCGAATTTATAATAACCTGAAGCTTAAGTTCTCAAAAGCAAGGCTTTTCCAATTCTACGGTCCCTCTGAATGCAGCGTTTTGGCGACAGGTTTTGAAAATATAGGACAATACGGCACCGAACTTCTTCCCTTGGGAACGCCTTTTGAGCACGCATGCGTTGGGGTGTGCAACGAGGATTTTTCAACCTGCCCTCCATTTCAAGAAGGAGAAATTATGATCGGCGGTCCCGCCGTTGGGAGCGGGTACTTTGAAAACGAAGTAGGTACCTTTTTAGAGGTTGGTGGAGCAAAAATATACCGAACCGGAGACCGTGGTTTCCAAGACCCTCAAGGGAACCTGTTTTTTTTGGGGCGCAAGGATCAACAAATAAAAATAAACGGACAGCGCATAGAGCTTAGCCGTATTGAAAATGCGCTAATGCAGTGGTCGGGCATTGATCAGTGGCAAATCATTTATGACGAACCCGTACTCTCTGCTTTTTACACAACGGAAATCCAGGAACTACCCTCCCGGAATCGTTTACTCGATGTTCTTCCTGCCTACGCAATTCCGTCAAACATTGTAAAATTACCCGCTTTCCCCATCAATAAGAACGGGAAAATTGATCGAATAGCGCTCGTACAACGAAGCAAAGAACTTAACCACCAAGAAGAAGCTAGCTTAGCGCCTGAATTCTTAGGTATACTGCATGAGTTATTTCCGGGAAGAAACATCGATGTTGGGTTGAATTGGTTCGCCAACGGTTTCAATTCAATTGATGCTATGAAAATGAGCGGAAAAGTAAAAAAGAACCTAGCTCAAACCTTAAGCATTCGTTCGATATTAACCTGTGTTAATTTGTCGCAACTTCCCCATTTATTGGAAGATGAATTACTATCAACCGACCGCCGCATTCAACCAAACACTCAGGTGCACGAGGCCGCTTCTCGCTTGTTCTTCCTTTCGGAAAGCGATGAGCAGTTGGCTAAAACCTATTGGATTAGAAGCGCATTTCGTATTAATTTCGACCCAGACCTGGAACCGTTTTTGCAACAATGGGCAAAGGAACAAACGGATTTATCCCTGTGCATAAAATCCATCAAATCATCCTACTATTGGCAACAATCGAACATTGCTTTGCACCGCTTGGAGACTTCATCGGTTGTTGAATTTATGGCGCTTATCGATTCAACCGAACGTTCCATGTTTAAGCATTTGCTTCATGTGTTCTATTCCTTCGTAGAAGGTGAAATTCTGTTAGGAATAACCGTGCATCATGGATTACTCGACGGATTAGGGATGCAACAAATTCTGGAATCATTCCTCAAGGATTTAAAAAACCATCAAGTCACTTTCTTGCAGTTACTTGAACCCGAAACCGAAGAAACTGACACCGCTTTTTGGAGGCCGTACTTGGAAAAGGTGGTTTTAAAAAAACTTCCTTTCGAACGCAAGCAGCCCACAACGAACAAAAATCAGCTACGGATAGCGTTGAGCCGCAAGGAACAAGCACAGATCATGGCATGGAAAAACACCTACGGATGTTCGACGTTCGAAGCAGGGCTCATCGGATGGGTGCAACACTGGTACCGGTATTTTCCCGAACACGACTTTTCTACGGGAATCGTTGCATCGAGCCGCGGAACTTGGAATGAACATGAAATCGTAGCCATGTCTGCTAATACGCTTCCTATGGTTGTAAATACGGATGAAGCCGAATCAATTCTTCTGCAATGGAAAAGGTTACGGGAAAAGGCGAAACAGCCCTTTGCAGAAATCGCAAAGTTGGAAACGCAAAAACAACAGGAAGGCACACCGTTTTTTAATACCTGCTTTGTATACAACCAATGGGAAAAGACTCAACATATAACTCCTTTGGAATTTGAAACCCATGGCGTTGCTTTTGACCTTTCCCTCGATTTTATCGATGCAGGAGGAACATGGTATTTTCAGTGGGAATTCGATGCATCCAAATTTAGTCCTGAGGCTATAGAAAAAATCCATGCTGCCTATTTTCAGCAAGAAAATACCGTAGACATGGTTGTCTCGGATGAGGCCCCAACCCTGAAAGAACGTTGGAATCGAATGGTGCAAAACTTCCCGAAACGAACTGCTATTCAACAAAAAGAGCAAAGCATCAGCTATGCTGATTTGGATCATAAAATCCAAACATTACGTTCCATGAACCAAGGGTATTCTACTGGAATCGTGCCCTTGTTGCTTGAGCGAACCATCGATCATGTTGCTTTTTTGATGATGATGCTTTTGGAGGAAATCGCCTTCATCCCCATCGATGAAGACACCCCGAAGGAACGCATCCAACACATTGAAGCGCTATGTGGTAATCCTTGCCACTCAGCCAACGACTTGATCATACCATCGGGAACTAAAACCTCTGTAAACCCCCACTTGTGTTATGCCATTGCGACTTCGGGTACAACGGGAAAGCCTAAACTTGTTGGCGTCAAAAAATCAGGTTATGCCGCTGCGATAGGTGCATGGGAAGATCAATACAACATTCAACCCGAGGATAGAGTTCTACAAGCTGCCTCATTTTCGTTCGATGTATTTTTAGGAGATATTGGTCGATCGTTGTTTCAAGGCGCTACCCTCGTTTTAACCGATAAGTTTGAGCGAAAAGACCCCATGTTTCTTTTGGAGGCCCTCAAGGGATATGAGATAACCCTCTTTGAGACCACGCCATTGGTGGTGCGATGGTGGATGCAAGAGGCCCCCTTTCACCTGCCAACGTTGCGTTTGCTGATTGTTGGTTCGGACACATGGAAAATGCATGAGATGCAATCATTGATTTCGGCAGTACCTGAGACTACAACCGTGATAAGTTCTTATGGACTTTCGGAGACTACCATTGACAACTCCTTTTTTTCCTGGCGCAACGGTTACCACCCCCAAAGCGTAGTCCCCATAGGTAAAGCCATGCATCATTCGAGGTTATCCATTTGCACGGAGCGCGGAGCACCTTTACCCGACGGATTGGAAGGATTGTTGAAAATTGATGGCCCCTGTGTTGGACTTGGTTATTTTCAGGATGAGCAATGGAGCAACTTGTATGGGGCGTGGCTAACTGCGGACCGTGGCATTCTAGATGAATTTGGTGAATTTCACTTTTTGGGAAGAGCGGACCAACAAGTAAAAATTCGCGGTCAGCGCCTGGAATTGCATGAAGTGGAACGAATTATTAGCACGTACCACCCTCAAAAAACATGGGTAGCGTTTACGTACGACTCCGGGTTTTCCAGTGAACTTGGTATTGCTTGTACAGGTCGCCTAAGTTCTGGGGATAAAAATAGGATCATTCAACATCTTGCCAGTTCATTTCCATCGTATTATGTGCCAACGGCATGGTTGGAAGTTGATTCCTTCAGCATGAATCAAAACGGAAAGATCGACGTTGCACCCCTGATGGAATTAGCGAAAAATTCGGAAAACAACTCGGAAATCACCTTCAGTGGCGATGCATTGGAACGCCTAAGCGCTTTGATAAAGCAGTTATTTGATCGAGAAATCGAAGCGTCGGATCATTTCTTTGGCCTAGGATTATCCAGTTTTGATGCCATGTATTTCGTTCGAGAATGGAATCAGCTATTCCAAGAACGCCTCCAAGTACATCAGCTGTTTTCTGCGTTGGACTTTAAGAGCCTAGCACAATCGATTTCTTTCAGCCCTTTGGAGGAAAAGATTGCAGATGAATCCATGGAAGTTTTTCCTGCAAATGCTGCACAACAAGCTATTTGGTTTGAAATTCAATCAAAAGATAGCAGCATTTACAACCTTCCTCATTTTATTGAACTCCCAAATGATGTGGGGTTAAAAACGTCGATTCAACGCACCTTAAAGGCCTGCAATCCTTTGTTTGTTCGATTTGAAATTACCGAAACTGGGGAATTATTCCAACGCCCTTTAGATGCCCATTCTTTTGAAATTCAGAGCCTCTCATTGAGCCACGAAGCCATGGAGGAGTTCAAAAAAAACGCATACTATCGCGCCATAGACTTGGAAACAGGGCCTTGTTTTGAGACCAACTTTCTCGAGTGTGGGGGAAAAACCCATTTCTATTTTAATCCTCATCATATCGTGTATGACGGTGGGTCAGACGCTGCTTTAGCGGAACTATTCGACAAAATACGCAAGGGCCAAGATGCCAAAGCCAAAATAGTTGGGGCCAACATAAGCGCGAGAACCGCCTCGTGGAAAACATACTTCAACCTGGCTCCGCTGCCGAAAGCGCTCCACGGAAAAGCTACTCACAGCATCACTCCAAACATAGTAAGCCTTTTGAGCGCTGAAACCGTTTCGAATATACAGCACTTACAACAGCAATGGAAGACCAGTCCGTCGGTCATTTACAGCGTCTTATTGGGAAGCGCCCTGGAACGAAATGATGCTTGCATCGATTGGATTTCCTTGGTGGTAGATACGCGCGAAGAACCGTGTATTGGAATGCACATGCGTGCCTTCCCCGTACCATATCTCGGAACCTCTACGCTGGAGGAAGAAATATCTCAGGTACATTCGGCCTTAGAATTCATATACCAGCATAAACATTCGACCATTCTTTATCCAAAGAATACCGAGCCTTTTGATTACCATCAAGTGGGTTTGGTAATTCAACATCCACAAGAACTGCACGAGCAAGCGGTACCGGAGCCCGTGCAAATGACGAGGGCGCGACTGCCTCTCACGTTATATGTAGAAACTTTTGGTGGACAAGTGCAACTGCGGTGGGAGTACGATGGCGGATATTTTATGCAAGACAGGGTTCTAAGCTTGCATCAGCAATTTGAACAACTTTGTCAAGAATGGCGTGGAATGAAGGTGGTTCGAAAACCCCTTCAACTATCCGAAGATGCTCTACCGATTGAAGGCGTTTATCGCCCGGAAGGTCCCCTTAAGACCATTTGGGAAAAATACCTTGGAACGCAAGCAAGTAACGACTTCTTTTTATCAGGAGGAACTTCATTGAAGGCACTCATCATGCTGAAAGAAGTACAATCAACGTTGAAGAAAAGTCCTTCATTGGTATCCTTCTTTAAGGATGCTCGATTTGAAACACTGGAAGCGCAGATGTTGGCGAAAAACGCTGTATTTTGGGAAATGCAAACTGGTTCAAACGGAAATGAGTGGTTTTTTCCGCCCATTTTTGGATTGGGATTAATTTTTAATTCCTACCCTTTGCAACCCGATTATCGTTCGGTAGCGTTCAATTATCCAGGATCCTTGGGTATAGAAGAGGGTATCGAATCCATAGAACATCTTGCAAACTATTTACTGAAAGCCTTTGAAGAGCAACAAGCCTTACCCCATAAAATTGATCGTATCGTTGCCTACTCTATGGGTGGATTGGTTGCCTTTGAAATGGTTAAATTATTGGAAAAACGCGGTGTACAGGTAGCGCAATTCGTGATTTGGGATAAACCTGCGCAACTCCGCTACGAACCGGATTTTAAGCGTGATTTACACGAAACCTTGTACGAATACGCCCATCAAATTGCCCTAGATGCTCACCAAAAAGAAAGCATTATTCACTGCTTGAAACAACATCAAAGAATGATTGAAACGTGCGTTCAACAAGGAATTGTTCAGAGCGATATCGTTTTGTATTATTGTCAAGATGGATTCGATGATGAGGCAAATGCTGCATGGGCACAATTGACCCGAGGGAGTTTCACGCAAATTGCTTTAATGAAAGGACTTACGCATTATGAAATCCCCACGTATTGGAAGCAACGCACAGAGCAATAAATACCCCTAAAAAAGTACCCTCATGATTTATTCTAAACAACCGAAAAATACTCACTGTTTTATGGTTCAAACGCCGTTATTAATCTGAAAACTGCTTGAGTGATTTTTTGAAGGCAAGGTATGCATCATGGTATTTTTTATAGGCCAAATGACTTTTGTATTTAATTCCAAACACATGATGAAGATTGCTTTCGGTACCCACTTGTTCTTGAATGGATACGTAGGAACGATAGTACTTGCCATTTTTATTTTTAATGGTTACGTGACGAATAACCTTATCCCCGTATTGCCCTGGTCTTTCACATACCTTTTCCGTTTTTTCACTGACAACTTCTTCTGATGAACTTATCATTAAATAGTTTTTTGGATTTCCAGCCCAAAGCGGAGAAAAAACAAAAAATTCAACCTCTCCATCCGGTGAAGTAAAAGATGCTTCATCGTTATTATCGGAATTAGTTAAAGTACTTTTAGGATTTGAAGTGAAGTTACTTGGATATTTGATTTCAAAATACGATCCTCTGTAAAGCGATAAACCATTCACGTCGTAACTCGAATAGGTTGTTGTATCCTTTTCGACATTCTTCCAATTTTTAGAGGCTGTTTTTGTTTGACAAGCCGATCCCATTAAAAGGAACAAAAAAAACAACACATGAAATTTTATTCGAATTGACATCATTGTTCGTTTGATCCAATACTTATCCTTCAATGCATTTTGGGTTATTAGGTTACACCCCTATTTATTTCGACGCCACCAACTTGTGTAATCTTCGCCTGGAAGGCGTGGTTTCCCACCTTTTTTAATATCCCGATGCATTCGGCCAATCCCTTCATAATTTCCAGTTCTTTGCGTAATTCGCTCGCATTCAAAACCGCACTTTTTACATTGTACTTGTTGAACCACCAATAACTGTAGCACATTGTAATTGCCTTTTACAACACCGAACTTCTTCCAAGATTCAGCATCACCATACGTTTGTTCGCTGCTTACTTTCAGCCCGTATTTAAAACAATTAAGGCAACGGTTAGCAACAAAAACCCGCGAAAATCCCCAAAAAACCAAGGAACCTATAAAAAGTAGAAGCATGGAATTATCGCTCGGAAAATTGGGCTCGTAATCCAAGACGTCATCCAAAAAACCACGTAGTAACACCAAGCCAATAGGCATCAATAGGCAGGCAGTTGCAAACCAGCCTGCAAGCGTATACAATAACCCAAGAAACTTGTAATTGCGTTTTTGCTTTGGGGTGAAATTGGTATCGGTAAATTTGTACATTGCAAAGATTTTTTCAAAGAAAGAGCTGGGCGAATAATTTTAGACTTTCTTGTTAATCTTACCCAGGGTTTTGCCGGCGATTCTTCCTACTACTCGATTTTTGATTCTCTTTAAAATTTTGCCGTTTTTTATAGCGGAAACATCCCCTAGGACTTTAGCTGTTTTATACAACCCACTGCGAATTTTTGAAAATAATCCCATTTTGTATTAATTTAATCAACGTGCTGGCGTGGGGTAAATAGTTTTCGAAGCCACGGCAATTCGTCATAATTGTATTTTTGAAGAAGTTTTTTATTTCCTTCGATTTCGGCCTTTGCAGCCATTTCTTCTTTAAATTTTAAATATTCTAAGTTACCCATTTCCTTATCGCGCTTCAAATCAAACTCTTTATCGGCCATTTCAACTTGTTTTTCCCAATTCTTCATTTGAAGATCCCAATCACGACGAGCTTTTGGACTCATTTTTTTCATGTGATTATTATATAATTTTTCAGCCTCTGGAAAACAAGAAGATTGACGGTCTATCAAGGCATAATAATTCATAGCTGCATCATTAAAACCAGAGGCAGACGCATCATTGTATTTTCCTAACTCAGATTTCATATTGGCGAGAATGGATTGACATTCGTTGTTTAAATTCATTTGGAAATATTCGACTCTTTTGGCAGATACTTTTTTAAAGCATTCCGAACACTCCTTCGGTATGTTATTCAAGACATTAAACGCGCTTGAATAATTTCTAATTTTCGCTTCTGCCTCTGCTTCTTGAATTAACACGTCACAATTTTGATTGTAGTAATTAAGAATTTTCTCTTCGGCAGTTTTTAGAAACTTATAAAATTCTGCATTGTCGAATTTTTGGGATTGAAACGCATTAATACAGGCTTTATCAGGACTATCACCAACCCCTTTTCCAGAAAAGGCATACGAAGAAAAAATGGTTTGATTGAGAGCATCAACGGCATGAAGGGTTATTTCATAGGTGTTCAAATATTTGGTGGGAGATGTGGCTGTTACATTTTTAGAAATTAAATTAACCACCGGACCAACAAAGAATCTTGGATTTGCTCCTGAACCTGAAATCCCGAATTTTGTCATTGCAGCAACTAAACGAGTTTCAATGAGTTGCTTACCACTAGCACCGATATCCTCATTGTCTGCGACGTATACATTCAATTTAAAATTGCTTGAAAAGCTTACCGTATCACCATCAATGATAAGATTATCGTTATTGGAATTATCAGAATCGGTTCGATTTGCTCGTTCAAATGGATCTTTTACTTCATTCTGCTGTTGGCAAGACAGGGTCAATAATACCATTAAAATTGGAAAAATATGTTTCATTTTTATTATTTTACAAGTTCTTCAAACTGGGTAATTTTTTTTAGCAGTGCTTCACGCATTGATGGGCCTTGAGCTTTAATCTCAGAGCATGGCTTTACACCACTACCCTCGCAACTCCATTGACTATCGTAGGTATTTCCTTTTTTATCTTCCCATCGACCTGAACTAGTGCCGATTTTTTGACCATCAATATTTAAGTCATCTGAAGCTTTTAAGGCATAAATTTTAGCTTGAGTGTAATTACCTTTATCACAGCAAGAGGTAACTCCCTTATCGATGATGTTATAGCGCCATTGTTGCCAATCTTCCTCTGGCCAACGTGAATCACTCACACCCCAAGATTCATCTATCACTGACAATGCCCTATCTATCTCACCTTTTTCAGCCCAAAATTTAGATTCAGCCACAGTTACATCTCGAAAATCCTTTTCCCAATCATATTCTTCTCTATCAATTAACTGTCTTGCACCTTCGAAATCATAGATTGCCAAACAACTATTCACTGAATCGCAACCCGATTTAGTAGCGTCTCCCCCGCACGAGGAAAGTAACATGAAACCAACTAAGGCCAGTACAACGTATTTATTCATTAGCATCATTATTTCAGTAATTTTTGATAATCCTTTATTTTTGCCATTAACAATTGTCTCATGGAAGGTCCCGTTGCTCTGTTTTCCAAACAAGGTTTTCTACCCCTTTCCTCACAATCAAAAGACGATGAATATAAATTGCCTTTTTTATCAACCCATCCGTCGATAATTGAACCAATTTTTATCCCATCCACGTTCAAATCTTCGCTTGATTTAATAGCTAGCAGTTTTGCTTTTAAAAAATCTCCTTTCTCGCAACTAGCCGTTACTCCAATGTCAATGATATTGTTTCTCCAACATTGCCAATCTTCCTCTGGCCAATGTGAATCGCTCACTCCCCATGATTCATCTACAACCGACAAGGCACGTTCAATATCCCCTTTGTCGGCCCAATATTTTGATTCAGCAATAACTATATTTTTGTAATCATCATTCCCGCCCAAGAAACCACTTATCCCACCTTTCTTCATGAGTTTTCTAGCCGTTTCAAAATCATATACAGAAATGCATTCATCTACTGAATCGCAAGATACCTTTTCTTCTGAATCTTGGGATTCACTACCACACGAAGCTAGTGCAAAAAAACAAGACAAAAGGATAAAAACTCTTTTCTTCATGGCCAAATATTATTTTAAGGTAGATTCAATGATAAGCAAAGCGTCCCCCAAACTTTGTGTACTATTGTTAACATCTAATCCACAACCTTTTTTCAAACCTTTCTTCAAACCTTTTGCGAAATCATAAGCCGTATATTTCATACCATTATCGTCCCTCGCCTTGATGCGTACATTGGTATATGAAACTTCTACGTCTGTATTTTTAACCATTTTAAAAGCTTGATTGATCGTGTTTTGTTTTAACCATAGGTCAATTTTTTCACCTATTTCTTCATCTCCACAATCATCGTCCAAGGCGATTCCACTTACTCCGTTGGCAGCGACCCTCAAGGTGATCTCAACTCCATTTTTATTCAAATCATCGAAATGTGAAATAATTTGACTTTTAAAATCCGACATGGATTCCCCTATGATTTCCTTTATTTTTGTGGCCATGTCGACACCGCCTGACATATCAACTCCGCTCTTGGAGATAGAAGCTACTGCTTTGTTTGTATACACATCCAAACATTTGACAGTGAATGTAATCGAGCCGTCACCATTACGGCTCCGGGTATTGACTACGTTATTGTAATCCAATTCAATGATATAGTCAGGACGAACCGTATTCAAAAGCTCTGTTTTTATATCTCGAACGATTCCGTTAGCTTCGTCCATAGCATTATTGTTTGTAATTTGTTTGAGTTGCTGTTCCATGTCTTCTAATCGAAATCCATTGTTAGCGAATTCCTCTTGTAAGGAGGCAACAGCGAATTTCACATCTGGATTTTTGATGAAGGCTTGCTGGTAATCTCTTTGATAAGAAATAGTGCCTTGGTTTTGGATTTCCCTCAAAAAGCCCATGTTCAATAAAAGAGCGTCAGACGGAAAAACCATAATGGTTGGCATACTTTGGGAGTTTGCATTATTTTCACCAGATTCCGGTAAACCACTATCACTACAAGAGTCAAAGAGAATGGGAAATAAGAACAGTAAAAGAATCTTTTTCATAGATAAATAATAAGTTTCCCAAATTTAGTATTTTTTCAACTTATTTGATGCTTTCAAAAATTTTAACCTCATTGCATGCCAACATGACCCATTCGACTTAACCGAAAGTCCTTAATTAGATAAACTATACCTTTGCGACATCGTCGAAAACATATCGCTTATTCCGTAACGAGCATTGGACTATGGTCTAAAAGTGGACAGGGCCAGCGTGGCGCCGGAATTACCGAAATTTGGCCTTCCGTAAAACTTTTCAACATGTTAACATTTTTTGGCGTTCCAGCGCGTTGAGAAAACTTTTTCGTAATTACCTTAGGAAATCCTTATTTCATGCCATACACGCTTCGCCCTTTAAAAACCCTCGATGACGCCGTGCGCCATTTTATTCAGGATCTGGACTTTGACATGGTGCAGCTTTTACTGAAGGATATACCCGAGGAGGAACCCGGAGAAATTGAACTTTTCCTTCTCCGTTTGGAACGGGCCTTGGAGTATTTCAAGGACCAAGGCGATACGCACCTCAACGTCGTTCAGGGAAAGTGCACAAGTTGTTACCCGAAATCAACCGGTTTTTCATTCGTAGGCAACGTCAGCAAATGCTACATGAACCTAATCTTTCACCATAATTGCAAGGGGCACCTCGACGTCATGGAATGCAACCAGTTCAAAACCTCGTTCACCGCTAAAAACCCCGGTAAGAGGGTTTATTTGGAGGATGAATCGTTCCGTTTGTTTACCCTTGGCGATGCAAAAGAGGACGATGTTCCTTTTTAATTATGGAGTGAAAACCAAGGATTTTCGGTATAAACCGCTTTTCATTATAACCTCAAAAGTATAGTTGCCGGGAGGCAAAAAGGACAACATCAGGGAAGTTTTTTTACTCAGAGGAAAGGTTTCGATGACTTTTTTCCCATTCGCATCTAAAACCTTAATAGAACGCATGATTTCCTTTGCGGTTATTTCCACCATCCCTTTACTAGGATTTGGGAAACGATACCAATAGCACATGTCAATGGTGGCTTGTTGTTCTTTGTTGTTCATCGATACTGAGCGAACATAGATCCCAACATTCAATTGGATGGGAGATGCACCGAACACCTCCCCTGCTAACAAATAGACAACCAAACTAACAAAATACATCAACTTCCGCATACCGACAATTCATTTTTTTTTGGAGGAAAACAACCACAAGCACCTAACAAAATACACTAAATTTGAAGCGATGAGAAACCAGTACATCGATTCAATGCGGAGCATTGCCATCCTGATCATGCTTTTGGCCAATACAACACCATATTTACTGGAACCGAACACTCCATTTTGGTTTAGAGCGCTTTGTTCGCTTGCCGCTCCGCTATTCACCTTCCTATCAGGTTACACCTTCGCCATGAATGGAACCAAATCAAATGGATTTAAATCAGGGCTATTTGTTCTAGCTTCAGCTATAATTGTGGACGTTTGTGCTTGGGGAATCCCTCCTTTTCAGACCTTTGACATCCTCTATGTGATTGCCTTCGGACAACTTTCCCTCGAATTGATGAAGCGGCTCCCATCGCCGATACTTTGGATCGTTGCTTTGGCACTTATGCTAACTCCAAGCCTACTGCAAACTGTTTACCGCTTTGAACTTCACGACCCAAATTGGGATTCCGTAAGTTACAAAGTTTACCGATGGGCTTTTGACGGGTGGTTTCCCGTTTTTCCCTGGCTTTCCTTTCCCCTAATCGGTTTTTTATCCTTTCGATGGAAAAGTACTGGCGACTCACTATTTTGGGTGCCTTGGCTCAGTGCTGCAGCATTTATTGGAGGGGCCATTTGGGCAACCTTGGACAAAACTTCCCAAGCATTTCGAGAAGAATATGTGGAAATATTTTACCCGCCAAATTTAGCTTATTTGAGCCTTGCTTTTGGCTTTTGTTTTTGGTTACTTATGGGTTTATCTAAACCCTTATCGGTCAATGCTCAACTATTAAAGCACCTCAACATCCTAGGTCGCCACAGCATGTTCGTATATATCTTTCATGCCTTTTTAATTACTCAAATCATCAGTCGACTTCCGAAGGGATTGGGTTTTGCTGAAATTTTAGCAGTATTTATTTCGTTTTACGCAATGGTTTACATATTCACCGCCGGATTAGAGCGTTTACTGATCGAGAAACGTTTGGCAAAGATCCCTTCTTGGGTTAAAAAGCCCCTCGGTTTATATTAAATAAAAGAGGTCGATGAAGGTAAATAAGTGCACTACGGAATGTTAAGCACTTGACCAATTCGAATACGATCAGAACGCAGGCCATTGGCTTTTTTTATTTTGGCCACGGTTGTATGGTACCTTCTAGCAATTTGAGACAAAGTATCCCCCGACTTCACTCGGTATTTTCGTTTGTAGGTTTTACTGCTTAAGGCTTTTTGCCCTGCCCCATGTTGCGGATTTATTTGTTCAATAAAATCGTAGTCTTCGAGTTCTACCGTATTCCCGATTCGAAGATCCGCATACTTGTAAAAGTATTGTTGGATATTTACTTTGGAGTAGAAAGAGTCTAAAGGGTTACCTTTCCAATCGTAACATTGAATAACATCCTCACTAAACTCGATTACTTTAACGGGTTTCAATTCTGCGTAATTACGGTGCATGGAGGGCAGTTGTTGTTCTACCGCGGATCGTCCTCCTCCAGCGGAACCGCGGCTGTTCACCTTTACATAGCATTTTCCGTCGGTACTTGGCCCAACCACCGCCACCCAGTGAACAGTCAACAACTTAGGGTTGATTTGAATGTATAATTGTTTGAGGTCGGAATAGTAGCCTTTCAAGCGAATTTGACGAAGCCCTTCGTCGATTTTATCGTTAAGGTAGCCTCCAAATTTATCCATGCGACGGGAATGAAACGAATGCAGCGCATCATACACGTAGGGCACCCCCATTGCCGAATAAGAATCGCATATCAATTCATCGTTCTTGCCAATACGTAAAGTATCCGGATTCATCAACTTAAAGGGCGGCACCACAAGAGAGCGAACTATCGTACTATCGTCAAGATATTCTTGTGAATTAGCGAAAACGGTAAAGAGTAAACAACCTAGATAAAACCAAAATTTCATGAACGCCTACTTATTTTTTTTTCTTTCTGTCGAGCGTAACTTGATAATTTTCCAAGTCTCCCGCAACTTTAAAATAAAGGTATTTCGCATTTCTTTCTTCTACCACCAGTTCATCTTCGTTGTCATCCACCTTTTGACGGTTCCTGAAAAGTTTATTTTTAGCCACTTCTTTAATCATCGACCATGGAATTCCCACGAGGTATTCCATAGGCATTTTCCCGGAAATCGATTGTTCGCCGGCAATTTTCAAAAAACCCAAACTCGAACAAATCACCATTTCCGGTACGGACAATTTACCCCCTTTCAACCGAAACACATTGGTCAAAGTGTCAAACTTCACTTTGGTTACATCCTTATCCTCGAAATACGTACCTAAATCAAGTAAGGGCGCATAGTTATCCAAACGACCATTGGTCACTTGAACGTTAATTTCCAGGTCGGAGTCGTCCAATTTCGGAACAAAATCAGCATGCAAATGTATTTTACCCTTGAGGGTGCCCTCCGCGTAACCGTGGAGGTTTTCCGAAAGCAAGTGATCTTGTCCAAAATTATCGAACTTCACCATGAACTTATCCAAATTCAAGTGGTGAATGGTCAATTTTGGGGCAAAATAGATGTGTTTTTTATCCCGTCCGCTAAACGTCCCCGAACCTGATAGGGAACCTTCGGCTGTTAAAACCTTAAAATGGTGTACGTCGATGTGGTGGTCGTCGTACACCTGGGCATCGAAGTGTACCTCACGCAAATCATAGGGAGCCAAGGTAAAATGACCTACATCCACTTTAAGGTCGAGGTTTGGAAAAGTGTAATCGTACAAGGATGTTGCTTGGTCGTGTTCCGAGCCGTGGAGTGGCGGTTCTTCCTTTTGCACCATAAAAGCATCCAAATCCAAGGTTTTTGATTTAAGTTGAAGGCTGCTTCGGTGTTTGGGGTCAGACCAATGATAATTGCCGGTTAATTCCACATCGGAATGCCCCATCGAACCCTTCAGATGGTCAAAACGCACATGATCTTCCGAATAGACCAAAGCTCCGGAAAAATGGTGTAAAGCAACGGGATGGGACTTCAATTTTCCTCCCAACTTATCCAATTGCAGTTTCGCGTTAGTAAAGTTTCCATGGTGAAAGGAAGCCGATGCATGGCCTTTGAAGTCAAAATTCATTAATTCTTCGGAGCGGTATTCTTCCGGTAAGTGGTTGGTTCCTGCATAGCTAAAAAGCTCTTGAAAAATAAGGTGTTTGGAATGCACGTTCAAAGCCACCTCTCCTGTGCCGTCCAATTGCGGTTTAAACCAAAAGTCGTAGCGGTGAAATTTACCGCTAACTTGAAAATCAGAATGGTCCACGGCACCTCTAAAATCCTTCAAGGTCAGGTCCAAGTCATCAATGAGCAGGTCCAAGTGAAGGTCATGAAAGGCATGCGGGTAATGCGCTAATTTGCCATAGGCCTCGCTGATCACGAACTCACCTTGCGGAAGGTTGGGCGACTCCGTAACTTTTTTGGCCGAGGTAAGAAAACTGCCTTTTAACCTCAGTTTGTTGAGGCTTTCATCGAACGCGGGCTTGCCTTTGGAGTTTTGGGTGAGCTCTCTAAAATCGAGGAGATTGGAACGAAGGGAAAAATCCATTCTTACCGGAATATCCGTGTGATGGATCAGGGCAGGAAGGTCGCTAAAGCTTCCAGAGAAGTCCAAATCAGACTTCCCATACATGATGCCAAATTTTCGAACGTTTAACGCGTGGCCATCGGCCTCTGCATCAATGTTTAGGCGTTCAATGGGAAAGGGCAAGCCTTCGAGATTGGCCCTAAAATTGGAGACTTTTAGTCGGGAATAATAGACTTGGTTTAAATTTTTTAGGGCATGTTCCGGATGGTTCAAATCGATGATGTCGTGAAAATTCATGGCCAATTCGACCTTACCCGCCATACCTTGTATGGCCCGAGCCTTGCTGAACCGCGCTAAAAAATCCAAGTCCAAGTGCGCGTTCACCTTCATATCTACTTCCGGTTCTGCAAAATTCTTAACCGAAATATCGGCACTAAAATTCCCTAACTGGGGTTTCATTTTGAAGCGTTTAACCGAAAAGAACATGGTAGATGGATCGCGCCTTGCGCCGTTGGTAAAATACCCTTCAAACCCAATGGAATTTATTTTTTTCCGGTTGTTTGGATTGGTTAGCATGCCTTGGGAGCACCCGAACCTGGCTTCGATCGAAGGTTGATGTCCGTTGGCCGTTTTTCCCTGAATCTTGGCTTGGAAATAAACTTTTCCTTGGTTGTCAAACTGGGACATCGCCGCCGAAATATCCTGAGGAGCAAAAGCGAAAAACAGGTTGAAATTCGGTTTATGACCGCGAACTTCCACATCGACCTCGAGGTCCTTATTGAAAAGAACATTCCCTTGAAAATCGAGGAGTGTCTTTTCAAATTCCACGATTGTTTGATCAAAGCGCAAGCGTTGGTTGGCCTTAGAAAATTGAAAATCGGTATCGAAATGCACATGTTTGTGCCGTAAGAAGGTGCTGTCCTTTCCGTTCAAGACGCTGAGAAAAAAATCAGAATCCAAGGAGAAATCAATGCCTTGGGCGTTGGAACGAAAGGAAGCCAGGGCACGATTCATGAACAAATCAATTTTCAAGTGGGTCACCTCGTTGAGTTTATTCACATCAACCTCCACCAATTCAACGGCATCGAGGTCGAGGTGTAAATCTTCCGAAACTTCCTTGCTAGGAATGGTTGGAGCCAATGCGTTGGCCACATTGATTGATCCGTCGGGATGTTGTTTGAGGTCAACGCTTCCTTTCTTGAGGGTAATTTTATGCACTTTCACATCGCCTCGAAGGATTTCCAAGAGGCTAAAACCAATGTACGCGTCGTTGATGTGCACCAGGCGATCGGCGTTTTTAGCTTTGGATTCAAAAATCTCCAAATCCTCTAGATCAATGGAAATCAGGGGGAAATTCTGAAACGGGGCAACATGGCTGTCCCGAATTTTCAATTGACCTTTGAAGTCTTGGTTGGCATGGGTCAGGGCGTACTTCACAAAATCGTCTTGCTTGACGTAAAAGACCGAAACCACTACGAAAAATAGAAGGATGGGAATAAACAATGCAATTAATAAAGTCCTTAACATCCATTTCCTAAATCGTTGATTTTTCAAAATTTGCATAAATCCATCTTTAGTTGTGCAAAACATCAAATTTAGTCACAAAATGGAAAAAAGGAACCGGAGGAATAAAAATTCGCCCGGTGTTGGAATGTATGCTAAAATAATCTAATTTTGTTCTATTAACACGTATTCGAATGCCGCTGTCGCGGCAGTCAGTAATGG
>VGMY01000033.1 GCA_016866255.1 Bacteroidota bacterium | reverse complement strand
TGCTTCGGGCATCGGGTTGTGGGGAACGGCGGGGGTTGAACTTATAGCAGTACCGTCAAAATTCAAACGAGAGGAAATGTACGGAATTTTCTGACCGTCGAGGAATAATGCATCATTGGGATCGTATTTTTTGAATTGGTTGAAGGCATAAGCCACCGCGATATAATAATACGTTTTATGATTTACCAACCTTCTAGCCCCTTGCGCAAATGCATCCTCGAGAATTTGGAACGAATGCCGAATGCCTTTGTTCTCACCATCAACTTTTTCAACGGGAACCGAGAACCCAAGGGCCTCATCAAATTCAAAATTAATGATTCTAGATATGTTGTTTTTAAGATCACACTGCGCCACCAAACGGGCTTTTGTAGGGTCGGAAATATCCGCCACGGAAACATCTTGATTTTTCAATTGGAATATTTGATATCCCTCGAATCGATACTTTCGGTCAACGCTTGGATCCGGGATGTTGATTTCATCAATTTCTGCATACATTTCTCCCTTATTATTGGATGTAATTGGATTATCAATCATCAAAATCAATTCTTTATCCAATTCCTGAATGGTCAATTTCGGCGCATCAGGTGGCGAAAGAATTTTGAAGCAGGCATCAAACAATGCTTGCGCTTTCGTATCCGCTCTTTTCATGGCCTCCACAGAAGCTAATAGGGAACCTTCGGTACTTCTTCCGTAGACGATTCCAACAGTAATGTTATTGATGGCCCCTGGCTTCAAAGTAAAAGGCCCTGCTGACTGAACAAAACGCCGATCCCCTGCAGGATTATTGTTAGTTGCTTCATCCCATCCATTGGGATATTGTCCAGTCATGTCAATTCCACCAGTGGACCAAGACAATGGATCGGATGTGCCCGGGAACATGTAATCGGATAAAACTCCGGGAGTACTACCAAGACCCCCATAGTACATTTCGGAACCGTTTGCCCATTGGCCTTCCATGAAGTTATAAAATTCTGCAGCAGGTCCCGGATCGTTGTACGGATAGGCTGACGTCGAAGTGTAGTACGTAAAACGACGCATACCGAAACGTTCATTATCGATGATTCCATCCGAATAACCAATTCCAATACCTTTATACACAATACCATTATTTGCAAGAGCATCAACAACCGTTGGAACTACGTTGCTTTGTGTAGCATTATCAAAATAAGGGCCGGGGTTATCAATGCCATCAGCATCTTGGTATGGACCTTCAAAAAAATCGCAACCAATGGCCGGGGGGTTCAGCCCGTAGCCCAGCCTACCTCCATCGTTTTCATCGTTTAAATCGCCGTTGTACATGTAACCAAGACCCCGAGAAACATCACATCCCGCATAGTCGTCTGAATAATTACCCACATCTGCGTCTAAATATTGTGCAAAATAAGTGTCGTAAAGTGTTTGGGTTCCTCGGTTAATTAACTCATAGTTGTAAAAAGTCATCCTATTAACTTCGTCATTGGTGGCGAAACAGAAAGCTTGTGCGCGAATTTCCATTCCAATTGGATCCCCGTTGGTTTCTGTGTGAATGTTGCCCTTGTCATTAAAAACCCACCAATGTGTTTCATCGCCAAAAAGCGAAATACGTCGATCGAAACCGCACTGGATATCGTCTCGACCCAGAATATCGTCGTACCACGGGTGATCTCCGTTGTCCGGATTATAATTACCATCTTGGTCTCGGTCATAATAGGGAGCTAAAAAATAATCTTGTCCTTCAGAAACATTTCCGTGTGCCGGCCAATTATAAATTCGATCCAATTCTTCATTTGAAGGGGGTATTACATCATCGCATTCTGTGCTAATCCCCGCCTGACATTCCCACCAAATATTAAATCGGATAACCTCCGCTTTGCGCATGGTATAAAATTCATCGTAAGCGATGCATTGATCAGGATCGATGTTAGCTTCCCCAAAATTCCGAGTGGCATCATCTCCAACAGGAAACAAAGGATTATAACTCCCGGTGCCAGCAATTACGGATAGTGGGCCTGGCCAAAAGTCGTTTCCTTGGCGAAAACGCAAAGCGGCAAGCTTTAATTGACCATTCACATCCGTTCCACCCATCCAAAGTGCCCCAGCATAGATGGCAAACCGGTTACTTCCTTTAGGAACCTCATAGGCAGCTACACCGTTTTGCCGGTTTTGAAACATGGAGCCGCCTTGCTCTATAAGTGCTCGCACATCGTTGAATTCTAAAATGTACTTCGCTGTTGCCGGACTACAGTTGGCCTTAGGTTTCCCCGGTTTTTTAATTTTATCGTTCGGTCCTAGGTAAGCAAAAACACTAGATCCGATAAACATTGTGGCTAAAAGTGATGCAATGAATTGCTTTTTCATGTTGTAATTCTAATTAATTTTTAAAAATCATACTTTATACCTAAACGGATGGTTCTCGGTATACTGATGTTGAACGGGTTATTCACCTTCATAGCGTAGTAATCACGAAAGGCCTGCTCATCGGTTTGGTTTTGAATCGAGGTTTGGCTTGCCGCTGCGGCAAGGTATCCATCATCGTCCCAGTTGCCTGTTGCTCGGTAAACCCCAAGTACGTTGAATTGGTTAAATAAATTCGTAGCACGGATGTAGATGTTCAAATTGGATACTTTTTCTTTTTCCTTACCCTTGGTATCTTTGGATTTGTGCGTGATGGTTAAATTTTTATCCAACTGCATGTCCAAGCGATAAGTCCATGGCAACCTTGACCCGTTCACGGTTCCGCTGATACCGGCATTTAAATTTCCAATACCTTCATCGGTAATGAATGTTTGGGCAGTGTACGGGTAACCAGAATTGATGTTGGTGAAGATGTTCAGACCCGTATTTTCAAAAAGCTTGAAGTCTCCAATGGTGGGGCCGTTGTACTCTTTACCCTCCCCGTAGCGATAATCAAAGGTGATGGCAAAAGCATGACGTTGATCAAAACTGTAAGGGAAAATGTTTCTTAAATTGGGAATACCTGCGTTAATGAAGGCTGACATTGAGGTTGCGTCTGAACCCGTACCGTCTGCAAACTGAAGCGTGTAATTCGCGGTCATACGAACATTACCCGTTTGACGAAGATCATAGGCAACGGTCAATCCTTTAACGGTTCCGAAATCTCGGTTTCCGAATGTTGCATAGGAAGCAGGATAAGCCATGAACATATTAATCAACTGCACATTGTTGCGTTGTTCACGGTAGAAAGCCGAAATCTTCAACGAGGATGTTGCTCCAAGTACCTGTTGAAATCCTATTTCATAATCAATGGTGGTCTCAGGTTTTAAGTTTGCATTACTAATAACTGCGTTACGAGATTGGATATACTGATATTCATAGGGATCAAACCGGAAACCTGAAGTTGGTCGTTTGGTGAGGATATCATAATGCGCAGTGAAGGAAGCTTTTTCGGAAATTGGGAAAGAAAAGGCAACACGGGGCATTACATTTACTTGTGCCTTATAATCTTCAAATGCGGAGGCATCAGGTGATGTTTGACCCGGATTCAACAACCATGGTGCAATACCTCCAGCACCCTGAATTACCTGAGGATTTTCTACCGTTGTTCCGACAGCATTAAACCATTCCGCTTCATTTCTAAATCCATTGATGGCCGTTGGGTCGTAAACATCGTTTACATAAACAACATAATCGTCCCCCATACTCTCAGGAACGTTGACCCAAGCATACTGATTTGGATCTTGCTCTTTAAGCGCTTTAGCTTCCTTTACCGTTCGAGCATTGTAAAATAAATAAGGATCTTTCAGTACGGGTTGATTAGCATCAAATACGTCGACCCTTACCCCAACATTGAAAACAATGTCTCTGAAAGCAAATTTATCCATGATGTAGCCCGCCAAATAAGTAGGTTGGAAGGCTCCAATAAAACGCCTGTAATTACCGTTTTCGTCGTATTCATTGAAATATTTATTGATGTCGGTAATTCCTTTTACTTTTTTCCCGGTATGGTCAAATCCATAATAGGAAACGAATGAATTACCTTGGTTCATCAATTCATCCGGGGAAAACATGGAAAGGTTGTACATGGAAGGATCGTACATGTCGATGTCTACGAAGTCGTTTCCACCGGTTGCAAGGTTAAGAGCCTTTCTTACGTTGTAGTCAAAAAACGATTGATTATCGTTGTTGATTTGGCCACCGAATACATTATTATTGTTAAAGGCATAACCGGAATTTAATCGATCGTAGGTAATCGCCTTGAAAGAACCAGAATCGGTAATTACTCCTGTTGAATAATCCAACTCTCGAATGTGAAAATTCATCAACTGTCGAGCAATTGACCAAATGCCTGTTGGTCCTTGATCCCCGTTCGACCATCCTCTATCGGTTCGTTGCTCGTACTCGAAACCAAGAGAAACGCTGTGGTTTCCAATCACAAGAGAACCCGCACCTGTAACCCGGAACTGGTCGTTTTCAAACTTCCCAAAACCGTTGTAAGGAGCCCCAATATTGGACCAAATACCGTAAACGCTTTGTGGACCATCTCCGTTTCTAAGTGCGTTTCCTTGTTGGATTTGGAACAAATTCTCATATCTCCCGAAAGGAGAACCCGCATAAATATTGTAGTACTGCGTCGTTATAGAAGCAAGAGCGCTGTTAGTTTCGGAAGGTGTAAATTCAACTTCGAGATCGCGAAATCCGTTGTGTTCCCAACGCTGTAAATTATTGTTAAACTCGTAGGAGGGTTTTCTTCGGGTTTTAAAAGTCCCGACGTGTCCGTAATTAAATATGTCGTATTGATGTTTCGAATCGTAAGACTCGCGCATGGTTTTACTGAAATCCACCATCAACGTGTAGTTGGCCGATTTAATTTTACTGTTTTTGTTGTCGTTGGAAAACCTTTGGGAGATTTTACCATACACCCGATAATCCACTCCTTTGGACTGACCAAAATTAGTGAAGTTGAACAAGGAACCTGTGTAGGAGTATGCAGCGCCATTGAAATAGTTCATGGAGCCCCCAAACTGCACGTTCACAGATGGACCCGTATTCACATCGATTTTTCCTTGACCGGAGATGGTGGTATTTCGCGCGTTCATTCTCCAAGGCACCTTTTCAAAATCGCTTTCTCTTAAAAATAACGCATTGTGAAAGGTTCCGAATCCCGTAGATGTAGGACGTAGCGGCTTTGCCAATAAAGAATCCCGCACATCCCTTTTGATCCTCCAACCCCCTCCCGCTAATGGACGGTTATCGAGTTCATCCGTTAAGTTTGCAGAGACAAGGAATCCTAAACGAGGTTTCGTTTTTTCACCCGTTGAATCGCGTTGGATCCAAAGTGGGCCTGAGAACATTCCCTCTAACAAGTTATAGCCGTATTTGTCCAATCCAAAAACCTTTCCGTCGTAACCGTTAGGATCCGCCCCTTTAAAATAAAATCCGGAGGTAACCGCCTCAATGCTCCCAAAATAAATAGCTGAAGGCCCTCGCGTTGTAACCGAAATAATACCACCGGTAACGTCCCCATAATTCGCAGGAACCCCTCCCGTAATAACGGAAACTTCCTCCAAAGCCGCTTTGGGTAAATTGGTGGATCCTCGTACCTTGATACCATCTATGAAAAAATAAGTTGCGTCTGACCGAGAACCGCGAACCGAAATGGCCCCGCTTCCCTCGTTGGTATTTACCCCTCCAACCGACTGAGCTACTCCAGCCGCAGAACGAACCGGCATTCTACTGATATCCTCCCGAGTTACCGTGGCACCAGAGGCTCCTCCATCCTTATCAATCAGAGGAACTTTATAGCGCGACACTTTGACCTCATCCTTAGTTAATTCATTTTCCGGTTTTCCCAACGTTAACTTTTCTAGGAACGTAATTTTATCCGAAGAAATAATCACCCCCTGTTCCAAGGCATCTTGGTATCCCTCTACTTTATTCGTCACTTTTACGTCGTATAATCCCGGCAAAATAGCGTTGATTTGAAATTCACCGTTTTCATCTGTCAAGGCGTTACCTTTCATATTTACACCCGATAACAGATAAATTTTCGCGTTGGAAATTAATTCGCCTGTTTTGTTATCCTTTACGATGCCTTTCAAGGTGCCTAAACCCGATTGGCCATGAAGATAAGTTGCTGTAAATAAAAGGGTTATGAGTAAGTGCGGTAGTTTTTTAATCATAAAACAAATATTAAAAGACCCAAATTGCGTAAATAATGTGGCTAAATATAGGAAAGTTTATCCTTAGTTTCCGAAAAATCGATAATTTCAACGAAAAAATCTCGCTTTTTATATCATGCACCTGCAAAGTCGTGAAAGGGAGAAAGTAATCCTTATCGGGGATACTTTGATATACTATGACACAAGCCCTGTGTCCTTTGCCGTCGAATCAACGCGCCTGATGTTATCCGAAGTCCAGGAGTCCGAAAAAATTCTTCTCGAGAGAAGAAAACTCGAATATATGGCGATTCGTAGGATTAAAAATCACTATTTCCCGCAACAAAGAATTCTGTACCTCCCCAATGGAAAACCTATTCTCGAAGGTTCTTCATTAACTCTCGGGATAAGCCATTCACAAAACCATGCGCTTTTCGCCTATTCCGAAGTGTTATTTGGCTGTGATATTGAAGAAAAAAACGAACGGCTTTTCACCATAAAAGATCGGTTCGTTCATCCCTTTGAATTGAGCAACTTCTCTCTTTTCAGCAATTTGGACCAACTTTGCATCTTGTGGTCGTGCAAGGAGGCAATTTATAAGTTGATTGGGATGCGTGGAATTAATTGGAAAGAACAATGCATTCTTTTTAAAGAGGCCTTTCCCCAATTAACGTTTAGGTTGTTGCTTGAAAATCACGAAACCCTCATTCACTGCCATGTCAAAGAATTCAACGAAAACACATGGATGGCCTTTGCCGTAAACTCAACACATGGGTAAATTATTCTCCCATTTAAGCGAAGGAACTCCACGGCTAGGAATTCTTATTGACCCGGAGAAAAATACAAATACAAGGGATTTCAACCATGATGTGAAACGGCTTATTTTCGCTCAACCGGATATTTTTTTAGTAGGGGGCAGCAGTGCTACCCGGGCTCAAACGGTTTTATGCGTTGAGGTATTAAAAAAACAAACGCAAATTCCGGTAGTATTGTTCCCCGGAAGTGCCGACCAATTTTCAAAAAAAGCTGACGCCATGCTGTTCTTATCCTTGATTTCGAGCCGAAATCCTCAATACCTCATCGAAGAGCAAATCAAAAGCGCGGAAGAAGTCTATCATTCAGGGATAGAAACCATTCCAACGGGCTACCTATTACTAGACGGCGGAACCACAACAAGCACCTCAAGGGTAACAAAAACTGCCCCTGTAGATCAAAAAATGCTAAAACTCATTGAAAACACGGCCCTGGCAGGAACATTGATGGGACACTTATCGATTTATTTAGATGCTGGAAGCGGAGCTTTAAATCCAGTATCCGAAGAAGTTATCGCCTTGATTTCACCGCTCACCAAACTTCTGATTGTCGGGGGAGGTTTACGAAATATCGAAGCGGTAAAAAAAATCCATCTGGCAGGAGCAAACCTCGTTGTTATTGGAAATCATTTGGAAAAAGATCCTGATTTTGTGAAAAAAATTGCAGCTTATCAAAAAAGTAAGAATTCAGGCTAACCTTGTACTACGGCCTTTAAACTCAAATCTAAGCTTTCAACATTATGCGTTAAGGCTCCTACCGAAATAAAATCAACTCCGGTCTCGGCAAACGCGACAATATTGTTTTCATGGATTCCTCCAGAGGCCTCCGTTTCAAAATGATCGGGGATTAACCCGAGGCAAGACACAATTTCCTCCGGGGAAAAATTATCGAGCATTATTCGATCCACGGACCTCAGTTCTATGACTTCTCGCAATTCTTCCAAATTTCTCACCTCCACTTCAATTTTTAATGGCAACTTATTTTCCTGAAGATATTGTCGGGTTTTATTTACCGCTTGCGTAATGCCGCCACAAAAATCAACATGGTTATCTTTCAACATGACCATATCAAAAAGCCCCATTCGATGGTTTAAGCCCCCACCGATTAAGACAGCTTGTTTCTCGAGCATACGAAAACCGGGCGTGGTCTTTCGAGTATCCAAAAGCCGAGCGGAAGTATGGGCGATTTTTTGCTGTAAACGGTTTGTTTTTGTGGCAATTCCGGACATTCGCTGCATGATATTGAGCATCAACCGTTCGATGGAGAGTAAGTTTACGGCATTCCCGGTAATCTCGAAAGCAATGTCTCCAACCCGTACTTCGTCGCCGTCTTTTTTACATGAGTGAAAGTTGGCATTGACATCTGTTAACTTCAGCAATTCACGCGCAACCTCGATCCCTGCTATTACTCCATCGGATTTTATCAACAATTGTGCCTGGCCATTTGCTGATTTCGGAATGGCGGCAAGGGAGGAATAATCTCCTGAACCAATGTCCTCTTTCAACCAAAGTTCAAGATAAGATCTTAGCATACATCAAAGGTAGGAAAGAATTGCAGAAATTGCGATCAAACCTTATATTTGTTGGGTGAGGAACTTTCGTTTTACGCTTATTACAGCATTACTTTTTTACTGCATTTTTCCATTTTGGAACAACAACTATTTTGGTCAGAATGCTCCAACAACCTATTTGATTTCGGATGATTTCAGTCCTGACGGCTTGGATAAGAAACTGAATTCCTTTTCCCTTACGGGCGATGAGCGACGGCTTTTAAAAGCCTATAGCCACCGACTAAAGGGACAATTAAAACTTTTCCTTCTTCTGATGGATTCCCTCAACGCGCCGTCTGTAGCATTTACATCAAGTCCTTTATTTACTTGTTTCTACCACCTGCAAAAATCATATTATTTTGAAGACAAAGGGCAATTAAATCTCGCCAAAAGTGAGGCGAAAAAAGGCTTATCGATTGCCGATAAACAGCAACGTAAAGCTTGGGAAGGTTTGGCCTATTCACGACTGGGAAGAATATACGGTAAGCAAAACAACAAGGATTCAAGTTTTTACTATCATAAAAAATCCATTGAATTCGTTAAGCGTTCGAAAGGTAAGCTTTTACTGGCCCTTTGCCTGCACGAATTTGCTAAGAGCAATAACCGTTTTCTACAAATTGAGCAAGCCGTTAATCAGGAGTTATTGGCCTTGGAATTGGTTCAAAAAATCAAAAACGATCATTTCACCTCAGTATTCTACCAATTTATTGCCACGCTTTCCTTGAGCGCTGGAAATTTACGCGAGGCAGAGCATTATCTTCTCAAGAGCAATCAAAAAAATAACCGCAGGTTAAATCAGCTAATTACCTTAGAAAACGAACTGATTAACTTTCGACTATTACTCAAAAAAGCATTGCCGGTCGAAGTCGTCGTTCATATTCCCAAAATAGTGCGATTGCTGGAAAAACACCAAGTAGATGCTGCCCTAGGAGAAGCTTGGTTAATTTACGGTCAAGCTCTTAGTTCTGTGAACAAAAGTGACTCCGCCATGCAAGCGTTTACCAATGCCTTGCGATTTTTTGAGGAGCAAATTTCCCCCTATAATATGGCGGAAGTATACCTTCTTATCGGATTAGACTTTGCTCAAAGAAATCGATTAATGGAAGCCGAGCAGAATTTCAAGCGTTCCATAAACATTTATGCCAACCTCAACGATTACCGCGGATTGAATGAAAATTATTATGCATTATCGCAAATTTACCTTCGCATGGGTAACACGAAACTTGCGTATTCATACCTTAAAAATTATACTGAATTTTTAAAGAAAACCACATTTTCCGTTGACTCAAAAGCCATTGAAGAACTCACGCAATCCAACTCTCGAGAGGAGCGAGAAAGGCTTATAGACACCCAAGAAGAGGAATTATCAAAAGAACTTAAAGAAAAAGAAATCCTCCAGCTGCAAAGCGATCGACAACTTCTAGGGATTGTCATTGTAGTGGTGGTATTCTTTTTGTCGGGCCTGACCCTGTTCTTTATGAATAGGCAGAGAAATACTTTGCAGGAACAACGTGAAACGGAAATGGCTCAAACGCTGCTTAGGTCGCAAATGAATCCTCACTTCATTTTCAATGCCTTGGCGGTCATCCAGAGTTATATTTATGAGAATACCCCCGAAAAAACCTCCAACTTTCTTGTAGATTTTTCAAAACTCATTCGCCTTATTCTGGAAAACTCGCCGAAAGAATTCATCACCATAGACATTGAAAAAGAAATCTTAACCAAATACCTCACCACCCAAAAGTTGCGGTTTGAAGATCGATTCAACTTTGAGTTAACCATTGACGAAAACCTCATATCGAAACGCGCGATGATACCTCCAATGATTACTCAGCCTTTCGTAGAAAATTCTATCGAACACGGACAACTCCATACCGTAACGAATGGTACCATACACATCGCAATGCACGAACGTGATGGGATGTTAGAAATTGTTGTCAGCGACAACGGTGTGGGGAGATCTAAAGCGTCCAAGATTAAAAAGAAAACCAATCATAAAAGCATGGCCCTGAATATAACGCGGGAAAGAATTCAGATATTAAATAAAAAATACAAGGGAAAAGGGAACCTAGAAATTTATGATTTTGATGAAAACACAAAAACAGGAACCAAGGCAATCATTTGTTTGCCATTGATTTACGAAAACATTATATTTGAAGGAAATGAAAAAAATCCTAATCATTGACGATGAAAAAAGAATACGCGATTTCGTAAAACGAATCATCGATTCTTTTGGATTTGATGTTGAAGTTTATACCGACGGTGAGAATGTGGAAACGGGACTTTCGGCGATAAATGCACTAAAGCCCGATATCGTATTTTTAGACATTCAAATGCCCGATGGAACTGGTTTTGATTTATTGAATCAATTAGGTGATAAACCCTTTGAACTCATTTTCATTACGGCCTTCCAGGAATATGCGATCATGGCCATTAAGTTTAGTGCATTGGACTACATTCTCAAACCCATTGATGCAGAGGAATTAAAAATCGCGCTTCAAAACGCCCTGGATACCATGGATCTCAAAAAAGAAGAAATTCAATTCGAAGCATTATCCCAAAACCTCAATACCAGCCAAAAACGCAAGTTGGTCCTAAAAACCCAAGAAAGCGTTCACGTGGTAGATTTAAGTGAAATCATTCGTTGCGAGGCAGATAAAAATTATACGTTTTTCTTCCTAAACAGTGGAAAAAAAATACTTGTATCCCGAACCTTGAAGGATTTCGACCTCTTGTTAACCAACCACGGTTTTTTTCGGGTACAACAATCCCACCTGGTCAACATCGAATACATCGATCGTTATGATAAAACAGAGGGCGGTTCTGTAATTATGAAAGACGGTGCAGCGGTGCCTCTATCCATCGCAAAAAAAGACCAGTTTTTTCAACTTTTGGAAAACCTTTAGCCCAAAGCGTTTTTCAAGTCATCAATTAAATCTTCAATGTCTTCAATACCAACACTTAAGCGAATCAAGCTATCCACTACTCCGCTTCTATCTCGTTCCTCCTTGGGAATCGAAGCGTGGGTCATAGAGGCCGGGTGACCAATTAAGGACTCTACCCCACCTAAGGACTCTGCTAAGGCAAAAAGCTTGGCTTTTTTCACCACGTTAAGCGCATCTTCAAGCTGATTTCCTTTCAGGGTAAACGAAATCATACCTCCAAAACCACGCATTTGTTTTGCTGCAATAGCGTGATTAGGGTGCGAACTAAAACCCGGCCAAAAAACGCGATCAACTCTTGGATGAGTTGCCAAGAAACGAGCAACCTTTTCCCCATTGTAGCAGTGTCGCTCCATGCGTAAATGAAGGGTTTTTATCCCCCTCAGCACTAAAAAAGAATCCATGGGCGCAGTTACTGCACCTGAACTGTTTTGAATTCGGTACATTTCTCGGGCTATTGTTTCTTCTTTGGTAATTAAGGCTCCCATGATTACATCGGAATGCCCTCCTAAGTACTTTGTTACCGAATGCATCACGATATCCGCCCCCAAGTCCAAAGGTGATTGGAGAAATGGCGTAGCGAACGTATTGTCAACACAAAGAAGAGCTCCTCCCTGTTGGGCAATCTCTGCAACTGCTGCAATATCAATAATATTCATCATTGGGTTTGTAGGGGTTTCTACCCAAATCATTTTGGTTTTTGAATTAACCTTGTTCTTAATATTCTTCACATCGGTCATATCCACAAAATGAAATACCAAGCCAAACTTTTCAAAGATTGTTCTGAAAATCCGATAAGATCCGCCATATAAGTCGTTGGTCGATATTACCTCGTCCCCAGAGTGGAGCATTTTTAAGACACAATCTATTGCTGCCAAGCCTGAGGCGAAACAGGCACCGTATTTTCCATTTTCAATCGCTGCGAGGTTCTTTTCAAGAGCATGACGTGTGGGGTTGGAAGTTCTTGAATATTCGTAACCTTTATGGTTTCCAACACCGTCCTGCACGTAAGTGGAGGTTTGATAAATCGGGGTCATTATTGCGCCTGTGGCAGAGTCCGGAGCAACGCCTTCATGAATGGCTTTTGTGGCAAATTTCATGGTGGTAAAATTAGAAAATAATTGTAACGTATCAGCGAAATAAGGTTTGTTGCAGCATATATCCCCAATGAAAACCTTGCTTACCCTTTTTGCGCTGTTGACCTTATTTTCCCTCATGGGTCAAACGAGTATCCTGTCGAATGTCACCCATGTTTTCGATATCCAAGAGGATAAAATCACGGAATCTGTTCCGCAACTTCAGTTGTTTAATATTTCTTTTTCCGATTCGCTTATGGTACATAGCGTATTCAACCCTGAACGCGAAATTCAAGACAGTCAAGTCTACCGAATAAGTTCTTTCAAGGAGAACGACAACCTCATTACCTTCACGGCGCTTTCCGGGGTTTCTCGACGCAGTTATGTATACATGCTAAAAACCGATGAGGACTTCATGAGCCTCATGCAATATTTTCAAGACGAGCAAACGCTTCGAATATTTGAAGGACCAAACGCCCCCTTGAAAACGTTCAATCAACCCTAAGTTCGGTACTCGGATGCCAAAAATGAAGTTGAAAATCTTGGATTTGATTTTGAACAACGGTTATCCCTTCAGCGACTAATTTTTTTTCCATTTCGTCGGGTTGAGAAAAATGCATTTTTCCTGTCAAAAGACCGTTTCTATTTACGACCCGATGTGCGGGGAAATTAGGAATTCTGTGGCTTGCATTCATCGCCCAACCCACCATTCTTGAGCTACTTTTAGCCCCTAGGGCTTGAGCAATTGCCCCGTAGGTTGTAACCCTACCCTCAGGGATCAAGCGCACTATCTGATAAACGGCTTGGAAGAAATCCTTATTGTTAAGCATTGTGCAAAATTAAGGTTTGCAAAGACGTAGCGCGGCACTTTCAAAAGGAGCTTGTCCGCAAATTAAATTACCGCTTAGCTCCGATCCACTTGCCGTTAGCGTCGAAATTTAATAAGCATTTTTGCGTCTCCTCTGAAGTGCAGCCTTTTTCTAAACACATCCTAGCGCATTCTTCTTTACTCATGGTAGCGCACTTGCTCATATCGCATTTACCATACATTTGAGCGCCTTCTTTAATTGTGTTAGATTGTGTTCCTGATTTGCACAGGCCTGCCTCGCCCTGGCATTCTTTCTGATCGGCACAGCATGCTGACTTATTGACTAAACCATCGGCAATTCTCTTTTCCGATGAATTGCCATTACCTAAAATGGGCGCGATCACCAAGCCTACCAAACACGTCAACTTGATCAAGATGTTCATTGATGGGCCGGATGTGTCCTTAAACGGATCTCCAACCGTATCGCCAGTAACGGCGGCTTTATGGGCATCAGATCCTTTAAAAGTCATTTCTCCATTGATTTCCACTCCCGCTTCGAACGATTTTTTAGCGTTGTCCCATGCACCACCCGCGTTATTTTGAAATACCGCCCATAGAACACCGGAAACGGTAACTCCTGCCATGTATCCACCGAGCATTTCAGCAATTAATTCATTGTTGTATCCCAAGAGCATGGGCAGTGTTGCAATGGCAATGGGAAAACCAAGGGTTAATACCCCAGGTAGCATCATCTCACGAAGGGCTGCTTTCGTAGAGATTTCAACGCACTTTCCATATTCCGGTTTGCCGGTACCTTCCATAATACCCGGAATTTCTTTGAACTGACGACGCACCTCGTACACCATATCCATGGCTGCTTTGCCCACCGAGTTCATTGCAAGTGCTGAGAATACTACCGGAATCATCCCTCCAATGAATAACATCGCAAGTACAGGTGCTTTAAAAATGTTAATTCCATCAATATTCGTAAATGTTACATAAGCCGCAAATAAGGCTAACGAGGTTAAGGCTGCCGAAGCAATGGCAAATCCTTTTCCGGTTGCTGCTGTCGTGTTTCCAACGGAATCTAAAATGTCCGTGCGTTGACGTACTTCTTTTGGTAATTCGCTCATTTCAGCAATACCCCCTGCGTTGTCCGAAATAGGACCGAAAGCATCGATTGCCAACTGCATGGCCGTTGTGGCCATCATGGCTGAGGCAGCAAGTGCAACCCCGTAGAATCCTGCCAAAGCATAGGATCCCCAAATGGCACCGGCAAATAAGATTACCGTAGGAAAAGTAGAAATCATCCCTGTAGCAAGTCCTGCAATTACGTTAGTGCCGGCTCCTGTCGCCGATTTTTGAACAATTTTCAATACGGGTTTTGTGCCAAGACCTGTGTAATACTCTGTTACTGAGGAAATGACTCCACCAACGATTAAACCGACAATGGCAGCAAAAAACACCCGCAAGGATGAAACTTCCTTGACACCTTCGCCAAAAAATTCCATTCGCATGGTGGAAGGTAGCATCCAGACGACCAACCCGTAACAGGCAACTGCTGTTAACCCAATCGATACCCAATTTCCTACATTTAACGCCCCCTGAACTTGCTTTTCTTTAGCGTCGTTGCTGGAGATATTTACCAACATCGTTCCAATAATTGAAAAGATGATACCAACCCCTGCAATGGCCATAGGCAACAATATTGGACCAATTCCTCCGAACTTATCCGAGATGCTACCCCCCATATCGGTAATCACATAATTACCGAGCACCATGGCCGCCAAAACTGTGGCTACGTAAGAACCGAAAAGGTCCGCTCCCATTCCGGCAACGTCGCCCACATTATCGCCAACGTTGTCGGCGATGGTGGCAGGGTTTCGGGGGTCGTCCTCAGGTATGCCTGCTTCCACTTTTCCAACGAGGTCCGCACCCACGTCGGCTGCTTTGGTGTAAATTCCCCCGCCTACACGAGCAAACAAGGCAATGGATTCAGCGCCCAGTGAAAATCCTGCTAAGGTTTCCAAAACCACCGTCATATCCTCCGTGTTGGTCCACTTCCCTCCCATAAAAACCTGAAAGAAAATGATGAAAAAGCCTGTCAGGCCGAGAACCGCTAGACCTGCAACACCTAGCCCCATTACAGTGCCTCCACCGAATGAAACCTTCAATGCTTGAGGCAAACTGGTTCTTGCTGCCTGGGTCGTTCGAACGTTGGTTTTAGTGGCAATTTTCATTCCCATATTTCCTGCCAAAGCTGAAAAAACAGCCCCAAAAACGAAAGCAATGACAATCATCCAATGGGTTTTCACTCCCGGAATGAAGGTAATGCCAGCAAGCGCAATGCTCGAAGCAATGACAAAAACAGCTAACAAACGATATTCCGCCTTCAAAAAGGCTAATGCTCCTTCGTAGATATATTCTGAAATTTCTTTCATTTTTCCGTCTCCGGCATCTTGTTTCAAAACCCAAGCGCGCTTTATGGCCATAAAAGCCAAACCAACAAGAGCGAGCATAATTGGTGCGTAAATCATCATTGATTCCATAGTTGCTGTAAATTAAATCGTCGGCAAAAGTAGATTTTTATTGTAAAGTATGCAAATAACGAGGTTATTGCTTACCTCTTAGACTTAGTCTTTTGAAATGATATCGAACAATTCATCCAAATTTGGCGAAATAATGATTTCAATTCTACGGTTTTTTGCTTTGTCTGCAGGATCCACCGGTTGAAATTCGCTTCGACCCGCGGCAATTAACTTTGCGGGATTCATTTTGGAGTTCGCCAACAGGATTTCAACTACAGAAGTCGCTCTTAGGACGGAAAGTTCCCAGTTGTTTCTCGGAAAAGCCACACTGTTTAATTTATCGGTATCGGTGTGCCCCTCAACCACGATTTCTAAATCTTTCTCGTTCTCAAGCGCTTTACCTATTTGTAACAATGCTTTCTTCCCTTCACTTTCGACAATAATGCTTCCCGATTTGAATAAGAGTTTAGCCTCCAGGCTAACGTAAATTTTTCCGTTTTTTTCCTCTACTTTTAGTCCTTGATTCTCAAATCCAACTAGCGCTTCACTCACTTTCTTTTTCAGTAAATTTAATGCGTCCTCTTGTCGTTTGAGTAAATCTTCTAGTTCATTAACGCGGCGCTCACGCTCCTCCAATAACTGTTGCTTATTTCGCAATGCTGCCTCAAGTGTCACCAGGGCTTCCGATTTGTTTTGCAACTCCGATTTTTTTTGTTCCAATTCCTTCTGGAGTACGGATGTTTCCTTTTGCCCTGTAGACTTGTAGCGATCGAACGTTTTGGCCAAATCTCCCAGCTCTTTCGTTGCATTACCCAATTCGCGCATTAAGGATCTTTGAGAATTTCCAAGGCGAGCAGTATCTTTTCGCAGTGCCTCAATGGTTTTATTCGCTGCATCCAACTCCACCTGAAGAAGTTCTGATTGAGATTGAAATTGTTGGCTACTTTGCTTGAATTTTTCCAAGTCCTCGGAGCATACACGTCGTTGCTCTTCCAGCGCTTTAAATTTTTTCGAAGAAACACAAGATGCCAACAGCGTTAGGGCTACTAGAAAGAGGATGGAAATTCTCATAATTATTTTTTAAGAACAAAATTGGAATAAAAAACGTTTTCAAAATTTTTTGAATATGCAGAGTTGTCAACACTCCCACTTTAATTAATTTGGATTGTTCTTACCTTTGAGAATATGTTCAACATGGCTTTTTTTGCCGAACTCGCGGCTTTCCTCTTGGGGGTAATTTACCTGCTACTCATTTCCAAAAAGAAAAAGGAAGGTTGGTATTATGGCATGGCCTCTTGTGCTATTCTAACGGTGCTGTGCTTTAGCAAAGGACATTTGGCACAAGGTACTATTCAAGGCATGAATGCTATTATGGGAATATATGGCCTGCGGTTGTGGGAAAGAAAGGAACTGACGAGTATTTCCAAACCCGCCTACCTCGTCGTAATCGTTGCGGTGGCTCCTGCTATTTTTTTGCTCTCCTCCTGGCTTTTCCCCGAAAGAAGTTGGATCGATCAACTCGACAATTTAACCCTTGTTCTTTCGATCGTTGCGACCCTATTCACGGTTTTTTTGATTCTCGAAAATTGGCATCTTTGGGCGATCGTGAATGCTTTAACCGTTCTAACTGCCAGTTGGCATCAACTGTATTTACTATCGGCTTTATCTATGGCGTATTTACTCCTATCATGCTATGGTTTTTATCAATGGAAAAGATAGCAGCGTTTAAGGGAAAGATCGCTTTTACGGGTCCTGAGTGTTCTGGAAAAACCACGTTGGCCTTGTGGTTGTCGGAGCATTTGTCCCTTCCCCTCGTCGAGGAACAAGCGAGAAATTACCTTGCGGGTAAATGTTCCTATTCGTGGGAGGATGTGCAAAACATTGGTCAACGGCAATTTGAAATGAACCAAACTGCGCTGAACTGTATTTGTGACACCGAAATGACGGTTATTCGCATTTGGGAAAAGGTTAGGTATGGAAGCATTTCGAACACCACTGAAGAACTTAGCGCAAAAGATTCTTACACCTTATTGTTTTTGTGCCAACCGGATTTCCCCTGGGAGTCGGATCCTTTGAGGGAACATCCGAACGAACGCGCCTCCTTATTTTCCCTTTACCAACAAGACCTCGGTTTCAGGGGTTTGAAATACCATGTTTTACAAGGAAATTTAGAAGAAAGGAAATCCAAGATTTTAACCTTGTTGAACCTAATTTCCTAACTTTGCCAGCATGAAATCCGTCGCAGCATTTGCCTTTATTCTTGTTGTTGCCATAGCCGTTGCGTACTACCTAACACTTCAAACGAACCGAAAGGAATTGCCCTTTATCAATCCGAACGATGTACAACAGGAAATGGTCGATTCAAGCCTTTTTGGGGTTGGTCATGGGCATCGCATTGGTGCATTTCGATTAATAGATGAGCAAAATAAGGTAATAACTGATAAGGCCATTGATGGAAAAGTATTTGTTGCGGAGTATTTTTTCGCAACCTGTAAAAGCATTTGCCCCATCATGAACCAACAGATGCAGAGGGTTCAAGCACGATTCAAAGGAGAAAGAAACTTTAACATATTAAGCTTTACCGTTGATCCAGATACCGATACCCCTGGACAACTTTTGGCGTATGCCAAAAAACACGGCTATTCACCAGGCCAGTGGCATTTCATCACCGGGTCCAAAGATTCCTTATACCGCTTAGCGCGCACCTCCTTTTTTGTTCTAAAACCCGCCGAGGCGCAAAACTTAGGCGATGCTGGAAACGATTTTATTCACACCAATAATTTTGTGTTGGTTGACAAGCAACGCCAAATTCGCGGATATTATGACGGTACAAACCCCTCCGAGGTGGACCAACTTATAAAGGATATTGAGATTTTACTAAACAACCCCTGAACTTTTGCCATTATTCGCTACCTTTCAAGTCGTGAAAATTTTATCCATTACTGCAATTGTTCTTTTCACTTCGCAAGGTTTTAGCTTTGGACAAAACTTTCAAGGTGAAAAATTGGTTCCGAAACCGGAAAAACCCAAAGCTGCAACCTGTGCTCCTCCAACCACCACCACCTTTCTTGAACTCAACAATGTTCGAGCAATGGTTCATACAGCGGGAAACCTCTGGCAACGCCCCAATGAAAATCTTTCGCAATACGAAGTGCCAAAAAATTCAGGTATTATGGCTCTTTTCACAGCAGCCCTGTGGCTAGGCGGCACCGATGTCAACAATCAACTCAAGCTTGCCGCTCTTCGCTATCGAAATGGTCAAGATTATTGGACGGGACCCCTTTCACAAGTTTACGCTGAAACCACCTACGAAGAATGCGAGAAATATGATAAACACTTTGTTACTACCAAAGATGAAATTCGAGCATTTAGTGCATGGTTTGAAACTGGCCTTTCGGACCAACAAAACGGCACCAATCAACAAGCAGTGCTTTTTCCCAATTACCAAGTTCCGGAAATCATAAAAACATGGCCCGCCCATGGCAACACTGCCTTGGGTCAAGATTATTACTTGGGCCCATTTTATGATTTCAACAACGATGGTAACTATAATTGGCAGGATGGAGATTATCCTTGGTACGATATAAAACAAGATAAACAATGCAACATTGACCGAGAAGTATCCCTTTATGGAGATAAGAATTTTTGGTGGGTAATGAACGACAAAGGAAATATCCACACGGAAACGGGTGCAGACCCTATTGGCATGGAAATTAGAGCTCAAGCCTTTGCCTTCGCTTCCAACGATGAAGTCAACAACATGACGTTTTACAATTATGTGCTGATCAATCGAGGTACTCAAACCCTTTACAATACGTATTTTGGTTTTTTTACAGATGGTGCCTTGGGAGATCCATACGATGACTACGTTGGTTGCGATGTTATGCGCGGATTAGGATATTATTACAACGGAGATAATTTCGACGGAGACAATTCAGGGTTCAAGGGCTACGGTTATTCTCCTCCGGCTGTTGGCGTAGATTTCTTTGAAGGACCTTATCAGGACGATGACGGAATGGACAACGCTTTTGGGATTGATGAAAACGAGGCCTTAAATGGAATAGGTTATGGCGATGGTATCATCGACAACGAGCGGTTTGGTATGCGGCGCTTTCTCTATTACTCCAATACCACGAATGGCGCAAACATCAATCAAACCGATCCAATTGCTGCCTCCGATTATTATAATTACCTGCGAGGTTTTTGGAAAGATGGCACCAAATTCGTTTACGGTGGCAGCGGCCATATCTCCGATCCACAAGCTGATCCATTGAGTCCTTGCGATTTCATGTTTCCCGGTACCTCCGACATTTACGGATGGGGTACGGGTGGTGTAGTCAAGCCTAATTGGACAGAACAGACCGCAAACAATACTCCGAATGACCGTCGGTTCGTTCAAAGTGCCGGTCCGTTTATTTTGAAACCGGGTGCCGTGAATAACATTACCGTGGGGGTTGCCTGGGCACGCTCAAACGGTGGAGATCCTTTTCAATCTGTGGAAACCTTGCGCAGGGCCGACGATAAAGCGCAAGCACTTTTCGAGAATTGTTTCAAGGTTATGGATTCACCCCACGCCCCCGACTTAACCGTACAAGAATTGAGCAACGAAATCATCTTGTTCCTTTCCAATGCCCCAAATTCAAATAATTATCAAGAGGGTTATTCGGAAGTAGACCCTTTCATCGTCCCTCCATCGCCAAACGATGATAAAACCTTCCGCTTTCAGGGATATCAGATTTATCAATTAAAAAACAAAACCGTTGCGCTCTCTGATTTAACAAACCCTATGAAGGCGCGCTTGGTCGCGCAATGCGATATTGAGGACGGCATCTCGCGAATCATCAATTTCGAATTCGACGAGGAATTAGGTTTTGCCGTACCTAAAGAAAAGGTCAACGGTGAAAACAAAGGCATACGGCACAGCTTCCAGATTACGCAAGATGTTTTTGCCCAAGGACAAAGCCGATTGGTTAATTTCAAGAAATACTATTACATGGCCATTTCTTATGCCTACAATAACTACAAGGATTACAATCCCAACGACCCCTTAAGCTTGGATGGGCAAAAAATGCCTTATATTGCCAGCCGAAAAGGCCCCATGGGGGAGGTAAAAATCATCGAGGCCATTCCCCACAACCCAATGCCCGAAGCG
>VGMY01000032.1 GCA_016866255.1 Bacteroidota bacterium | reverse complement strand
TCAGCAGGAGCTTCTTCCGCAACGGGTGTTTCTTCCGCAGCAGGAGCCTCTTCTTCAGCAGGAGCTTCTTCCGCAACGGGTGTTTCTTCCGCAGCAGGAGCCTCTTCCTCAGCAGGAGCTTCTTCCGCAGCAGGAGTTTCTTCTGCCACAGGAGTTTCTTCTGCCGCAGGAGCCTCTTCCGTAGCAGGTGTTTCTTCCGCAGCAGGAGTTTCTTCTGCCGCAGGAGCCTCTTCTGCAGCAGGTGTTTCTTCCGCAGCAGGTGATGTTGCAGCAATAGAAGCATTTTCCAACGGAGCGCTATCAACCACCACGGCATCTTCGATGTTTTCAGGAGCATTTGCCGGTTTTGAACCGCCTCCTCTTCTTGAACGCCTTGTTGATTTTTTCGATTCCTCCTTGGTGTAAAGTGTATTAAAATCTACCAGTTCAATCATGCATGACTCTGCATTATCCCCTAAACGAAAACCGGTTCGAATGATACGGGTGTACCCGCCATTGCGCTCTGCTATTTTCGGTGCAACCTCACGAAACAGCTCTGCAACAATTTCCTTATTCTGTAAGTAAGAGAAAACAACCCTACGTGAGTGGGTTGAATCCGTTTTTGATTTTGTTAACAGAGGTTCAACGAACACCCTGAGTGCTTTCGCTTTTGCTACCGTTGTCGTGATTCGCTTATGTTGAATTAGCGAACAAGCCATATTTGAAATCATGGCATTTCGATGTGCCGATTTCCTTCCAAGATGGTTTAATTTATTACCGTGTCTCATGTCTTAAGTCTTTATCCGACTAGTCTTTGTCTAATTTATACTTTGCCACATTCATTCCGAAAGTAAGGTTCTTACTATCTACCAAATCCTCCAACTCCGTTAGCGACTTTTTACCAAAATTTCTAAACTTTAGAAGATCTGATTTTGAGAATGACACCAATTCACCGAGGGTTTCTACCTCCGCAGCTTTCAAACAATTCAGTGCTCTCACGGAAAGGTCCATATCAACCAACTTTGTTTTAAGCAATTGACGCATGTGCAATGAACTTTCATCAAATTCCTCCACCTCCTGACGAATTTCCGCATCCAAGGCCATTCGCTCATCCGAAAACAACATAAAATGTTGAATCAATATTTTTGCCGAGTCCTTCAAGGCGTCTTTTGGATGCACAGAACCGTCGGTCGTGATGTTAAAAATTAATTTTTCATAATCCGTCTTCTGCTCAACGCGGAAATTCTCCACGGAATATTGAACGTTTTTAATCGGGGTGAAAATCGAATCAATGAAAATAGTCCCAAAGGGAGCTTCTTCTGTTTTATTTTCCTCTGCGGGGTAATAGCCTCGTCCTTTTACGATGTTGAGCTCCATTTCGAACTTGACAGTAGAGTCCATATTGCAGATCAACAGATCCGGGTTTAAAACCTGGAATCCGTTGGTGAACTTTCCTATATCGCCAGCAGTAAGGGTTGTTTGCCCATGTATGGAAAGGTAAACTCGCTCGTTTTCAACAGACTCTATTTGCTGCTTGAATCTTACCTGCTTGAGGTTGAGAATAATCTCTGTAACGTCCTCAACGACCCCTTTTATTGCGCTAAACTCGTGATCCACTCCTTCAATTCGAATGGAGGAAATTGCGTAGCCCTCAAGGGATGATAATAGAATTCTACGTAAGGAGTTTCCGATGGTGATACCATAACCCGGTTCCAGCGGACGAAACTCAAACTCTCCGTTAAATGCATCCGACCGGAGCATAACTACTTTGTCGGGTCTTTGAAAATTTAAAATAGCCATTATTTTATGAAATTATTTAGAATACAATTCGACAATCAACTGCTCTCTGATATTCTCCGGAATCAACTCTCGAGCAGGGAGGTTGATTAATTTTCCTGAAAACGTTGCGTTATCCCAATCCAACCAATCAAAACGATTCGGAGCGGAGTTTAACGAGAAAACGATGGTTTCTAAGGACTTGGATTTTTCTCTTACGCCAACTGAATCGCCCGGACGCAACTGGTAAGAAGGTATATTAACAACCTCTCCGTTTACCACGATGTGCCGGTGCGTTACCAATTGACGCGCGGCGCGGCGCGAGGGGGCAATTCCTAATCTAAAGACGATATTATCCAACCTGGTTTCGCACAACTGTAACAAGTTTTCTCCTGTAATTCCTTTCATTCGAGAAGCTTTTTCGAACAAATTCGCAAATTGGCGCTCAAGAATGCCGTAGGTATACTTGGCTTTTTGCTTCTCACCAAGTTGAATTGCGTATTCCGATTGTTTTCCTCCCCTTCTTTTTGCAGGCCCATGCTGACCTGGCCCATAATTTCTTCGCTCCAGCGCCTTGTCAGGTCCAAATATTGGGTCTCTGAAACGCCGTGCAATTTTCGTTTTTGGTCCTCTGTATCTTGCCATTCTTTTTAAAATTAAGTCATGAATTAAGGCATTCCTTCGATGACTGGTTTATACTATCTATTATACTCTTCTGCGTTTCGGAGGCCGACAACCGTTGTGCGGAAGCGGTGTCACGTCAACGATTTCCGTAACCTCAATGCCTGCATTGTGCAAAGAACGAATTGCAGATTCGCGACCGGCACCAGGCCCTTTAACGTATACCTTTACGCGGCGAAGACCGAAATCATAGGCCTCTTTAGCGGCGTCTTCAGCCGCCAATTGTGCTGCATAAGGTGTGTTTTTCTTTGATCCCTTGAATCCCATTTTTCCGGCTGAAGACCAAGCGATAACTTGACCGGCGTTATTGGTCAAAGAAATGATCAGGTTGTTAAAAGTAGCTTGTATGTGGGCTTCCCCAGCAGCTTCAACCGTGACATTCTTTTTTTTCTTTTGATTCGATTTTGCCATGTTCTACGTATTATTTAGTTACCTTTTTCTTGTTGGCAACTGTTTTTCTTTTACCCTTTCTTGTCCTGGAATTGTTTTTTGTGTGTTGGCCCCTTAGCGGGAGTCCTGACCGGTGACGAATTCCTCTGTAACAACCAATATCCATCAATCGTTTAATGTTTAACTGCATTTCGGAACGAAGTTGCCCTTCCGTTTTTATTTCATTTACCGCATTTCGTATAGCAGAAAGTTGATCATCGTTCCAATCTTGAACTTTGACATTTTCATCTATCCCGTTTGTTGTTAGGATTTTTTTGGAGGTACTACGACCAATTCCGTAGATGTACGTTAGTCCAATCACTCCTCTTTTATTTTTGGGTAAATCAATACCAGCAATACGTGCCATATTCTATATTTTAACCTTGACGTTGTTTTAATTTAGGATTCTTCTTGTTGATTACATAAACCTTTCCCTTTCGTTTCACGATTTTGCAATCCTCCGTTCTTTTTTTTACCGATGCTCTTACTTTCATTTTTGCTATTTTACTTGTATCTAAAAGAAATTCGTCCTTTAGTTAAATCATAGGGAGACATTTCTACCTTTACCTTATCCCCGGGAAGTATACGAATATAAAACATGCGCATCTTCCCGGAAATGTGAGCCGTTATCACATGTCCATTTTGCAGTTCAACACGAAACATCGCATTTGGGAGTGCCTCCAAAATGGTTCCGTCTTGTTCTATAGATGTTTGTTTTGCCATTGTTAAAATCCTGAGAGTTCGTTTGCACCTCGTCGACCGCGTACGCGGGTTCCTTCCATGAGCCCATCCATTTGGCGATTGAGCAAATAAGTTTCTATTTGTTGAACGGTATCAAGGACCACTCCAACCATAATCAACAGCGATGTGCCTCCAAAAAACATGGCAAACGAATCGTTCACGCCAGCAATTTTCGCTATCGCGGGAATAATGGCTACGGCTGCAAGGAAGAGCGACCCGGGAAACGTAATTCTCGTTATCAAATTATCAATGTAGTTAGCAGTATCCTCGCCGGGTTTTACCCCCGGAATAAATCCTCCACTTTTTTTCAAATCCTCAGAAATTTTGCGAGGATTAATCATTATCGCCGTGTAGAAATACGTAAATACCACAATCATAACCACTAATATGATGTTGTACCACAAGCCATAAGGGTCGCTTAGGATTCGTTGAACAACACCACCTTGATTCTTTGGGTCAGTCGCACTTAAAAAGATGGTCATGGGTATTGTCAAAATGGCCTGGGCAAAAATAATCGGCATTACCCCGCTGGCATTCACTTTTAGTGGTAGATAATTTCGCGTTTGCTGTCCCACTACTGAGCGATTGCCAACAACACTTTTCGCCGTATTGAGCGGAATCCTTCGAACTCCCTGAACTATGAGAATTACACTTAAAATAATCATGGCAAAAATAATCAGCTCGAGCACTAGCTTAATCAAGTTACCTGCCTCAAAGGATTTTCCCATTTCAGCGATGAAGGCTCCAGGAAGTCGCGACAAGATACCAACTGCTATGAGTAGTGAAATGCCGTTACCGATACCTTTTTCCGTTATCCTTTCGCCCAACCATACGGCAAACATCGATCCTGCAACTAATATAATGACGGTTTGAAACCACCAAAACATGCTTGGGTCGTCTGGCAGCGCGCCTTTCTGCTCTACGTACATTTTTAAGTAAGAAGGTGCCTGCAAGGCGCAAATTACAATGGTAAGAATGCGCGTGTAATTATTAATCACTTTACGTCCTGACTCGCCCTCGTTTTGTAGTTTTTGCACGGAAGGAACGGCCATTCCTAGGAGCTGCATGATGATTGAGGCAGAGATATAGGGCATGATGCCAAGCGCCATAATGGACGCATTCGTAAACCCTCCGCCTGAAAATAACGAGAGCAAATTCTCAATTCCCTTCTGCGCATCGGAACTTCCTGCAGAGGAAGCCTCTAATGCAGCGTAACTGATCCCTGGAAGAATAACAAAAGACCCGATTCTATAGGCGAGCACCAACCCTAAGGTCAAGATAATCCGTTGCCGAAGTTCTTCGACACTCCAAATATTTTTAAGATTGGTAATTAGTCTCCTCATTGAAATTAAATTTTAGCCGTTGTTCCACCTGCTGCTTCAATGGCGCTGACTGCTTTTGCCGAAAAATGATGCGCTTCTACTTTAATGGTGGCCTTCAGTTCGCCACGGCCCAATATTTTAACCAGTTTATTGCCCGAAATCAACCCATTCGCCAAAAAAGTATCCACGTTAAACTCTGAAATGCCCTTGGTTTCTGCCAACATTTGAAGTGAATCAAGGTTAATTGCTTTGTATTCAACGCGATTTATGTTCTTAAATCCAAACTTTGGAACACGGCGCTGCAAAGGCATTTGACCTCCTTCGAAACCGATTTTCTTGGAGTACCCTGAGCGCGATTTAGCCCCTTTATGACCACGGGTCGCAGTACCTCCACCACCGGAGCCATGGCCTCGACCTATTCGCTTTTCACTGTGTACCGAACCTTTCGCCGGTGTTAACTTACTTAAATTCATTTTACTCGTATTAGAATTAGTCAATGATTTGGACTAAATGCTTGACCTTGTTAATCATACCTTGAACCTGGGGTGTGTTTTCTTTTTCCAAAACGTGGTTCAGCCTCTTAAAACCAAGAGCTTTGATCGTCGCTTTTTGGTCTGCAGGTCGTTTTATGGCGCTTCTAACTTGTTTAATTTTTATGGTGCTCATTGATCCAATATTATCCGTTAAATACTTTTTCTAAATCTATTCCTCGCTGGCGAGCAACGGCTGAGGCATCTCTCATCTTGGACAAGGCATCCATGGTTGCTTTAACAACGTTGTGCGGATTGGAAGATCCTTGCGACTTACCTAACACATTGTGTATACCAACGCTTTCGAGTACTGCTCGCATCGCACCACCGGCTATAACTCCAGTACCATCTGTTGCAGGTTTTAACAGAATTTCAGCACCTCCGTATTTCCCTTTTTGAGTATGTGGAACAGTTCCCTTTCTGATGGGAACCTTAATCAGATTCTTTTTTGCGTCATCAATGCCCTTGGTAATTGCCTCCGTAACCTCTTTGGCCTTTCCCAGTCCTTGCCCTACCACACCGTTCTCGTCTCCAACCACCACAATAGCAGAAAAACTAAAGGTTCTACCTCCTTTGGTTACTTTGGTTACCCGGTTCACGGCAACTAATTTGTCCTTCAGTTCAAATTCAGATGTTTTTACTTTATTCATGTTGTTTAATGGTATTAGAATTTAAGGCCGGCTTCGCGGGCAGATTCTGCCAACGATTTTACCCGGCCGTGGTACAAGTATCCGTTGCGATCAAAGACCACTTGCTGAATTCCTGCTTGAGCCGCGCTCTCTGCAATCATTTTACCGACTAAAGTAGCCTGTTCTAACTTTGCTATGCTCTGCGATGCTTCGTGCTTTAAAGAACCCGCAGACGCCAGTGTTGTGCCGGTGGTATCGTCAATAATCTGAGCATAAATCTGCTTGTTACTGCGAAACACCGATAATCTTGGTATTGCCGTTGTTCCAAATATTTTCTTTCGAATTCTTCGTTTAATTTTTGCCCTTCGCAATGTTTTCTTTAGTGCCATTTCCTCAACTTTTATTTCTTCCCGGCAGATTTACCGGCTTTTCTGCGTAATACTTCGTCAACGAACTTAATGCCTTTGCCTTTGTAAGGTTCAGGCTTTCTTAAGCTTCTAATTTTTGCCGCTACAGCCCCTAACAACTGCTTGTCATGGGATTCCAACTTAATCACCGGAGCCTTTCCCTTCTCTGAGATAGTCGTACAACGGACTTCTTGTGGAATTTCAAAAACAATCTGGTGTGAAAATCCTATCGCTAATTCCAACATCTGGCCCGAGGCATTTGCGCGGTAACCAACGCCAACTACTTCCATCTCTTTTACAAAACCTTCCGATACACCGACAACCATGTTTTGAATCAAAGCTCTGTACAGACCATGCTTTGATCGATGATCAGGGGCATCTGATGCGCGAGAAACCGAAAGTACGTTTTCTTCCAACTTCAAAGAAATTCCACTCAAGTCAACTTCTTGCCTGAGTTCTCCTTTCTTGCCCTTTACAATCACAACATTTCCGTCGAGTTGGTATTCAACTCCTGCGGGAATGGTGATCGGCATTTTTCCAATTCTTGACATTGTTTCAATTTTAATATACGTAACACAAAACCTCACCGCCAACGTTCAACTTCCTCGCTTCTTTATCGGTAATAACTCCTTTAGACGTTGACACTATGGCGATTCCAAGACCGTTCAAAACACGAGGAAGTTCTTCGCTCCCGGAATACTTTCTTAGCCCCGGTTTTGAAATTCGTTCCAACCGGGTAATGGCAGGAACACGAGTTGTAAGATTGTATTTCAAGGCAATTTTAATCATGCCTTGTTTGTTATCCTCCTCGACTTTAAAATTTAGAATATACCCCTGATCAAAAAGAATTTGAGTCATGGCGCACTTCGTATTCGATGCGGGTATTTCCACGGTTTTTAATCCGACAGAACTCGCGTTGCGAATCCGAGTTAAAAAATCTGCTATTGGATCTGTTGTCATGTTTTTTTGTTCTATTTCTGTTAATTACCAACTCGCCTTACGAACTCCAGGAATTTTTCCTGAAAGAGCCATTTCACGAAAGGTTACCCTCGATATTCCAAAATGGCGCATGTACCCACGGGGTCTTCCGGTTAATCCGCAACGGTTGTGCAAACGAATTTTAGAAGAATTCATCGGCATTTTCTGGAGGGCCATCATGGCGTCCCATTTTTGATTTACGACCCCTTCATCCTTAGAGGTGGACTTCAAAACCTCAGTTAGCTCCTTGCGTTTTTTTGCAAAACGAACTACCATTTTTTCGCGTTTGCGCTCCCGCGCTTTCATTGATTCTTTTGCCATTTCTTTTATTTTTTTGCAAATGGAAAACCAAATGCGTCTAACAATGCTTTTGCTTCCTCATCACTCCCTGCTGTAGTAACGAACGTTATATCCATTCCGAGGATTTTATTCACCTTATCGATATCAATTTCGGGGAAAATAATGTGTTCTTTAATCCCCATGTTAAAATTCCCTCTGCCATCAAATCCTTTTGGGCTTACCCCCCGAAAGTCACGAGTCCTTGGCAACGAAACCGAAAGGAAACGATCTAGGAAATCGTACATTCTATCCCCTCGAAGCGTCACCTTGGTTCCAATTGGCATTCCTTTTCTTAGTTTGAAATTCGAAATGTCTTTTTTGGAATTGGTGGTAATTGCCTTTTGCCCGGCAATTCTTGATAAATCGGCAGCAGCACTTTCAATCATTTTTTTATCAGCTACTGCATCGCCCATTCCCTGGCTCAACACAATCTTTGATAATTTAGGAACGCGCATCGCCGAAGTGTAACCGAATTTTTCAGATAAGCCTCCAATGATTTGAGCGCTGTATTTTTCTTTAAGTCGTGGTGTATATTTCATTATTTGATCACCTCCCCTGATTTCTTTGAAAAACGTACTAATTTACCGGCATCGTTTTGCTTTCTACCTAAACGAGTGGCCTCTCCGCCAACTACGACCATTAAGTTAGAAACGTGAATGGTTCCTTCCTTTTCAACAATGGCGCCTTGAGGATTCGATGCACTCGGTTTAGTGTGCCGCTTTACCATATTTATTCCCTCTACGGCCGCTCGCATTTTAGAACGGTTTATGGAAATAATTTTACCTTCCTGTCCCTTTGACTCCCCGCTTATAACTTTAACGAGGTCACCAACTTTTATTTTCAATTTCGTTTGCATATGCATCATAATTAAAGCACTTCTGGTGCTAATGAAACAATTTTCATGTAATTGTTCTCTCGCAATTCTCGAGCTACAGGCCCAAAAATCCGTGTTCCCCTCATTTCACCTGTTTGAGTCAAAATCACGCAAGCGTTGTCGTCGAAACGAATGTAAGAACCATCCGCCCTACGCACTTCCTTTTTAGTGCGCACCACCACTGCCGTAGCGACCGACCCTTTTTTCACAGCTCCAGTGGGCATAGCGCTTTTTACCGCTACCACAATTTTATCTCCAATGGAGGCATATCTTCTTCTGGTTCCACCCAGAACTCGAATGCAAAGCACTTCCTTGGCCCCGGAATTGTCTGCAACAGATAATCTTGATTCTACTTGTATCATTTCTCAGGTTATTTCGCTCTTTCAACAATTTCTACCATTCGCCAATTCTTGGTTTTACTCAAGGGACGAGTTTCCATAATTTTCACGGTATCTCCAACGTTGCTCTCATTTTTCTCATCGTGCGCAACGAACTTCGTTGTTGTTTTGATGAACTTACCGTATTTTGGGTGCTTCTTCTTACGCTCGACAGCGACCACGATGGATTTGTCCATTTTATCGCTCGTTACCGTTCCAATTCGTTCTTTTCTTAAATTCCGCTTTTCCATAATAAGCATTTAATTTATCGGCTAGGCCGCATGTTGTCTTTTAGTTAATTCTGTACAATATCTTGCTATTGTCTTCCTAAGCACCGCTATTCTCATAGGGTTTTCAATTGGGGACATTTTGTGGCTCAGACGCAGATTCTCCATTTGCGTTTTGAAATCAGCAACTTTCTGTTGTAGCTCTTGCTCCGATAACTTTGATAAATCTATTTTTTTCATATTGCCTTGTTATGCCGGGATTTCAAAATCGTTTCTCACGACGAACTTACACTTCACCGGAAGCTTTTGAGCAGCTAAGCGAAGGGCCTCCTTAGCTGTCTCGTAAGGAACGCCGTCTGCCTCAAACATGATTCTTCCGGGTTTAACCACTGCGACCCAATGACTCGGAGCACCTTTTCCTTTACCCATCCTGACCTCAGCGGGTTTGGCTGTTACGGGTTTATCTGGAAAAATCCGAATCCACACCTTACCTTCCCTTTTCATATAACGTGTTACCGCTATCCTTGAGGCTTCAATTTGCCGAGAAGTAATCCAGCCGGGTTCTAAAGTTTTCAACGCAAAGGATCCAAAAGCAAGGGTTGAGCCTCTCTGCGCTTGGCCCCGATTCCTTCCTTTTTGTACCCTTCTAAATTTCGATCTTTTTGGTTGTAGCATGACTATTTAAATTAACCGTCTTATTTTTTCTTTCTTCTTTGTTCAGGGGAGTTCATTCCCGCAGATGGGCCCGCAGTTGACTGTCCAACATTGGGAGCTAGATCCCGCTTTCCATAAACTTCACCACGACAAATCCACACCTTAATCCCTAAGCGGCCGTAAGTTGTGTGAGCTTCCGAGACTGCATAATCGATGTCGGCACGAAAGGTATGAAGAGGTGTTCTACCGTCTTTGTACATTTCGGATCGTGCCATTTCAGCGCCGTTCAAGCGTCCGGAAATCTTTATTTTAATTCCCTCAGCCCCTAAGCGCATGGTGCCGCCTATGGCCATTTTAATTGCCCTACGAAATGAAATCCTAGCCTCGAGCTGTCGTGCAACAGCATCTGCAACCAGACGCGCGTCCAATTCGGGGCGCTTTACCTCAAAAATATTGATCTGAATTTCCTTACCGGTGAGTTTCTTCAGTTCCTCTTTCAATTTGTCCACTTCCTGGCCGCCTTTACCGATAATCACCCCGGGACGAGCAGTGTTAATGGTTACAGTAACCAACTTAAAAGTTCGTTCAATGATGATTTTTGAGATACTCGCTTTTACGAAACGTGCATTCAGGTAATTGCGAATTTTGTCGTCCTCAACGATTTTATCACCGTAATTCGTCCCACCGTACCAGTTGGACTCCCAACCTTGAATGTACCCTAATCGATTTCCTATTGGATTTGTTTTCTGTCCCATATTATTTAAGCATTTACACCATCAAGGATGATAGTAACATTATTCGATCGTTTTCTAATTCTATGTGCCCTTCCTTGCGGTGCAGGCTGAATTCGCTTCAGCATGGTACCGTTCGAAACTTCAATGGACTTTACCACGAGCCCTTGCTCGCTAACGTCCTTGCCCTCATTTTTTTGTTCCCAATTGGCAATTGCTGAACGCAAAAGTTTTTCCAAACCAATGGACCCAAGTTTCGTGTTGTGGTTAAGTATGTTCAAGGCCTTGTTTACCTCGACACCGCGTATCAAATCTGCCACCATTCGCATTTTGCGAGGGGAAATTGTTGAATTGTTCAGCTTGGCAATAGCAATTTGCTGCTTCCCGCTTTTTAATTCTTCTGCTTTAACTCTTTTTCTAGCGCCCATGACTCTATGAATTATCTTATCTTTTTTTATCTTTTTTATTTCCTGCATGACCTCTGAACACGCGAGTAGGAGAAAACTCCCCCAACTTGTGACCCACCATGTTCTCTGTGACAAAAACCGGGATAAACTTGTGGCCGTTGTGCACAGCAAAGGTTAATCCAACGAAATCTGGGGTTATGGTTGAAGCCCTAGACCATGTTTTTATAACGGCTTTGCTGTTAGCTGCTTGCGCTGCATCTACACGTTTCATCAACTTGTAGTGCACAAAAGGTGGTTTTTTTAAGGAACGACTCATACTACATTATTTTTTTCTTCTTTCAATGATAAATTTATTCGAATACTTGGTTTTCGACCTTGTTTTGTATCCTTTGGCCGGCATACCATTACGGGATCGAGGATGACCTCCGGCATTCCTACCTTCACCTCCCCCCATTGGGTGGTCAACAGGGTTCATAACTACGCCACGGACTCGGGGACGACGGCCCAACCATCGGGATCTGCCCGCTTTTCCCGAACGTTCTAAATTATGTTCAGCGTTCGACACAACACCAACTGTAGCCATACACGTGACTAAAATCATCCGCGTTTCACCCGATGGCATTTTAATGACTGCGAATTTGCCCTCCCTTGCTGAAAGTTGTCCATAAACGCCAGCTCCACGAGCAACGGCGCCACCTTTTCCAGGAGCTAATTCAATATTATGAATCATTGTACCCAGGGGAATGTCGGATAAAAACATGGCATTACCCACATCCGGAGTTGCGGTTTTACCCGAAATAACCGTATCACCAACATTCAATCCGATAGGAGCTAAAATGTAACTTTTCACTCCGTCTGCATAATACAATAACGCGACGTTCGCAGTTCTGTTAGGATCATACTCGATGGACTTCACTTTTGCGGGGATATCGAAACGGTTTCGCTTGAAATCCACCATTCGATATTTCTGCTTGTGGCCTCCTCCTAAATATCGCATGGTCATACGGCCGTCATTGTTGCGACCTCCCGACTTACTACCACCTTTAACTAGGCTTTTCTCAGGCTTTACAGCGGTAATGCCTGACATGTCCAAGGCTACCTTGTGACGCTGCCCGGGGGTGGTTGGTTTAAACTTTCTTACGCTCATTGCTCAATTAATAATTGTTAAACAAATCGATGGTTTCACCCGTGGCAACCGAGACAAGGGCCTTTTTCCATTGTTTGCTTCGCTGTTCAATAATTCCTTTGTTGGTATATTTCTTCGACGATTTTCCACCGCCAAAATTCATGGTGCGCACTTCCGTAACATGTACGCTGTAGGTTTTTTCAACAGCCTTTTTAATTTCAATCTTGTTGGCTTTACGATCCACTTCAAACGTAAATACGTTATTACCTTCCGATGCAAAAGTTGCTTTTTCGGTAATGAGTGGCTTTATAATTATTCCTTGCATGATTTTCGATTAATTAAGAATTTCTTCAATACGGCTTACCGCTGTTTGGGTTACTAAAATTTTACGGGCGTTTAACACATCGTAAGTATTGAAAGAATCCGCTGTTACTACCTTAACTTTTTTAAGATTTCTTGATGCGAGGTAAACCGAATCCATTTTCTCACCTAAAATCAATAAAACCTTTTGATCTTGTAGGGAAAAGGAGTTCAACAATGCCATGAATTCTTTGGTTTTGATCGCATCAAATTGAAGGTCTTTCATGACCATCAGAGCATCTTGCTTTACTTGATATGAAAACGCCGATTTTCGGGCTAATCGCTTTAGTTTCAGGTTAAGTTTAAAGTGATAATTACGCGGCCTTGGCCCAAAAATACGCCCCCCACCAACGCGAGTTCCTGATTTGGCGCTTCCAGCACGAGCACCGCCCGTTCCCTTTTGTTTTTTCAACTTCTTCGTGGAACCGGCAACCTCATTACGCTCTTTCGATTTATGGGTTCCTTGACGACGGTTCGCCAAATGCTGCTTAACATCCAAATAAATTGCATGGTTGTTTGGCTCGATTCCGAATACCTCATCGGACAGTGTTACTTTTTTCGAAGCAACCTTACCGTTTGCATTGTATAAATTCGCCTCCATTACTTCTCAATTGTTACAAAAGATCCTTTCGCTCCTGGAATAGAACCTTTTACGATTATCACGTTTTTATCTACCATAACCTTTAAAATTTCAAGGTTGGTTTGTTTTCTGCGCTGATTGCCCATCTGACCAGCCATTCGCGTACCCTTAAATACGCGCGCAGGATAAGAGCAAGCACCAATAGAACCTGGAGCCCGAAGCCGGTTATGTTGACCGTGGGTTGATTGCCCTACCCCGCCAAAATTATGACGACGAACTACCCCCTGAAATCCTTTTCCTTTGGTGGTTCCAACTATATCGATGTACTCCCCTTCCTCAAACAAACTCACATTGATTTCGTCACCCAACGAAACGTTGGCGAATTCTTTAAACTCAACCAACCTTGCTTTTGGGGCTGTATTCGCTTTCTTAAAATGACCTTTCAATGCGCCTGGGGTATTCTTATCTTTGCGATTACCAAAACCCAACTGAACGGCATCGTAACCATCTCTGTCCAGCGTTTTCACTTGCGTAACGACACAGGGACCAGCCTCAATAATTGTGCATGGCAAAATCTTGCCCTCGGCACTGAAGATGCTCGTCATTCCGATTTTTCGTCCAATAATCCCTAACATAACTTTAATCTAATTTATTATACCTTAATTTCTACGTCCACACCACTCGGCAACTCTAATTTCATGAGGGCATCCACGGTTTTGGCGGAGCTGCTGTAAATGTCCAACAGTCTTTTGTAGGAGCACAATTCAAATTGCTCGCGCGCTTTCTTGTTCACGTGCGGAGAACGCAAGACAGTGTAGATTCTCTTATGGGTGGGAAGCGGAATAGGCCCGCTCACTACCGCACCTGTCGATTTCACCGTTTTTACGATTTTCTCCGCCGATTTATCTACGAGGTTGTGATCGTAAGACTTCAATTTTATTCTAATTTTTTGGCTCATAATCTTTTCTAATTACGCTGAAACTTTTCCACTTTTACTAATTACCTCCTCTGCAATATTCTTTGGAGCAGGCGCATAATGCGAGAACTCCATGGACGAAGTTGCCCTTCCTGAAGTGATGGTACGAAGTTGCGTTACGTATCCAAACATCTCAGAAAGCGGAACGTCCGCTTTAAGTACTTTTGCTCCGTTTCGATCGTCCATTCCTGTTGGCATTCCACGTCGGCGGTTTAAGTCGCCCTGAACGTCTCCAAAATACTCCTCCGGCGTCACGATCTCAATTTTCATAATCGGCTCTAACAAGATTGGTGCGCACTTCTTAACCGCGTCTCGATACGCCATTTTTGCACACAATTCAAAGGAAAGCGAGTCCGAGTCAACCGCATGAAAGGAACCATCAATGAGTTCGACTTTCATAGACTCTAACGGGAATCCCGCCAACACACCATTTTTCATGGAATCTTTGAATCCCTTTTCAACAGAAGGGATGAATTCACGGGGAATGTTGCCACCTTTGATGCTATTAACAAACTCTAATCCTTTCTTTTCACCATTGTCCTGCGGAGAAATTTTTATTAAAATGTCGGCAAATTTACCACGGCCTCCCGTTTGTTTTTTGTAAACCTCTCTGTGTTCGGTAGCCCCGGAAATGTTTTCGCGATAGGCGACTTGAGGCGCACCTTGGTTAACCTCAACTTTAAATTCTCGCTTCAAACGGTCAACGATAATCTCCAAATGCAATTCCCCCATTCCCGAAATGATGGTTTGCCCTGTTTCCTGATCCGTATTTACCCGGAATGTTGGATCCTCTTCCGATAGTTTAGAGAGTCCCGTAGATAACCTATCGGTGTCCGCTTGGGTTTTCGGCTCAATCGCCAATCCTATAACGGGATCTGGGAATACCATGGACTCAAGAACAATCGGAGCATTTTCTGCGCACAAAGTGTCTCCCGTCCGGATGTCTTTAAATCCTACGATAGCACCTATGTCACCTGCACCTAATTGAGGTACTTGATTTTGTTTATTTGCATGCATCTGGAAAATTCGAGAGATTCGCTCCTTGTTGTCGGAACGTGTGTTCAAAATATACGAACCCCCCTCGAGCATACCCGAATACACTCGGGTAAAACAGAGTCTTCCAACGAACGGGTCAGTCGCTATCTTAAACGCAAGAGCTGCAAAGGGCTCATTGTAAGAAGGCTTGCGGGTTACTTCCTCGTCCGTTTTTGGATTTATCCCTTTAATTGCCTCAATATCCAGAGGAGACGGCAGAATTTCCATAACCATATCGAGCATGGCTTGAACTCCTTTGTTTTTAAAAGAAGAACCGCACATCATAGGAACAACTTTACCAGCAATGGTCGCTTGACGCAACGCATCCAAGATTTCACGCTCTGTTAGTGAATTCTCATCCTCGAAATACTTCTCCATGAGGCTTTCGTCAAATTCTGCAACGGCCTCCAATAAGTTACCCCGGAGTTGACGCGCTTCATCAAGGATATCTGCAGGGATTTCAACCTCGTTAAAGGTCATCCCGAAATCGTCTTCATTCCAAACAATCCCCCGAAAGTTAATGAGGTCTACAACTCCTTTGAAATTATCTTCTTCCCCAATATTTATCTGAAGAGGTAAGGCTTGGCTTCCGAGCATATCTTTAACCTGCCTGCATACTTTCAGAAAATCAGCACCCTGACGATCCATTTTATTTACAAAACCAATGCGCGGAACATTATAATTATTCGCCAATCTCCAGTTGGTTTCTGACTGTGGTTCAACACCATCTACCGCTGAAAATAAAAAGACCAAACCGTCTAATACACGAAGGGATCGGTTGACCTCTACGGTAAAATCAACGTGTCCTGGGGTGTCAATGATGTTCACATGATAAGGAGTTCCTCGGTAATTCCAAGTTAAGGTAGTTGCTGCAGAGGTAATGGTAATACCGCGCTCCTGCTCTTGCTCCATCCAGTCCATGGTTGCAGCTCCATCATGAACCTCTCCTATCTTGTGATTTACCCCCCCGTAAAAAAGAATGCGCTCGGTGGTAGTTGTTTTACCCGCATCAATGTGTGCGGCGATTCCAATATTTCGTGTAAATTTCAAATCTCTTGCCATGATATTAGAATCTAAAATGTGAAAATGCTTTGTTCGCTTCAGCCATTCTAATCGTATCTTCTTTCTTTTTGAAAGCCGCACCTTCTTCCTTCGAGGCGGCAATGATTTCAGCCGCTAATTTCTGTGACATGGTCTTTTCATTACGCTTTCTGGCATAACCTATTAACCACTTCATGGCCAACGAAGACTTGCGCTCCTCGCGAACCGGTGTGGGGATTTGAAACGTGGCACCGCCCACTCGTCGGCTTCGAACCTCAACGCTTGGAGTGACATTCTCGATGGCCTTTTTCCAAACGTCCAACCCCGAATTGTCCTCAATTTTCTTTTCGACCAATTCGATTGCCTCGTAAAAAATCTTGAAAGCAAGACTTTTTTTCCCTGAGTACATCAAGTTGTTGACAAATTTGGTGACCACCTGCTCTTGAAATTTCGGATCAGGTAGGATGGTAATTTTTTTAGCTTTTCTTCTTCTCATCGCTTTTTATTTATCGCAAATTGACAATTAGATTATTTCTTGGCTGCTTTTGGACGCTTAGTTCCATATTTGCTTCTTCTTTGAGATCGCCCTTGTACACCTGCAGTATCCTCAGCTCCGCGAACAATGTGGTATCGAACACCGGGAAGGTCTTTTACTCGACCTCCGCGAACCAGCACCAAGGAGTGCTCTTGAAGGTTGTGACCTTCACCACCAATGTAGGCATTGACTTCGCGACCGTTGGTCAATCGAACCCTTGCCACCTTTCGCATGGCTGAATTTGGCTTTTTTGGAGTGGTTGTGTAAACACGAACGCAAACTCCTTTTCGTTGAGGACATGAATCAAGTGCAGCAGACTTACTTTTGTGCGCTACCGCTGTTCTTCCTTTGCGAACTAATTGTTGTATAGTTGGCATAAAAAATACTCTTAATTAAACAATATAAAATAGCCTCAAACGTTCTTTGAGGGGTGCAAAGATACGAGGATAAAACGATACTACAAGGGGAAAACAAAAAAAACTTTGATTTCTCCCCAAAATAAATAGGAACTAAGGTTTAAGCAACAAAACAACAACATCGATAAGTTCGATTTTATCACGCTGCAAAAAGAGCCATAACCATGTGCATCCTGCACCATTAAACCCTTTCGAAGGATTTTGTCTTAACCCATTTTTCGTGAAATGCTACTTAAGGATATGCACGAACCCGTGAAGGGTGAATTTCGTTTTCTCTTGGTCATCGTAAACGTATTTGACACTTCTTGGGGTAATCGTATAAAAATAAACGCCTTCCGTGATGGGTTTTCCTGAAATATCTGTTCCCGTCCAATCGTTTTGGTAAGTTTCGTTTTCGTAAATAACATTTCCCCATCGATTGAATATGCGAAGGTGTACAGCATCGTAGTCACCTAAATGTTGTATAACAAATACGTCATTTATCCCATTTCCGTCAACAGTTATGACATTTGGGGCCTCAAGAGGGCATTGGTTGTAAACAGAAATTGGATTGAATGAAATGGTTTTCCCACAAAAATCTTGCACATTGACATAAAACGTATTTTGATTGGGTTGTAATTGTAAGCCCCCTAAGGAAATGGTATCGTTATTCGGAAAAGGACCTGGCTCCCAGTTATATTGATAGGGCCCAACTCCGTTCGAAATAGAGCACCATAATTCTGGGATTTGTCCGCTTTGAGAACACACATTTATGGAATCTAAAGCATCAATTTCCATAGGCTGGTAATCAACTAAGTTCAAACTAATGGAGGTTGTATCAAAGGACCCGTTGCAAGGATTGGGAACAATAACGCTAAAAAAAACAGTTTCGGTATTTTCGACCAAACCATCCACAAGAGCTTCAATGCCAATGGTGTCGGCGCTTACTCCAATCGGAATCACCAATGAATCTGATATGTAAGGATAATCGGCACCATTCGTTGCGGTTCCACCAAGGCCAATTTGTACCACCAAGTTTGTAGTGGTGTCTGCTCTTGAGATGATAAATCCTGCATAACCGCAATCTTCTATTAACTGCGGAGGGCCTGTAATATCTACACTGATGGGTATATCTACCTGGCAAACCACCACTCGAAATGAGAAGGTTCTGATTTTTGAATTGATCAGTATTCCGTTTCGATATTCATTGACCTTGACCCCTGCAACAAAATTTCCAATATTATTCGGCGTAAAAGACATCAAGCCGGTCAGAGGATCGATAGTAATGTTGGATCCGACCCCAAATGGAACAAGTGTGGAAAAACCGGGATTCCATTGAACCCCCAAGTAAGGTGGAGGACTTTCTGGATTTGGAATAATATTGGCTATGCTACCCCCCTCTAAAGGGTCGGCAAGTTCGTAAGTAAGAGAATCGCCGTCAGGATCAAACGCGACATGGTTAAAATTGAGGGTGTTTTGTGCGCACAAAACCAAAGGGGGATAATTGACAAAACGCGCACCTTGATTGTAGACTGCTGTCAAATCGGAACCGGGAATAAACGTGGTCAAGGTAATTCCATTATTCCCGGGATCCACAATGTTGTCTACATTATTCGCCCAACAACAGCGCTGATAGGAAATGTGGTAGCCCGAAGGGTTGAAAGGCAATTGAATGGTATCAATGTAAATGCCTTTCTCCACGCAAATGTTATTGGGGGGTGTAACGCAAGGGTCGTCGTAAACGATGGGAAGTATTGAACTTGAATTTAGGTCAACAACAAATTCATTGAAGTAGGTTCCATCCCCATAGAAAACCGTATAAACCAGCGGGTTATCGTACGCTGTTGCACTGTTGCAATCCCGATATATTTCAAAGGTGACTTTGTAAAACCCATTTCCAAGAGAATCATAATAAACTTCTCCTCCAAGAATATGGGTGGCTTTTGCATCGAAAGAAAAAACCCCAATGAACAAAAACAACAGACAAAAAGGAACCCTGTGTTTAAAAAATTGAACCATTGAGCGCTAAAATAAAAAATTAATTAATGAGCACGTTAAAATAGGCAAGCAACATTACTTAACCTTTTCTCAAATTCGATTCAGTGCCATTACATAATTGCGACTAAGTAGTTTCAAATAGAATAAAAAAGTAATTCAAGAAGGGCTTATATCCTTGACCATCAACTGAAGGGAACGTTGTTGGTTGAATTCATTGACATCTAAGGTGTATGCTACATCAAACGATAAGCCCTCGGCGCAACAGTCTTCTTTTTCTGCGGCATTAAAGGCAATTCCTTGAAGCGAGAAGGGAAAACCAGGTTGTTGCAAGGTCAATTTAAGGTGTAAGTCTTTTAATAATAGACAATGGGTAGCATACACTCCTCTCGAGACAAATACTGGCTTGGGGTTGCCAGGACCAAAGGGCTCAAATTGCTCCAAAATGCGCATTAGTTTAGGTATACTTGAAGTTGATTCGTTGCTGAATATTTGATGAAAATCCAATTCCGAGTCGTACACCAATTCGGGTTGCTTTGAATGCGTTTCAAAATAGGTTGCAGCAAGGGAATTCATCTTTCGTTTAAACTCCTCGAAATCATCCTTCTTCAAGGACAATCCCGCTGCATGCTGATGTCCACCGAATTGAATCAAGAGTTCCTCGCATGATGTGAGGGCCTCATGGATATCGAACCCCATTACGGTTCGTGCCGATCCGGACAAAACACCCTCTATTTCGGTGAGAACAATGGTAGGAAGTGGCGATGATTCCATTAAGCGAGAAGCAACGATTCCAACGACTCCCTTATGCCAAGAAGCGTCATAGAGGATATTCACCGAGCGCGTTGGGTCTTCTGCTTCCAACAATTCCAACGCGTGCTGGGTAATTTTTTGATCCAAGTTTTTTCGCGTGGCATTGTCCTCTTCAATGGCCGTGAGTAACTCCTCTAGGTTGGTGTTCGAAAGGTCCACCATGCATTCAACGGCCGTTCTTCCGGTGCGAATTCTACCCGCGGCATTAATCCTGGGAGCAAGCCCAAAGACAAGATCGCTTAAGACATAGGGCGAATTCTTGTTCGCAGCGGTTAGCATTTTTTTAAAAGCTAGCCTCGGATGGTCGTTCAACCTTTTCAACCCATGAAAGGCATAAATACGGTTCTCGTTGGTAACTGGAACAATATCTGCAGCAATGCTTAAGGCTAACAAATCCCACTGAGCCAATAGATCATCGTTAGGCCAATTATTCTTTTGGTAAAGTCCTTCCAACAATTTCATTCCCACACCTGCGCCGGAAAGACCATCAAAGGGATATCCCTCGCCTGGAATTTTGGGATCCAACAAAATTGCTTGCGGCAATTCAAGCCCTGGCTCATGGTGATCGCACACAATTACCTGAATTCCGTGGGCTCTCAACTGTTGAATCAATTCCAAGGATTGAATACCACAATCTAAGGTAATGAACAACTGAACGCCGTCGCTAATTGCGGCATCAACCCCTTGTTGACTCAGGCCATAGCCCTCGGTATATCGATCGGGGATGTAGTAATCCAATCGATCGGTTTTGTCGCCTAGCACATTCATCATGATGGCTACCGCGGTGGTGCCGTCCACATCGTAATCACCGTACAAACGAATTTTATTCTTTTTTTCGAGTGCTTGGGATAATGCATCGACCGCCTCGGTCATCTGATGAAACATAAAGGGATCGTTAATTTGGGAAATTTTCGGTCGAAAAAAACACTCCGCTTGATCAAACGTGGTAATGCCTCTACGGACCAACAGTGAGGCAATCAATGGGTCTATTTTAACGCTTTTCGCAAGGCTTTCTATGGACTCTGTGAAAGCACAAGTATCTTCAGCTTTCCAAATAAACTTCATGAGGTAAAATTATGGGTAAAACATAAAATACGTTCAACCTTCGAAATAATTGTTTATTTT
>VGMY01000031.1 GCA_016866255.1 Bacteroidota bacterium | reverse complement strand
AAAAGCAAAAAGATAGTTTGCGACTTTGGAGCAAACTGGCTTTTAATTGTTTTGAAGCATACCCCTCTAGGGTTCATGCGCCTTGGCGCATAATCCAAATGTTAACCATGGAAAAGCAAAAAGATAGTTTGCGACTTTGGAGCAAACTGGCTTTTAATTGTTTTGAAGCATACCCCTCTAGGGTTCATGCGCCTTGGCGCATAATCCAAATGTTAACCATGGAAAAGCAAAAAGATAGTTTGCGACTTTGGAGCAAACTGGCTTTTAATTGTTTTGAAGCATACCCCTCTAGGGTTCATGCGTCTTGACGGATAATCCAAATGTTAACCATGGAAAAGCAAAAAGATAGTTTGCGACTTTGGAGCAAACTGGCTTTTAATTGTTTTGAAGCATACCCCTCTAGGGTTCATGCGCCTTGGCGCATAATCCCCAACTCACAGATTGGTTGATGATATCGTAAAAAAGATAGGTTGCGACTTCGGAGCAAGCGTTGCTTTTGATGGTTTTGAGGCCATCCCTTTTCGGGGATCTCGAGCGTTAGCGAGCAATCTTTTACATCTACTCCTTTACCGGCTTATTTCGATTTTGCAAGAGCCATCTCAACGTGTTTATTCATCACTTTAAAAAAAAGTGGCGGAACGAAGGATAATAAAATCATGCCTGGATAACCGGAGGGTAAAATCGGAGAATCCGCATTCGACTCTAGGTTCTGATAGGGTTTATCAGCTTTATAATGATGATCCGAATGCCTGCTCAATTCGAATAAAACTACCCGCCCAATGACGTGATTCGAATTCCAAGAATGCCAGAGTTTCACGGTTTCATAAGTTCCATTTTCTCGCTGCTTTCGTATGAGTCCGTAGTGCTCTATATAGTTTACGCATTCCAGTAGAAGAATTCCTATTGCGCAAGAACTCAGAAAGTAAAGAAATACGTTTAAACCATAGAAGTTGTAGACTAACGTTAGCCAAACGCCGTACAGAAAAGAGTATTGAATCATTTTATTCGACCAATAAAACCATGGTTTTTTCATAATTGACATTCGTGTATTCTCAATTTGCCAAGCTTGGATGTAACTTCCAATCTGGGAGCGAAACCAGAAAACGTAAATGGGTTCGTTCTTTCGTGCTGTGGCCGCATCAGCAGGAGTTGCAACGTTTGTATGGTGCCCTCTATTGTGATAGGGCAAAAAATGATTTTCCAGTGACGAGAATAGCAGGGCCTCTCCAAGAAATCTTTCCCAATTTTTCATTCTATGTCCAAGTTCATGTCCCACATTTATCCCGATAATTCCGCACATGAGGCCCATGGAAAAAATTCGTCCAGTCAAATCCGATGTATTTTCTGCCTCAGCAATAGTGGCAAGAAAATAAAATACAAAGAACCATTGTACGGGGACCATTAAATATAGAATCGAATCATAAAAGCGGTCTTTTTCGACCAATTCTTTTTCATGCAATTCTAAATTTTTTGAATTGGGCCTCAAAAAAAGTTCGAGTAAGGGAACAAAACCGAAGAAAATAAAAAGTGGAAGAAACGTTAAAATGCCGTTGCATTCGAAGCTTATCCAAACCGAAATTGGAAGGGTAAAAACGGCGAAATATTTTAATTTTTTCATTTTTTTAGAGCATACTTGCTTCCAGAAAGTGCTGATCATTCAATGAGGTATATCAGTACCGCAATTGGCAACTTTCCATCCGTGTTGTATATGACATCACCGTAAGAACTTGAGCCACTGCGAACATTTTGACCATCGTAGTTATAAAGCACATTACCATATGAACTCGAGCCTTGACGGACGTTTACTCCGTCCCAGTTGTATAAAACGTCCCCGTAGGAGCTAGACCCTTTTCTCAAATTCTTCCCATCCCAATTGTATAAAACATCTCCATAAGAACTTGAACCTTTACGAATATTCTGACCATCCCAATTTACAATGACGTTACCATAAGAACTTGATCCTTGTCGGAGGTTTTGTCCGTCCCAATTGTACAAAACGTTGCCGTAAGAACTTGAGCCTTGCCGAATGTTGGTCTGCGCACCTAGGGCCCCGATGGTTAGCAGCATAGTTGTCAATACTAGAAATTTCTTCATGGTTTTACTTTATTTTTTGCTACTCCTTTGGTTTTTCGCTTTCGCCCCGGTTTTTCCGCTAGAGCGACGCTGGGATCCACACTCCATATTTAACGTTCAATAATACTCTTTTTTTAGGACATTGCGCGCCTAGCCCATGAGATTTTTCAGAATATGAAGGCATTTATGTTATTTCTTGGTTAATTTGCCCGAATTACCGAAGTTCTACGAACGCTCATTTGAGAATGGGTATCGGAGTGGCCTTTTGGCATGTTGGTGGCTCCACGAACTTAATATTCGCCTTTCCCCCTTACCTAATGCTCAATACCGTACCGTAAATTTCGCGTTTGTCGTCCCCGTCGAGTAATTTAAACTGAATTTTCCAGGTATATACTCCTTCCTGTGCGATTTGGTTGTTGTAGCTTCCATCCCAACCAACTTGGGTGTTTCTCGATTCGAAAATCAATTCTCCCCAACGGTTAAATATCATGAGGCTGTAGGCGTAAGGGTCAAATCCCGAAGTGAATACCGGTTTGAATGTTGGGTTGAAAATATCCCCGTCCGGCGTAAATGTGTTGGGAACATAATAGATCAGGTTGTCTTGCACGACCACCGTCGCACTCGCAGTATCCAAACACGAACCCGAACCAATTATGAGTGTCACAGTATAGCTTCCTTGCGAGGAGGAATAGGTGTGAATGGGGTTTTCTTCAGAGGAGGTTTGACCATCGCCAAAGTTCCATGTAATATTCCCAGCAGTGGAAGTATTGAAGAAATTCACCGTTGGGTTATATATTGTCGCCTCGCTCGGGGAGTATAGGAAACTCGCCGTTGGACTTGCGATGACACTGCTCGTGGCGGTGAACACATCCGAACATCCCAGGTTGCTGACCACCGATAAAGTAACGCTGTACGTATTTTGGCTGGCATACGTGTGCGATGGGTTTTGTTGGGTAGAGCTCCCTTGGTCGCCAAAATCCCAGGTCCACTGCACAATGCTTCCGCTGGAAATTGTCGAGTTCTCGTTGAATTGCGTTGGAAGTCCTAAACACGCTTCTACGCTGGAGAAACTGGCGTCTGGGTTAGGGTTTAGCGTAACTGAACTGGCAGGGCTGTAACAATTGTTCACGGCATCGTAGAACGCGGCGTAGTAGGTTCCCGCGGTAACATTCGTTGGACTTGCAATCGCATTCGCGGCACTGGGCGTACTGCTGGAAAACCACGCAAGTACCGTTCCTGCTGGGGTGTTGCTGGCACCTATGGTTGTTAAGTTGTAGGTTCCGGAAATGCAAGCCGTTGCTTGGCTTAAGGTTGGGGCGGTATTGCCCGCATTGCATGGTGCGGGAGTGGATAAAGTAATCGTTAAACCATCCACCGAAAAATACGAACCATTACCAGATGGTAAAGAGGTGGTAGAAGCATCGATTTGAAGTACGCCGCTGGTGGTTGACGGAACAAAGGTCGCCGTTACGGGAACCCAAGTATTCGCCAGCAAGGGTAGGAGTGGACTCGAAGCAATTTGCACGCCGTTAAAATACATCCGAACGTATCCTTCGTCATCGAAGGGGGAACCTCCAAAATTCGCCGCATAATAGGAAATGGTGTAGGTCTGGCCCACCACAAACCCTGATACGGTTTGTTGAATGGCTTCGTTTTCGCTGTACATCGGTAAATCGCTCAATCCCACCCAAGAGCCACCGTCGGGGGAAGGAATGCAAGGAACGGTCGAAGTACCGGAATAGGAACTGAAGGCAATGTCCAGAACATCCACCGACGGCCAAACCCCAAAACTGGTGCTGGGGTCATACCCTAAGGTATTTGTCCAAGTGGCAGGTGTTACTGAATTTCCGGTAGCGTTAGTAAACGAACCATTGGAAGGGTTTTGCGCTAAAAATTTAAACGTTACCATTCCAATGAATAAGAAAAATGTAATATTTTGTTTCAAGGATTTCACAATTTAGCGTACTACATTATGGTTTCGCCGTCTCTGTAACTTCTGTTTGTAAAACGATTAATAAATCGATAGGTTGTCTCAAAGTTAATATTATATCAATAGGTCATATACCTGAAAACAAGCTTTAATTCCTGCAAAGCCTTATCCCTGATGCATCACCTGAATTCGGTAAGTTATATCGCCTAGTGCTAATAAGTAGAGTCCGTTGGATAAAGCTTGGGTAACAATATAACCCATTGCATTAGTTTGTCCCGATTGAACGATCTTTCCTTCGAGGTTTAATACCCTGTATTCGAGGGGATATTGAACTTCAATTTTTAGCATCTCATCGCAAGGATTGGGCCCGAATACTACAGCGCTTTCTTCCATTCCTCCCAGCATTTCAACGCAATAGGGTTCGTTGCTCCACGCTTCGTTGGCAAGGAAAGGATAGTTGAGGGGGTTCGGCGCATTACCCTGGCTAAGGGCAGGCGAAAAATTAATTTTAACGGGTACCATTTGATTCGTCGGCGGTTCATTGCTCGGGTAGGTGCAAAAGGAAAACAAACCTTGCAAAGAATCGGCCCAAGTCAAGGCGTAGTGTTTCTGCATTATCACTAGGCTTTTAACCCCATAAATTGGCCCGGTGGATAAGATCCTCATACTTGTATCGTGTTGAAGGATGGTTTGAAGGTTGCCAACGTGTTGAATGACTTGGTATGGTATCATACTCACAGCATCCATTTGATAACCCAACGAGCCGAAATCTCCTCCATTGTAGAACCAAAAATGGCTTGAGTCGATTTTCGACAAGGGCTTAAGTGCTTGCTCGTGTGGCATGGCCATCATGGCGGTAAAGGATTTATGATCCGTGACATTTCCCGCAAAATCCATTTTTAACAGGGATTGGCTGGAAGAGGCACCGCAATTCGCCACTACCAAATTCATTCCTTGACGAATTAGTTGAACAAAATCGGGTTGCGTGTTGAAGTTGTACTTTGAGCCATCGATGAGATTTCCAGAGGTTTCTAGGGTTAAGAGAATCCCTGAGTAATTTCCAGCTTGGTTTAGGGTACCACACATATACATGTTCGAGTCGGCAAGGCATAAGTCGTTCAATTGAAATCCTGTTTCGTTGACATCATAGTTCTTGGTCCACAGGACACTGCCGTCAATTGTTACCAAGCTAAGGGTGTTTTGTGGCGTTCCGATGCCAGCACTCAAGACCAAGACCGTGCTGTCGCTAAAAGGTTCAATGTCGCGAACCACGGCATCGGTAAGACTCGAAACTTCGTGGGTTAGCATCCAAATTACCGATCCTTGTTGATTTACCGCAACCGTTATTCCTTTCCAAACTTCCCCAGGCCCATCCGCAAGGGATATTTTGCCACCGATGACGGCCATTGTGTCGTTCATTTTGACGATTTGGTTGAAATCGGAATAACTCGACAACGCTGATTGGCTCAAAAAATAGGTTGCGGTGCATGCCCCTGTTGCATCGTGAACACCCAAAAAACCGTTAGAAAATGCCTGAGTTCCCGCCACAAGAAAGTTCCCGTTTCCCATCTCCACCATCGTACGGGCTTGGACGTCGTACAGGTTGCTGTAGGTTCTGTTGACCCATGGTTGAGCAAGCCCAAGCAATGGAAGAAGTCCAACGAGAAGAAGATAAAATTTCATTTTTTTTCAAAGTTAATCAAAATGCTCAGGTTCATAGGTCAACCTTTGTACCTTTACGTTGTTTGAAGTTCATGCCTCTCATAGAAGTCCAACATCTGCAAAAAAAATTCGGCGCTTTTCAAGCGGTTAAGGACGTTTCGTTCCATGTTAACGAGGGCGATGTTTTTGGATTTCTTGGACCGAACGGCGCCGGTAAAAGTACCACCATCCGTTGCTTACTCTCCTTGATTCGTCCTAGCGGTGGAACCCTTAATTTTTTTGGAAAGTCCTTGAATGAAAACCGATCTGAAGTACTTTCGAGAGTAGGCTGCATCATTGAAAAACCGGACTTTTATAAATACCTCTCAGCCCAGCGTAATTTGGAAATTTTTGCACGCATTTCCGGCAAAGACATTGCTCCAAGGCAAATTCAAGAAATGCTTGATTTTGTGGGGCTCAATGGCCGAGAAAAAGACAAGGTTTCGGGCTTTTCACACGGTATGAAACAACGATTGGGCATCGCTCAAACCCTGCTGCACAATCCCGATATCGTCATTCTCGACGAACCAACCACCGGTCTTGATCCGCAAGGCATCATTGAGGTGCGCAATTTAATTTTACGTTTGCGGGACGAACAAAAGAAAACCGTTTTATTGTCCTCCCATCAACTGTCGGAAATTGAAATCATCGCCAACCGTATGGTCATCATTAATCAAGGAAGAACCATCGTGGAGGGAGAAGTGCATGAGCTCCTGGAAAAGCAAAGTCTAAATTTGGAGGTTTTCGTGGAAAATCCGTCGAAATTGGAGGACATGATGCAGCGATTATACCCGCAGCTTGTGACGCGCTTGCTGTACAAATCCACCTATCATATTGAAATGATTGAAGACGTACGGCTGGAGATGATCCAACGCATGGTAGAGTCCGGTTGTGGTCTCAAATCGGTAATTCCCAAACGCAGTTTGGAAGATTTTTTCATTAAAATGACTGAGAAATAATGCTCTTGAAAAACACTTACAACGAACTGTTGAAGATCGCAACGAAGATCCGGAGCTACATCGGAATTGGCGCATTGACCCTGCTTATTTTTATTGTGCTTTTTGCCATGAAAGCCGATGGGAAATCTTACGTGGGTTTTGTTACGGCATCCTTCGAGCAAACCCTCAGTTTTAACGGTAAAATTCTTAACGGTAACCTGATTGCGTTCATCATCATGCAAATGTTGATCGTCCATGTGCCTTTGCTCATTGCCCTGGTTACGGGCGATTTACTCTCCGGCGAAGAAGCTTCAGGAACAGTACGAATGTTAGCCACCAAACCGATCTCGCGAACAGGGATCGTTTTTTCCAAATGGATTGCAGCCACCGTTTACACGTTGATTATGACTTTTTGGCTTGGCTTTTTATCGTTATTTGTTGCCAAGTGGATGTTCGGTACGGGCGACTTGATCGTGTTGAATTCGAACGGCTTGCTCATCCTTGCCGAGTACGACTTAGGTTGGAGGTTTGTTTTTTCCTTGATAGTTGCCTTTCTCGCGCTTTGGACGGTAGCAACTTTGGCCTTGGCCTTTTCGGCCTTCGCTAAAAATAGCGTGGGCCCTATCGTTTCCACCATGTCGGTGATCATTTTATTTACGATTATCGGAACCTTAGATGTCAGCGTATTCGATACCATCAAGCCCTTCATGTTTACCACCCACATGGCAGCATGGCGAAGCATCTTTGAAGATCCATTTCCTTTAAGGGAAATCATCGAGTCGGTTGTGATTCTCACTGTCCATATTGTTGCCCTTTTGACCATTACCATAGTTCGGTTTAATAAAAAAGACATTACCTCATGAGAAAATTATCTATTTTGGTGCTTGTGAGTTTGGTCGGTCACACCCAAGCGCAAACCGCCAACGCTTTGATTGAATCAGTCTTGGATAAAATTAACTTGGTAAACGATTACAAAGCAGAACTCCAAATAAAGGCAGTTATCCCGTTTATCAAGGTTCCTATCGCAAATGCTACCATTTACTACAAGAAGACGGATAAATTTAAGGTCGAATCCAAAGGAATCGCCATTCTACCCAAGCAGGGATTAAGCGATTTAACAGGGTTTTTAACCAATACCAAGTCCTATTCGGCGGTTTTGGGGGAAGAAAAAACCATCAATGAACACAAAACGAAATTGGTTTCCGTTCTGCCTAGTGCGGAAAACAGCGAAATTGTGCTTGCCAAAGTGTACATTTCCCCGTCCGATGCCCTGATTTATCGAACGGTGCTCACGACCAAAAGCAGTGGAACTCTTTCCATTGACTACGAATACAACCATAACAAGCAATACGCACTTCCTAGTAAATTGACATTTACCGTAGACATTAAAAAATTTAAAATGCCGAAAAGCGTTGCTTCGGATATCCGAAATAACGATGATAAGAAGAAGTATAAGGAAAACGAGAAAGGAACGATTCTTTTAGTTTTTACCAATTATGAGGTCAATAAAGGCCTTTCCGATGCGATTTTTAAAGAAGATCAATAAATGTTCACTTCCCGTTCGAGGGTGACCCCGAATTTATGTTGAACATCCTCGATAATGCCTTGCGAAAGATCGTACACCTCTTTTCCTGTCCCACCCCCGTAGTTCACCAGTACCAAGGCTTGCAATTCGTGGACCCCAACGGCTCCAAACCTTTTGCCTTTCCAGCCGGCTTGCTCAATGAGCCAACCCGCAGCCAATTTTACGGTTCCTTCGCCTGCAGGATAGGAAGGAACCTTCTCGTAAGAGGTACGGATTTTATCCAAAACAGCCTCGGGAACTACTGGATTCTTGAAAAAACTACCCGCGTTTCCGAGTTGTGAAGGGTCAGGTAACTTTGATTTTCGGATGTTAATTACGGCTTGACTTACATCTTTAATGGTTGGTACATGAACGGACAAGCGCTCCAATTCTGCTTCAATGATTCCGTAGGAAGTATTTACTGTGGGATACAAGGAGAGCCGAAAGGCAACCTTGCAAATGATATATTGATTTTTTAGTTCACTTTTGAAAATACTCTCGCGGTATCCGAAAGCGCAATCCTCTGCGTAAAATCGCTTGATTTCTCCAGTGGCAATTTCAACGGCATCTAAGTATTCGAATACATCCTTGATTTCGACCCCGTAAGCTCCAATGTTTTGCATGGGAGAAGCTCCTACGCACCCAGGAATAAGGCTCAGATTTTCGAGCCCTCCGTAGCCCATAGCAACGCACGATTCCACCAATTGATGCCAATTTTCTCCAGCTCCGGATTCTAAAATAACTTCTTTTTCAGTTCTGGATATTTCATGGATTCCCAAAATGCAGTTCCGCGCCAAAAGACCGTCAAAGTTCCGTGTAAAAAGCATGTTGCTCCCCCCTCCACAGACTAGGAACGGTGTGGTCCTTAGGGTGGGGAGCAAGGTCTGTAATTCTTCTAAAGAATGAAATTCGGTAAACAGGCGTGCCTCAACTTCGATTCCAAACGTGTGATACGGTTTGAGGGATACGTCGGTTTGCATAATCAAAACTAACAAAAAAGCTCCACCTAAGGACCGAAATAACCATAATCCCCGGGTCGAATGGATAAAAACCAATCGAATTTCGACAGGTGATGGCTGTAGCATGAACCACGAGGGGCAGTTTTAGGTACAAAGAGCCTTCCTCCCTTTCCGGGAAGCAGTTGGTCCAAATTTTTTACTGCGGCTTGTGGGGCAATTCCGTCCTGAAAAACAATCAAATCCGCCTTTTTTTCACCCAAGTTGCTTCCGTATTGCCACACTTCGTCGAATCGGTTCCAATCATAACCCATTTGTCGCGGAGATTCTGGCGAAAGAATCAGTATTTTTCCCAAATGAAATCGGGTGTCTATTTGGGTTAGTATGCCCAGTGTGTAGGCATAACCCATGCTATGGCAAACAATATCTAAGGTATCACGTTCTCCGACTGATGGCAGCGAGTCCTTAAGAAATCTCAGCATGTTTCGTCCGCATATTTTTCCATTTTCATATCTGAGGTTAAATCCCATAGGGTTAGGGCGTTTATTCAAACCAAATCCATTTTTACTGCGAATAAACAGAATTTTGGTAAAAAGCCACGAAAGACCGTAGCATAGTTTTGAACGATGTGTTGAGGTGCTAATGGGATGATGCCCGGAAACATACAGTGCCGCCTTTGGTTTAAACCTTTTAATCAGTGTGTCGTCGTAGCAATACCAATAGCCTGGAAGTGAACCCAGGGGCTGAAAGGATTGTATGGTAGAATCGTTGTATTCATACCAGGAGTGATTAGGGTGTAAGTTAATTCCGTTATTCCTCGGTGTTTTATCTTCCTTAGGCCCCAAATACCCGTTAGCGAACAGCAAAACTCGTTGCGAGAATCCGCTGAAGCAGCACATAAAGCAAAGGAAAATGAGGTTATTTGCCATATTGGAAAAATATGCCTTCTGCGAATGCGGTCCAATAACAAGCCGTTTGTCCGCTGGCTTTTAATCCTTCGTTGACCCAAGTATTGCACGAAGAAATTAAGCTGTACGTTCCTCGAGCGTCGTAGTAGCGGTCGTAATCGTAGGTGGTCCCTTCGGCCGATTTCAACAAAACCGCTTTGCCATCGCCAAAAATGGCCGTATTTTTAATATAGGTGCACAGTCGTTCGTATTGGTTTTTGGTAAGGCTCAAGCGTGCTGTGGGTTTGTCTACCGGAAGCTCATATTCGTAATAAGCATGAATGGCGGCACCGTTTAACCCGGTCATGGCTTTTGCGGCTTTAGAAAAAGTGAGATCGTCCCAAGTAGGGCAGGTAAGAAAAAACGCTTTGTCCCCGAAACCAAAACGGATCCATCGAAAGGTTGTGTCCACAATTTTGTTATTGGAATAAGGAAAGCTTTGGGACCAATCTTCGGTGGGGGTATGGACAGGAACCATAAAATCGGTGTGAACCCCGCCCTTGATCAAATATACCGTAATACAACGTTCGTCCTTGGTTTTTTCTTTAGCTACAGGAATGGCTGCTAGTGCGAAACACAAAAAAAGGTAACAGAACACCGTTAATCCAACCAGTAAGCCTGCACATAGCAGTACAATTCGAACAATTCCAAATCGGCTTCGCTGTTTCACAAAACAAATTTGCCAATAAATTCTAAATATCTTGTTATTCACAAAAATTTTGACGGTTAATCGCTCAAGTGTTACTATTTTTGGAGGAGACGTTTCATTAAAAAAACCTTCATGCGTTATCTTCTTGCTTTCTTATTTCTTACGGGGATTCTCCTATTTTACGGACAATATGACCCTGCGACGATTTCTACAAGTCAAAAATTCAAAGAAGTCATTCAACAAATAGAGCGAAATTATGTGGACGAGGTCAACACCAAAAAACTCACCGAAACCGCGATTGTTGCCTTATTGGAAGAATTGGATCCGCACTCCACCTACATTCCTGCGGAAGAAGCCCAAGAGGCTCAATCGCAAATCAATGGGAGTTTTGTAGGCATTGGTATCCGTTTTCAAATCATGAAAGATACTTTGATGGTGGTGGCGACCATTCCTGGTGGACCAAGTGAAAAGTTGGGCATTCAGGCTGGAGATCAAATCGTCGAAGTCGATGGAAAATCCGTTGCGGGCGTTGGATTGAAAAACAACGAGGTGCGCGCAAAATTGATGGGGGAAATGGGTACTAAGGTGTTGGTGAAGGTTTTGCGCAAAAAAAGCAGCGCCTTGAAATTTAACATTACCCGCGATAAAATTCCCATTTTTTCGGTGGATGCCACGTACATGGTCGATAAGGAAACGGGGTATATCAAGTTGAACAGTTTCTCCAGAACTACGGTGGAGGAGGTGCAACAGGCCTTAAGAAGCCTTAAAAGTCAAGGGATGAAAAACTTAATTTTCGACCTTCAAGGTAACGGTGGCGGACTCTTGGATGCTGCAAGAGGCGTTGCTGATGAATTCATTGCCGGCGATAAATTGTTAGTGTATTCCGTGGGGAGATCGCAACCGCGTAGCAACCTCTTTGCCGAGAAAAAAGGACTTTGGGAAAAAGGTGGCTTGATTGTTCTAACAGACGAGTATACGGCGTCAGCCAGCGAAATTGTTTCCGGTGCCATTCAAGATTGGGATCGAGGACTGGTGGTTGGAAGACGCACCTTTGGCAAGGGATTGGTACAACGCCCAACGCCGCTATCCGACGGCAGCGAGCTTCGAATTACCATTGCGCGCTATTACACGCCTACTGGCCGCTTCATCCAAAAGCCATATCAGGATGTGGAGACCTACCGCAAAGACTTGACGCAACGCTACTTAAACGGGGAGTTCCAGCACGCAGATTCGATCAAATTACCGGACTCCTTAAAATTCTACACGAAGGTTAAAAACCGCTTGGTGTACGGAGGCGGCGGCATCATGCCCGATGTTTTTGTGGCCTTGGATACTTCGGATGTTACGGATTTCTACAGCAGCTTAATCCGCGGAGGGCATGTGAATTCGTACAGTTTGAACTACGTGAACTCAAAGCGTGAATCTATGAAGAAAACTTATCCGGATATTAAGAAATTCATTGCGGATTTTACGATGGATCAGGCGCGAATGGACGATTTCTTTGCCTATGTGCTGAAAGAAGACCCCAAATTAACCTTTGACGAAGAAGCCTACAAGATCAGCGGCCTTGCGATTCGAACGCGTTTGAAGTCCAACATTGCCCAAGATTTATTTGGCTACAGCGAATCGTACCAAATCTTCAATGACCTCAACGAGGTGGTGCAAAAAGCAGCATTGCTCTTCCAAGACAAGAGCTATCAAAGCTTTGATTTGGAGGATTGAGGGGGAAAGTGAGGGGGGCAGCTGGGAAGTTTGGGGATTTCCGAGCGTCTCGTAAATTCGTAATCAATGGGTACTGAACATAATACGAAGCTAAAAATTCGAATTTTACACGTCAAACCGTCTGACACAAAACATGCTAACTGCTGTGTTTTTCAATGTTATTATACCATTTTCTTTAATTGTCCAACAAGTAACTTTTTACGTTCTGTTAAAAATGTTCTGAAGTCTGAAATATCTAAACTAACGGATGGTATAAGTTGGTTTAGTTGGTCAATGTTATTTTTTGTAACCCAATCTTTTAACGGCGTGTCAAGTTTAGATTGATTTAAAGTTCCGTTGAGAAGTTGGAGATTTAAAATACTATTCCAATTGGTCGGGTCGGTGTAAAATTTAAAATCTTCCTCTGTCTGAAAGTCAGCTCGTTTGCTGTTATAAAAATAACTTGCGGGGTGTAAATGGTCTTTGTGGTAGTCTTGGTTTCCATAGTTTAAATGCGAATAAATTAATGACAAAATTGGAAAACAATCCGAAGCATCTTTTTGAGTTGTCAAAAGTCCTTCAATAAAGTCATTATCGAATAAAAGATTTTTGGCGGGGTTGGCTTTAAATTCGTCTTTAATTCTATCAAGTGGAAAAGCTGGTTGTTTGCTTGAGTCTGAAAGTTCCGCTTTGATTGCTTTTTTAATAGTCGTTAAGACGGTGTCTGACTGACTACCAAAAACACCTTTCAAAAGAGAAAGACAAAGCCATTTTCTAATCAATAACTTATCGTCTTTATATTTAATTGGGCTGTTTATGTCGTTTTCAATTCCGCAGTGAAATATGTAATAAATGATTGGAATTGCTGCATTTTTGGCTCTTAAATTGTGGTTGTTAAATCCAAGATTTGAGAGCAATGTAAAGGCTTCGATAATGCTTTTATTTATTCTGTCCCAATTGTTTTCAAATACAATTACGTTGCTTTGGTCAAAGTTTTTGACTTGAAATTTAATGTTATCGTTAAAAAGTACAAGGCAAGTTTTTAAAACAAAATCTTTATTGATTAAAAAACCAGGGTTACCGATTTCAAAAACTTTGTTTACAACATTGGGTATTTCTTTTCGTGCATCAGATTTCCAATGTGCTGTTGTAATTGACATCAGTAAATCAGAAAAACTCAATGGTTCACCACCGCTATTTGTCCGAATGAATATATCTAAAACGGTGTCTATTTCCTGGGTGGTTTCAAGGTAGTAATTGATTAGCTTTTCCTCAAAAATTACTTTGCGAAGCTGTCTAATTGTGTCCTTCGTGAAAGTTTTAGACAACCATCCACTTTCTTCTATAAAACGGTCAAGGTTGTTTGTATTTTGAAACTTTAAAATATCATTTACTTTAAACCAAATTTCTCCGGTAACGCTTTTGCGTTCAATTTCTTGTTTGGTCAGGAATTGAAAATCAAAAGTCATTTGCCTTTCGTTTTCATCCGGTAATGCACTTGAAAGGTTTAAAAAAAGATGCCTTGTTGGTATACTTTCTTCGTTGTCATACCACCACTTTCTTGGTAACTTATGGGCATAGGAACCTTTTAAACCGATATATAGACTTGTTAGTCGTTGTTGCCCATCAATAACCGCCTTAAAGTCCTTATAACCTTTGGTGTCAATGTCGGGGTTGTCTTCTTTAAAAAACTGTCGGTATTCCGTAAGAAACTGATAAAACTTAAACTGATTTTTTATAGTGCTTTCTTTGACTTCCCAAAACATAAATGAGTTGATGGGATAGCCACGCATTATGCTGTCAAAAAGAACTTCAATTTGGTCGCTCCCCCAAACAAATTTTCTTTGGATTGCGGGAAGCAAATATGTTCTGTCTACGATATTATCTACCGCATCCTTTATTGTTATTGGTGTTACAAATCCACTCGACATTTTTACCTTACCAAATTTTTGCCAGTTTGTCTTTTCCGTTACGCATAAATCTTCCTTCGCTGACCTTGAAGGCTTCAAAGAATTCCGGACAGTTTTTCAAGGGGCCGTTCACGCGGTACATGCCCGGAGAATGCGGATCGGTGGCTAATCGGTTCTTCATTTCCGCATCCGTGTACTTGATCTTCCACAACTGCCCGTAAGCAATGAAGAAGCGCTGAGCTGGCGTAAAGCCCTCACGGATTTCATTGCGCCGATATTCGTCCGTTAAAGTGTAAGCGTAATAGGCCATCGTGAGCCCCCCTAAATCTGCGATGTTTTCTCCCATGGTCAACTCCGCATTCACACAGTTATCTTCTAAGGGGCAAAATCCTGCAAAGGTTTCACCCAACAGCGCCGTTCGCTGATCGAAGGCCTTGCGGTCCTCTTCCGTCCACCAATTGGTGAAACTTCCGTCCGCAGCGAACTTGGAGCCCATGTCGTCAAAGCCGTGGGTGAACTCATGTCCGATCACCATGCCAATGCGTCCGTAATTCACTGCGTCTTCCGCTCCCATGTCGAAAAAAGGCGGCTGCATGATGCCTGCTGGAAAGGCAATTTCGTTCAATAAGGGATGGTAATAGGCATTCACCATGTGAGCTGGCATGCCCCATTTGTTTTTGTCCACCGGTTTTTTTAATTCCGATAGATTCTTTTGCGTGGAGTATAGCGCCATGGCACGCACGTTTGCTAGATAATCGCTGGGGTTTAAGTCGATGGAGGAAAAGTCCTCCCACTGGTTGGGAAATCCGAGTTTACGTCCAATCGCATCCAATTTGCGCTCTGCCTGAATCTTGGTGGTGGCGCTCATCCATTCCAAGGCTTGAATGCGCTTGCGGAATACGACCAGCAAGTGGTCCACCATTGTGTTGACGCGCTGCTGTGCTTGTGCAGAGAAGTGTTTATCCACGAAAGCTTTTCCCAGAAGCTCACCGATTTCAAGGTTGGTGATTTCATCGATCGCCTGTTCGTTAAGCGGTTTTTGTTCCTTTTTCCCACGTAAGGTTTTACCGTAAAAGTTAAAGTTTACGTCGACCATGGCTTGGCTCAACGATCCTGCATAGTGGTTGAGCGTTTTCCATTGCAGATAGTCTTTCCAAACCGTTAGTGGTTCGCTCTCGAGCAAGTTCGCAAAACGCACTAAAAACGGAGGATGAGATACCACGATGCTATCGGGAGTTGAGGCTCCAAGGATCGAGAGATAGTAGCGAAAGTCCAAGGTGCCTAAGAGATCGCTAACTTCTTTAAACGATAACTTGTTGTAGGTTAATTCAGGGATTCGCTGTTGAGCCGGCGTAAGCATGGAATCGGCCAATTTGATTTCTAAACTTACCACATTGGCTGCCATATTACCGGCTTCCGACGCCGTATGGCCCACCATTTCGAAACACTTGGCAACGTGGATTTGATACGCTTCTAAAAGTTCTTTTTTATTTTCTTGGAAATAGTAATCACGGTTGGGTAATCCCAGTCCCCCTTGCCCCATGTAGGTAATGTTGATGTCGTTCTTTTTCAAATCTTGACCAATCCCAAAGTTGAAGGAACTTCCAATGTTTTCGCGGTGTTGTTCGGCGATTTGACGAACGATGAAGTCCTTTCGATTGATGTTACTGATTTCTTTAAGAAGCGGTAATACCGGTGAGATGCCCAACGAATCGCGACGCCGCATATCGACAAAGGCTCGGTAATACGCGCCCAATTGCTGCTGCAAGCTCCCTTTTTCGCCAGGGTTAGCGGCAAAATTTTCCAAAATATCGGTCAATTTTTCGTCGTTGGATTTCTCCAATTCGTTAAAACTGCCCCACCGCGACTCCGTGGGAGGGATTAGGGTGTTTTTTACCCAGGTTCCATTGCAAAACGAAAAGAAATCTTCTTGAGGTGCCATCGTACGGTCTATGAGTTCCAGGGATACGGTGCTGGAACTGTTGGCAAGTTTAGGTTCTTCGATGATTGCGGTTTCGGCAGGTTTGCAGGCGGTGACCAGGAGTGCTGCACTTACAAAAAAAAGGGTTTTTTTCATACTTATTTTGGGGTGTAGAGCATTTCGCAATGGGGAATTCCGTCCTCTAAATAGTTATTTCCCGTGATTTCAAATCCGTGGGAAGCATAAAATGTTGCTAAGTGTTCTTGCGCAGAAATGCGTACCGAAGGACAGGCAAAGCGTTCCTTAACGTAGTTCATACAAAATGCCATGAGGCGGTGGCCTTCGCCCTTGCCACGATGAGAATGGGAAGTAATGACCCGGCCTATAGCAACTTCTCCCGGTACCTTTGACGTACTTAAAATTCTGGCATAAGCGCATATTTCGTTGCTACTGGTACCAAGAACGTGCAGGGCATCAATATCCTTGTTGTCCATATCTTGGTAAATGCAGGTTTGTTCTACCACGAAAACTTCGCTTCGAAGCTGCAGCATTCGATAGACTTCGCGGTTGGTTAACTCGGAAAACGTTTGAACTTGATAGTGCATTGGGTTGTTAAAATTACAAAAATTCTTTTCGGATTAGGGCATTTGATGCGTACCTTTACCGCAGTGAATCCCAGTCAAATAATGATTCTCGTTTTTGCACTTGTAGTAACATGCTTAATGCTGTTGGATCTTCGCTCCTTGTTCAAAAGTTCAAAGGAATCGGATGTACAGAAAAACGCGCTTCGTTGGACAGCGGTATGGGTGGGAACGGCTATGCTGTTCAGTGCTTTTGTATATTTCGAGAAGGGATTTGAAAAATTCACGCAATTTCAATCGGCGTATTGGATTGAGCAGTCCTTGTCGGTGGATAATTTATTTGTCTTCCTACTTGTTTTTCGATTCTTTGAAGTACGAGGTAAGGCTCAACATAAAATTTTGCTGTGGGGAATCTTGGGGGCCATGGTGTTTCGTGCTATTTTTATTTTCACCGGTATATGGTTGATGAATTTAACCTACCTTCCGCCGTTTTGGAAATTTGTGAATCCACCCCAAAGCCCGGCAGTGAACGGGTTTACACAAATTAACGCCTTGATAACTGTTTTCGGTGTGATTCTTTTGTACTCTGGTTTAAAGTCTTTTTTTGTAAAGGAACGCGAGGAGGAAAAGGATTTTAATCAATCTTTAGGTGCCAAGTTTTTATTCAGATTTTTTAGGGTTTCAGCCGAAGATAATGGGGATAAATTTTGGTTGCGAAAAGATGGAAAAGTATTTCTATCCCGATTGTTTTTGGTCCTTGTCGTTGTTGAAACCACCGATTTGCTCTTCGCTATTGACAGCATTCCGGCCATTTTTTCCATTGCGCCGAATGATCCCTTCATCCTTTACTCTTCGAATATTTTCGCCATTTTTGGTTTGCGGTCAATGTATTTCCTATTGGCGAATTCCTTGGATAAATTCAGTAAGTTGAAGTACGGAATCGCATTCATACTAGCCTTTATCGGTTTTAAAATGGTGGTTGCGCCTTTCTACCACATCGAAACAGTTCATTCATTGCTGGTCATTTTAGTAACCCTTGCGGTTTCCGTCATTGCTTCCCTGAGATTTAGGACTTAAAACAGGGTACAAGCCCCTTCTTCTGAGTCGGTTACGTTTTGGCGGAACACTTTAAAAAATTCCCTTCCAAGGCCTTTTTGGTTGTCGTTCCTTACCTCAATTGGGGGTCTTTCTTCAAAGTCCGTTGCATGACATTTTAAGGTCCCGTTTACGCAGTCGAGGGTAAGCATGTCCCCGGTTTTAATCCTTCCAATGGCTCCGCCTTTTGCTGCCTCGGGACTCAGGTGAATGGCGGCAGGAACTTTTCCAGAAGCGCCGCTCATTCTTCCGTCCGTAATCAGCGCAACACGGAACCCTTTTTTTTGGAGAACGGTTAGTGCAGGAGTTAGCTGATGCAGTTCCGGCATCCCTTTGTGCGAGGGACCTTGAAAGGGAAGCACCGCGATAAAATCACGATTGAGTTGATTGTTCTTGAACGCCGTAATCAAATCCTGCTGTTCTTGAAATACGATGGCTTCGGCTTGAATGACCATGTGTTCTTCGGAAACCGCAGCTGTTTTTACAACGCTCCGTCCAATATTTCCTGTGATGATTCGAATGCCACCGTCCGCGGAGAACGGATTCGTTGCAGGGCGAAGTATGCTTTCGTTGAGGGAGGTTGTTGCTCCGGGTCTCCAAGCCAATGCACCGTGTTGAATGTAGGGTTCTTGGGTGAATTGCGCTAATCCTTGCCCCAGAATGGTGGTCACGTCGTGGTGCAATAAACCCGCTTCTAATAGCGTATGAATCACGAATGCCATGCCCCCGCAAGCGTGAAAGTGGTTAACATCTGCAGCGCCATTTGGGTACAAGCGGGCTATCAGTGGAACCACTTTTGATAAGTCCGACATATCGTCCCAAGTAATTAAAATTCCGGCAGATCGCGCCATGGCAATCAGGTGAATGGTATGATTGGTTGAGCCCCCTGTTGCTAGCAAGCCAACGATGGCATTGACTATGCTTTCTTCTTTGACGATGTCTTTCAACAGGTTTTGACTGTTTCGTGCATTTTCAGCAGCCACGCGAACTGCCTCTTCCGTAAGTAAATCCCTTAGTTCGGTTCCTGGATTTACAAAGCTTGCCCCGGGTAATTGCAGTCCCATGATTTCCATGAGCATTTGATTGCTGTTGGCTGTTCCATAGAAAGTACAGGTTCCAGGTGAGTGGTAAGAATCGGACTCGCCTTTGAGGAGTTCTTCTCTATCTATCTTTCCTTCCGCATAGAGTTGTCGAATGCGCGATTTTTCGTCGTTGGATATTCCACTGGGCATCGGCCCACCAGGGACAAAAACTACGGGCAGGTGTCCAAAGCGTAAACTGCCCATGAGCAATCCAGGCACTATTTTATCGCAAATTCCCAAGCAAAGAACGGCGTCGAATACGTTGTGCGATAATCCAACAATCGACGACATCGCTATTACGTCGCGTGAAAACAGCGATAAGTCCATGCCAGCTTGCCCCTGGGTAACTCCATCGCACATGGCGGGTACAGCACCGGCTACTTGGGCAACGGCATCGTGTTTTAAAGCGAATGAACGAATTTGCTTTGGATAGGCTTCGTAGACCTTATGAGCGGACAGCATATCGTTATAAGCGGTAATAATCCCGAGATTTTTTTGTTGTTCTTTTGCGAGAATTATTTTCTCTTGCGAGGAGCACCCCGCAAAAGTGTGGGCTAAATTTCCACAACTCATTGCCGAACGCGCCACTCCGTCAAAGAGGGCTTGCTCCATTTGTTGCAAGTATGCCGTTCTGGAGGCTAAGCTGCGCTGCTTAATTCTTTCAGTTACCTCTTGGAGGGTCGGATTTACGTTCATGGGGCAAAATATATTTCAGTCAGTTGATCGAAGATACGAGCAATGGGCGAATTATCGTCTTTCGAGTTTAGGAATTTTGCAAGTTTATCCGTTCCTGTAATGTAAAGGATTCGGTGTTTGTAAGTGAGTAAAAAAGGTAAGTTGGTGGAAATTCTTTCCGTGGGATGTGCCGGAGCATTCGTGGCAATGACCTCCGGTTTTTCAGCGCTCAAGCCTCTTGTGGAAGGTAAATCATTAGGGAAGAGCGAGGCAAAATGTCCATCAACACCCATACCTAGTAATACCAGAGAGCCATTAATCAAGGGTTGATACATTCGGTTGCATTGTTTTACGCTTTCCTGATAATTCGCATGATTTACGACCATTCCCATTAGATGAATGTCGGTACGATGCCTGCAAAGTGATCGGATTACTCCTTCATTCGAAGCATCGTTTTCTATTTCAACAAAACGTTCATCGACCAAACCGAATCGCACCTGACTTAAATCCAAATTGGATTGGAAAAGTTCTTCATAAACGGGTAAAGGTGTAGTGCCCCCAGACAGCAACACCGAAATAGTGCCGTTTCTTTGGCATTCGTCTGTAATTATGTCTTTAAGCCTTAAAGATAGTGCCCCAACTGCTGTTTCGCGGTACTGAAACTGCTTTAATCTCTCCATGATTTTGTAATCCAGGAAGTTCCCGGGTTCAAAATGGTATCGCCAGGTCCCCAAGTTCCAGCCTCGTAAAGGATATTAGCTTGTTGGCTTTGTTTCCAACTCTCGGTGAGCGTTTCAATCCACTGCCACGCTGCTTGCAATTCGTCGTGACGCATGAAGAGGGTTTGGTTCCCTCGAATTACGTCAATGAGCAAGCGCTCATAGGCCTCAGGAAGACGTTCCTTGAACGAATCCATGTAATCCAAGCTCAAGGCAATAGGTTTGTACCGGTATCCTCCCGGACCCGGTATTTTCGTCATTTGAATGAGTTCAATTCGCTCTTCCGGTTGGAGCCGAATGATGAGTTTGTTGTTATTTAACTTCTCCTTGGCGGGGAAGATGTTATGTTCCATTTCTTTGAAATTGATGACAATTTCAGAGTACCTTTTTTTCATGCGTTTACCTGTTCTCAGGTAAAAGGGTACGTTCTTCCAACGGAAGTTATCGATGTAGGCTCTGATAGCCACGAAGGTTTCGGTTTTGGACTGGTATTTGCCAATGTCTTCTAAGTACGAGTTTACCTGTACGCCTTGTACATTGCCTCGGGTATATTGCCCCTTGACGGTATCCGTTAACACCGAGTCGCCTGTCATTGGGCGCAGAGCTTTAAGTACTTTCAGTTTTTCGTTGCGCACCTCGTCTGCCGCCAACACGTGCGGTGGTTCCATAGCCACCAAACACAGCAATTGAAGAAGATGATTTTGTACCATATCCAATAAGGCGCCGCTTTGATCGTAATAAACAGCGCGCTGTTCCACTCCTAAACTTTCCGATACGGTAATTTGGATGTTATCGATGCTAGCAGAGTCCCAAGTTCGTTGGAATAGGTTGTTGGCAAAACGAAGAACCATCAAATTTTGAACCGTCTCCTTTCCTAAATAGTGGTCGATACGGTAAACCTGATGTTCGGCAAATGCCTGCCTAATTTCCGTATTGATTTGGTTGGAAGATGCTAAGTTATTACCCAAGGGTTTTTCCAACACAACTTTGCTTTGTTCGTTTATGAGTCCACAGGCCTTCAAGGCTTTCGAAATTGCTCCGAATGCAGAAGATGGGGTTGAGAAATAAAAAATGGTTCGATAATCGGGAAACTGCGACAAGAACGAAAATAACTTGGCGTAGTGTACAACTTCGGCGCTTTCGGCTTGAATCCAGCTTATGGCCTTGTTAAAACCCTCCCATTGCTTGTCGGAAGCTGGTTTTCCATCAGCACTGTAAAGAAATTGACGAACTTTTTGACGCAACAATTCGATATTGGGCTCTTTCCGGATAACAGCGACAAGGTTGAAACTTTCCTCAATTTGCCCGTCCAGCATGCGGTGGAAAAGTGCTGGGTATATTTTACGAAAAGCTAAATCTCCGTCTCCGCCGAATACAACAACATTAAATTGACCAAATGATTCAAAATCTTTTACTTTTTTACTCATAAACCCGCTCTATTCGTGTCAAAAATACACTAAGTATTTAGCATAAGCAAGGTCTTGCCAAGATTTCACCCACCATGCGTTGTTGAAAAGACCTTCACCGTGAACGAATTATGCGGTGTTCGTTGCCATCAAGCGCTTTTTGGACTGAAAAATGTACTTTTGCGCAATGAAATTCTCCCTATTTTATATCCTTAGTCTGTTTACAAGCGTTTTCTTCGCCCAGCGCGTCCAAGGAGAGGGAATTGTTCTTGGAAAGTTGGTGAGCCAGAAAACAAGGAGTCCGTTGGAGTACGCGAAAGTAAAAGTGTTAAAAGCCGTGGATAGTTCGTTATTGGCTGGGCAGTTTACCGACAGCGAAGGGAAATTCAACATTGAAGGATTACCTTTCTTCCCCATGCTGGTCCAAGTTACCTTCGCGGGTTATGATACCTTATGGATTGGGGACGTTTCTCCTGAAAAGGAGCTGCGTTTGGTCAATTTGGGGGAGTTGGTCATGGTCGTAAATAATCAAAAACTTTTGGACGAGGTGGTGATTCAAGGTAGGCAAGACATTTTAAAAAGTGGTATTGATAAAAAGGTGTATAACGTCGGACAAGACTTAACCTTACGCGGAGGAACCGCCAACGATGTGCTCAAAAATTTGCCATCGATTGACCTGGATCAAGATGGAAGAATCTTATTGCGAGGGGAAGGATCGGTGAATATTTTGATCGATGGTAAGCCCAGTTCTCTGACTGGCTCGAACGGAAAAACGCTCCTGGATGCTTTGCCTGCAGGTTCCATAGAACGCATTGAAATTGTCACAAACCCTTCGGCCAAGTATGATCCCGATGGCAGTTCGGGCATCATTAACATCGTTTTAAAGAAAAACAAACTCCAAGGTTTTAACGGGTTGATCACTGCCAATTTGGGAAGCGGGGATTTGAAGGGTGGAAATGTGGCCGATGAGAGCGCATCCCTAAGTTACCGAAATGCTATTTTTAACTCCTTCGTTTCTTACAATGGACGTTATCTCGACGGATATCGGAATAATTTCATGTACAGCCGTCAATT
>VGMY01000030.1 GCA_016866255.1 Bacteroidota bacterium | reverse complement strand
GCCCTTTACCTTTCCAATCCGAGTAAAAGTCCCGAACTTTTTCCACCCGGAAGCCGTCGAGGAGACCTGAATCAAAAAGATACGTACTACCGTTTGGGGATATCGTTGATCTTCAACCTAAAGCGACGGTGATGGTTTAACTTCAGATTTTAACTTTGAATATTATCTTGAGTTCTCCGAAGTTCTTCACGTACTTCCATGAGTAGTTTTGGAAATTTTACACTCCAAGCATTGTCATTTTTTTGATGATGGGTAAGCGTTGAGTTTCCCGTTGCAAGCAATAATCGGCAAGAATCTGGATTTTGTTGGAAAGATTGCATCAGTAAAGACTTCATAATTCGTGAAGAATGAGCATTCCAAGCATCCCGATTGAGTCCTTCAATTTCTTGCCCCCAAATTTTGGCTTGGCTACCGGTAGCGGTCCTTAACCTTGTTATATGACTCATAGCGGCATCATGCCTTGGTGATTCCGTGAAAAGTTTAGGGCCCAAAAAGCGTACTTTTTGTGCCTGAAAAGCCCCTTCAACGGTTTCAAAAAACCCTCCAAACTTTTCCTTATCAAAATCAGGTTCGCCATCACCCGTATAGTCAAATGGTCGTTTCGCAAAATTGCTTAGTTCAATAAACTCTCGAGTACCTGCATAGATATTAATCCTTGTTTCGGGACCAAGTCCTGCGGATTGAAATCCCATAAGCAGTTTAATCATCATGGCACTTCGCTCTTCATCACGAATAAACGCAGCATTTAAGGCATCTACGTTTGCTTGAAACATGTCATCAATGGTCCAAGCCTTGTTTTGAACCAACCAAGCGTACTCTTCGGCGAGTGTTACATTGGAAATGGCTCGACCGTCGGTGTTAATTCCGAATGAAACTTTCGCTTCTTGAAGCTTTTCAATGGGGTAATTTTCCCCTTTCGGATAAACTTGCGTTATATGGTTGCTGGTAGGACAAATTTCCAAGTGTATTTGGTCGCTTTTCAACCTTTCCAACAATACGGGATCTTCAACCGAGCGGATACCATGTCCGATGCGTTGGGTTTTCAGGATATTCAAGGTTTCAACAACGGATTCAGCTCCCCTCGCCTCGCCCGCATGTGCTGTACAGGGGATGTTATGTTGGCGTACTTTTTCAAATGCCGCAGCATGGTTCTCTAAGCTAAAACCCGCTTCGTCTGCGGCTAAATCCAAGGCAACTACCCCCTGTTGGTGGTATTTAATAACTAAATCTGCGGTTAAATCGCTTTGTTCTCGGGTAAAATGTCGGAGGGTGCAAAGGATCAAATTGACCTTTACCGGACCCTGATACGCTTTCACTGCTGCTATGCTGGCTTCTACCACTTCCTCTGGGGTTAATCCGTTTTCAAGATGTTGAAGCGGAGCGAATCGCAATTCTCCATATATGGCATGGTCTTGTTCCAACTGATGTATAACATCCAGCGTTGCATCAAAAATCTGCTCTTTGGTCTGCATCAGAGCAATAGCAGCTTTTGCGCAAGTTAAATAATCGTTGAGAGAACAGCAATCAACGGGGGTGTTGTAAACGCGTTCGTATTCTTCGCGAGAAATTCCGGGAAGGGCTTTGGAAACAAAATTAAAACTGAGCGAACAATCAATGTGAAGGTGAAGCTCCACCTTCGGAAACGAAAAATTCATCTTGCGCCTTTGGGGCTGTTGATTACTTCAATTGCTCATTGGAAAACTGGTACACAGGCATTTGGGCGCCTTCAAATTCCACAACTTCAACCCCGCACATGATCAATAAACGGCCCAACATGAGGCGATTCATTTCGGTGTTTTCTTTCATGGTAAACGTTCCAACATAAGTTGTAGCATCAAACGCGGTGGTAAAATTCCCTGCAAAATTCTCCCCATTCGTTATGATGGTTTCTGGTAACACATCTGCCCCGAATCGAAAGGTTATTACACCGTTGGCCTTTTGAGTAGCATACTCCGTTTTCGAAGCGGCAACTACATATACTTGCGCATTGATTCCCGCGGAAATAGCCATTACCAATAATAAGGAAAAGAGTATTTTTTTCATGTTGAAGATAATTATTGTTCGAAAATAAGAAATTTTGTTCACAAAACGCACAATCGCCTATTTAGGTTGCCCAATCTCGTTTTTATTGATTCCAATATTTGAAATCATGAACTTTTCAACGACTTATACGAAACCGCTTAGGTTAGTCGTTTTGGAGCATATCACACCTTAACCCTGACATTTATGAGCTACAAATCTCTTTTCGCCCTATCGGCGTTGCTGTTTCGTTTTGTCTTTTTCGCCCAAAACAACGGTTGTCCTAACGTTGATTTATCTTCGAACACGTTTTCCAATTGGACTGGTTACACGGGAACCTATGCATCACCAGGTGCTACATTCGGCATCGTCAATGGTCGGCATACCATTATATCACAACAGGGAACCGACCCTAACACCTGTAATCAACTATCCGTAATTCCCCCCGGTCATTCTAAATCCATAAAACTTGGCAACCCATCGGTGGGAGCTCAAGCGGAGAAAATCGTGTACAGCATTAACGTAACACCGCAAAGCGATTTGTTCGTCTATAAATACGCGGTGATATTAGAAAATCCAGGACATGTTCCGGCCCAACAACCGAAATTTCAAGCAAAAATACTGAATGCCTTGGGGCTACCGGTTGGAGGCGGATGCGGTACCTATACCGTATATGGTGGGCAACCTGGACAGAATTTTCAAACCTGTGCAGGAAAAACCTGGCTACCATGGACCACAGTGGGCGTTGATTTATCGCCGTATATGGGTCAAAACATTCAAATTGAGTTTACAACTTGGGATTGTGCTCAAGGTGCTCATTTCGGGTACGCTTATTTAGCCGCTGAATGTATGGCCATGGCTATTAACGTCAACTATTGCGGTGGCAACCAACCGCTTGTATTAACCGCACCGAGCGGATTTCAGTCCTATGTTTGGCATCCAGGAAATTTAACCGGTCAACAAGTGAGCATTGCAAACCCAAATGTAAACCAAGTCTATACTTGCTCCATGACAACTTTTTCTAACCAAGGTTCGTGCACCGTAGAATTGAATGTCCAAGCAACCCCAACTGTCGTTCAATCGGGGTTTACCTACCTTGCTGGGTGCGAAAACACCCCTATCCCTTTTCAATCAACAGCAACTGTTACGACAAGTTATCCTAATGTTTCACTCACCAATACATGGCATTTACTAACGGGAAATATACTCACCAACAATAATTCACAAGCTTTAGTCCAATTCAATGGTCCGGGAAATCATCAAATCATGATGATTTCTCAAAGCTCGAACGGATGCGTGGACACGGCCATTCAAACGGTTTCCGTTTTGGCAACACCCCATATGGCCCCGGTTTTTTCGGTGCCTTGCATTCACCAACAGACGAACTTCAGCCTTTCCTCCATTTCAGGGGTTCAAGGAGCGGCTTGGGATTTTGGTGATGGTTCGCCCAGCGCTTCAGGGTTCAATGTGCAGCACGCTTATTCCATGCCGGGAACGTATGCCGTGACCGTAATTGAAGTAGGAACGAACGGTTGTTCAGACACCTTAACAAGTCCGCTAGCCATTAACCCATTACCTCCGATAAACGCGGGGAACGATACAAGCATATGCCCAGGAAACTCCGTGGTACTAATTGCCTCGGGAGGAGTAAGCTATCAATGGGAGCATGGTCTTTCCCAGCAACAAACCTATCAACCTCAAACAAATGAGTGGTTAACCGTTGTCGGCACCGATAGTTTGAATTGCCTAGCAAGCGACAGCTTGTACCTGAGTATTTTTACGGTGGATACGGTTCAGGCGATGCCAAATACCGCTTTTTGTTTTGGAGATAGTGTCGCACTTCAGGCAAATGCAGCCACTGGACTTTGGTGGGAAAACGGCCTACAACCCGGAGAATGGGTTAGTCCGAATGCTGGAAATACCATATACGTGGTGCATGGAGTTGACCAAAACGGTTGTACCTCAACGGACACGTTAACTTTAACCGTGTTTGCCTTGCCGGCGGTAGATGCAGGTAACGACACCGTGGTATGTTCAGGAAATTCGGCTTATTTATTTGCCACCGGAGCTTCCTCCTATCAATGGTCCAACCTTAGTGCGAATGGAAGCCAGTTATCCATAAATAATAACCTGGATTTAGTGGTCATTGGTACCGACCTCAACGGATGTGAGCAAAGCGACAGCCTGCATATCGGCATTGATTCAATCCCGCAACTTTCGTTTGATATCTTGCCCTACAGCGGATGCGCGCCGCTCGAAGTGCAACTGATCAGCCAGGCCACGGGGAACGCTTTTGTAGATTACACCTGGAACTTCAGCAATGGAGCCATGGCCAACGGAGATTCGAGCGTAGTTTGGTTTAATCACGTAGGTTGTTACGATGCCCAATTTACCGTTATGACCTCCCTCGGGTGTACCTACAGCGTGTCGCAAACAAATGCTGTTTGTACCTTTCCGATTCCTGTAGCAGCATTTAACATTCCCGGTCAGAGCCTGACAACCGTATACAACGGCGCTACTTTTTCGAATCAAAGCCACGGTGCAAACACTTATGTATGGGACTTTGGCGATGGAGGCTTGTTATCCAACGAGGAGAGTCCATACCACGAATTTCCTGTGGTAGAGGGAGGTAATTACGTCATTAGCTTAATCGCGACGAATGCCTACGGATGTTCGGATACGGCCTTTCAAGAAATAGTAGTTACGGATGAATTAGCCTACTACATCCCCAATGCCTTTACTCCCGATGGCGACCAATTCAACAACCTATGGAAACCGGTTTTCAGCGATGTCAACGACCCGCAAAATTACCGCGCTATCATCTACAACCGTTGGGGAGAAGTCATCTGGGAAAGCTATAACCCGCACGTGGGATGGGACGGAACTTTTGGAAGCCAAGGAATTCCCGTACAAGACGACATATACATTTACGAAGTAAGTTTCGGTTATAAGTCCAACGCGAAAAAAGAACGGGTAACGGGGCATATCTCGGTGATTCGGTAAAAATCAGTAAGTTTGAAGAAAAAACTATGGAATTCTTAAAGAAAAACGTTGGCGTGTTATTGATTTGCATTTCCGTCATTGTTACAGGAATGGTATTGGGAAGATCCTATCTTTCGAAAGGCAAGGCAGACCCCAAAATAAAGGTGGTTGGTATGGGGGAAGAAAGTTTTGATTCGGACCTCATTGTTTGGAATGCTTCATTCAGCCGAAACGATTATGAATTAAAATCGGCGTATACTTCGTTAAACCAAGATTTAAAAGCCTTAAAAAATTATCTTAAAACAAAGGGCGTCGCCGAAAAAGACATTATCATCGAGGCCGCCAACATTGAAAAACAATACAGCTATAATTACGACGATCAAGGAAATCTGGTCTCCACCAACTTTAACGGGTATAGCATTACCCAAAACATCAAAGTACAGTCAAAAAATGTGGATCTGGTGGACCGCGTATCGCGTCAGGTTTCCGAATTGATCAATGCAGGCATTGAGTTGAATTCTCAGGCTCCTGAATACTATTACACGAAGATGGCCGATTTAAAATTAAAAATGATTGAAAAAGCCACGAGTGATGCTCGCAAGAGGGCGGAAAAAATCGCGGAAAATGGAGGTGGAAGTTTGGGAAATTTGCAACAAGCCGACATGGGAGTGTTTCAAATAACCGCTGAGAACAGTTCTGAAGATTACGCTTGGGGAGGCAGTTTTAATACCTCATCTCGTAGAAAAACTGCTCACATAACGATTCGACTGGAGTACGAGGTGAATTGATCACTTCACAAAATCATAGGTTTTGAATTTGAATATCCTCAACTGAACTCCTACTTCATTCTTGATCGACATGGTATTGGTTATGGGCCCGGGGACATAGCGAAAATAAACCTGGGCCTTCACATTCCACGCCTTACTTCGTTTAGAAAATCCGGTTTGATAGTGAAAAATTCCCAACCCGGTACGCAAAGAAAACTGGCCTTGGTCAAACCGATCCGAATTACTTTTTATTAAATAATTGTACTCTGGGGCTGCAAAAATCTCGATGATTTCACCGCGACAGGAGCGGCCCTTTTTACGCTGGTTTATCGGAAATAAGGATTTACGAACATTCAATCCGGCGGTCAAATAGACATTGTGCATTTGACTATTATCCGCGGGAGCAGCCAAGGGAAGTGTCGCTCTAAGCCCAATCTCCGGCTCAAAATAATTAAAAACGGACCGTGTTAATCCAATCGATGCGGTATTGAACTGTGCATCCTTAAAGGTTCCACCGGTGTAGAAGCCTATATTTTGCTTTTTACGCATGTAAACTTGAGCTTGAGCGTGATGAAGCAACGCAATGGAAAGTAGGGCAATGAAAAAACGCATGAGGAAGATTTTACCTTACAACTCACGCGTTATATTATGTTACAACGTTTTATTAGAAATCCTTCACTGCTCGGGAACAGAAGTTAGCATTTCCATTGCAATAGCAATTGGATGAGCCAGTTCCAAAATGTACAGTAAAATTTTTGCTTCCATTTTTTGTTGAAGACCAATAATGCCAAGGCTGAAAAGTTCCAAGACTCGCCTTCATGCTATAAATAGCAAGCAATTCTTCTTTGGATGGGATGCGCCAACCGGGTCCTCCTTCGCTGTACATGTTGACAATAGCGGCTGATTCACTGTAGTTATTTCCGGTGGAGATGGTCACTTGATCCGCTTTGGCAACGACCACCCCATGTTCTCCGGAAGCATCTAATTTAATGACGATTCCGCCAAAGGCTTCTTGTCCAACCTCATAGGTGGGGGTTCGATGTTTGTTGCAAGATGATAAAACGAGTGCTGATACAGCAAGACTTAACATGATGATTGTTTTCATGGTAGTAGAAATTTAAAGATTAAACAATGCATCAGTGGAAAATTTGCGCGCGGAAGGCCTTAGCCCGGAATTCCAATCACCCCCTGATATATCGCATAACGGCAAGCGGAATTTCAGGTTGCCTTCAACAATCAATTTTAATCAGTGTTCCATTTGCTCCGATACTCCCCATCCCGATCAAACAACTGCGTTTGCTTTTCTATGTTGAATTCTCGTCCTCCTCGATTATCATTACCTACACCGGCAATATAGGCCCAATTCCCCCAATTCGAAGCCACATCATAATCCACCAAACAATGTTCAAACCACGCTGCACCGTAGCGCCAATCTTGTTGTAATCCAAACACCCAATAACTGGCCAAAATCTGTCGCATGCGGTTTGAAACGAAACCGCTTACTCGGAGTTCATTCATTCCTGCATTAATCAAGGATTCACTCGTTTTACCTTGGGTCCATGCTTCAAATTTACTTGGATCAAATTGCGTATAAAGCGCCTGTTGTCCAAGTCCGTTTAAAAGGAAATAGGCTTTGGGATGTTTCTTGAAACTGAAGCGAAAAAAATCGCGCCACAATAATTCGAAAACCACCCAATAGGTGGATTCGTTTGAAACGACTTCATGTTCAAACCGCTTGATTTCGCTGTAAATGCGCCTTGGCGAGATGCATCCTTGGCTCAACCAAGCTGAGAATTTCGATGAAAAATTCAACCCAGTCAGTTGATCTCTTGTTTCTTTGTAAGTGCGAATGGATTGACTTTTCCAAATAAACTCCGCAAGGCGTTGCTGGCCAGCATCCTCTCCGCCCACCATCCAATCAGGTGTTGCACGTTCTATCATTTCCGCAGGGAACACTTCAAAATGGGGTGTGTTAATGCGCAGGGGCGCGTCAAAAGGAGTACGCACTTTGGATTCCTTTTCAGCTAATTTTCGAAACTTGGTGAACAGCATTGGAATATCCCGAACGCTAAACGGCAAATCATCGGGGTGGTATAAGGTACTGGTGGAATACGTTTGAAAATCAACCCCAATTTTTAAGAGTTGTTGTTTGATTTCCGATTGGAGCATTTTCTCTTCGCTTCCCACTTGTTTCTTGGTGTAGACTTTTCGAACACTGAACGTTTGACAAAGGCGCGAAAGTTCGTTTTCCGCTGAACCATTAACCATCATCAAAGAACCCCCGCGAGATTGAAATTGTTGCTGTAAATTATTCAACGACTCCAAAATAAAGGCCTTTCTCGAATTCCCCATTCGAGGAATCGAAAATTGACGTTTTTCTGCATAATCCTCCCAAAAGTAAACTGGAAGAATTTCATCGTTTTCTTCCAATGCTTTCAAAAGTGTCTCATTGTCATCAACCCTTAAATCTTCTGTAAACCACACCAAACCTCGTTTCATAAATGATCTATATTTTGTTTAATTTCTTGCGCTTTTTCTAAAATCAGTTGCTTTTGTGGGGCCTCCATTTTATCCCACACCTTGTACATCATGCCTATGCGGGGATTGCGCTCAAGTAAAGGGCGATTACGGGCATAAAAATCCCAATAAAGGGTATTGAACGGACAGGCTTTTTCCCCGAATTTATCTTTATGATTATAGTTGCATCCTTCGCAATAATTGCTCATTTTCTGAACATAAGCCGCCGAAGAAACATAGGGCTTTGAACCTACTATTCCCCCATCCGCAAATTGGCTCATTCCGCGAGTATTGGTAATTTCGACCCATTCAAACGCATCAATATAAATTCCTAAATACCAACGATCCACCTGATTGGGATCTACCCCAAGCAAGGAGGCAAAATTACCCGTAACCATTAAGCGCTGAATATGATGTGCATAAGCATGATCTAAGGATTGCTTGATGGAATGGTGTAAGCAATTCATTTTTGTTTCACCTGTCCAGTACCAAGAGGGTAAGGCCGCTTCGTTTCCGAAATAGTTTAACGAAGAGAATTCGGGCATTTTAGCCCAATAGATGCCCCGCATATATTCTCTCCAACCCAGAATCTGACGGATAAATCCTTCGATTTGATTCAACTCATAGGTCTTCGGATGGGCATTATACGCTTGTTCTACGGCCCGAATCACTTCCATTGGGCCAATTAATTTCACATTGAGCGCAAAGGACAAGCGGGAATGGTACACATACCAATGCTGGGTTGTCATGGCGTCTTGGTAGGTCCCAAACAATGGCAAGGCCTGTTCCATAAATTCTTGAAGTAAGTTCACGGCAGAGGCTCTCGTTACGGTCCAAGAAAAATTCATCGCATCAATTTCGCCAAGGGTTTTAAGTTGAGCCTTTTGGATGTCCCCGTACACCGTGGTTTGATCCGTAACCCCTAATGCAGTGGTCAAAATCTCCGCTTTCGCTGGTAATTTCTTACGATTGTCGTGATCAAAATTCCACTGTCCGCCCACCGGTTGATCGCCTTCCATTAGGACTGCGTGTTTCTTTCGCATGTACCGATAAAAGGTCTCCATGAGGAACATTTTCTTACCAGCAAACAAGGCTGCAACTTCCTCTCTGCGCGTAAGAAAGTGCTCAGTATCAACCGCGTTTAACGGAAACTTTGACAATTTAAAATATTGATCCAAGCGGTATTCATCCGGAAGTTGGTAGCTAACCTTGGAAATACCGTGAACTTGGCAAAGCGCTTCGATGTTTTTCAAAAAGTCGTGATGATTATCCAAATCGTTGATCTCATAGTAGCGTACCTCATGTCCAAGAGCCTTCAATTCTCGCGCGAAAGCCCTCATGGCCGCAAAAATTCCCACGATTTTTTGAACGTGATGGGTAACGTACTCCGATTCGGATTTCACCTCCATGAGAACATACAAAACCGTGGCATCGACCCTTTGAAACCACGAGTGATTAATGTTTAATTGATCTCCTAAAATCAGGCGGATTTCTTTTGTTTTCATAGGTTCTTATTGGTTCTGCACCGATCGCTGCAATACACGACTTCGTTCCAAACACGTTCCCATTTTTTTCGCCACGTAAAAGGTCGCTTACACACAGGACAAATTTTCTCGGGAAGGTTGGATTTCTTAACGTTTTTCATGCTGAGCTCGGTTGGGTGATACATGGGTTGCCAATACCTTCTTACCTAGGAACCTTGATTTAGGGGATTTTTTAATACCATACATCACATCAGACGCATGTTTACGGGAATTTTCCATATCTACAACCGGAAAAGGGTAATCAACTCCGATGCGGCAATGGTAAAAAACCTGATCGATTTCACTCATCTTCCAAGGTTTGTGTATCAAGGAAGATGGAACCTCATTTAATTCAGGAATCCATTTTTTAATAAATATCCCATCTGGATCATGCGCTTCAGAGTTTTTAATGGGATTGTAGATTCTTAAGGTATTAACTCCCGTCAATCCAGCCTGCATTTGAATTTGAGGGTAATGAATTCCAGGTTCATAGTCGAGAAATTGTCGGGCCAAAAAATGCAGATTCCTCCAGTCCTGCCACAAATTGTACACAAAAAAAGATACCACCATAGCCCGCATTCGGAAATTTAAGTAGCCGGTAGCTGCAACGCAACGCATGCAGGCATCCACCAAAGGAACTCCTGTTTTACCTTCTTGCCAGGCTTGAATTAAGGTGTCATTTTTAACCTTACCCAAATTTTCAAAAGCAGCATTCACGGGATAAAACTCCATGCTACATTCGGTTTCGAACTTTTGAATAAAATGACAATGCCAATGCAGGCGTGATATAAAATTGGCGAGCGCCCTAGTATTACCCCCCTGTTTTTTAAGCTGTAAAGCCCATTGATAAACCTGGCGAACGGATAAATTTCCGTAAGCGAAATAAGGAGACAATCGGCTGCAGGATTTTCTCGCTCCTTCGGGTTTAGAAATGTTAAGTGAATACGTTCGATGCCGACGGGCAAAGAAGGACTCAGCATAACGTTTTGCATTAAGAATGCCTCCCGGTTGAAAATTCTTATTGGGTTTCCTTATTGTTTCGGGGAGGGATTCCTCATTGGGCAAATCCCACGAAACTTGAATCGAATGCAGATTGATCAAATCCGGTTCTTCCGTTGGTGCGTGCATGTAAGCATGCCACTCCCTATCCCAAGTTTTTCGGTTCCTCAATCCGCGCAAAATACCGTTGGATTGAAACTCATGCCATGGAATCTTATAGGATTTTAACAAGGATGAAATCCGTTGGTCCCTCTGGTACGAAACCCAGTTTCCGGTTTCTTGGTAAGAATAAACGCCTTGAATTTCGAAGAGATGTACAAGTTGTTCAAATACTTGCTCTGCATTGGAATGGGCTATCGTAATAGCATGTTGGGGCAAACACCGGCGCAGTTGGAGCAACGATTCATGTATGAAACGCCAATGACGTTGGTCGGAGTCTTCGGCGGCCATGAGTTCCGGTTCGAAAATATAAAGGAGAACGATGGGAAAACCTTGTTCAATGGCTCTTTTTAAGGGAAGGTGGTCGTTGATCCGTAAATCCCGTTTAAACCAAAGTACATTCACTTTCATAGGTTCAAAACAACCAATCCATCAAAGTGTTGTGCTGCAACATGCAGTTTGCTTACTTTTGTTCCATGACAAGGTTGACCATGGGTTTTTGTCTCCTGATGATGGGGATGGATTTTGCAGGGCTGTCTCAAGAAAAGCGCCTTCAGTACCAATCGGAGTATTTTGTGATTTTGGTGATTGATGGTCCAAGATATACGGAAACGTATGGTGACACAGCCTGTACCTACATACCCAACCTTTGTAATACCTTAATGCCGCAAGGCACCTTCTTTTCCAACTTTCGGAACAACGGACCTACCTACACGGTTCCGGGTCATGCGGCCTTGATGACGGGGATTTACCAGCGCATATCGAACGTAGGTGAAGGATTACCAAGAAATCCATCGTTGTTTCAGTATTACATCAAAGAGCGAAATGCGTTGAGTTCTGATGCTCAAATCATTGCCAGTAAAGGAAAATTGAACGTGTTATCCAACACTAAAAACAAGCATTGGAAAAACAAATTTCGCCCTTACTCCTACTGCGGACCCAATGGCAACGGAACACATTACGGCCCCGATCGTGAAACGATGGTGAAGGTGAAGGAAACATTATCCGGCAATGAACCTCCTCATTTGATGCTCGTTAATCTTCTTGGGGTGGATGTGAATGGTCATGGGAATGATTGGAAAAAATACTTAGACAATATTAAATACACGGATGCCTACGCTTTAGAAATTTGGAATGTCCTCCAAGCAAATCCACGGTTAAAAGATAAAACGACGCTGTTCATCACCAACGATCATGGTCGGCACACGGAGGGTCACAAAAACGGCTTTGTCAACCATGGGGACGGGTGCGATGGCTGTCGTCATATCTCCTTATTGGTATTGGGGCCCGACATTCCTAAGAACCAAAAAATAAGCACAGAAGCGGAAATGATTGACATTCCTGTAACCATTGCAGAGATGATGCATCTTGGGTTTCCAACGGGAAAGGGAAGGTTTTTGTCGGAGATGTTTAGTGAAAAAAAGTAAGTATTCGAAGATTGAATTTTCATTGAATTAATTAATAATTTAGTTAAAATACACCGATGCAAACACGATTTATCAACCTTTTCTTCATTCTATTTTGTGCCATTGCTCCGGGTTGCATTGATAAGTTTAAACCCAAAAAAGAAATCAAAACAACCTGTCCCCTTGGAATAGAGCCTGTACGAAAAGTGCTCTTTATTGGGTGAGATGGTGTTAGATCGGATGCACTTCTAGCGGCAAACACTGCTAACTTCGATTCTCCACTGCAAAAATCTATATACTCCTTGTCGGTGGACCGAGGTCCTTACACCGTTAGTACGCTAGGATAGTCGACTATTTTACACGGAGTTTGGCTTTAACCCTTCCTCGCTTGAATACAGATCAGCCATAGAAATTTCTGATTACTATTTAGGCTTAATTATGACACAAATTTATTTAAGAGAAACGCAATTCAATGAGGAATGGATGGTCGTACTAACCACAGATCATGGGGGTCAAGGCACAAGACATGGTGGGCAGGATAACATTACTGAAACGCCTTATGTGTGGTATGCAGTAAGAACCCCAAACTTGATTGGCACGATGATTCCACAGGGCGAAACAGTAGATTTATTACCGACAATGATGAAATGGTTAGGGATATCTACCAATGGAATGTCTTTGGACGGAACAGCCATTTATTGAGTTTCACCCGGCATTAAATATTCTTTGTACAACCTTCGGTATGGATTCTTTTCGATGTTGTAGGGCGTATTTCTAGTGGTTCTTCGAATGACTTTATTCATCATGATGGCTTTAATTGAACCGAGAGTACCAAATTTAGAAGCATTCAAAGTCCAGAAGGGAGCATTGCTTAATGAGTCCATCAATGATGCGTTGAGCACCAAAGAATTGGTAATTAATGTGGTTCCTGTTGCCCGTTGAGAGAACAGGGCCGTGGCTTCTGAAACGGGTTCAAGAATTTGAATGTCGGATTCAAAAACCGCATCAACTTTGAGTAATTTGCAAAGTTCTTTCGATGAAATTTTACCCTCATTATAGCCGGCAGGGAGCACCACATCGTTCGTGATTTTCATATCTAGAACCTCCACAAAACACTTTCCTTCGTTGATCCTGCGATTAAAGGACCGAATGAGTTGATCTTGCAACTGCGCTTGTTTTAACCTGGTTAATTCATTGAAACGGTCGTCGGTCATCCAAATCTTTCGTTCGATCGTAGTTCTTGGTGGTAAAACGACCATCGTATGATGTTTTTGGGTAATCGGTATGATGTTCTTAACTAGTCAACGGTTACGCAGGAATTCAACATATTAAAAAGAACCAATAAAAACATCCACTTCATGAGACAAATGTATTAAACACGAACCATTCTCTCAAATGCATGAATAAAATGGCCCATTCAACCCCTCTTTTTTAAGAATCCTTACCTTTGCCAACAAAAATCCATGTCAAAACCTGTTCGCGTTCGGTTTGCCCCCTCTCCTACCGGCCCTTTACACATGGGAGGTGTAAGAACTGCACTCTATAATTACCTCTTTGCTAAAAAACATAACGGCACCTTTTTAATTCGGATAGAAGATACGGATCAAACGCGTTTTGTTCCGGGCGCACAAGATTACATTATGGATGCGCTTTCTTGGTGTGGCATCATGCCCGCCGAAGGTCCTGGTTTGAGTGGAGAATTTGGCCCTTATGTGCAATCGGAACGAAAAGCCATGTATCGACCTTATGCGGAGGAGCTGGTGGCGAATGAAAAAGCCTATTACGCTTTTGATACCGCTGAACAACTAGAACAAATTCGGGAGCAAGCCAAACAAATGGGTATGCCCAACTGGCAGTACAACAGCGTGACGCGAACTTCCATGAAAAATTCCTTGACCTTACCTCAAACCGAAGTAGAAGAACGTCTTGCAAAAGGCGACCCCTATGTGATTCGCATGAAGATGCCGCGCAACGAAGACGTGCGGTTTCACGACCTCATCCGAGGCTGGGTGGTCGTGAATACCAATAACTTAGACGATAAAGTATTGTTTAAAAGCGACGGTATGCCCACCTACCATTTAGCCAACATTGTCGACGACCATACGATGCAAATTTCGCATGTAATCCGTGGGGAGGAATGGCTTCCATCTGCACCCTTGCATGTGCTGCTTTATCAAGCCTTTGGCTGGGACGCTCCTGAATTCGCCCACCTTCCGCTATTATTAAGACCGGATGGAAATGGGAAATTATCCAAACGCGATGGAGACCGCTTAGGTTTTCCCGTATTCCCTACCGATTGGACCACAGCAGAAGGCGAATTGTATTCAGGATATCGCGAAAAAGGATACTTGCCGGAAGCATTTATTAACATGCTGGCCATGTTGGGATGGAACCCGGGAACTCCTCAAGAGATTTTTAACTTGGATGAGTTAGTCGATGCTTTTTGTTTAGAAAGGGTTTCAAAATCCGGTGCGAAATTCGATCCGGAAAAAACGAAGTGGTTTCAACAAAGTTGGTTGAGAATGCAATCTGATAAGGAGCTTGCAAAGGGCTTAAAAAAAACGAATCCTTCCTTGAGCCTTTCGGATAAGGACTTGGAAACCTTAGTTGGGTTGATGAAAGAACGAGCCACTTTTGCGGAAGACATCTTAACCGATGGAGCTTATTTCTTAGCCAATCCAAGTGAATTTGATCAAGAAACGATCCGTAAAAAATGGAAAGCTGAAACCACAGGATATTTGCATGAATGGATGGTTCGTTTAGAAGGAATTGCTGAATTTACCGCGGTAAACATCGAGTCATCCTTTAAAGGATATTTGGACGAAAAAGATTTGGGCATTGGCGCGGTATTACTACCGTACCGTTTATCCGTTACCGGGGTTGGTGCTGGTCCGGGCATGTTTGATGTGACTGCGTTTCTTGGAAAAGAGGAGGTATTAACCCGCATGAAAGAAAACCTTCCAAAAATTGACGCAATTCTTCATGAAGCATAAAATTCACGTTCGAGGCATTCGCTGTTACGCATTTCACGGATGTATGGAAGAAGAGGCGCGCATCGGCGGAACCTACCTGGTTGACGTAGGAATGGATACTGACTTTACGAACGCGGCAGCAAACGATGAACTATCCGAAACCATAGATTATTGCGCCGTTCAACGCATTGTTGAGGAAGAAATGGCCATTCGATCGAAGTTGATTGAACACGTCGGACAGCGCATATTCGCAAGAATGTGCAAGGAAATCAAGGGCATTCACCAACTTCGTGTAGAAATTCACAAATTGTCCCCCCCAATCGACGGCGATACCCGAGAAGTTTCTATTGTCATTGAAGGGTAAGAGGGGCACCATTTACGTCAATGCACACCCCGCCCTGTTTTCGTTAGTATTTTACGGTTTTAAGAACCACCCCTTGGCAATTAAGCCAGTATATTCCGGGCGATAAACCTGAAACGTCTATCGTGTAATCCTGAGCAACGAAGATCGTTTTACCCTGTGCATCCATCAAACGCTTCTCTCCAGGAAGATTTACTGTTAAATGATCCGTGAAAGGATTTGGGTACACTTCCAAATTCCCGGAAAGCTCATTCAGATTGGCAGAGGAGCGCACGTCAAAGGCCAATGTGCCCGGAGAAACCCCTGCATTAAACTCGGCTACTTCTTGATTATTACTGTCGAAAATATTCACTTTTCCAAAAGTAACGTAATCCGTTTCCGTGCAATAAAGGTTGCCAGAAACAGGTTCTTGAGCCAATTCGTAATAACTGGTTTGATGTCCCGCCACTGGGCCTAAATTATTCATCACCCCAATGTCAAAAGCATTAAGATCGGTTTGCATAGAAATTTGATAAACGATTTTATTATCGCGCAGCGACGAAGTACCACAACCCGTTGCCGCGGCGAGGTTGGTGGTCGTGTTTATTGAACCGTCCAAAGCGACTTTGGAAATCGAAGATCCTGACCAATCTTTGTTATTGACCGTGTAAAGGAAATTTCCGTACTTCACCATATTATCCGGATTTTTACCATCAGGACCTAAATCAATTTCATTACCGTAGGTTAGATTGTTCAAATCTAGCACTCCAATAATTCCTTTTTCGTTACCCCAATTGAACCCATTGTTAATTGCGATGTATGCTTTATCATTGACAACCTCGATATTTTGTGTAGACCACTTTGGTCCAACAAGCGTATCAATAGGCATGATTAGGGACAAGGTATTGGCATCGTAGATGTGCAAATAGGACTCATATGCATCAAATTCTCCGCGCGTCGCGACTAATTTATTTTGATATATGGCTAAATTTCTGACCCCGGGGCAATTCGCCACAGCAAGTTCTTGGTGGGTATTTAAGTCGTATTTGAGAATTTTACTATCGGCAGCAACGTAATAAACCAATCCTTCAATGATTAAGTCTGAGGCAAACCGCATACCACTGATGGTGCTAACTTCTTGGTATGTTTGGGTTATAGGGTTAAAGCTACCAACCGTAACGGGAACCCCCTGAATTCCGGTTTGATAATCGTAATAACCTTCATTCAGCACCAGTACTTGATGCAGGTAGTTTTGTCCAAGGGACATGAGCGAAAAGCTAAGAGCAATTGAGAATAGGACTTTTTTCATGAAGCTATCTTTAAATGGTTAATAAACAACTGCAAGAAGAAAATCAGCAAGAACGGGACGACGGGGTATAACTTACCCGAGGTCGAGTCCAACTTTAATCTGAAGTCTTCTCTCTGTTCAAGGGCAAGTCTTCTGGCTTAGGATAAGTTTGCTTTACCTTCCCGCGGTAGCAGTGGTGTTGAAAAGCATTTTTAAACCCTTTACAGCTGCAGACACAGCTCCGGAATTACACCGGATTCCTTTTTAATTCCGAACGATCGGAAACCAAAGAACGGGACAAAAATAAGAAAAATTTGATTATCTGGATTCAACAGGTAGTTTAATGACCTGAAATTGGCTCTGCAGCAATTGGAATATTCCGAAAAGTGCACACCCGTAAAACAAATTTCCAAGCACCGTCCCTCCGAAAAATGGAATACCCGCAGCATAACAAGCAAAAAGCCCGTTCAAATTCTGAGGATACAAAGGGGAGCCTATCCAAACCCCGAAATTGGAAATCGCAAAAAATAAACAAGCCGCAATTAGACTGCCCCCGATTACCCGCGATACAGTTATTTTTTGAAGGATTATTAACCCTAGAATAGTTGTAAAAACATAGGATCCATATTGCCAGTAGAACCCTTGATAAAACCAAATAAAGCCCGAGTTTGGATACACAACATTATTAATGATGATATCGCTGAACCAGGTCGCTGCTAATGGAATCATGAATGCTTGCCATTTGTACGAAAAATGGGCCGCACCAAATAAAGATATCGCCATTAAGGGTGTAAAATTTTGTGGGTGCGGAAGAAGCCTACTCAAGGCTACAATGAAGATTAGCGCCACAATAATACCAAAGCGAAGCGTGAAAGTTTGTTTCATTAATCGTTTAATTATGTAGAATAACCGATAAGCAGGCGCAAAAGTTCAGGACCTTCTTAACGGTTTTGTAAAATTAAAAAAAAGTTGGCAAAATAAGCAGTAAGAGATGATGTTAGCAGGAAATTTAGGTATGCCCATTGACTCTACTAAGGTCAACCCTGTAAACCATTTATCGGATTTAACATTGGGAAACTATCCGTTTTTTAACGCTCAAATAGATAAATTTCAGTATTATTCAATGCGGGCACGTACTTTTTTTACCTTCCACGGTCCTCTGAGCGAAAACCATTTGTCAACTTTTAACGATGTACCCCTTATCCAATGGAAAGGTTAGCATCAGACTATCCCCTTTTTTACATTGAACCTTGGTGGGGATGGGCCGATTCCATAGATTACGACGGGTGCATTGAAAACAAAACAGGAATTTTGCGATTGGCCCTATTCAAGAAACGAGAATTCTCTTCTTCGTTGGAATTACACTAAACAGGGTCTTATGGTTATTATGGTTTCCTAACCATTCTCAAAGCTGTTTTCCAAACCACGCCTAAATCGCTACAAACGGTTGCATTCGTTTGATAGGCCAAATTAATGCGTATTTTTTCTGGCATAATTTCATCCACATAAGTGCTCTGCGGATCCGACGCATGGGCAAGCAACTTGTTTTCCTCAAAATAGGTGATGGAAGCCAGGTCGGTAATTCCAGGTTTAAAATCCAATACCTTTCGCTGTTCATCGGTATATTGTGCAACATAATGCGCCACCTCAGGACGTGGCCCTACCACGCTCATTTCTCCTTTCAGCACATTGATGAATTGTGGAAATTCATCGAGTTTGTATTTTCGGATGAAAGCCCCAACGCGCGTCACTCGAGGATCGCGCTCTCCTACCGTAAGCTTTCCTTCTCGGTCAGCATCGGGCCTCATGGAGCGAAACTTAATTAAGTTGAAGGGTTTTCCCTTCCAACCTATTCGTTCTTGCCGGTAAAAAACCCCTCCCTTGGATTCCAACACAATGCACAGCGATAGCAGCATTCCTATCGGAAGGAATAGGGCCAGAATGCACAGCGACAAGAAAAGGTCCATGAAGCGCTTCATCCCATAACCTTGTGGTATGCCACTTTTACCGCATGAATCACGCGTTCTACCTGCTCATGGGTAAGATCAAAGTAAATCGGCAACGAGATTTCGCGGGAATACTTATCGTAGGCCACCGGATAATCCGAAATGGTATACCCTAAGTTCTTGTAGGCGGTGAGCAATGCTAGGGGCTGAAAATGAACGTTTACCGAAATATCTTGCTCAAAAATCTCGTGCATGATGGCGTCGCGTTGTGCCTCCGTAATTCCCTTGATGTTCAATTGGTACAAATGACAGCACGAAACCCTGTCCGCATCTTCGCGCACGGGATTTTCCGCCCAATCTAAGGCCTTAAAAGATGAAGCGTATTGCTCAAAGATTTCCTTTCTTCGCGTTAAGGTTTCCTCGTAACGGGCCAATTCCACTAAGCCAATAGCGGCTTGTAAGTCGGTCATATTACACTTAAACCCGGGTTCAATCACATCATAGCGCCATGCGCCTTTTTGCATCTTTGCAAGGGCATCTTTGGATTGACCATGTAAAATCTTAATGCAGAACAACTTGTACAATTCGTCGTGGTCGAAGGTATCGGGTAAATTAAAGCAAATGGCCCCACCCTCTGCGGTGGTTAAGTTTTTTACGGCATGAAAGGAAAAACAGGAGATATCGGCAATCGCCCCCATTTGAACCCCTTTATAGGTTGCCCCAAAACTATGCGCAGCATCCGAAGCAATCAAAATTCTTCCTAGTTTGCGTTGTTCATCGTTGGTTGGACTAAAAAACGGACTTGCCTCCTCTGCAATTTTTTTAATCGCCTCGTAATCGCAGGGAAGCCCTGCAATATCAACAGGCATAATGGCCTTTGTGTTGGGCGTGATGGCCTTTCGAATAGCTTCAATGCTGATGTTAAAATCATTGGGGTTGATGTCAACCATGACCGCCTTTGCACCGGTATGCAACACCACATTGGCACTTGCGCAGTAGGTGTAAACGGGGATGATGACCTCATCTCCGGGTCCGATGCCCCACCAACGCAAGGCGACTTCCATTCCCGTGGTCCAAGCGCTTACGGCAACGGTGGTTTTACATCCGACGTACTCCGTAACTTTCTTTTCAAATAATTTGGTTTTGGGTCCTGTTGAAATCCAACCGCTTTTCAGCGTATCGATAACTTCGTCAATGGTTTTTTGGTCGATTCGAGGCGGAGAGAAAGGGAGCATACTATAAGATTTCGTTTTGGTAAAGTTCGAGAAAATTCATCAATCTTGATAAATCTCCCTCCAAGGGAAGGTTGACAATGTGTTGGCTAATATAACGAGCATGGGGGTATTGATTGATGTTTAGACCCCAAGGAACCAAAGAAGATTTAACAGGATGCAAGGGCGAAATAAACCAATCACCCAGGGGCAGCCGTGCCTTTTCAGCCTTTTCAATGAAAGCTTCACGGTCTTTGACCAATACGGGATATTTCAAGAAAGCGTGGTCTTCCATGAGTGGTTGAGGAACGCACATTTTATGATGTTCTACGAGCCAATCATGCACTTTCAAGGCATTGTTTTTTCGCAACAACATGGCTTTCTGAAGGGATTTTAAGGATTTAATTCCCTTTCGGCACTGCACAAGGCTCATGCCTTTAACATATCCTTCGGGCATGGTGGTTCCTACCAATTCTTCTGAGCTCGAAGAACCAACAACCCACCCTTTGTTACTCATCCATCGATACCAACGTAGCAAAGTCCAATAGGTGTATCCTTTCAGGAGGTAGGTCCTCGCCCAAATCAATGCGGATAAAACAACACGGTCTTTGAAACTTGGGGCCACTAAAGTAGCGTTGATCTTTTGAAGGGGTTCTTTTAACGCTCGATGATTGATGACCAGCATGCCGCCTATTCCCGTGGAGAAGGGTTTGTTCCATTGACTGGAGAAAAACGCAGCATCGCTCATGAGACCATTGACTTGTCCTTGGTATTTTCCTCCAAAACCGTGGGTACAATCCTCGATGGTGTAAATACCTCTCGCCTTCGCTAATGAACCTATTTCATGTACCTCGTAACTCAAACCCAACATGTTTTGAATAAGGATTGCCTTGGTCTTAGGTGTGATGGCTTTTTCGATGCTTTGGACATCGCAGCACAAACTGTTCGGGTTGATGTCTACATACACGGGAGTTGCGCCGGTGTACAAGATCGCATTCGGAACCACAACGCACGTAAATGCCGGAAGAATCACCTCATCGCCTGGGCCAAGTCCCATGGCTTTCAACACTGCGTACAGCCCCACCCTTCCCTTCCAATACAAGGAAATCCGATCTGCATTAATCCCCAAAAAATCCGCGAGGTCTGTTCGGTATGTGTCTTGAGTGCTCATGGTTTTCGGGAAGTAAAGGGTAAACTCAAAAGCCCCATGAAGGAACCAAATCCGTAAGAAAAATGCAAGACATTGAAAGCAGCAAGCATCCAAAACCATCGGTTTATACCGTTTCGAGCCTTCCATGCGAAAACTGCAAGCACCGTTTGGTAGAAGATGATGATTCCCAGTGCTGCAAAAACCCAACGTGCATCGGCTAATGCAAGTAAAAGGGGTAAGGACCATGATCCTAAAAAAAGTAAAGGAATAAAATGCCGTAAGCCCAAGGAGGTAAACGTACGGGTAATCCAAACGGTTTTCAGATTCCACTTTCCGTTCTTGAAATTGTTCTTGGCCATGGCCCCTAAAGATTCTCGGGCGAAGTACGTGCATTTTGCCTCAGGGAGCAGGTATATTTTTCCTCCCTGGGCCAAAAGCCTTTTGGAAAGCTCCATATCGTGGTTACGGATGAGCCGCTCGTCGTATCCGCCAGAGGACTTTAACATGGGGGCTCGGTAAAGCCCAAAAGGAACCGTATCCACCGAGGTCATTTTGTCGACACCGGTTCTGAATTTGGAATTCCCAACGCCCAGAGGGTGCATGAGCACGGTTCGAATGGATTCTGAAACAGCCTTACTGTTCTTCACCTTGGTTTCCATGATGCCTCCCACGGCAATGGCCTCAGGATTTCGTTCCAAAGCCTCCAATAAACGACCTATGTACCCTTGCTCGAAGGCAGCGTGTGCACCGGAAATCAGGATATAATTCCCTGTTGCAGCAAAAATTCCGACATTAAGAGAGACCGGCGTGATGCGTTTAGGATTGGAAAATATTTTAACCTGAGGATATTTTAGAGAAAGTTCATGAAGTAGTGGAAGGGTGCCATCTTGTGAGCCCCCATCGACGACTAACACCTCCATTTTTTCCTTCGAAAAACCGTTGGAGAGCAACGAAAGCACGCAATTTTCAATGTACCTTACTTCGTTAAAACAAGGGATAACCACTGAAACTTCAGGATTCATGGTGTGCTGAATTAAATGAGCGGTGAAGTCCTAGGCATAAACAAGACCATAGCAACCAGAAAACAATGCCCGATTGGCGTTCCAACATGGACTCGAAAAGCCCATTAAAAGCGAACCCTGCGGTTACTACCACGAGTATACCTGATGCGTTTTTTATGCCCCAAAAAATCAGACCCAACACCAAAAAAGCGAACCATAAGAGGCCAAGCCATCCCGTTTCAATGGCAGTATGAAAAAACTGATTGTGCGAATTGTAGTGTTTTTGGGCCAGGTTGATTTGACCGTATTCCAACAGTTTTGCTTCCATCGCAGAGGGTAAATTCCCGACTCCCACCCCGTTGGGATGTTGGCCTAGAATTTCGGCCGAAGCGGTCCACAAGATTAACCGCGCATCGTTGCCCCGTATTTCACCTCGTGGCAGATGGGTATAGCCGTAAGGATCCTTTAAATAATCCCTGAGAAAGGTAAAGGAATCTTTCAAATTACTTTGGAGCGAAGGAATGAGGGAAATTCCTAAGGATATGGCTAATATACCAACCGCGAAGAACCCCAGAAAGAAGGTTCTTCCCTTTCGTTGCCAAATCCATCGACCAACGAGAAAGGCAATGAGCAGTATGGCGAAAAGCAAACCCGAAAGGCTCTCCAAATGAATATGTGTGTAGCAAAGAAAAAGTATCCCACCCGCCGACAACAGGTGTTCTCTCATGGTTCTTGGCGCTTCCCAGCGCTTAAACAAGAGGAATATCCCTAAGGCACAGAAAACTGAAAGGTAGGTAGGGTGATGAAAGAGGCCGGAAAAATGAGAAGAAAATAAATACGCGGGATCAAAATTATGGTCTTCGTAGTTCATCATTGAAAGCAAATAACATAAGGATATTATGAGCAATAGGAAGGCTAAAAATGCATTTTCTATGCGTCGTGCTGAAAGCAAAAAAGTTGGTTTAAAAGAGAAAATCAGAGGAAATAAAAGAAACGAGAGTTTTTTCTCCAAGCCAAACATGGC
>VGMY01000029.1 GCA_016866255.1 Bacteroidota bacterium | reverse complement strand
TGCCTGTCTACCCTTCGAGAATCGTGTCGCTCCGTTCCTACAATCGCCAATCCACCTGCCTCTTTGACGCCCTCCCCTAATTTGATATCCGTGCCGCGTCCTGCCATGTTGGTGGCAATGGTAACAGCCCCTGCCTTTCCCGCGTTAGCGACAATCTCGGCCTCTTTTTGGTGGTATTTTGCGTTGAGCACCTGGTGCTGAATCTTACGAAATTGCAGCATTTTACTCAGCAATTCAGAAATTTCAACCGTGGTAGTTCCTACCAGTACCGGCCTTCCTTCATCCACCAATTTTGCCACTTCATCGATCACTGCTCCAAATTTTTCTCTGGCCGTTTTATACACCATATCGTTGTCGTCCTTGCGAATAACTTTTCGATGTGTCGGAATTACAACCACGTCCAACTTATAAATATCGAAAAACTCCTTAGCCTCCGTTTCTGCTGTTCCTGTCATTCCCGCTAGTTTGTGGTACATGCGGAAGTAGTTTTGAAGCGTAATGGTTGCATAGGTTTGTGTAGCTGCTTCGATGGTTACATTTTCCTTGGCTTCAATGGCTTGGTGTAAACCGTCCGAGTACCGTCTTCCTTCGAGTATTCGTCCCGTTGATTCATCAACAATTTTCACCTTTCCATCCAGGATTACGTACTCTACTTCTCGTTCAAAAAGGGTGTAAGCTTTTAAGAGTTGGTTGACGGAGTGAATTCGTTCCGATTTGATCGAATAATCCCTTACCAAGGAATCTTTTTTCTCCATGAAAGCGTCTTGATTCAACTCCATTGATTGAAGTTTAGCCAATTCGGCGCCGATATCCGGCATGATGAAAAAATCCCTGTCGTCATTTCCCGATATCAAATCAATTCCTTTGGAGGTAAGCTCAATGGAGTTGTTTTTTTCATCGATTACGAAAAACAATTCCTGGTCAATCACCTTCATGTGTTTTCCTTGTTCCTGCAAATAATGATTTTCGGTCTTTTGAAGCATCACTTTTATTCCGGGTTCGGAAAGGTATTTGATGAGCGCCTTATTTTTTGGTAAACCTCTGTGTGCTCTAAGGAGCGCAATACCCCCCTCCTCAAGCATGGTTTTCTCTAGTTTTTTATCGCCTTGCAATTCACTCAGAACCACCAAATTCTTTTTTGCCTCAATCAAAAACTTCTGAACAACTTCTTTTTGAGCGTTTACAATGCGTTCAATTTTTGGTTTCAGCGATTGAAATTCTTGTTCCCCGCGATGTTCGGTGGGCCCGGAAATGATCAACGGCGTTCGGGCATCATCGATGAGTACGGAGTCTACCTCATCTACTATGGCAAAGTGGTGCTTTCGTTGTACTTGCTCGCTCGGATGCCCCACCATATTATCCCGAAGGTAATCGAACCCGAATTCATTATTGGTTCCAAAGGTAATATCGGCAAGATAGGCATTTCTGCGAGCAGCTGAATTGGGAGTGTGTTTATCGATGCAATCCACGCTCAAGCCATGGAACTGATAAATCGGCCCCATCCACTCAGCATCGCGTTTGGCGAGGTAGTCGTTGACCGTTACAACATGAACTCCTTTACCGGCAAGGGCATTTAAGTATACCGGTAGGGTAGCTACGAGTGTTTTACCCTCTCCCGTCTGCATCTCAGAGATGTTTCCTTTGTGTAAAACGGCTCCACCCATGAGTTGAACATCGTAGTGGACCATATTCCAGATAACCTTGTTGCCTGCCGCGGTCCATTCATTTAACCAAATGGCTTTTTCTCCCTCGAGCTTTATTCCATCTTTTTGTTTCGCTAGCTCACGGTCAAAGTCACTGGCTTGTACCGTCAGTTGGCCTGTGGTAGCCCATCGTTTTGCGGTTTCTTTAACAAGGGCAAAGGCCTCTGGAAGTACTTTTATCAGTTCTTCTTCAATCAATGCATCGATTTCCGTGCGCAGCACATCGATGCGTTCGAACAGTTCTTCTTTCTCATTGATCTCCGATTCAACGCTCGCAGCTTGTTTTTCCAGGTTTTGTAATTCTTCCTCTTTAGGTCCTATGCTTTCTTTTATTTGAGCCCGAAATGCGAAAGATTTTGCCCTTAGTTCGTCGTCCGTCAACCCTACCATTGCCGTTTCAGCTGCAAGCACTTGGTCAACATATGGTTGATATTGTTTTTGGTCCTTGGTACTTTTGTCGCCAAAAATTTTTTTGAGTATATCGGTAATCATTTTTTTGGGTTGGGTGTCAAAGTTACGCAATATAAGGGAAACAATCTTTGCTTTGTGCCGAGAGTTCAAAAATTGACGAAGCCTTAACCATAATAAGTCTTGGCGAACAAATTAAGCGTATTTTTGCACATGCACGAAACGATATTTATTTACGATTTCGGTTCACAATACACGCAATTAATAGCCCGAAGAATTCGCGAGATGAACGTTTTTTGCGAAATTCTTCCTTGGGATAGATGGGGAGATTCTGTCGAGGCAAAAGGGATTATTCTCTCCGGAAGCCCTTTTTCAGTAAGGGATGCTGCCGCTCCTAACCCCGATCTCTCGGTTCACCGCGGCAAGGTACCTCTTCTTGGAATTTGTTACGGTGCTCAATTACTCGCCCAGCAGTTTGGCGGAGCAGTGAATGCCTCGGATACGCGGGAGTACGGTCGTGCACTTTTCACGCTCCGCGATTCAGATTTGCTGCTGAAAGGGATTTCCAAACCAACACAAGTTTGGATGTCTCATGGCGATTCAATTAGTAAATTGCCTGAAAACGCCACATGCATTGGGAGTACGGATGATGTTGCCTATGCTGCGTATCGGTTTTCCGACGAACAAACCTATGGCGTACAATTTCACCCAGAAGTCTACCATTCGCTCGAAGGGATGCAGATGTTGCAAAATTTTGTGTTGGGTATTTGCGGATGTTCAGGAGATTGGACTCCGGGAGCGTTCGTTGAAGAACAAGTCGCTGCGCTTAAGGCGAAAATTGGTCCGGATAAGGTAATCATGGGTTTGTCGGGTGGAGTTGATTCATCGGTGGCTGCTACCCTGCTTCATCGCGCAATCGGAGATCAGTTGCATTGTATTTTTGTTGACAACGGGCTCCTGCGCAAAAACGAGTTCAATCAGGTTCTCGAATCCTATCGACATATGGGATTGAACGTAAAGGGAGTTGATGCTTCCTCGAAGTTTTATAACGCGCTAAGGGGTTTGACGGACCCTGAAGCGAAACGCAAAGCGATCGGGCGGGTGTTCATTGAGGTTTTTGACGAAGAATCTGCTGCTGTTGAACATGCGCGCTGGCTTGGTCAAGGCACCATTTATCCGGATGTAATAGAATCGGTTTCAGCTACAGGTGGGCCTTCTCAAACGATCAAGTCCCATCATAACGTTGGCGGATTACCGGAATACATGAAGCTACGTGTTGTTGAGCCGTTACGAAACCTTTTCAAAGACGAGGTTCGCCGCATTGGAACGGCGCTTAAAATGGACGCAACCCTTCTTGGCCGACATCCTTTCCCCGGACCCGGTTTGGGCATACGGATCCTTGGAGAAGTAACCGCAGAAAAAGTAGCAATGCTGCAGGAAGCAGATGCTATTTTCGTTGGTCAACTGCGAAAAGAAGGTCTTTATGACTCGGTGTGGCAGGCGGGAGTCATTTTGTTGCCCGTACAGTCCGTTGGGGTAATGGGCGATGAGCGAACCTATGAAAATGCTGTGGCATTGAGAGCTGTAACATCGACGGACGGAATGACGGCAGACTGGTGCCATTTGCCCTATGATTTCCTCGCAGAGGTGTCGAATAGGATCATTAACCAAGTTAAAGGAATCAACCGCGTTACCTTGGATATTAGCTCTAAGCCCCCCGCCACGATAGAATGGGAGTGAGGATAAGTATAGCGTTCATAGGGTTCTTTTGGTCTTGTTGTTCCCAAGATTTGGTTCCCCTATTAGGGCGTAATGAAAAAGTCTTTCATGTCGTCACATATCAGGAAGGAATGAGCCTTTTGGGAATGTTGCATTCTACCTCAACCTCAATGGACACCTTTAAAAGAGACAATCCAACGCTTACGGATTCCATTGTTTCGGGTACCTTACTGTATTTTCGCGCGCAACGCAAGGACTTGTCCCACAAAGTGCTAAGCGGTGATACTCCCTTTGGAATTGCTAAAAGGTATGCAATACCTCTCGACTCGTTGTATTCGAGCAATCCGCTCCTGAACAACAACCCATTAAAGGTGGGGCAGCAAATCGAGGTAAGGCGCGGCGTTGTAAGATATTCCAATTCTTTTTTTGCCAGCCCCTTAACGCCGGATGAGGATGTGAAAGAACCCTTTGCTGAGATGCTATATCGCGGGTTCTCAATCGAGGATAGCATACTCATCTACCCCGTTCGTAGCGGTGAGACAATCACGGCGATCGCAAAACGTTTTTTGACGACCTCTAAAAAACTAAAGGCCTACAATAGGTTAACAAGCAATAGCCTTAGCGCCGGGATGATCCTTAAAATTCCCCTTGTCAACGATTCGATTTCTCCTGCCTTTGGAACAATCCCTGCTGCTCGACAACGCATTCAAGGAACTCCCCCAAAACCCAGTTTCAGAGTTCCTGTAGCTCGACCTCTTTCGCAGGATAAATCGTGGAATATCGCGGTTTTTTTACCCTTGGGAGGCGACACCGCTACAATACCCCTTCGCGGTTTTTCTAAAAATGCACTGGATTTTTACATGGGGGCCCGATTGGCTATCGATTCTTTAAATTTAAGGGGCTGTCATGGAGAAGTACGTTTTTTCGATTACTGGACGGAAAGGGAGTCTGTGACCAACGTCCTTGCTTCTGGGGCTCTCAAAAATTGTAACCTGGTAGTAGGGCCGATGCATGCACGGGAATCGGAGCTTTTGGCGAAGTATTGTCGTACAAATAATATTCCAATGGTACTTCAATCCGCAAGCCCCAGTCCCGAGGTACAAAAAAACGAGAATGTTTACAGCATTGCCACAGATATGGACCGACAGTTGGAGAATTTATCCAGCCTTGCGGTTAAACGACTGGGAAGTGAACAGATTATCCTGTACACGACAAAATTACCGAAAGATACCAGTGCGGAAAATCAATTTCTTACCCAATTCAACCAATTGAATCGAGGTGTAAAACGCATTATTATTGCGGATGCCCCAACGTTGAAAGCCCTTCTTCGGAGTGGCAGACCCTCATTGGTATTTAGCGTAACCCAGGAAAAGGAAAAAGCGGTTGAAGTGGTCGTAATGGTTAAAAATAGTGCGGCCACAAATAAAATGGTGGGTTTAAAAGAATGGACGGATTGGAAGGAGATCAACTCCAAGATGCCTAACGAAAGCGATTTCTATTATTTCAGCACAGGATGCTTGGACTACACGAACGCTAGCGTTAAAACTGTACATAAGCGTTTTCGCTCGGTCTACAGTACGGATTTTACAAAATATGCGATGTTTGGCTACGACGTTTTGCTTGGATTCGGCTCTTGGCTATCCCCTTGTGGAGTTGATTTTCCTTACCATGGTTTGATGATGAATTTCAATTACATGAAATCGGAAAACGAGTATCACAGTAATTATGGTTTACAGTTGTGCAGGTTTAGAAACTTTAAGAGTGAAAAAAATGCGAGCATTGACGAATGACCTTATCGTAAAGAGCTTCCGTGATTTACAATCTTTCATTGTTGCAGAGCTTGAAAAGATCGACGGAAAAGGCCAATTTATGAGCGACGAGTGGTTCCGCAAAGAGGGTGGAGGTGGCAGAACTATGATTATGGAGCAAGGTCTTAAAATCATAAAAGGGGGTGTTGCTTTTTCCCAGGTCGAGGGTGAAATTACCGCTATGATGCGAGAACACATGACCATGAAGGGCCATTCCTTCTTTGCGACGGGCGTGTCCATCGTTCTTCATTCAGCACACCCTTTCCACCCAACCATGCATATGAATGTACGATATTTTGAAACCGATCAAGGAGATGAATGGTTTGGTGGTGGGATCGATTTAACCCCTATCTATATCGATGAAGGCCTTGCGAGATCGTTTCATGGGTCCTTGAAACGCTTGTGCGACACTTTCTCATTGGATTCTTACGCGCGTTTCAAAGACTGGGCAGACGATTATTTTTATCTGCCCCATCGACAGGAAACCCGTGGTGTGGGTGGGATTTTTTTCGACCATTTAAAGCCGAAAGATGTGCAAGATAAACAGCGAATTTTTGATTTTTGCATGGATTTAGGCAGGAATTTCCCCGTGTTGTATGCAAATCAATCTGCGATGCACCACGACAGTCCAACCGAGGAGCAACTTTATTGGCAAGCTTTGCGGTGGTCGCGTTACGTTGAATACAATTTATTGTATGACCGAGGCACCAGGTTTGGTATTGTTTCCAACGGCCGAACCGAGTCTATCCTTTTGAGCATGCCGCCCATTGCCACATGGAAGTATAACTATCACCCGGATGAGGACAGTCTGCAGTTTCAAACATTGCGTTATTTAAAAAAGGGATTGCCTTGGGTTTAGGGTTGCAACATAATTTAATTAAATTTGTTTTTAGATTTCCTAAACAGAACCAATGATTCAAAAATTTTTCAGTGTTTTCGCTTTCGCGCTTGCGGGTATTGCACACAGCCAAACTCCATCACCCAGTTTTAGTTCGAATCCAGCTGCAGTGGGCGGAACGATTACGATTTGTCAGGGACAAACTATTTCGTACAGCAACACATCGAATCAGACTGTGGCGGGCGCAACTTATGCGTGGTCTTTTGGTACGGGAGCCAGTCCCTTGGTGGCCAATACTGTGGGCCCTCATACGGTCACCTACAACACCCCCGGTTCAACAACGGTTTCCTTGACCATCAACAATCAAAACGGGACGGGTCCTCAAGTTTTCTCAAGAAACGTGGTCATACTTGCGAATCCTAATCCGGCACTGACCCTGGTTTCTTCCGGTGGAGGTTATGGTACATCGACGCAAAATGGACAAACGACTTTTCGAAATTGCGGTGCGATCGACTCAGCCCTCTTTACCTTTAATGCTGCTGTTAATAGCACAATCACTCAAACGTTCAATTGGGGCGATGGGTCATCCTCCACAAATGCCGCAATGGTAGGGACCCAAATTACGCATGAATATCCTATTGGGCAATTTGTCCTAACCCATACAGTGACACAAAACGGATGTACCAGTACTGCTTCGTACATCGTGTTTAATGGAAGTGCTCCCCAAATTACTGTTTCTGCCTTAGGCTCCAATACCTGTTTACCGTCGCCTTATTCCATCGACATATTGTCCAACGACATTCCTATAACCTACACGATCACGTTTTCGGATGGCACCCCAAATATCGTATTCACAACGGCTAGCGATACCACCGTGAACCACGTTTTTACAACATCCTCTTGCGGGATAGATTATGTGATTGCCCCTGGGTTACCTCCGATTCCCAATGCGTATTCGGCCGCTGTTGTTGCCCAAAATATTTGTTCGAATAATGGAATTCCAACGGTAGTTACCGTGGGTCCCATTATCATTTCGACAGGTACCACTCCCGATTTTAGTTATACGCCTCAATCGCCGGTTTGTGTGCTCGACCCGGTAACCTTTAATAACGAATCAGTTGCCGGAGAAAACATCAGTGTGAATGGTTGCGATACAACTTATGGCTATTATTGGACGATTACTCCCAATACCTTTATCGTAAATACCGGTTCATTGGGTTCTTCGAACGGATTTGTTGGAGCGAACTATGATTACACCCAGTGGACCAACGGCTCTTATGATATAGAGGTCTTATTTAGTCAACCAGGAACGTATCAAGTAACACTGTACACAGGAGATTTTTGCGGTTATGACTCCATTGTTGATTCTGTAGTAATAAAACCTGAGGCACACCTTACCTTCTCTTTGTATCAGCAAACCATTTGCAGTAGTGACTCTTCTGTTCTCTTCACGATGAATGCAGATCAGCCGAACTATGTCATCAATTGGGATATAACCGATACCACGAACATTAGCAACATCACGGTGCTCTCGGGAAGTGGGGTAACACCTGTTACATTTAATGCATTGGTGCCGCAAAACAACACCAACGAAGTTGGAACGATTGAAATAACGGCAACGGTGGAATGCTCCAACGATTCGGTGGATGTTCATACCATTACCGTTAACCCTCAAGCGAATGCAACGGTTGATCCTCTGTTTTACCAGATTTGCGCTGGCGAAACAACAGACATCGATATTGAAAGTAACCTCGACAATGTCACGTTTTCTTGGACCGCTGCTGCGCCCGGCACCATCACGGGCTATTCGAACGGAACGGGAAGCACCATAGCACAAACTTTGAACAATTCTGGCAATACCATCGACACGGTTCAGTACATCATTACGGTATTGAACGCGCTGTGCCCAGGTGATTCAGCAATTGTTTCGGTAGCTGTTCAACCTGACCTGACCTTTAACATTAACCCAGACTTTACGGTTTGTCCGGGTTTGCCGGTGAATCCTGATGATTATGTTACAAGTCCACCGAATGCTACAATTTCTTGGACGAATACCAATACCAACATTGGCTTAGGTGCCTCGGGGAACGGCAATGTACCGACCTTTACCTCCGGAAATAATACCTCGGGAAGTACGATAAGCGGTACTATTGAAGTGACCATGCAGCTTAACGACTGCCCTGCACTTACCGATCAGTTTGTGGTGAATGTCAATTCTGCACCTGATTTTGATTACACTACGACCCCTCAAAACGGTTTGGATTGCATCACGGGTATCGGGGTAATTAACGGCGTGGTTAATCCGAATAACTCCTCGGCAACATGGTCCGGACCTGGAATTATTTCCGGTGGTAACACGTTTACACCGGTTATTAACCAACCGGGGCAATACACGGTGCAACTGACCAATAATGCAAACGGTTGTTTTTCCAATTTTGTGGTGACCATCGATCCGCCCACCCTTATTAATATTACAGGGGTGAATTTTACCAATGTATCTTGTTTTAACGGTTCCAACGGTACGATCAGCATTAATACGGATAACGGGAATGGTTCGAATATTAACTACGCTTGGTCACCGTCGTTAACGAATTCTGCGAATGTGAATGGATTAAGTGCAGGAACCTACTCCGTAGAGGTGACCAATGTAGACGGGTGCATCGATGACACAACGGTCGTGATTACCCAACCATCGCAAATTACCATTGATCAAATTGATTCAACGGGTTCAGAGTGCTTGGAAGCTAACGGTAGCCTAACCGTTCTTGCAGTTGGCGGGCAAGGTGGGTTTACCTATAGTTGGTCGTCTGGAAATAACGGAGCTACTGCGAATAACCTTGATGCAGGAACCTACACGGTAACAGCCACAGATGCCGCTGGATGCTCTGTTTCATCTTCGTATGATTTGGGTTGTACACCTTTAATTCCTATTGTCATCCCTCAATTCCTTTCACCGAACGGTGACAATTTAAACGAGCTTTGGATTATTCAAAATACGGAACAGTATCCTGATATTAAAGTTAAGGTTTACAACCGTTGGGGGAATGAGGTGTTCGAAGCCCGACCCTACAACAATGATTGGAATGGACATCTTCGGGGTACTCATCCAAATCCATTGCCCGCCGCAACCTATTTTTACATAGTAGATACGAACAAGAAATCCCAAGATCCTTACCAAGGTTACATTGAAATTCAACCATAATGAAAAAGATTGCTATTCTTTCCTTTATAGTACTTTGCAGTACTTCCCTATGGAGCCAACAAGATCCACAGGCTTCCATGTATTTTTTCAACCCTCTACAGTTTAATCCAGGTTATGCGGGAAGTAGAGGCTCTTTCAACGTAACAGGGGTAACACGAGCGCAGTGGCTTGGATGGGACGGTGCTCCCAATACCCAGTATATTGCGTTTCACGGGCCTGTGCTCCGTCAAAACGTTGGTTTAGGTGGCAACATAGCCTACGATCGTATCGGTTCACGCACTGCATTTAACGCGATGGCCAATTTTGCCTACCACCTGCGCTTGAACGAGGATAACCTTCGATTGTCTCTGGGACTATCTGGTGGTTTTCAACAGTTTGGTTATGATTTTGGAGGATTAACCGTTACCGATCCAACCGATGCCAATTATTTAAATTCCTATCGTCAAACGAAAGTGAATTTTGGTTTTGGAGCCTATTTATTCGATAAGAACTTTTATGCGGGGGTTTCGCTGCCTCGCTTGATTAAACGTTCCATGGATACCCTTGGAGGGAGAGCCTATTTACAGCGCCATTTGTTTGTTACAGGAGGTTACGTGTACAACCTTAATTCGGTCATTGATTTAAAGCCTTCTCTTTTGCTTAAATACACGGCCAACGGACCTTTAATTGCAGACATCAACTTCAGCGTTCATCTGTACAATAAATTTTGGGCAGGGGCCCTTTATCGTACTACGGATTGTGCAGGCATCAATTTTGCCTACCAAATAAAAGATTGGTGCATGGCCGGCTATTCTTTTGATTTTCCGCTCAACGGCAAATTTTTAAACCAGTGGGGAACCCATGAGATCATGATTTCGTTTGATCTAAGAGGAAAAAATAATGCTATTCAAAGTCCAAGATATTTTTAACATGAAAATAACGATTACCCTTCTATTCGCATTAGCTGCATTGAATTATGGCCGAGCGCAGGATTATAAATTAAATTATGCGAAAGGCTTGTCTTCGGAGTTTCGATTTGTCGAGTCCCTGCCTGTTTGGGAAGAACTATCGACAAGCTCGCTCAAGACTCCTGCTCCAAGTTGGGAGATATTAAGTAAAACCCTTCAAGCTGCCTACCTGTCTGAGAACTACCGTAAAGCAGCGCTTTGGGGCCACAAACTTGTTTCAAAAGGTAAGGCCTCCGAACAAGATTGGATTTATTTTCTCAACGCTACTCAATACATCAACCAAGTTTCAAGAACCCCAGGGATCTTAGATTCAGCGTTAAGGGCTTATCCCAATTCTGAATTACTGAAACAGCGTGCATCCGAGTTCAGTCAGTCGCAAGCAAACATGAGTAAAGCATCTGAGCATTCCATTCGCCTCTACAAAAAGGGTTCGAAAGGAGAGGAGTACGGGGCCTTCCCTTACAAATCAGGGATAGTTTTTGTTTCCAACGAATACAACCACACATCCGTGAATAAAAATTATCCAAGGACTGGACAATTTTACAGCGATATTGCATTTTATGATTCTACCTTGGCGAATAAGAAAGCCGGTTTTTTTGAGAAACCTTTTTGGCTTGATTTGCTTTTTAAAAATCAATGGCGCGAAATAGACCGAACAATTGCGCACGACGGGCCCATATCGTTCAGTCCGGATAAAAATTTGGTCTTTATCACGACAAATTTTAGTGAGAAAGATAATTCGGGTATGGTCCGATACCGAAGGCTTCAGCAACGTGTTTACTCGCTCATCAACGGGGCATTTACCGAAATCGGATTCCCTTTCAATTCCACCAATTTTTCTACCGGTCATGCGAGTATGGATGTTGACGGAAACGTGTATTTTGTCTCCGACCGACCTGGAAGCATGATCCAGTCAATCGACAACAAAGATACGGTCTACAGCGCCGATATTTGGAAAACCACTTATTCAGGAGGGGATTGGTCAGAACCAATTAACCTGGGGCCTATGGTAAATTCGATAGAAGATGAGTTGTTTCCGTTTATTTCCGATTGGGGAGTATTGTATTTTAGTTCATCGGCTTGGGGAAGTATGGGAGGCTTGGACGTATTCAGCACTGAGCTGGATGGCAGAAAGCCTGAAAATGTGGGCGTTCCTCTTAATTCGAATGCCGATGATTTCTCGTACTATGTAAATGAAGAAAACGGAAAAGGATACTTTTCGACCAATCGGATGCTATTCACTGACCGAATTTACGCTTTTAATAAGCCTGTATTCCGGGCTGATATGATGGTTTCATTAGCCGATTGCAAGGGAAAAGCGATGAGAAATCAGGATATTAAAGTTACTGATCTCAATAATGGAACCACCTTTGATTTAAGAACCAATTACAAGGGGGAAACTGAGGTTCTTGATTTGAAAAAAAATCACGAATACAAAATCGTTTACTCAGGGGATAAAACGATGACTGCCGATTCATTGCTTTTCAAGGCGCTTGATCCGATTAGTCAAAAACTGAACCTTAGGTCTTTCTATAGTCAATACGTTTCCAAGCTTACCGTGAAAGATGAGAGCGGGGTTGCGCTTGGAGATGTCAGATTGAACATTTACCAATCTAACGGTTCCTCCAGTAAATTAAATACCAACAGTGCAGGTTCCTATATTTGGCGAAATGAAGGGACAACCCGTGTAGATTCGATCGTGGCGAATCTTATCAACTACGAGGACGCTAAAATTGCAATTCCCCCAATTATAAATGGCAATTGCGTAGATACTGTCTCGTACAACCTGACGTTAACCATGAAATCCCAGGAGCAATTTGTTAACTTGGATTTAATCCTGTACAATTTTGATAAGTTCTTTCTAAGACCAGAAGGAAAAGCAGAATTGGATAAACTGGTTACCTACATGAAGGCACATCCCGATTTACGTGTGGAATTATCCTCGCATACCGATTCGCGTGGTTCGGATAAATACAACATGAAGTTATCGAAAAATAGAGCTAAAAGTTGTGTTGATTATATCATCAGCCAAGGAATTGATGCTAAACTGATTAAGGCAGCGGGTTATGGTGAAACACGCTTGGTGAACCAATGCTCAAACGGGGTTTACTGCACCGTAGTAGAACATCAGGCCAATCGGAGAACTGAATTAAAGCTTTTAACTCCGGAAGAGAATTCCCTCGATAACAACAAACTTCGGGAGTAAAATGGCCTTTCACGAGGACAAACTACCACCTCTGCAGATGAAACGCCCTAAAGGTCTAATGGTTCTCTTGGTGTTGACTTGGGTTAATACCTTTCTCTCGATGGTGACTACCGTATTTTCAATTTTGTTCATCAGGCCCAGTGCTCATGATTTGGAAAGAGAAAAAATTGAAACTGCTAAGTCCTTAATTGAGTTAAAAAAGCTAGGAATGGATTCCTTAGTTGATTTATTGGAGCGCATACAAGCGATGACCGAGGCCATGCAGCCTTACTTTATGCAAAGCAACCTAGTGAGTCTGGTGGTGTTAATTTGCGGTGCTATCGCTGCCTTTCTCATGTATCAGCGTAACGTTCTCGGATTTCACTTGTACATTATCTACAACCTTGCTTCGGTAGGTTCGATTTACCTTTTTGTGGTTCCTTCCTTGGTTCCTTCGGTAATTATCCTCGTAAATTCTGTTCTAGCGTTAATTTTTGTATTGCTTTATGCCAAGCACCTTACCTGGTTAAAGAACGAAGATTAAAAAATTTTTCCGGGGTTTAGGATTCCCTTAGGGTCGAATACCCGCTTAATTTCGCGCATAAGTTGCAAGGTAACCTCCGGAAAGGCGAGGGGCATGTAGGGTTTTTGGACGTAACCGATACCGTGTTCCCCGGAGAGTGTGCCTCCAAGTCGTACAACTTCCTCAAAAATCTCCGTAATGGCTTTCGGAAGTTCATGGGTCCATTGTTCTTCGTTCAAATCACCGCGTATGATGTTCACGTGGAGGTTGCCATCTCCGGCATGCCCATAACACACGGATTTAAAGCCGTAGCGTTCACCCACCTTTTTTACGTGAGTCAGTAAATTGGGCAGTTGGTATCTCGGAACCACGGTGTCTTCCTCTTTGTACACCGATTGGGTTTTAACAGCTTCGCCGACTTTCCTTCGTAAATTCCATAGCGCCTCTTTTTGTGCAGCGGAATCTGCAAAGAGGATTTCATCCGTTTCAAAAGCCTCAAGCACAGCAAATAATTGTTCCGCTTCCCGCATTAACTGTTCATGGTCAAACCCGTCCAATTCAATTAATAGGTGCGCCTGGTGGTTATCTGCTAGTGGAACGGCTTGGTCTCCCGTGAAAGCTTTAGCCCATAGGAGTGCATCGCGCTCCATGAATTCCATTCCGCTCGGGATAATACCTGCCTTGAAAATGGCAGGTACCGCTTCGCAGGCGGTTCGGGCATCAAAGAACGGGACCAGAAAGAGCACATCGTGGGTTGGATGGGGTAACAGTTTTAGAACAATTTTTGTGATGATTCCTAAGGTACCCTCGGAACCTACCATCAGTTGTGTCAGGTTGTATCCTGTTGCATTTTTCAAGACATTAGCGCCGGTCCATATGATTTCCCCCGTTGGTAAGACCACTTGCAAATTCAGCACATAATCTTTGGTAACGCCATATTTAACGGCTTTTGGGCCTCCTGAATTTTCAGAGACATTCCCCCCAATAAAGCAAGAACCTTTACTGGCAGGATCGGGCGGGTAAAACAACCCGAGCTCCTTCACAGCCTGTTGTAAAACCTCGGTGATAACGCCCGGTTCGGTGGTGACCTGAAGGTTATCGGTATCAATGTGTAAAATTCGGTTGAACTTTTCCATGGATAACAATACCCCGCCGTGTAAAGGTAAACAACCTCCGCTCAGGCCTGTTCGCGCTCCAGCTGGGGTTACCGGTATATCGTTTTGATAACAATATCGAACAATGTCGGCAACCTCTTCCGCTGTTGAGGGAAGTACAACAAGTTCGGGTGGAAAAACGAAATCCTCGGTTTCGTCATGGCCGTATTCCAACAATTGCTCATGACCTTGGTGCGTCTTTACTCCCATCGAGTCAAAAAATTGCAAATGCGATTCGTTGAGGTGGCTCATAGATTACAAAATTGCTAATAAATATTCAAATACCTTAACCCTTTTTTTACCTCTTTTTGCCTATTTTTACCTTAAACTATTACTTTGAAAGATACTTTTATCCTTGACGGTATTCGTACACCCATTGGCAACTTTGGTGGAAGTCTGTCTGCTGTGCGTGCGGACGATTTACTCGCTGTTACCATGAGAGCCCTGATAGATCGAAATGAGCGCTTGGATGCCTCACGGATTGAGGATGCTATTATTGGCTGTGCCAACCAAGCCGGGGAAGACAATCGAAATGTAGCCCGAATGGCAACCTTGCTAGCCGGTTTACCCACATCGATTGGTGGAGAGACCGTAAACCGCCTTTGCGCATCCGGAATGGCTGCGGTAGTGAATGCCTCCCGTGCCATCAAAGACGGGGCGGGCGATTTGTACCTTGCTGGGGGCGTTGAACAAATGACCCGGGCACCTTTTGTGCTATCAAAAGCAGGAGTTGCCTTTGGCCGCGATCAACAAATGTTCGATTCCTCCTTTGGGTGGAGGTTCGTTAATCCAACGATGGAACGCCTTTACGGGGTCGATAGTATGGGAATGACCGCAGAAAATTTGGCCGAAATGCACGGTATATCCCGAGACGACCAAGACGCCTTTGCCTATTGGTCGCAGCAAAAAACGGCTAAAGCTCAGGAGCGTGGCTTTTTTAGTGGGGAAATCATCCCCGTGAGCATTCCTATGAAGAAAGGAGATCCAACCTCAGTTACCCAGGATGAGTTTCCGAAAGCCACGACTAGCTTCGAAAAACTTGGAACTTTGCGTCCTGCCTTTAAAAGTTCGGGAACGGTAACCGCGGGAAATGCGTCTGGATTGAACGACGGGGCTGCTTGTTTATTAATTGGTTCTGCCGAAGGAGCATCGATTTCGGGTGCCTCGCCGCTGGCTCGTATCGTAAGTGCTGCTATCAGTGGCGTAGAGCCAAGAATTATGGGAATTGGACCGGTAGAAGCTTCCAACAAGGCCTTGCAACGAGCAGGACTTACCTTGGATCAAATGGATGTGATTGAATTGAACGAGGCCTTTGCCGCCCAAGTGTTGGCGTGTACGCGTTCTTTAGGTTTGGCGGATCATGATCCTCGAATCAATCCGAACGGAGGAGCGATTGCTTTGGGCCATCCCTTGGGCATGTCCGGTGCGCGTATTTTGTTAACTGCGGTAAGGCAGTTAAAGGTTACAGGAAAACGTTACGCGCTGGTTTCCATGTGCATTGGTGTTGGACAGGGTTATGCAACCATTATAGAAAACGCCTCATGAAAGTTATCGGGATGGTATTTGGCTTGCTGATGGTATTGGCAAGTTGTACTAAAAAACCTACAAGTTGGGAAGTGGATCTCGGAGCTCCTTTGATCAGTGATACGTTAGATTTGAGCCGCCTAACCTCGGACAGCGTATTGGTGGCAAACGGCCAAGGCAATTTGGATTTAGATTTTACCAAAACTTTATTAGACGTTGGTTTGGCGGATTTGATTTCGATTCCGGATACGCAAGTCGTGCAGACATTTAATTCGAATTTCGCCATTAACGTACCTCCCGGATTTAATGTCTTCAACCAATCTGAAACCCACACCATTGACCTACCAGGAGTCCAATTAAAGAAAGTCCGTGTGTACAGCGGTGCTATTCAATTAAGCGTTTACAATCCTTTACCCACCTCAGTGACCTTCGATGTAAGCCTACCGGGTGTTAGCTTGAATGGCGTTACCTTTCAGCAAACCGTTACCGTCGGTGCTGGGGATAATATAAACCCAACTCCGGGCAATGCCAATTTCGACTTGGCTGGCTATGAAATGGACCTTCGAGGTCCGAATTTTGTTGATTTCAACATGTTGCAAGCCAGCGTTACTGCGGTATCCGACCCTAATGGCCCCATGGTAAGTGTTTCACCTGCGCAAGAATTCAAAGTAGAGGCGACCTTAAAAAATATAGCACTTGATTACGCGCGAGGTTATTTTGGCAATCAGCTGTTCACCGATACCGTTTTGTTGGACCTTCCCATCATGGAAAAAGTGGAGTCGGGATTGGTGGACCTTCAATCGGTTCAGTTGGGATTGACTTTTTCCAACGGAACTAAAGTGCCCATTCGAGGTGCTTTGACTCACATCACGAACATCAACCCTACAGGGAGTACGGTTGCCTTAAACGCTCCGGTAATCGGGCAAGATTTGTATTTAGCTCCAGCCACAGGTTCTTGGAATTCCCTGAATCCCTCAACCCAACAAGTTCAGGTGAATTCTGGCAACAGCAACATTGAGCAGGTAATGGAAAATTTGGGTTCGCAATTTCAAGCGGGATATGCGATTGAAATCAATCCTAATGGTAATTTGAACGGCGGCTGGGATGAGATTTATTCAACCAGCAGGATCAAAGTAGTATTGCATGCACAAATGCCTTTGCAGCTACAAGCCGATCAATTGACCTTAGTGGATACGTTCCAGGTTTCCCTAAAACAGAGCGGGGCAAAAACCCGTGTGGTAGGCGGATATTTTCAGCTCGATGCGGCCAATGCGTTTCCTATGCAAGCGCAATTAAAACTGAGTTTCCTAAATGCTCAGAAGTCCGTCATTGACGAGGCGGTGGGAGACGCGCTGGTGTTGAGTTCTCTGGCGGGTATACCGAATGCAAGCGGGATATTGGTAAAAAATTCAACAACTCGTTTTTACCTTTCGGAATACCTTATGAAAAACATCAACGAATTGAAGTTTCTTCGGGTTGAAGCCATCTTAGATACGCCTGTCGCTTCTGGCGCCTCTAACCAAGTGGTGGCTATTCCCGTAGGCGCGTTTATGCAGGTAAAAGTAAAAGCGGCCTTAAAAACAGAAATCGTTTATTGATGGTAAATCGAATCCTTTTGTGCGCTGTTTTTTTCGTGGTGTTCGGAGCGAACGCACAAATCCTGCGTAACTACGATTTCGATACATCGGTTAGCGCGCAACAGTTGCTGCTAGTTAACGGTTCCGTGGATTATGGCGGTTCGGCGGTGGAAAATGAAATGTTCAATGCCTTGATTTTTGGCGGATTCATCGATAGTTCGGCGAAAGAAGCGTCGTTGGAAAACCATAAATCGGTCAATGTTGTTGGCTTGGAAGGAACGGCCAATGCGCGGTACTATTGGAGTCCAAAGTTCAAAGACGAACGCCTTAAGAATTTTATGGTAGGGGTTCGTTACGGACAAAATTACCTTGGGTCTTTAGCTTACACTTCCGACGCGTTTCGATTTGCCTTCTATGGGAACGCTCCATTTTTAGGGAAGTACGCCGATTTTTCAGGTTCTGAAATGCGTTTTGTTGGCTTTCAAACCTTGGGATTCAGTGTGTTGGATAAGCGTTCTCAATCTTCGCTAAGTTTGAATTTAGTGGGTTTGACTTCTTACGTGCGCGGTGCCTTGGGAGATCAGAATCCCATGAAGTTTTATTACACGGAATCGGGCGATAGCCTTTACGGCATTTGCAATGGTGCTGTAGAACGCGCCTCGTCGCCTGCCTATTTTAAAGGACTGGGCATGAGCCTTGATTTTGATTACCGCTTCAATGCTTTAGGAGAGGAGAGCGGCCGCGTGCACACCATGCAATTCAGCGTAAGTAATTTGGGATTTGCCTTCAGCAACCGATATACTTCTCAACGCATCGATACCTCGTTCGCCTTCGGCGGATACAGCATCAACGATATCATCGACCGAAACGGTTTATTGGCCCCCGATTATTCTTTTCAAGACAGTTTAACCACTGTTAATACGGCAAGCAAGTTGATTCTTCTACCGATGACCGTCCAATTGGGTAACGTGGTGGGATTGCAGTCACAGCAAGTTTTGCAGCCAACCTATGGTTTTCGATTGACCTTTATTCAAGGATTTATTCCCCACGTTTATGCGGGTTTGAATGCCAAGGTTGCCAAGGGCTTACAAGTGGGTTTGTGCGCAAGTTATGGCGGGTTTTCCGGCCTTAAAATGAATTCTTCGTTGGTATATCACCGTTCCAAGTTTTACGTGGGTCTTGGCAGCGATAACGTATTGGGCTTGTTTTCGAAACGGGCCTTTGGACAGGCTCTTTCAATCCGTTTACGATGCGATATTTAGTTTACCTCTTTTTCATGCTGTGCACCTTCAAAGCTGTGGCTCAGCTGAGCTTTTACCGTCAATATTCCGGAACCGAATACGATTTTGGCCAGGGAGTTGTGCAATTGCCCGATAGCAGTTACGCCATCACGGGAAGGAGTGGCAGCTGGGGGTTGAATTCCCAGGCCTATATATTAAAAGTGAATAAAGACGGATCGTACGCGTGGAGTCAACATTACGGAGGATCCGAATTTGACGAAGGACGAAGGATATTATCGGTTCCCAATCAAGGATATTATGTTGCAGGAAGCTCTTTATCCAGTCCAAGCTCGGCTTACGATGTGTACCTGGTGAAAACGGATATGAGCGGCACCATGCAGTGGGAAAAAAGGTTCGATTTAGGCGCTTGGGATTTTGTTACCGATGCCGTTCTTGCAGCCGATTCAGGAGTGCTGTGCGTAGGGTATTCACAAGCCTCTTCCTCGAATGTCACCCGGGGCTTTGTGCTTCGAATGGCTCAAAACGGCGATACCTTGTGGTCGCGTTATGTGGGTTCGCAAGCGCTCAACTCGGTCAACGCTGCTTTGTTGGTCAACGATTCTACCCTTATAGTAGGCGGAACGTATTATAACGTGGATTCCACCTTGAATAAAGGATTTTTAGCTGCGTATCACGTCAACGGGAACCCCCTGTGGTTTACGTCGATTGGCGATAACGGCAGTTTCGGCATAACCGATCTTACCCTCAACCAAAACCGCTATAATTTAACCGGATGGAAATACGATGCAGCCTTGGGCGAACACGATAATTATTCGGGCAGGTATGAATTGAACGGCAGCTTGTTTTATGAGTCCGTGTATGTGAATCCCGGTGATGTCGTCCTCGACGAAATCACCCTTAATGGAGCACAAACAAAATTATACGTCGGTTACCGAAACCAGAATTTGAACAACCCTAATTTTGGTATGGACGTTACCCTCGGAAGATTTAACACCAATTACGACTGGGATAACGGACCGATTTATATTAACCACGCAGGAGATGAAAAGGTAGAGCAGTTCATTCCAACCTCGGATGGTGGAGCCTTGGCTGTTGGCTGGATTACGTACCCCATGAACGGCGGCAATTCGATTTTTTTGATGAAAATAGGCCCCAACGATGAAGTACAGACCGTGGTGGGAAATGAACCCTTTTTACCCTTGGTGGAAAATCCTTCCTTAACCTCGTTTTCCTTTACCGTGTATCCGAATCCAACAGAGGATTACCTTCACGTGCAAATTCCATCCGCGATCGACGGGGTGCGCATATTTGGTCCGCAAGGACAACTTGTGCTGCAACAGCCCTTAGAGGTTGGTACTCATGTGTTGGATGTGAGCCATTGCCCTTCCGGAGTGTATTTCATTCAATGCGGCCATACCACGCGTAAATGGGTGAAATTATGATTCGATGGTTCTTGTTTGCGCTTTGGTTGGTGCCATGTTACGGTCAAGTTTTACCCGCAAATCGTGCGGTGGATTGGACGGTAGCGGGATTGAACGACACGAATACTCTTGGATTTACCTATTACGATGTCGTGCAGGAAGGTGCTGCTCCCGATGGGGTTACTCCTGTGAATACCGTTATTGATAGTTTACTGGCCTTGAATCAGCCAGTGGGTGTGCATCTACATTTTCCCGCAGGGAGTTATTTTTTCAATCAACCTTTATCGCTTCCCAGCAATACCCGGATCAGTGGCGCAGGAGCGGATGCCACGCATTGGATTTTCGATTTGGGAGGGACCGGTCATTCCGTACAAACTTCGGGAAGCTTGGTGAGTGCCGACAGCAGTTCTCTAACAGTCGCTGGGGTGAAAGGAAATACGTGGCTGGTGGTAGCTAATGCCAACGCATTCTTTGCGGGTGCTTGGGTTCGAATTCGTCAGCAAGATGCAGATTTAGTGACCTCGAATTGGGCCTTGAACAGCGTGGGGCAATTGATGAAAGTCGACAGCATTGGCGGAGATACCCTTTACTTGCACAGCGCTTTGCGCTTGGATTATCCCTTGAACCGTTTACCCAAGCTGGTGCGTATTGCCATGAAACGCAATATTGGTTTGGAGTGTTTATCCTTGGAACGAATGGACTACACGGCACCCGAACAAGCGAGCACCATTCATTTTACGTATGCTGAAAATTGCTGGTTCAGCGGTTTGGAATCCAATAAAACCACCTTTGGGCATGTGGAGTTTGAAAGTGTAGCCAATTCCAAAGTGGAGAAAAGTTACTTTCACGATGCCTTTGACTACGGAGGCGGGGGAAGAGGATACGGGGTGGTAATGCATTTTACTACCAATGAGTGTTTGATAGAAAACAACGTTTTCAAGCATTTGCGCCACAGCATTATCCTTCAAGCGGCTGCCAACGGAAATGTTGCTGCCTTTAACCATTCCACCGATCCTTATTGGACGAATGCCAATCCCTTATTGGGAGGGAACTCAGCAGGCGAATTAGTGCTTCACGGCAATTATGTGTACGCGAATCTATTCGAACAGAACGACGTCCAGAACATTGTGATTGATAATTCGCACGGTGGAAACGGTCCCTACAATACCTTCTTACGGAATCGGGCCTCCTTGTACGGTATCTTTTTCTCCGACAATACCAGTCCTTCGCAGAACTTCATAGGCAATGAGATTCCGAATACCGGTTTTCCTTACAGCGCAGTGAATTACAATATTCTAGGCAACGATCAGTTCAGTTACGGTAATAACAACAAGGGAACCGTAGCTCCCGCAGGAACATCGAATTTACCAGATACCAGTTATTATTACGCGGTAAAGCCCGACTTTGTGCAAGGCTACCAATGGGGGAGGATTGGATTGCCGAATGCCATGAACAGTGCTAAGGTTCCCGCTACGAACCGCTTTGAGGGCAACGATATTTTTGCTGGAGCCTGTGGCAAGGAAGATTATTATGCAGGTTTGTCGGAACGTGTAAAGTACGAGATCTACCCCAATCCCGTGAGCGAAACTTTGTATATTCGTGGCTATAAGGAGGGGGAGAGTTATGCCATATCTGATCTCCAAGGACGGATTTGGATGCGAGGAAAGCTTAAGGATGGATGCGTGGATTTGGTGGAATTGCCTTTTGGTTGGTATCTCATTCACCTAAGGGGAAGTGTTTATAGGTTATTAAAATACGGTTGAAGTTCACCTCTTCACGATTATCGGTAGCCAGGTTAACTAAGTTTAATTCAAGTTCGATTATGAAAAAATCAATGCTGTTGGTTGTTTTATTCGCCTTCAACAATCCGTTGCTTCGCGCCCAGGAACCTGTGGCACCTCGTATCGATTATATTATGGAAAAACACGGTCACCAGCGCAACGATCCTTATTATTGGATGCGTGAGCGCGATACGAAACCGGTACTTGACTACCTTAAGGCTGAAAACGAATATGCAAAAGCGTATTTTAAATCCCTGGATACGCTGGTGGGTGAGTTGCTCAATGAATTTGAACAGCGTATTGACCCCAACGAAACCAGTGCACCTTTCATTTTTAACGGCTGTCAATATCAAGTACGCAATGTCGAAGGCCTTGATTATCAGCAAATCTTCCGTTACACAGCCGACGGCAAAGCCGTTTTATTTTTTGACGAAAACGAGCGAGCCAAAGGAAAATCGTTTTATGAACTTGCAAGTTGGGTGCCATCCGTGGATAATGAAATATTAGCGATTAGCGAGGATTTTACAGGTCGGAGAAAGTACGAGGTGCGATTCAGAATGAAGGGTAAGTTTCTAAAGGATGTCTTGACGGAAACGAGCGGAGGCTTGGTGTGGGCCAACGATAACAAAACGGTTTATTATTCGAAAAAAGATCCTGAAACGCTGCGCGAATATCTTATTTTCCGACATCAGCTCGGAACTCCTCAAAGTTCTGATGAACTCATTTACGAAGAAAAAGACGACAAATTCAGTGTGGGAATAGGTAAAGCCATAACGGGGAAATACGTTTTAATTTACAGCTACAGTTCTACGACCTCAGAAATTCAGTTAATGGATGCCGATAATCCCAAAGCAAGTCCGCAAGTGTTCCTAAAACGCGAGGCTGGACACATTTATGAGATAGAACACCACGACCGTGGATTTTACATATTAAGCAACGATAACGCAGTTAATAACAGGGTATTATTCAGTAAAACCATACCATCTGATCTTAAAAATTGTGTTGAAATTGTTCCACATAATTCAACAGTACTTCTTGAAGGGCTCAGTGTCTTTAAAGACTACCTACTGTTGGAGGAACGCAGTAACGGCTTACTCAAATTGAAATTGAAAGGGGTAGAAGATGGAAAGGAATCCTACATTTCCGTTGATGGAGAAACTTACTATTTAGGCTTGGCGATGAACGACGACTACCATGCAAAGCGGTTGTACTTTGTGTACAACTCGATGACAACCCCATCTCGGGTAATGGCCTATGATTTACCATCCTCGCAGCAAAGCATCTTTTTCGAAAATAAAATACGCGACGTCAACTTTGAGCCATCCAACTACGTTTCAAAACGCGTTTGGGCAACGGCCAATGATGGAACGCAAATTCCCATAAGCTTGGTTTATCGCAAAGGAACGATGTTGTCCAAAGCACCGCTGCTATTGTACGGCTACGGTTCTTACGGCTTTACAATACCTGATGTATTCAGTCCAACAAGACTTTCGTTATTAGACCGCGGTTTTGTATTTGCTACAGCACATATCCGAGGGTGTAAATATTTGGGCGAGGAATGGTATCAGAATGGCAAGTTTGATAAGAAAACCAATACGTTTACCGACTTCATCAATGCAGCGGAGTTTCTTGGTCATATGAATTATTGCGATCCTGCTCGAATTTATGCCAATGGGGGAAGTGCCGGTGGATTATTGATGGGAGCCGTAAGTAATATGGCGCCTTATTTGTTTAAAGGCATTGTTTCGGAGGTTCCTTTTGTTGATGTAGTAACTACCATGCTCGACGAAACCATTCCACTTACAACGAGTGAATACGAAGAATGGGGTAATCCGAACGACCCCTATTATTACTCCTATTTATTAAAGTATTCTCCTTACGATAATTTACATGCCATGGATTATCCTGCTATGTTCATTACCTCCGGTTATCACGACTCTCAAGTTCAGTATTGGGAGCCCGCTAAGTATGTTGCCAAATTACGAACACTTCGCACGAACAACAACGCGCTTATTTTTGAATGCAATATGGACGCTGGCCATGGCGGAGGGTCGGGCAGAACGACCGAACGATTCGAGCGCGCCAAAATTTACGCATTCATCCTAGGATTGGAACAGAACGTATCGCATTAGCCAAGTGCCCTTATCCCAAACTGCTGGAGTTTAATCGTTCATTTTTCACGAATAAACGCAAAAATTGTAGAGGGTGGCGGTTCTGCCGTCCATGGCGTGTCGAAACGAAATGCAATCGAGGTTTCCTCGAACGTCGTCCACATAAATACCTCGTTGGGTTTTACGCGAAGTAGGTTGAAAATGCAGTAAACGCATCAATTGGTAAAATCCTGTAACCCCGAGTTGGGTAAAGGGGGCATTTTCCCTTAGACCTCTTCCCGTACACAGCTGCCGACACCCATTAGCAATAATGTCAAGTTCTTCGGGATCGGTGGTTTTGGGTTCATGGAAAAAATCCGAGGTGCGATAATTTACAGCCCCCTGTTCCAAGAAAAGCGCGGCCTTGGTGAAGAGGTAGGGGAACTGCTGATCGAGCGCATGCAGCTGCTCGGATTCGGACATGGCGTCCATGACTTCGTCAAGCGATTTGTTTGGTGAATTGTTTTCCATGGGTTGAAAGATAGGTAAAAAGTGGAATAGGATCTCAATCATACAAATCCACCGCTAAGCGAAAGGTATTGCAGTGCGCTTCGACGATGATATTAATATCCGGAGAATAGCCGCCTCCTAGCGCCACAGCCACGGGGATTTCGAGGTTCTTTAAGGTTTTGAACACCATTTCATCCCGTTGTTTGCAAGCCTCCAAGCTCACATCAAGCCTTCCGAATTTATCGGTATTCAAGATATCGACTCCTGCCAGGTAAAAGGCGAAGTCGGGTTGAAACGTCTGAATGATTTTGGGGAGATGTTCGGTCAAAAGCGCTAAATAAGCCTCTCCAGTTGTGCCATTTTCAAGCTCGACATCCAAGTCGGATTTTTCTTTGTGAAAAGGATAATTGCTCCCGCCATGCATGCTAAAGGTGAATACCTGTGGATTATTTTCCATCAGTTTGGCGGTTCCGTTTCCTTGGTGAACATCCAAGTCGATGATGAGAATGTTGCGACGCAACTTGTTTTTCAGTAAATAATTAGCTGCTACGGCCATATCGTTAAGCAAACAAAATCCTTCACCGCGCTCGGCGAAGGCGTGATGGGTACCTCCTGCGATATTCAATCCTGCGCCATGCTCTAGTGCATGCAGGGCGATGTCGATGGTACCTTGGGTGATGACCAGTTCACGTTGCACCAGTTCGGGGGATTGGGGAAATCCTATTTTTCGTTGTTCAGATGCACTCAATTGTTGCGAAATCAACTTTTCAAAATAACTTGGTTCGTGCGTCCATAGCACCACTTCCTGCTCACAGGGATTGGGTGCGAAAAAATGCGCAGGCGTGCAGGTGCCTTCGTACAACAGCTGTTGGGGAATTAGCTCGTATTTGAGCATGGGAAACCGATGGTTTTCGGGCAGGGGGTGTGCATAAATCGGATCGAAAGCAATTTGTACCATACGCTTTGCAAACCTAGCAATTAATCTTCTGGGTCGTTTTGCTGCACTTGAGACTTAATTAAGATTTTGACATAATGCCGGTTCCGCCGTTCCCTCTTGGCGCTGGCCCGCTTATCTACGCGCTTATCCGTAACGATGAGGTTGAGATCGTTCAAATCGGATAATTCCCGTACGTCGTTAATGGAGGTTCGTTTCGGCATATGGAAAAAACACGCAAGGCCCACGAATGTTTTAGCACATCCTATTCTTCGACCTCCTCGCAATGATCCCGTTTTCAGTTCGCTTTACCTCTGCTCTAAACTTGCACCAAAAATGGAAAGCATGGTGAAAGGATTTGATTAGCCAATCACGTGAATTAGTTGATCGCTAAAAGCCAGTTGAAAGGAATTTCCAACAATCAACTCTCCATCGATTTCGCCCAACAAGACCTTTGAGCTTGAAGTAATGTCGATGGAGGCGGTGCGTTCATATTGAATTTCAGGATGGCTTATTTCCTTTCCTCGTCTCAGGTTCGGAAGGTTTTTAAGGTAATCCCACAAGGTAATTTCTCGAAGAATAACCAACCGAAAATAGGGCGCAGAAGGGTCTTTTCCCGG
>VGMY01000028.1 GCA_016866255.1 Bacteroidota bacterium | reverse complement strand
GCGTTATGTTATCGACCTCGACGAAAAAACGTCCACCTATACCCGTTTCAACAACCCCAACTTTATCAGCGTGCTACCCATTGCCTTCGAACAACACGGCAAGGAATTGATCCAAGTGCACATTTTAGAAGACGGTTTTGATTACGGTTTATTCCTCAACCCCATCGAAGAAAACGCTCTTTGGTATTGGTATGATGAGGATATGACGACGGTAAAGAAAATCACTCAATTCCGTTTTGTGAAGAGTTCGTGAAGCTTTTCACTACCTTTATCCCATGCATTCTAACTCGGTTTTCGTGGTAGATGGTGGGAATACCCACATCAAACTTGGGGTAATCAGCCAAGGAGAATTGGCTTCGGTTCATCGTTGTTCCTCCGTCCATGAAATGGGAACCTTGCTAAATCCGGAATGTACGGTGGTTATGGCCAACGTTGGAAGTCCAGAAATGTATTCGGAATGCCAACAGCTGGGGTGTGAAATCTATTCCTTGGACCCCCTCGGAAAGTTGCCCTTTGCAAACCGCTACCTCACCCCGGAATCCTTAGGAATCGACCGACTTTGCAACGTGGCTGCAGCTCATGCCTTGCACCCCCAACAAAACGTATTGGTGGTGGATGCTGGCACGTGCATCAAGTTTGACCTCATCAACGCCAACGGCGAATACTGCGGGGGCTCCATTTCTCCGGGCATTGCCCTGCGCTATAGGAGCTTGAACGACTACACGGCAAACCTGCCCTTGCTTTCCCCTGCTGCTTGGGAACTGCTGGGTTTAAGTACCGAAAAAAGCCTTCACAGCGGCGTCATGGGAAGTGTTACAGGAGAAATTACATGGCGCATTGAAGAATATCGAAGGCTTTATGAATCTTTAACGGTTTACCTCACCGGTGGTGATGCGCATTATTTTGATATGGGCCAAAAAAATAGCATCTTTGTCGACGAAAATTTAACCCTCAAGGGCATTTATGCACTCTACCTTTTTCAAAACCCTTAAAGGGGCCCTCATCTTTGGTTTGTTACTTCCCGTTTTTGGTCAGCAAAGCGTATCGCACCCGCTCACCTCTTACGGCATTGGAGATTACCAACTTAATGAACACGGAATTTATTCCAGCATGGGCAACGTGTACGTTCCTTTCATCGACTCGTCGCAATTAAATTTTTTAAACCCCGCAACCTACAGCGCCTTGAGCCGAGGCAATACCTTGTTCTCCCTCGGCGTGAACCAAAGAACCTCTTTTTTAAGCCAAGGAACGGAGCGCATGGCGCGTTCTACCGGCAACCTAAACCACATCGTTCTCGGATTTAAACTCAAACAACGAATGGGATTAGCGATAGGGATCACTCCATATGCGGCCAAAGGATATGCCCTCAGCGAAAAAATCTTTACCGGAGTAGATTCTATCCTCAATAGTTACGAAGGTTCAGGTTACATTAACCGCGTATTTTTAGGCTATTCCTATGCCCCGTTGCAAACCCAAAATACCTTATTGAGTTTTGGTGTCAATATGGGATATTTATTTGGAGAAACAAGGGATCAACGCAGTAGCCGACTAATTCAGGGTACTTCTGCCTCGGGAGGCCTCTACCAAGAGGACTTACAATTATCGGCTTTAACGGCACAATTCGGGCTCGCGTTTTCGCAAAAGATGGGAAGCCGTTACGAACTCAAAATGGGAAGCACCTATTCCCCGAAAATGATCCTACCCGGGGATTTACAAAATGTCTTTCTTAGCGCCAGCAACCTAAACCTGCCGGCTTCCTACGACACCTTATCCTCTCAGCAGTTCAATGGCCATGTAATTCAGGGTCAATTTTTTGCCATAGGTGCGATGCAACAGTTTTACTTACGCGAACGCTCTCGAAAAAACAGAACAAAACATCCGCAACTCAACCTAGCGTTGCAGTATTCGCAACAAACCCGGCACGCTTACCATTTTGCAGGTAGCGGCTACGATTCCACAAACAATCTTTCTTCAAATACCGCGCTCTACCAACTAGGTGTAGAATACCGTCCGGAACGTTTTTTATACGAAAACTTGGCCACCTTAAGATTCTTTGACAAATTCAGCTACCGTTTGGGCGCTTATTTCGGTCAACTCCCCTATTCCGATGCTGCGGGTGACGCTTTTAGTGCGCAAGCCCTAACTTTTGGCCTTGGAATTCCCATTTTAGCTCAACAATCCTTGTCCTCCATCAATTTCTCATGCACCGTTGGTCAAAGAGGTACTTTTAAAACCGGCGCGCTCCATGAAACCTTTATCTCCGTTCAACTCGGTGCAGTTTTAGCTCCGGCGGGATTTGAACGCTGGTTTAGAAAACGAAAAATGGATTGATGCAACGGATTCTTCAGTTTTGTTTCTTCGGGATGCTACTTTACGGTTGTGTTAACGACATGGAAGACGTCAAACGCATCAGTTTTAGCAAGAATAGCCCTGACGAAGCAATGGTTGCCTTTAGAATGAACTACAGTGAATCGGGTTTAGCAAGAATAAGCGTTTATGCAGCTTTTTCTGAAAGTTTCCGTAATCCCGAACACATTACCCATCTCCGGGACAGCCTCCGGGTAACTTTTTACTCGGAAAGCGGTGAGGCGGTTTCTACCTTAACTGCCAAATATGGAAAAATTAACCATTTAAAAAACCAAATATTGGTCAAAGATTCCGTGAGATTTTACCATTTCAAAAAACGCCAATTGCTTAAAACAGAATTGCTTTATTGGAATCAAAACGATAGCACCATCAGCACAGACAGGTCGGTATTCATCACCGGACCCAAGGGAGACTTCTTGGGTAAAGGCTTAAAAGCCAAGCAGGATTTTAGCAATTATGAAATCTTGCGGCCCGAAGGGTCCGTAGTGATTGAAAAAGAAAATGAGTTAAACTGAATGAAATATGAAATTTTATAACCACATAATGTCCTATTTTTGGCTTGCCATTGCACTGGGCAGTTTCGGAATAGTAACCTTCAACGGATTTACCATGGGATTTGGGCGATGGGCGAGTTACTACGTTTTTACGGCTGTGGCAGTTGGCATGTTCTTCATGAAGAAATGGATGATGAAGCGCACGGAAAAACACGAAGCCTATTTGAAAGATGAAGCTCAAAAAAAGAACCAAAACATGTAACTATTTTGTTACAAAAATTGTCTAAATCGTGGTGAAGGCTCTGTTCTTACTGTTTCTTATGTTTCTTGCACTTACCGCACAAGGACAGCGTTTACTGAGGGGCACGGTTCGAGATAGGGAAAAACAAATCCTTCCTTTCGCTAAAATCTATGTAAAAAACGATGCTTCGCAGCGTACGGTCTGCGATGTTAACGGATATTTCGAAATGGGGTTGATGCCCGGAGAATATTACCTTGTAGTAAGTGCCACGGGTTACGAAGACCGCGAGTACTATATCGGCATAGGAGATGCCGACATTACCAAAGAGTTTCAATTATTTCCGCCGAATTTGAAAACCGTGGAAGACGTTGTCGTATCTGTAAAAAAATCTAACCCCGGCCGAGAAATTATGTTGAAAGTGGTCAACAAAAGAGATAGCATAAACCCATGGAATCGACCACATGAAGTGAATGTCTACATCAAAGCCACCGAAAAACTCGACTTCAAAGAATACGGAAAATCAAAAGAGCAAGAACGCGAGGAATTCACCGAGAAAAAGAAGGAAGACAGCCTCCTGAAATCTATGAATTTGGTGGAAGTCAGTTTGCAACGTTCCTTTTCGCCTCCCAATAAGGTCCGAGAAATTCGACATGCTTATGACCTTCATGGCAGCGCAAGAAACCTGTATTACACCACAACGGTGAGAAGTAATTTTAATTTCTTTGAAAATCTAATGCACCTCAACGACTTGCATGAAACCCCCATAAGTTCTCCCATTTCTATTCCAGGAATCCTTTCCTATCGTTACCGTTTGGAGGAAAAGTACGAGGAAAACGGCAGAATGATTTCGAAAATAAAAATCATTCCGAGAAACACGGCAACCACTACCTTGGAGGGCTATATTTGGGTAATTGATACGCTTTGGCTGGTGCAGAAACTATCGCTCAAAATGAGCAAAGGAAATCTTTTAGTGCACGATAATTTTATGATAGAGCAGACATTCAGCCATCCAGGAGATTCCCTGTGCGTGTTGGAAAAACAAGTGCTGACCTATGGAGTCAAATACAAAAATGAAAGTTCCAATGCGAGTACCATAGCCTTATTCAGCGACTACAACTTTCACCCAAATTTTCCGCCAAAATATTTTTCAACGGAACTTGCTGTTACCGAAAAGGAGGCCTATAAAAAAGACAGCAGTTTTTGGAACGAAATCCGAGAAATCGAATTGAGTGACGAAGAGAGGAAGTACATTGCGATAAAAGACAGCGTAAAAGAAGCACATAGTAAAAAAGAATACCTCGATTCCATTGATGCTGTGTTTAATAAAATTACCGCTCTAAAAGTGTTGTGGTTTGGTATCGATTACCGAAATCGGCTTAAAAAACACCAATTTTCATTCGGCTCACTGTTCGAATTTATTCAACCTATCGGTATTGGGGGGCCAAGAATAGCGCCAAATTTTGGCTATTTCAAAAAATGGGAAGATCAACGCACCTACGATTTTTATGTAAGGTCATCTATCGGATTTCTCAACAAAGACCCCAAAGGAGTCGTTTGGAACCGCTATCGCTTTGACCCATTTCATCAAGCAGACGTAACGGCCTCTATCAGCCACGAATTCGATGTAATTCGGGGTTTTGATGCAATTACACAAATATATCGAAGGAATAATTTTATCGAGGCCACTACGTTAAAAGCAGGGGTTAATTATGAGTTGTTCAATGGCTTTTATGCAGGGGCAGATATCAACTTTGCCGTACGAAGAAGTCTAAAAGACTTTAAATTTTTGGAAATTGCCGATGCCTTCATCCCCAATGACAGTGCCATGGCTTTTGATCCTTACAATGCGGCCTTATTATCTTTTGAATGCTCCTACATACCGCAACAAAAATACATGCGTGAACCTTTCAGGAAAGTGGTTCTGGGATCTGCGTGGCCAACGTTTAGTGCTTACTACCGAAAAGGGGTAAAGAACTTGTTCGGGAGTGCTATCGATTACGATTACATCAGCTTCGATGTTCGGCAAAATTTTAAACTTGGTTTATTGGGCAACAGTGCCTACCGAATAACGACAGGAACCTTTTTAAGCGTTCGGGATGTGCGCGAACCGGATCTGCGGTATCAACGCCGTTCAGATCCCATTTGGTTCTCCAATCCGCTGTATTCTTTTCAGGGCTTAGATACCACACTGCCCACCAAAAGTTGGGTTCACGAAGTGCACTTTGTTCACCACGACAATGGTGCCATCATCAATAAAATACCATTTATGAAAAAAACGCGCATCGGACTGGTAATTGGAGGAGGCGCAATGTACGTTCAAGAGCACGATTACCAACACTATGAATTACTGGCTGGATTGGAAAGAAATTTCAAATTGTCACAACGGCGTTTGCGAGTAGGGATTTACGGATGCGTCTCCGACGGCAATAAGAGTTCCCCGAGGTTAGATTGGAAAGTTTCGTTTGCGATACTCGACGATCGAAGCATGAAGTGGAATTTCTAGGAGCGGTCTTCCGTTTTTTGCGAGCGGAAAGTAAAAATACTTTTGCGTTGAATCCAAACCAGAAAGCCGACGCCAACAGATATACAAGAATCGGCAACGTTCCAAATGGCCGGAAAGACCGGACTTCCCCCTAACCACGGAATCCAACTTGGCCAATGTGCGTCGAACTGAAACATATCAACAACATTACCAAAAAGGAACCCGGTTTTCCGGACTTCAACCACATAACTGAGGCCATATTGATTACAAGGCATTTTAATTCCGCTTCCTTCGATGTGATTAAAGGATTCGCAGGGATTGAAAGGAAACAAGAAATCGTAAAACATCGAGTCCAGAAGATTTCCTGCAGCCCCTGCTAAAATCATGGATAAGGCAATTAAACTAAAAAGCGCAATTCCTTTTTTAATTTCCATCAAAATGTAATAGATGATTCCCCCAATGGCCAGTATACGGAAGATACTCAGAGCGATCTTACCATATACCGAAGAACCCAGGGTTGTGCCGAAAGCCATTCCTTGATTTTCGATATAATGCAGCGCAAACCATTTACCAAGCAAGTAGCGAGTCTCATTGGGTTGGAACGTCGATTTGATGTAAATTTTTAAGGCTTGATCTAACAGGATTAACCCAAAAACGACCCCTAAAAGGACCCAGTGCTTTCTATTCACGGCTTATTTTGGGCATTTTTTGCATCAATGGTGGTTGTCGCGTGAGGAACCAGTCGGAGCCGTTCTTTCGGAATCAATTTTCCAGAAATACGGCACACACCATACGTCTTATTTTGTATCCTAATCAGCGCAGCTTGGAGGCTTTGAATAAATTTTTCTTGCCTTGCAGCCAGTTGGGCAACTTCTTCTCGCGAAAGGGTATCGGAACCATCCTCCATCATATTAAAGGTTCTTCCCGTGTCATCGGTACCGTGATTATCACTATGAGATAAAGTGTTCTTCAACAAGTTGTAATCGACGCGTGCATCCTCCAATTTTTTATTAATCAATAATTCGAATTCTTTCAATTCTACTGCGGAGTATCGGATTTGTTCTGATGCCATAATGCTTATTTCAAAGAGACCAAATATAAAAAAATATCAAAAACACCTTGAGAATAAGGAAAAAGTAATTTATTCATGTCGTGTGCTTTTTTTACCTTCGCTCTATGCTGCGTTACTTCAACGACAACAAACCCTACATTCTATTCGTGCTTCCGCTTTTATTAGGCGGTTTCTTGGCCTGTCAATTTTTTCTTGGAGGTCAAGATATCCCAACAGATATCCCCATGGGGCTTTGGGGAAATATTGCCCTCTCACAAGCCTTGATTCCTTGCTCTTTAGCCTTGGGATATGTACTGCAACTGGTAATTGCTATTACGATCAATTTTATTTTCAACGAGACGAACTGTCACGAGCGCAATAATTATCTCCCCTCGCTCCTGAGCATAACCCTCATGGTGGCTTTGCCAAATTATGTTGCGTTCAATTCCCTGCACATGAGTGTTCTTGGCCTCCTATTTTGCCTGCAGCAGATGTTGCAACTTGACCAAAACAACCCAGGAGGTAAACGCTTATTTAACGCGGCTTTTTTTTACAGCATTTCCACGAGTTTTTTTCCCGTCTTAATTTTCGGAATCCCCATTCTATACGTTCTTGGGTTAATTTTTCGACCGTTCATCATACGAGAATTATCATTTTTTTTGTTAGGCCCAATCGTTGTTTCCATTTATGTTTTCGCATTTCGTGCTTATTTTGAAGTCCCCTATTTTTGGCGAGATGTTTATTCGATGCACGAACGCTTGGTAGGAAATTCAAGCGCTTATTTTCTATGGACCTTGATTTTGTCGATGGTATTGGTAACCATTTACAGTTTATCTGCAAAATGGAACTCCTTTAGCAATCGAGCTCGAAAAGAACTTCAATTGCTTCTTGGAGTGCTCCTAGCAATTTCCCCTTGCCTATGGGTAAATATTCATTTTGCTCTCGGGTTGCTGGTTCTTCCTCTTGCGATGCTTTTTACCCTTCCTTTTTTAGATAAAAGAACCAAAAGTTGGTCAAGCGTAATTTCTTATGGTCTATGGGCGTTTATATTTGTGAAGTTTCTGTTCAAAACCTGAGCGGCGTGCTTGCAAAATAATACCTTTGCAAAGGTTATTTTTGCAATATGAAATTTGGGGTAATTACCTTTCCGGGTTCGAATTGTGATCAAGATATGATCTATGTATTGTCTCAAGTATTGGGGCAGAAGGCAGTTTCACTATGGCATAAAGACCATGACCTAAAAGGAGCGGATGTGGTTATTTTACCGGGTGGTTTTTCCTATGGAGACTACCTGAGGTCCGGTGCAATTGCTAAGTTTTCACCTATTATGAACGAGGTCGTGGATCATGCCCGACGCGGAGGAATTGTTGTAGGAGTATGTAACGGATTTCAAATACTAACCGAGAGCGGTCTTTTGCCGGGTGCCCTTTTACACAACGAAAAACGAACCTTTCTGTGCAGAAACACTTACATAACGCCTACGACCACCTCCAGTTTCCTGAGTTCCTCGATGAAAAAAGGGGAGGCCTACAAAATACCTATTGCTCATGGAGAAGGGCGTTATTATGCAGACGATGCAACCCTAGCAAAGCTGCAAGATGAAAATCAAATCATTTTTCAGTACTGCAGGGCTGATGGGAAGGTTACCCAGGAATTTAACCCGAACGGGTCTTGCTTGAACATCGCTGGAATTACCAACGCTGGAAGAAACGTGTTCGGAATGATGCCCCATCCAGAACGTGCTTCCGACATTGATTTGAAAAATACGGATGGCAGGTTGCTTTTTGAATCTCTTTTAAGCATATCGGTATAATGAATGTGTTATTGCTAGGATCAGGTGGACGCGAATCGGCTTTAGCTTGGAAATTAGCTCAAAGTTCCATGCAAGACCAACTCTTCATTGCCCCAGGAAATGCGGGAACACGGCCATGGGGCAAAAACGTTCCCATGAATATCCTTGACTTTGAAGCGGTTAAAACGTTCGTTCTTGCAAATAAAATCGATTTGGTATTTGTCGGTCCTGAAGAACCCCTGGTGCTTGGTATCGTAGACTATTTCCAAAGCGATGACGAATTGCGCTCAATTGGAATTATTGGTCCTTCCAAAGCCGGGGCGCAACTTGAGGGAAGTAAGTCATTCGCTAAGGAATTCATGCACCGCCATCGGATTCCCACGGCAAAATTTGGAAGTTTCTCCCTTGAAACCTTGCGAGAAGGGATCGCTTTTCTTCGGGAAATGAAGGCTCCGTATGTGTTGAAAGCAGACGGATTAGCCGCAGGAAAAGGAGTCCTCATTTTGGAACAGCTGGAAGAAGCCGAACTCGAATTGACGAACATTCTGCTCGATGAAAAATTCGGGGCAGCGGGTAAACGGGTAGTAATAGAACAATTTTTAAGCGGCACTGAATTATCGATGTTTATCCTTACCGACGGTTCTTCCTTTAAAGTTCTTCCTGAAGCGAAAGACTACAAGCGCATTGGGGAAAGAGATCAGGGGCCAAATACCGGAGGCATGGGAGCTGTTTCACCCGTTCCATTTGCAGATGCTGGTTTCAAGGATAAGGTCCTCAACCAAATAATCATCCCCACGGTTAAGGGACTCAGTCAAGAAGGAATTGACTATAAAGGGTTTATTTTCTTTGGCCTTATCAATGTTAAAGGCGACCCTTATGTTATAGAATACAATTGCCGGTTGGGAGACCCGGAAACGGAAGTTGTTGTACCGCGCATTAAATCCGATTTGCTCGATCTTTTGGAGGGAGTCGTGACCAACACTTTATCGGAAAGGGATATTCAATTTACCGAGCTCTCAGCAGCAACCGTTATGATGGTCTCAGGCGGTTATCCAAACCATTTTGAAAAAGACAAAATTATTTACGGATTAAATGCTGTTACCGATTCGCTGGTTTTTCACGCCGCGACAAAATCCGATGGACCAAAAATATTAACCAATGGCGGCAGAGTATTGAGCGTTACTTCCTATGGAAAAAATATAGAATTGGCGATAGCAAAAAGCTATGAATCGATTTCAAAAATTTCATTTGATCAAGCTTATTATCGCACAGACATTGGCAAAGATTTAACCTGATGGGAGAAAACGTTTACCTGACTTTATTTGTCCTCTCACTGATTGGCTCTGCTTTCTTTTCGGGGATGGAACAGGCATTCCTTTCATCCAACCGTCTGCGCGTCGAGGTAGAACGGGGTAAAGGCAGTTTGCAAGGAAAAATTAACGCCTTCTTCTACCGAAATCAATCAACGATGATTGCCATGATGCTGCTGGGTAACAACATTTCGCTCGTAATCTACGGAATAACCTTCGGTCATCTATTAATAGGAGATACGAAGCAACTTTGGGGGGTACACAGCGAAATTTTTGTTCTTGTGATGCAAACCATCCTTTCCACTTTACTTGTTCTAATCGGAGCTGAATTTTTTCCAAAAGCCATCGCATCCATTAATCCAAATCGAATTCTAAACATAGGAAGCATTCCCTTAGCCATTGTTTTTGGCATTTTGTACCTGCCCACCCAGTTAATCCTGGTAACAAGTTTGTTGCTCCTTAAAATAACTGGCTCTAAAATGAAATCCTCAAAAAAGGTTTTCTCTAAAATTGATTTGGAACACTACGTAGATGAAATTAATTCGCGCATCTCCCCCGAACAAGAACTCAAGCACGAAATGGTTATCTTGAAAAACGCCTTGGAATTTAGCCAAGTTAAGGCCCGCGATTGCATGATTCCTCGAACAGAAATCGTTGCGGTGGAATTGGAAGAGACGGTGCAAAACACCCTAAATTTGTTCATCGAGCGGGGGCTGTCAAAAATCATAGTGTACCGCGGTTCTATCGATAATATCATCGGCTACGTTCATTCGTTTGATTTTTTCTCCAAGCCCGATAGCATCAAGTCGATTCTAAAACCGATAGGATTTGTCCCGGGAGTGCGATCAGGAAAGAGTCTTTTGGAAAATTTTTCGAAGCAGACGGGAAATATCGCAGTTGTAAACGACGAATACGGAGGCACAGCAGGAATCATAACCTTGGAAGACGTTATTGAAGAAATTTTTGGCGACATCATCGACGAACATGACAAAGAGGATTGGCTGGAACAAAAAATTAGCGACGCAGAATATTTATTCTCGGGGCGTGTAGATATCGACTATTTAAAAGAAACCTACGACATCCCTTTGCCTGAGTCCGATGAGTACGATACGCTAGCAGGGCTAATTATTCACCACCTGGAAAGAATTCCTGAACTTAATGAAACCTTGGAACTGGAGCCCAATGTTACCTTGATCATAGAACAAGCAAGCGAGCGTAGGATTGAAAAAGTACGCATCCTACTCACCTAGATGAAATTATCGAGTCAACCCTTTGCTGCTGTCATCTTCGACATGGATGGGGTATTGATTGATTCCGAACCTTTGTGGAAAATTGCGATGTATGAGGTATTTGAGCCCCTAGGTGGTCGTCTTGAAAAAACCGATTTTCAGCAGACGGTGGGATTGCGTATTGATCAGGTGGTGCATCATTGGAACCTCATCCATAATTGGAAGCTAACCGATGAGAAGAGGATTGTGCAGGCAATCATGGCCCGAATGATAGCATTGATTCGAGAAAATCCTTTTGCGCTTGAAGGTGTATACGAAATATTGCAGTACCTGAACAAGCAAAAAATTCTTGTTGGATTGGCTACGTCTTCCCCCGTAGTCTTGCTTGAGGCGGTGCTGGATGCATTACAACTGCGCCCTTATTTTCAGGCCTTGCATTCCGCTGAGCACCTAACCTATGGAAAACCTCACCCGGAGGTTTACTTACAAGCGGCAAAAACATTGCAACTGCGACCAAGCGAGTGCCTGGTCGTGGAGGATTCCTTAAACGGAGTCATCTCCGGAAAATCAGCCGGAATGACCGTAGTCTGTATTCCCGAAAAAACCCATCAAAGCAATCCTAAGTTAATCCTGGCAGATTACCATTACACATCGCTTGCCGAGTTTTTGGAAATCTTACGGACTGAAAACAGCGTCGAGTCGATCGGATAGGTTGAAACCCTAACCAAGGGAAAAACCTTCACAAGCGCATTTTACGATCAGCTTTAGGAATTAATTCATTATTCTTTAGGGAATCCTTATTGCTTTTCTTCCTCCCAAATCTTAATTTTGCAACATTGTTGCATTATACTCAGTGAGCTTTAGATGGTACCATTAACATTTGAGCAGTGGAAACATTGCATCGCCATAGATTGCGGAATACCCTTGTCCAAAGCGTTTATTCAAGAGCGTCTACAGGTATATCAAAACAAGCAGAACCCTGAAACAAAAAAATTCACCCTGCTATACGGAGAGCAGCACCTCAACAACATCATTCCATGGTTGCAACAAATTGCCTAACCCACCAAAAAGGATACTTGGCTTTTTTTCCAATTTATGTTAGTGGAAAAACACCCTTTAAAACCTCAAAGTCTATTATCTTTGAAACTGAAACCCTATTGGTCAGGAAATTATTCTTTATATAAAATGTTGAACCCTCAGGAAATCTTGAAAAAAAATTCCTTTCGCGTGACTCAACACAGGTGCGAGGTGCTTACCTATTTTATACAGTCAAAAATAGCCCTAAACCATCGCCAATTAGAATTAAAGTACCGCGGAACAATAAACCGTGTCAGTTTATATCGAATCCTTCATTCGTTTACCGAGAAAAAAATTTTATGTAAACTCATTGATTCTGTCGGCTCCGTGAGTTATGTACTCGATAAACATTCCTCTCAAAACGATTCGCATGTTCACCCTCACTATAAGTGTAAAACCTGTCACGACGTTGTTGAGTTGCCTGAATTACCAGCGGACTACAGAAGGGAACTTGAAAAATTAAACGTTCTGCAACTGAATATGCTGGCAGAAGGCATTTGTCAGGAGTGTCAGAAATCAATGAAATGATGATGAGTTTACACGTGTACAATACGCTAACTGGAAAAAAAGAGGTTTTCAAATCCATCGCAAAAAATGCGGTTGGAATGTACGTCTGTGGACCAACCGTTTATGGAGAACCTCATTTAGGCCACGCCAGGTCTTCCATCACTTTTGATGTCATTTACCGCTACCTTACGCACCTGGGCTACAAGGTCAGGTATGTTCGTAATATCACCGACGTAGGCCATCTAGAAGATGAACACAACGAAACAGGCGAAGATAAAATTGTAAAAAAAGCCCGCATAGAGCAACTCGAACCTATGGAAGTAGCGCAACATTACACCAATGTATATCGACAAGCGATGCATGCTTTAAATATTATAGACCCTTCCATTGAACCGCTCGCCACGGGCCATATTCCCGAGCAAATCGAAACCATTGCCAAAATAATTGAAAACGGTTTGGCATATGAGGTTAACGGGTCTGTATATTTTGATGTGCAAGCCTATGTTCAACGCTACCATTATGGTCAATTATCCGGCCGCGTATTAGAAGAGCTCCTGGCCGCAAGCAGGGCGGATTTAGAGGGCACCAACGAGAAAAAATTTCATGCTGATTTCGCCCTGTGGAAAAAGGCAGGTAAGGACCACCTAATGCAATGGCAATCTCCATGGGGGAGAGGATTTCCCGGATGGCATATTGAATGCACTGCGATGAGCAGTAAGTATTTGGGAATCCCTTTTGATATTCACGGGGGTGGAATGGATTTAAAATTCCCCCACCACGAAGCGGAAATATGTCAAAGTTTAGGAGCCTATGATAAGCCTCCTGTTAACTATTGGCTGCATAATAACATGGTGACCCTTAATGGTCAGAAGATGGCGAAATCCAAGGGTAATTTTATTACGCTGAATGAATTGTTTAGCGGCAGCCACAGCCTATTGCAAAAAGCTTATTCCCCCATGACAATTCGCTTTTTTATCCTTCAGGCACACTATGGAAGCACGATTGATTTTTCCAACGAAAGTTTAATTGCAGCCGAAAATGCCTTGACAAAATTGGAAGAAAGTTATAAGGTCTTAGATTCATACTCTGCAGCTGCAACAAGTTCTGTTGATGAGGAAACCGAAAAGGAGGTTTTGGAAACCGTTGAAAGTTGTTACGAGGCCATGAACGACGATTTTAATACTGCAAAACTGATTGCCGCACTGTTTGGGTTCAGTAAAATCATTCATAAATTGACGGATCCTGTAAGACCTGTTCAAATAAGTGCCAAAAGTGTTGAAAAATTATCCGATACTTATCGCAGTTTCTGGAGAGATGTTTTGGGTATGCGGCCCGAAAATGCCAACTCGGAAAAAATCGATGACCTTCTCGGTATCCTCATCGAACTGCGACAACAGGCTAAAGACGACAAAAATTATTCGCACGCTGATCTTATTCGACAAAAATTGGAGCACCTTGGAATTCAATTGAAAGATGGTAAAGACGGTGCCACCTCGTATTTTTTGTAAATTCCTCGGAAACATAATGCTGTAAGCCAAAATCGAAAAAACCAAAAATTTCACGCCAAAGAACATGGCCATTGCAGACCAACTTCAACAAAAGATAAATTTCAAAACTAAGCCCTTAGGGTCACTTGGCACCCTTGAACAATTAGCTTTACAGATTGGAGTGGTGCAAAATTCCCTTTCTCCTGTTCTCAATAAGCCGACCATTGTAATTTTTGCGGGCGACCACGGGATAGCCAATGAAGGGGTAAGTGCGTATCCTCAAGCGGTTACCTTTCAAATGGTGATGAACTTTTTGCAAGGCGGTGCCGCCATCAATGTGTTTTCTGAACAGAACCAACTTGACCTAAAAATAGTGGATGCCGGAGTTAATTTTAAGTTTGAAGTCCATGCGCATTTGATTGATGCCAAAATTGGATTTGGCACTAAAAGCTTTCTTCGCCAAAAAGCAATGTCTCACGAAGAATTGGCTGAAAGTTTTGTGAAAGGGGACGAGATTGTTAACGGAGTCGCAAGCGATGGTTGTAATGTTATTGGGTTTGGGGAAATGGGCATCGGCAACACGTCAAGTGCGGCAATGATCATGAGTTACCTGTGCGATTTGCCCGTTGAAAAATGCATTGGCCGCGGTACAGGTTTGAACGATGAGCAAATGGCCCACAAACTTAAAGTGCTATCGGCCGCCCAAAGTTTTCACGGAAACATCGAGGACCCAAGAGAGGTATTGCAAACATTTGGAGGGTACGAAATAGCGCAAATGTGTGGGGCAATGCTTTCCGCCTATGAGAGAAACATGCTAATTCTCGTAGATGGCTTTATTGCATCCAGTGCCTTTTTAGTGGCAAATAAGATCAATCCATCCATTGTAACCAATGCGATTTTTTGTCATTTGAGCGATGAATTTGGCCATAAAAGTATTTTAAGTAAGCTTGGCGTCTCCCCCGTCTTAAGCCTCAACATGCGCCTGGGTGAAGGTACCGGTTGCGCACTTGCTTATCCTATTATTGAGAGTGCTGTTGCCTTCCTTAACAATATGGCAAGTTTTGAAAGCGCTGGGGTCAGTAACAAAGAAGCTTAATGAAAGAGGAAATTAGAATATTTTTTACGGCATTGATGTTTTACACAAGAATCCCCTGTCCCAAAAACATCGATCATTCCCCGGAGTACATCAATAAGGCTACGCGGTATTTCCCTTTAATTGGGTGGATTGTCGGAGGAATCTCATTCGCTGTCTTTTGGGTAAGTTCATTTTTATTTGACCCCACCTTATCGGCGGTATTTTCCATTCTTGCGGGCGTACTGGTGACAGGGGCATTTCACGAGGACGGTTTGGCCGATACCGTTGATGGTTTCGGCGGAGGTTGGACAAAGGCTAAGATTTTAGAAATTATGAAAGATAGTCGAATCGGCGCCTACGGGGTCATTGCATTGGTGTTTTTATTTGCGCTCAAATTCACTTCATTGACAAATTTATTGGTTGCCATGCCCAAGCACCACTGCCTTATTGCCCTTATCTTCATTTCTTACCATTCCTTATCCAGACTAACCGCCATTAATATTGTTTTTACCGCAACCTATACGCGGGAAGATGAAACCAGTAAAGCGAAGCCCATAGCAACGGCCCATGGTGTTCGAGAAATCGCCGGTTCTTATTTCTTCGGGTTGGTACCTTTAATCATGTTGTGCCTTTTTCAATGGCAATTTTGTTATGCTCTTCTTCCTTTGATCCTGCTTTTCTTCTTTTCAAAACGTTATTTTAACAAGTGGATTGAGGGCTACACGGGGGATTGTTTGGGAGCCGTTGAACAACTTGCTGAATGTGTCTGCCTCCTAGCGTTCTTAGCCATATGGAGATTCATGTAATTCGTCACACGCAGGTAGCTGTAGGGAAGGATACTTGCTACGGGCAAACGGATGTCCCTCTGGCTGATTCTTTTTCGAAGGAAGTTCAACAATTCAAAAAGCAACTTCCCTCCGATTTTGATGCTGTTTATTGCAGTCCTCTCGAAAGATGTAAAGATCTTGCCAAAGCACTAAGGTTGAATAATACGTTGTTTGAAAATGCTTTGATGGAAATGCATTTTGGAAATTGGGAAAATAAGAAATGGAACGACATAAACCAAGACGAACTCGATGCATGGATGGCTGATTTTGTTCATGTTTCGACCCCCAACGGAGAAAATTTATTGCAATTATTCGAGAGAGCTGAGCGTTTTTTGAATGCACTGCGAACGCGCTCTCACAAAAAGGTCCTGATCATAACCCACGCAGGTATAATAAGGTGTTTTTGGGCTTCATTATTAGATATCCCGCTTCAAAACGTTTTTAAAATTCCAATTGGTCACAACGAAATTTTTGTCTTTTCACTAAGCGCTAGTCAAAACACCGATAAGATTCTAAAACCCTACTAAAGGGGATGAATGAGGGGATTTTGGGATGTAAAATTTAAAATTCTCCTCCCCTGATAATTTTTTAACTGCCCTTGGAGAGACCGCTAATATTCTTAAATTTGCACCGCGAATTCATTGTTTTTGAAATTACAACCGCAAGTAGCTATGATTTTTATCTGCAGGAGTTACCTTATTGATGTCCCACCAAACGTGACCCAAATTTTGAAAAAACCAAAACTTAACCCATGGTATGTGATGGAAATGTCACCCACCTCTTAAGCAACCATTAACAACAACCTTTTGACGTATATCTTAATTGCTGAGTTAAAAAACTAAAATCACCCCCTCACCATCCTCCTTATAACACATTACTATGAAAGTCGGAATACCTTTAGAAATAGCCCCAAATGAACTGAGAGTGGCGGCAACCCCAAAAACAATCAAAAGATTACAAAAGCAGGGCTTTGACGTAAGGGTTCAAAAAGGGGCAGGGCATAAAGCAAATATTTCAGATGAAGGCTTTGTTGAGGCGGGTGCACAGCTGGTTGAGACTGCACAGGAAATCTATCAAGGTTCGGACATTGTGCTAAAAGTAAAAGAGCCGAGCCTGGAAGAAATTAGTTTAATGAAACCGGGATTGGTGCTCTTAAGTTATCTATGGCCAGCACAAAATGGTCATTTAATGGAGGCCCTGGCAAAACAACAAGTCAATGCCGTTGCCATGGACTCTATTCCCAGGATTTCCAGAGCTCAAAAAATGGATGTTCTGTCTTCGATGGCAAATATCGCGGGCTACCGATCCATTATCGAAGCATCCTTCTATTTCGGAAGGTTCTTAAACGGGCAAATAACGGCCGCAGGGAAAGTGGAGCCGGCAAAAGTATTAGTTATCGGAGCCGGTGTTGCCGGGTTAGCCGCCATAGGGGCTGCAAATGCCTTGGGAGCAATCGTTCGGGCTTTTGACACCCGAAAAGAAGTTGCCGAGCAAATAGCATCGATGGGTGCCGCATTTCTCACCGTTGAAATTGACGAAGATGGTGCCACATCATCCGGATACTCAAAAGAAATGAGTCAAGAGTTTATTGAGGCTGAAATGAACTTATTTCTCGAACAAGCAAAAGAGGTAGACATTATCGTCACAACGGCCCAAATACCCGGAAGGGAAGCGCCGAAGCTAATTATGGATTACCATGTTAAGGCGATGAGGCCCGGTTCAGTGATTGTCGACTTAGCGGCCTCAACCGGGGGAAATTGCGAATTAACGAAAAATGGGGAGGTTTACACCACGGAAAACGGGGTTACCATTATCGGCAAGTTGAACCAACTTCCCAACCAGGCATCTCAACTTTACGGAAATAACCTCTGCCATTTATTGGACGATATGGGGAAGGCTGAAAAATTCGCCATTGATATGGAAGACGCCATAATTTCGCGAGCAATGGTCACTTATAACGGGAAAATTAATTGGCCGCCGGCCCCTCTGCAAGTAAGTCCAAGCGCGGGAGGAGCGGAAAAGAAGACGGCGCCAAACCCAGACGATATTAGAAGAAAAGAAATAGAGGCCGCCAAGAAAGCTACCATGTCGACGGTGATTGGGCTTTCTGTAGTTGGGCTGTTATTGCTTTTTGTCGGTAAATTTGCCCCCCCCTCTTTCATACAGCATTTCACGGTTTTTGTTCTCGCCATATTCGTTGGATGGCAGGTCATCAATAACGTCACCCATGCATTACACACCCCCCTTATGGCGGTAACTAACGCCATCAGCGGAATAATCGTAGTAGGTGGCTTATTGCAAACCAAAAATGACTTGAGCAATACCATGACCATTATCGCCTCAATTGCAATACTGGTTGCATCCATCAATATTGTTGGAGGATTTTTAGTTACGCACAGGATGTTGAACATGTTTAAAAAATAAGCTGCATAATTATGTTGATTATAAAAGAAGAAATTCAAACGACCGCCTACCTGTTCGCCTGCGTGCTCTTTATTTTGAGTTTGAGCGGGTTATCTTCGCAAGAAAGCGCAAAGCGAGGTGTCTTGTATGGAATTGTGGGAATGATGGTGGCGGTATTGGCTACAGTTTTGGGCGAGAAGGTTGAAGGGCACATTTTTATCATCATTTCATTATTAATTGCTTCCGTTATTGGAGTAATTGTAGCCCGAAAGGTTGAAATGACTGCCATGCCTCAATTGGTCGCTATCTTGCACAGTTTTGTTGGGCTGGCAGCCGTTTTGGTCGGTGTAGGATCGTACCTTGACCCGCCTTCCCAACAAATGCATGGAGTGGAACATAGTATCCACCTTGTCGAAGTTTTCGTAGGAGTTTTCATCGGTGCAATCACTTTTACCGGCTCCATTATTGCCTGGGGTAAACTTGATGGTAAAGTTCAAAGTAAGCCCTGGAACTTTCGAGGTTTGCAGTGGATGAATCTCAGTTTATTCCTTTGCTGCACCGCTTTAGGAGTCCTCTTTTATTCTGCCAATAATACCTCGCAAGGCATGCCCTATTTGTTAATCATGACGGGTATTGCCAGCTTTATTGGAGTGGTTCTCGTAATGGCAATCGGAGGCGGTGATATGCCTGTGGTTGTTTCCATGCTGAATTCGTATTCGGGGTGGGCGGCCTCAGCCGCTGGATTTATGTTGGGTAATGACCTATTAATTGTTACCGGTGCGCTGGTAGGAAGCTCAGGTGCGATATTATCAATGCACATGTGTCATGCGATGAATAGGTCGTTTATCTCCGTAATCTTTGCGAGTGGCGGCAGTAGCTCGAGCCAAAGTGGTGAGAAAAAGGCAATGGAAGGGGAAGTAACAGCCATAAATCACGAGGAGGCCTCACAACTTTTGAGCGAGGCTAAATCAGTAATTATCGTGCCCGGCTATGGTATGGCCACGGCAAAGGCCCAATACCTGATCTACGAACTGGTTCAAAACTTGCGTAAAAAGGGGAAGAACGTAAGATTCGCCATACATCCCGTCGCCGGACGCCTACCTGGTCATATGAACGTGCTATTAGCTGAGGCGAGCGTTCCTTACGACATCGTTTTCGAAATGGACGAAATCAATGACGACATGCCAGATACCGACGTGGTTATGGTGATTGGTGCCAACGACGTTGTGAATCCAAGTGCGCAGGACGATCCGTCGAGCTCCATCTATGGAATGCCGGTAATTGAAGTTTGGAAGGCAGCGAAAGTTATAATTTTGAAAAGAGGCATGAGCGCCGGTTATTCAGGAGAAAACAATCCGTTGTTTTACAAAAACAATGCGGAAATGCTTTACGGTGACGCAAAATCGAGCGTTGAAAAGTTGCTGAGCCATTTAAATTAGAAATAACCCCAACACGGTTTAATTTCCCCATCTGCTGCGGCCCAACTTAACGACAATTCAGGAGGATTGATACCTTTGTATAAAAATTAAACTCCTTGGAAGATTCGTTCGATTACCGAAGCCAATCTGAAAATTCAGATCAAGAGTACGACAAAGTACTGCGCCCAAAAACACTGAGCGATTTCGCCGGACAACCCGCCATTGTTGAAAACCTACGCGTTTTTGTGGAAGCGGCAAAATTGCGCAGCGAACCGTTGGATCATGTCCTGTTACACGGGCCTCCTGGGCTAGGAAAAACAACACTTGCCAGCATCATTGCCCATGAAATGGGCGTAGCCTTCAAAGTTACCAGCGGCCCCGTTTTGGATAAACCCGGTGATCTTGCCGGTCTTCTAACGAACTTAAATGCAGGGGATGTCTTATTCATTGACGAAATTCACCGTTTAAGCCCGGTAGTGGAAGAATACCTTTATTCCGCCATGGAGGACTACGCTATCGATATTTTATTAGACAGCGGACCCAATGCGCGCACCATTCAAATCACCCTCAACCCTTTTACGCTTATTGGTGCAACTACTCGCAGCGGACTGCTTACTTCGCCCCTAAGGGCACGTTTTGGTATAAACTCGCGACTTGAGTACTACGATGCACAAACCTTAACCCACATTGTGGACCGCTCTTCGAATTTGTTGGATATTCCCATCAACGAAACTGCAGCCTACAAAATTGCAAGCCGAAGCCGGGGCACCCCGCGAATTGCCAACGCCCTTCTGCGAAGGGTGCGTGACTTCGCTCAAATCAAAGGCACCGGCACCATCGACGATGACATCACCGAAATAGCGCTGAAGGCCCTGAATGTCGACGAAAATGGACTCGATGACATGGATCTTCGCATTCTTAAAGTGATTTTGGATAAGTTTAATGGAGGACCTGTCGGATTGACCACCATCGCCACCGCCATCGGCGAAAACGCAGGTACTCTGGAAGAAGTTTACGAACCCTTCTTAATTCAGGAAGGCTTTTTAATGCGAACTCCTAGGGGTAGAAAAGTCACCGAAAAGACCTACAAACACTTGGGGCGCGACCTCGGTTATTTTCAGGGTGGGTTGTTTTAAGCATGAACGCGGATCGCTATAAATCGTTCATAAAAAACAAAGCGGCTGAACTCGGTTTTTTCTATTGCGGTTTCTCTCAAGCGGGCTTTCTTGAAGACGAAGCCCCCAAACTCGAACGCTGGTTAAAAGAAGGGCGACAGGGTAAAATGTCGTACATGGAAAACCACTTTGATAAACGGCTCAACCCAAAACTTTTAGTGGAAGGATCCAATAGCGTTATATCTTTACTGATTAATTATTTTCCGACTGCTTCCCCACCCCAAACATCGCCAAAAATCTCAAAATATGCCTACGGGGAAGATTACCATACTGTCATTAAAGACAAATTAAAAACCCTTGTTTTTGCAATGCGGGAAGAAATTGGGGATATCCAAGGAAGAGTTTTCGTCGACTCTGCGCCTGTTATGGATAAAGCTTGGGCTAAAAAGGCAGGCTTAGGATGGATCGGTAAAAACACCAATTTAATCCATCCAAAAGAAGGCAGTTTCTTTTTTATCGCAGAACTTATTACGGATTTAATCTTTTCACAGGACCCACCCCTCCCCGATTATTGCGGTACGTGTACCCGCTGTTTGGACGAGTGTCCAACTCAAGCCCTAACAGCCCCCTACGAAATTGATGCATCGAAATGCATTTCCTATTTGACCATCGAATTGAAGGAACAGCATTTGCCCGAAGAATTTAGGGATAAAATGGAAAATTGGGCTTTTGGCTGTGATATCTGTCAGGATGTTTGCCCCTGGAATAAATTTTCAAAGGCCCATCAGGAACAGCGTTTCGAACCCGCCTTTGAATTCCTCGACCTCGACTTAGCAACCTGGGAAACGGTCCAAGAGAGTACCTTTCATTCTTGGATGAAAAATAGCGCCATCAGCCGGACAGGATACGAAGGCTTAATGCGTAATCTGCGTTTTTTAAAACCCGCAGAAAAGCCCTAACTTTGTCCTGTGTCCGGTTCAACCTTTGGTAAAGTATTTCAACTCACCACCTTCGGGGAATCTCATGGCCCAGCCATAGGGGGAATTATCCAAGGCTGTCCCTCCGGATTAAGCATTAATTTGGCTAACATTCAAAGGGCTCTAGACCGAAGAAAGCCCGGCTTAACTGCGGCCAGTAGCCCAAGAAAAGAACAGGACCTCGTTCGAATCCTCTCCGGAATTTACGAGGGTAAAACCCTCGGAACTCCAATAGGGTTTGTTATTGAAAACAGGGATGTACAATCCAAAGATTATGAAACATTTAAGGAGTCGTATCGCCCATCTCATGCCGATTACAGTTATGATCAAAAATATGGCCACCGAGATCCAAGGGGCGGAGGACGGTCGAGTGCACGAGAAACAGCGTGCAGAGTCGTAGCCGGTGCTTTAGCTGAACAAATCTTAGAAAAAGTAGGGGTTCGATTTTCCTGTTATGTAACCCAAATCGGGCCTTTCAAAATGGAACAAGAAGGCTTTTACCCTACTGAGGTAATCGAAGAGTCAATTGTACGCTGCCCCTCTCCCGATGCTTCTCAACAAATGGTGCAACATATCGACAACGTGAAAGGGGAAGGCGATACATTAGGGGGTTGTATTCGCGGAATTATTGAAGGAGTGCCCGCGGGGTTGGGCGAACCGGTATTCGATAAACTACATGCCTCACTGGGTAAAGCTATGTTGAGCATAAATGCTGTGAAAGGTTTTGAAATAGGCAGTGGGTTCAATGCCGCCAGTATGAAAGGAAGCGAACACAATGATCTCTTTGAGAAGGATTTTACAACAAAAACCAATTTTTCGGGTGGGATTCAGGGAGGCATTTCCAACGGCATGCCCATTTCCTTTAGAGTCGCCTTTAAACCTGTGGCGACCTTAATGCAAAAACAAACCACAGTTTCCAAAAAAGGGGAACTTTTAACCCTTGATCCCAAAGGTCGGCACGATGTCTGCGTCGTTCCACGCGCAGTTCCTATTGTACAAGCCATGGCCGCACTTGTAATTCTGGACGCATACCTGGAAAATAAAACCTTAAATTTTAATTAACCCTCATGCTACAACGAGTCCAAAACCTATATTTCGGCTTAGCAATCATCTTGTGGAGTTTCTTTTTTTCAGGAGCAAGTATTATAAAAATGGAGCATGCAGCCACGAAAACCAAGGAATACATCTCCATTTTCGGGTGTAAAACGTTTCAAGTAATCCAAGGAAAAGAGAGTTTGGTAAAAGTAACGCATCAACCAATTTATGTTTTATGCGGGTTGATGATTACGCTCGTATTCTTGACTTTGATGCGCTATAAATCGCCCAAAAAACAATTGAGTTTAGCGCGCATTACCCTGCTATTAAATGCAGGGCTATTACTTGCCTTGGTTGTTTGGAGTACCTACCTGTTCGCGTCGTCGCCTGCAACATCGAATAATTCGTTGAGCATTGGATATTACCTTCTTTGTATTACTGTTCCCTTAAGCTTTTTCGGGTACCGAGGTGTTTTGCGCGATAAAATGTTACTGGACTCCATGGACCGACTCCGATAAGCAACTCTATGAACGTACTTTCCGTTGAAAAACTCAGCAAATCCTTCGCAGAAAAGTCGTATTTCAAAATGTAACCTTTAGTCGAGCGAAAACTCAGTTACAAGGAACAAATCGAATTAAAAACCTTGGAAGCGGAAATCGCCCATATGGAACTCGATAAAGAACGCCTCACCCAGCAACTTTCCGAAGGAGCGCTCAGCAACGAGGAGTTGATGAAAATTGGGGATGATTTAAGTCAATTGGTGCAAACCTTAGACGAAAAGTCTAATCGCTGGCTTCTGCGAGCAGAATTTTGATAGGCAAGAGGCTAGGCCCCTGATCTTTTTAGAAACAAATCCATTCATTAGGCGCCTGTTTTCAGACCGATAAGATGAATAGCTGTTCAGGTTTCTTTTGTAATTTTACCTATGCATCAAAAAATTCTGGCATTCGTACTGATGTGCGCTGCACTAATCCCCGGCTTTGCACAATTGGAAATGAACGTCAAGCCAAGCCCTAAAAAAAGAGAACAGCTCAAGGCGCCAACACAAGTATGCTTGGAGGCATTTTCATTCAACAGCCAACGCCTCCTTACCCCCAATCCTGATTTTCTCAACACACCCCTCGGTGAAAGGGCCAACGAAGTTCCTTTACGTCTTTGGTCGTACGGTTTAGGCTTGCAAACGGGTCTTGGAAGGTGGTTTCGCTTGGATGTTGGGCTACATTTTATACAAAACGGTGAACGCTATGCCTACTCGGATTCCCAAAGCGACAGCACCTATCGTTACGAAAACCGCTACCGATACATCGGCATGCCCTTGTCCTTGAATATTCATTGGGGGGATGCCTTTAAAGTTTTTGCTGGGCCGGGAATTACCCCTATGATTTTCAACCAATTTGTGAAAAATACCCAATGGACCACCACCTTAGGTTCAAAAAAAGACGAAAAACTGAGAGAAAAGAACAACGAATACGCCTCATCGGCTTTTGAGGTATTTGGACAAATGGGGGTTCAATGGCTCGCGAAAAACGGTTGGGGCGGAATGTTGAAGGTGGTATACCGAAAACAAGTAAGCAACACCTATTCTAAATACAACGAAGCGATTCATTCCACTTACGGATGGGGATTCGGTTTTGGAATTACTAAAAAACTCTCATGAAAAGCAAGCAACTTATCGACTATTTAGAAGGGCGTTTCCCTTTGTACTTGCAGGAAAGCTACGACAACAGCGGACTGCAAATCGGTGACCTTGAACAGGAAGTCAAAGGGGTGCTGATAGCGCTTGATTGCACTGAAGAAGTTGTCCGAGAGGCGCTAAAAACAGGTTGCAACACCCTGGTTACTCACCATCCTTTGCTTTTTAAAGGAATCAAGCGCATCGGCAACCAAAATGCTGTCGAGCGTATCATTACCACTTGCATTAAAAATGATCTTTTAGTTTATGCAATTCACACGAATTTAGACAACCACGGGGAAGGAGTCAATAAAAAGATCAGCGACCGATTGGGGTTGATCAATATCCGTGCTTTGGTACCCGTAAAAGGTAGCCTTTATAAACTCACGGTTTTCACCCCGTTGGATGACGTTGAAAAGGTTCACAAGAATCTGTGTACAGCGGGAGCGGGAGCCATTGGCAATTATTACGGTTGCAGTTTTCAAAGCCGCGGCACGGGAACCTTTACCCCCAACAACAAGGCCAATCCCACCTTGGGTAAAGCAAACATTCCACAGAGGGTTGAAGAAGTGAAAATGGAATATTTGGTTCCAAAGCACCTTATTGGAGCGGCCTTAAACGCCATGCATCAATCCCATCCCTACGAAGAAGTTGCCCACGACCTGGTTTTGCTCGAAAACACCGACCGTAATTTGGGCAGCGGAATGATCGGAGAATTACCCGAAGCCATGAGCGAACCGAACTTTTTAAACCTTTTAAAAATCGCCTTCCGTACAGGAGTTATACGAAGCACAGCACCATTAGGTAAGCCTGTTAAACGGGTGGCCGTTTGTGGGGGCAGTGGAAGCTTTCTTTTGAAAGAGGCCATCCAACAGGGAGCCGATGTATTTGTGTCGTCCGACTTCAAATACCATGATTTTTTTGAGGCTGAAGGCAAAACGATGGTTGCCGACATCGGGCATTATGAAAGCGAGCAATATACTCAAGAATTATTGCTTGAAATTATTAAGGAAAAATTTCCTAACTTTGCAGTCCGAATAACTGAACATAATACAAATCCGATAAATTTTCTGTAACTATGGCTACTGCAAGCAAGAAAGAAATCACGATTGCCGACAAGCTTGATGCGCTATTTGCCCTTCAGCAGATAGATTCTGAAATCGATAGAATTCGTACGATTCGTGGAGAATTGCCTTTAGAAGTTCGGGATTTAGAAGATGAGATCGGTGGTTTGGAAACGCGTTTCAACAAAATCAATGAGGAGCTAAAAGAGTTTCAAACGGAAATTGCAGATCGGAAAATAGCCTCAAAAGACGCAGAAACGTCGATCGCTAAATACAAGGAGCGACAAAACAACGTTCGCAATAACCGCGAATACGAATCCATTAGCAAGGAAATTGAATTCCAAGAATTGGAAATTAAACTTCACGATAAACGAAGCAAAGAAGCCAAGGCCAACATTGAGTTGAAAACGGAACTGTTGAACGAGGTGAGCGAGAAATTAAATTCCAAAAAAGAAGACCTATCGGTAAAACAAACCCAATTGGACGCCATTATCAGCGAAACGCAAATCGAGGAGGACAAATTGTTGGCGGATTCTGACAAAGCAAAAGCGAAAATAGAAGAGCGATTAGTAAGTGCCTACTTACGACTGCGCAACAATTCGAAAAACGGTTTAGCGGTAGTGCAAGTATTGCGTGACGCATGCGGAGGTTGTTTCAATAAAATCCCACCTCAACGGGTATTGGACATCCTTACGAAAAAGAAGATTTTAGTATGCGAGCACTGCGGACGTATTCTGGTTCCGGAAGTCGCTACCGAGAACGCTTAAAAATCGGAACGGTCGAGCAAGGCTCTCCGAACATCAAACTTTTTACATAGGGTTTTAACTCCATAACGAGGCGCGTAAGGGCGTATTCTTGATCCAAGAGTTTGGCGCAACCTTTGACAATAACACGTTGGTCTTGAAACGCGGTTTTATCCAAAGCAGCTAAGGCAAGGTTGATTCGGTAATGTTCCACCTCTTTGGCGGAACCTGCAACGACGTTTGAGGTAAAGGGTTCTAAGGCGGAAGCCACCAACATATAGGCCCAGGTGGGAACGATGGCATCGGTAGCGCAATGAATGCGCACCAAGGCATCTTGGTACGTGCTCCAGTCTTCGGTCGAAACCCAGGATCTAAAATCTTTTTCTTTTAAGACCAAGCCCTGCCAAAGTCGCGCACTCAAATCGATCTCCCGAAGTTCAACCTCGGGCAATAACTCGCCTAAATCCATTGGCAACAGGCCGCTTTCTTTCACTTTATTTCGAATGGGTTCCATTGGTGCAAAAATACGCAATGTTGGGCAAAAATGCGCCCTTACCAGCGCTCATGAAAAGGGAATAATCGTATATTCGTATATGCGCAACAAACCTGCGCTTATACACCCAAATAGGAATGCTTGAGGAAGGTTTATAGCGCTTATAAGCTAGTTAGCGGTCAGCATAAAAAACAGACGACAATGAAAAATAGACAAAATCAAAAATTAAAACTCCTTCTGACCGTAATAGCGGTTATGACAACACTTCTTTCATTTGGACAAGA
>VGMY01000027.1 GCA_016866255.1 Bacteroidota bacterium | reverse complement strand
CCGAAGGACGTATCGAAGTGTAAGTGGAAAAAGCAGGGTAAAGAATTGCACCAGCTATTTCTTCTCCTCTACCTCATTTTCTTTAAATGCGGAAGGAAGTAAATCGGGAATTAATTTAAGCACCAACGGCAACCATAAGGCTCCGCCCGGGATCAGATAGATTCCAATACTTGGAACGCTTTTCATGAGATCCATTGATTGCGATTTAACTTTTTCTTTTTCTTCCGACGTCAATTCACGTTTGGCCGATTGCCGGATGAGGTACACCAACTCTTGACTCTCCTTGAGTTCTTGCACCAGACGGTCCTTGTTACGTCCGAGTACACGTCGGTACTTTCTCGACAAATGGGTGGTTATGACCTTTGTTTCAGATTCCGACAACAAGTTATAGAATGATTCCGAGTGGGCGCTCAGGGAGGCACGGTATTCCCAGAAAATTTCGTCGTTTTTTTCTCTGCTCAACCCCAGTTCTGTGCCGACTTCTACCATGAATTCGGATGGCGTTTCAAGGTTTTCGTCGTGCCTGTAATGCAGTAAGGCTAAAAAGTGCAAGGTAAAGTACAAGAGCAACTCTTGTTGAACTAAGGCTTGTTTTGCCGTTTGATATGCGGAATCCTCAAGGGACGTTGCACCTAAAAGAGCGATTTGTCCATCGCTCAAACCTGAGCTGTTCAGTAAGTTTTTGAAAAGTTTTTCAGAAAAATGAACCCCTTGAGCATTTGCCTTTCGTCGCATTCCTGCAAGAACCGTTAGGCATAATTCAATCGACGATTGGCGTTCGTCATCCGCTGGCTCTTTTCCTTGAAGAAAGTCGTGGTAGGCGACAACATCAATGAACAGAAAAGGGTTGGTTAAATGATTGAACCAGTAGTTCTTGTCAACGTATGAACTTTGCACCCGAATTCGCTCATCGATTTCTCGTTCAACCAACCAAGACTTGTCCGGTATTTTTTTTCTACCCAACCAGGTTTTCGAGGGAACTAATTCGAGCTTAAAAAAAGAACAAAGCGTGTGCAGAAAGTCTTTTTCATCAATTAGACCTTTACGGTTCAAGGTATACGTTAGTACCAAGCCTTCAAAAAACAACAGTTGCAGCTTTTCGGTTCGGGTAGAGTGACCTACCAAATGGCTCGTAAAGATGTTGTTGTTGGGAACGCCGTAAAGGAGTCCGCTTTGTTCACAGACTAAACGAATGATGTCCTCTTTTGAGGAATTTACGCTATGAGGGAGTAAGGTGATGGAATCTTCCTCGATCAGGGCAAAGAATTTTTTGATCCAGTTTTTTTTTCCCGCCGAAAACATGCTTAGATATTACCTGCTAACGTAACCGCTTTTCTACCTGTATAGAGCAGTCCGCCATCGAGGGAGAACGCCTCAAAAACAATGACGTATACTCCAATCGAGGCCTTGGTTTGGTCGTCTTTCACCCCGTTCCATGAGAAACTTCCGGTGCTGCCCAATAGTTGATTTTTGAACAAGGTTCGGATCAACCTACCGCGTTCATCGTAAATGCTCACCGTGCCTAAGCAGCTTGGTTGTGCCATGCTATAGGTGGCCTGCATCACATCTAAATAACCATCCATATCCGGCGAAAAAAGGTCGCTTTCGAGGGCAAAACTTCCGTTCACGGTCACGGGCAGGTATTGAGAATTCTTTAATCCCGGCGTACCGAATTTCACCGCCTCTGCAGCACTGTGCCAATTCATCCCGTCGCTGGAGGCTCCGTTGGGGTCGAGGCGCTCCAAGGATACACCATCTACATCGTCTAAGAGTGGGAATTGCCATTCGTTCGAATATTTTACCAAGTCTAAGAGCGTCTGATTTTCATTGAAAAGATAGACACTTCCGGAGTCGTTGTTGTAGCTAGGTAATTCGGCATACCCAAAGGTTCCAAGCCCATGAAATGGATAGTTTTGTTTTACAAACGAAGAGTCCTCTCCAAGCACTGCGTAGGCACCCGGTTTCAGCATGAAGTTAGCACCAACAGTTTTAAAGTTTGCAATCGTATCGTTGTCGAAATTGGCGAATTGTAAATTTTTCAGGTTGAAAATCTTGTTTGAGTTATTGTACAACTCAATCCAATCTTGTCCACCGTTATAGGGATTTTGAAGGATTTCATTAATGATAATTTCACCTGCGAGTGGCGCTTCGGTTAATGCAAATTGCCCGACCAAGGTTTGTGAATTAATCCAACAATCCGCGGCATTTTGAAGGGTTAAGGTGTAGATTTGAGACGGCGCCAAATTTTCGACAAACTGAAGAATGACCGTATTCGTGAACGTTCCGTTGGCGTATATCGTGCTCGGCGTTAGTGTTGGGCTGAATTGATACAAGGCATTTACCAAGCTGCTCGAATCCATCCCTTCGTCAAACCAAATTTGTAGATAGTTGGGCGCTGAGGCAACCATCATGGCAATGCTTGGAGCCTGGGTGTCTGGGGTTAAGTCATTAACAGAGTTTACCAACCCTGGTGTTCCACCGCTTGCATCGTTGGAGGCAACCCAGTTGTTTTGGTCGGAACAAGGATCGTTGGGATTGATTAATTCCAGGCTGTATCCGCCGTCTTGTTTAATAGCGTCCTTATACCAGGCATCGGTGTAAACGACTAAATCCAGCGTAAGGTCATTGGGGTTTTTAAGCATAACCGTATCTCCGGCATTGTTCAAGGAGGGAAATCCCGATACCCCCAAGGCAACGCTACCGGTAAACAAAGGGATATTTGCCGTGGCCGTTAACACCTTGTATTCGCCAGGTAAAATCCAACCACCGGAGATGAGCCCATTGGATGACCCATCGGTAATTTGAAATCCGCTTAAGTCGAATATTTTACCCGCACTGGCATTGTATATTTCTACGTATTCTACTGCGGGAAGTCCAATTACAGGGCTCGGATCCGGGAAAAATTCGGTAATCAATAAATCGCCATTTACCGCGCTGTCCGATACCAAGTATTGAAAATTTGCTGAGGTAGCTCCAGAGGTGTTGCCGCTCAAATCGGAGATTCCATTAGCCGTTGCTGTGTAATTCGTTCCATTGATCATAGGTGTGGAAAGCGTTCCATGCACCAAGGCGGTATTCACTCCATCTTGTGTGAGATTGCTTAAGGTTAGGCTGGGATTGAACGAATAATTGATGATGTTTTGAGCCGTAGCCAAGGTAATTGATTCGTCGAATAAGAGGTCGATTTGAAACGCGTTGATCGCCGTTACACTCGCTAAGGCTGGAGGCGTCAAGTCCAGGATAATAGGGCCAATGTACACGTTGTCGTAATAAAATTTAGTGGCGTTGCTGATGGTGTAGGTACAGAGCACCCCGAAATGAGTTCCTAGCAGGTTCGAAGCATCGTTTCCCGTTGCCAGAAGCAAATAATTGGAGCCTCCTGCCAAATCCGCGTAGAGGGACCAAACGCCTGCCGCACTGCGCTTAACCTTCACACTTGCATTACAGCTGGCAGAAATCTGTCCGTTGACTCCGGCACAGATCTGCGTCGAAACGCCGTTAGTAAGGTTGAAAAGACGAATGGCATCGGTGGATCCGGTTTCACCAAATTGTAGGTAATAACCGTTTTGGCAAAGACTGAGGTTGGCATTATCCGAGGTTAAGTACACCTGACCGTAATTACTCGAGGAAGGGGCAAAGGTCTGCCGCACCTTGATTTGCCATTCTTTGTCGTTGAGGTTGGCTAGGAGGTGGGGGGTGGAGAGCAATGAGGTCGCTGCTGCCAAACTGTTGAGTTGGAGTTCTCCGCTCGCGTTGACTATAAAATCAGCATTAGTACCTTGCCATACCGGGTTCTGGGTAAAATCTCCATCGGTGAAGTTGTCTGAAACTTGTGCGTAAAAACCGATGCTCAGAAGATAAAAAATAGGTATTAAAAAAAGGCGCAAGTTCATTCAAGGTCGTTATGATACTTCAAATGTATAACTTTACCTTCAAAAATTGCTTTTCATCAAATTATAATAACGTTAAGTCATGCGCATAGCTGTGGTAGGTGCCACCGGAATGGTCGGTAATGTAATGATGCAAGTTTTGGAGGAACAGGCCTTTCCAGTGACGGAATTTTACCCTGTCGCCTCCGAGAATTCCGTTGGAAAAGAAGTGGTGTTTCAAGGAGCTTCCCATAAAGTTATTGGGATGCAAACAGCAGTCGACTTAAAATTAGACCTGGCCATTTTCTCTGCAGGTGGAGAAACTTCCTTGGAATGGGCACCAAAATTCGCCGAGGCAGGCACCGTAGTGATTGATAATTCCTCGGCATGGCGCATGGACCCCTCTAAAAAATTAGTGGTTCCGGAAATTAATGGCGATCAATTGACTTCATCGGATTTAATCATTGCCAATCCCAATTGCAGCACCATTCAATTGGTGATGGTGTTAGCCCCTTTACATCAACGGTTTGGGGTAAATCGTGTTATAGTATCAACGTATCAGAGTATCACTGGTACTGGTGTAAAAGCCGTTCAGCAGATGGAAAACGAGCGCGCTGGAATTTCGGGTGACATGGCGTATCATTACCCCATCGACAAGAATTGCATTCCGCAGTGCGATGGTTTTTTAGAGAATGGCTACACCAAGGAGGAAATGAAGCTCACGAATGAAACCAAAAAGATTTTGGACCCTCAAATTGATGTCGTCGCTACCGCCGTGCGTGTTCCGGTGGTTGGAGGACATTCCGAAGCCGTTAACATCGAATTCAATTCGGAATTTGATTTAGAGGAAGTGCGAAGGCTCTTAGCTCAATTCCCGGGCATCGTGGTTCAAGACAACTTGGAGGCTTTTGACTACCCCATGCCTAAATTTGCGGAAGGAAAAGATGCCGTGTTTGTAGGGCGCATCCGAAGGGATTTCACAAGACCTAATACCTTGAATGTGTGGATCGTAGCCGATAACCTGCGCAAAGGTGCGGCTACCAATGCGGTGCAAATTGCAAAACGTTTGTTAAAGTAGTCTGTTTTCTCGTTAATTTTGTACCGTTCTCTAAGGGGTGCCGAAAGGCTGAGATTACACCCATTGTACCGGATCAGGGTAATGCCTGCGACGGGAGGAGGTTTTTAATCACGTACAAGTTTGCCCCTTGACTTGTCATAATATGTTTGTTATGAAAGGAAAGGTTTTTGTTTTTTCTATGGTATGTGCACTGATGGCTCAAGCACAAACCACCGTGGTTGGTAAAGTCACCGATGAAAAATACCGACCCTTATCGGGGGTTCTTATTCTTCGTCCCGATGGCAAGTCAGTGAGTACCGACAACAAAGGCGTATTTATCTTAAACGAGGTAAATGATATCGAATTCATCACGGTAGATCAACCCGGGTTTGGGGTAATCTCTGTGGAGATTAACCCCCGAAAAGAACCAAAATCAATGCCTTCCCCCGCCACAGACACCGTGCGCATTGTGCTGCCATTTACCAGTAAAAAACTCGATGAGGTGGCCTGCATTGCAATTCGCCTCCCGTCAGAAGCCACCAACCATACGAAGGTTGATAAAGAAGCTTTGAACGCTAAAAACATGGGGCAAGACATTCCTTTTTTACTCGATCAAATGCCATCGGTAGTAACTACCTCGGATGCAGGAAACGGCATCGGTTACAGTGGAATCCGGGTGCGTGGTATTGATGCCTCCCGCTTAAATGTTACCATCAATGGAATCCCTGTAAATGATCCCGAATCGCATGATGTGTATTGGGTGAACATGCCGGATTTGGTGTCCTCCACCCAGTCCATCGATTTTCAACGGGGCGTAAGCGCTTCTACCAACGGTGCTGCCGCTTTTGGAGCTGCATTAAATCTTAAAACCAACGACATTAGCGACGAAGCTACTGGAAAATTAGACGTGAGTTACGGCTCTTTCAATTCCTTTAAAACTTCGATACAAGCGAATACCGGATTGATAAAAGGAAAATATTTTGTGGAAACCCGCCTGTCGCGCATCGGTTCGGATGGCTATATCGATCGGGCTACTTCTAACCTTCGTTCATGGTATCTCAGTGCAGGCTGGGTAGGAAAACAAACCGTACTCAAAGGGGTCGCCTTCAGCGGGAAAGAAATTACCTACCAGTCGTGGTACGGAACTCCGGAAAGCGTGGTTTTTGGTACCGCTGCCGACCGAAATGCTTTTGCCGATCGCAATGGATTGTCCGATACGGAACGTCAAAATTTACTCAATTCGGGAAGAACCTACAATTATTACACCTATCAAAACCAGGTGGACCATTACCAACAAGATAACTATCAATTGCATTTCACCCATCGCTTTAAAGATCAAAAATGGGTCTTGAATGGGGCAGGTCATTACACCTATGGACGGGGGTATTATGAAGAGTACCGAACCAATGACGAGTTATCCACTTATCAACTGAGTCCCGTAATTCTTGGGGGAGATACCATTACCGCTTCCGACTTAATCCGAAGAAGGTGGCTGGATAACCACTTTATCGGGTCGGTTTATGCCTTAAGTTATCAAGGGCAAGGAGTGCAACTGACCACGGGAGGAGCAATTAATAACTACCGAGGGGCACATTTTGGTGAGGTGATTTGGTCAAGATTTGCATCCGATAGCGACTTGGGTGATCGCTACTACGACGAGCTTGGAAATAAATTTGAATTCAGCCATTACGCCAAACTTCAACAGCGGAAACAAAAGTTTCAGTGGATCCTCGACATGCAATACAGGTACGTGAATTACGAGTTCCTAGGCTTGGATTTTGTTTCCGGCGAATTGAAAGATGTCACGCAAACGGTTGACTTTCACTTTTTCAATCCAAAGGCTTCGGTATTTTATCAATTGAAATCAAACCATCAATTGTATGCCTCTGTGGGTCGAAGCAATCGAGAACCAGTCCGTCGAGATTTCAGGGAATCTACTCCAAGCAGTCGTCCTAAATCCGAAGCCTTAATGGATTATGAAGTGGGGTATACCTGGCAGAATAAGGGAATGATCTTCAAAGGAACACTGTACTACATGGATTTCGACAACCAATTGGTGTTGACGGGACAGATTAACGACGTTGGGGGGTATACACGAACGAATGTAAAGGACAGCTACCGCCGAGGAATTGAGTTAGAAGCGAAGTACAAACGCATCAAGAACCTTGAAATTAATGGAAACCTTACCTTAAGTCAAAACAGGGCGAAAAACTACGTGGATTACCTGGATGTATATATGGATACGGTTCCGTATTACACCCAACAGCAAACGAACTACAGCCAAACAACCTTATCTTTTTCCCCTAGCGTAATTGCCGGACTAGCATTCAGTTATACTATTCCAGCATGGAAGCTGTCGTTGGATTGGACATCAAAATTCGTGAGCAAGCAATACATGGATAACATCCAAACGAGTGAATTGCCCGCGTTTAGTTATTCCAATTTCGGGCTTCGGAAATCGTTCAAGATGAAGGAAAATTCGGAGATTCAGCTTTCAGCTACTGTCAACAACGTCTTTAACCAAAGATACTCCAACAACGGCTATGCTTTTTCGTATCAATACGCGGGAGTGAAAACCACCGAGCGATTCTTTTACCCGCAAGCAGGGAGAAATTTCATGGTACGAGCTGCAATCACCTTTTAATTACGTACATTTGAGTAAAATCAATCGTTGTGAAATATCTTTCCTTCTTATTAGTATCCTGTAATTTTTTGCTTGTAACGTACGCACAAGAGGCTTCCAACGCCCAACAACTGGATGCTGTAATGATCATGGATGAAGAGTGTGCTACGTATCCAACGGGTTATGAAGGATTGATGCAGTTTATACAAAAGGAAGTGAACTATCCGCAAGATTGCGTTGACCAAGGGATTTCTGGAAAAGTCCAAGTCCGATTCGTGGTGAATCGTTCCGGAGATGTCTCTAAAGCAACGGTCGTTAAATCAGCTCATCCGTCTTTGGACAAAGAAGCCTTGAGAGTGACCAATTTGCTTCACTGGAATTGGAACCCTGCATGTAAAGATTCAGCAACCTACATGTCACTTCCCATTAAGTTTGAAGTAGACGATGAGCCCGAAACTGATGACGACGTTAAACCCGCGGCTCACTTTGCAGGGGTTGATTTTGGTATTGGTAAATTTATGATGGATAATCCTGACAACTATCAGTATTGGAATACTTACGATCTTAACCTCCTTCAATTTGGGTTGAATGTAATTGAATTTAAATTACCCATTGCTAAGCAATATTTAGGAATAACTTCAGGTTTAGGGATGAATTTCTCTGCACTACTTTTGAACAACTACGATTTGGTGCATACAGCAAGCCCACCTGGAGGAAAGAATGATACAATATTTGCTGTATTGAATAATTCTACAGATTATCGAGGCAATAATTTTTCCTATGGAACGCTCAATTTACCGTTATTGCTAGAAGTATGTACCAAGGAAAAAAGTAAAAATGCCTTTTACCTTAATGTAGGTGCTGTGGGTTATTGGACCATGTATCGCACATGGAATAGGCGAGGGTTTTTACCTAACGGAGATCGATTTGAATATACTAATCAATCACGATATCAAGTGGCACCTTTTGGAGCTTATGCCACGGTTCGCACCGGATTTGATCATTACGGGTTGTTTGTAAATTACAACCTTACCCCTTTGTTCAAGAAGACTGCCACCGCCATGGTCTATCCGCTAACTTTCGGCATTACCCTTAATTTTGATTATTGATCTTTAAAAGGACAGTTTCAAGGGGTGCAACAATGGCGGATTGACCATCATTATGGAAGACGTACGTCGCTAAGGGGATTTTCTGGTCGTCGGTCCACTGCGTTTTCATGCGCTCTTTAACTTCTTCTTCGGTGCAACGGTCTCGTTGCATTACTCGCTGAATGCGCAATTCCATCGGCGCCACCACCAAAAGCGTTCCGTCGAATTGTCGGTAAGCTCCCGTCTCAAACAGGATAGCCGCTTCGTTAAAAACGATCGGACTTCGTTGCTCGGAGCACCAATGCTCAAAATTTTTTCGAACCAGAGGGTGAATCAGTTCATTCACAAATAAGCGGTGCTCTTCCGAGGCAAAAATGAACTCCGCCAATAGCGTTCGATTCAAGCCTTGCTCTGTGTAAATTTCCCTTCCAAACCTAGCTACTAGCTTCTCTCGGATTACGGGGTGGGTATCGGTGAGAGCCTTCGATTGCGCATCGGAATAATACACCGGGTAACCCATCTTTTCAAGAATTCCAGCAATATAGCTTTTTCCAGATCCAATACCGCCGGTGAGTCCAATCCGTTTCATGCTCCGAAGATAGGTAAACTTCGGGTTTCGAAAAGACCTTTTCTTTTGCCTATCTTTGCCCAATGCAACAAAAGGATTGGTTTGCCTCGTGGTTTGATACCTCTTACTACCACCTCTTGTACCAAAACCGCACTGAAGAAGAAGCAAAGGACTTCGTAGAACGATTGGTATATTTTCTTTCACTTGAACCTCAAACGAAGGTTTTGGATTTAGCTTGTGGTAGAGGACGTCACGCCCGAAACTTACATGCTCTGGGATTGCAAGTCCTTGGCACGGATTTATCGCTGAAGAGCATTGAATTGGCGCAAAAATCCGCCGCAGAGGGTTTGCGTTTTCAAGTCCAAGATATGCGCGAACCTGTACCCAATGAAAGGTTTGGGGCCGTATTTAATTTGTTTACCAGTTTTGGGTATTTTGATTCCACATCCGAGAACCAACGCGTGATTGATGCAATATCACAAATGCTTTTACCAAAAGGGTTTTTAATCATTGATTTTCTCAATGCAGAACAGGTACTAGCTAATCTTGTTTCATCAGAATACGTACAGCGCGGAGCCATTACCTTTGAAATTCGGCGAGAAATTATCGAAGGTAAGGTAATCAAGCACATTAGCTTTACCGATCAGCAACGAGCCTTTGTATTCAAGGAGCAAGTACAATTGTTAGGGCTTGCCGATTTTCAAGGATTACTCAGGGAACAATTTGAAATTCTGCATACTTTTGGTGACTACAGAATGAATACCTTTGTATCTTCGAGTTCCCCACGGTTGATTTTAATTGCCTCCAAGAAATGAGTCCGATTTCGATGGTTTTAGTATTAGTTGCTGTGGTTGCTGCAGGGGGAGGTTTTGTGCATTTTCTTAAAGCCAACAATAAGTCGCAGGTTATCAAACTTTCTCTCGCATTTAGCGCAGGATTTTTGCTGGCCATTGTTTTTGAACACCTTTTACCTGACTTGTACGCTGGAAATACCACGAACCTCGGAGTTTATATTTTAGGTGGGTTCCTCATTCAATTGATCATGGAGTATTTTTCAGGCGGCATAGAACACGGTCATATCCATATACATAAAGGTCAGTCCATGCCGTGGGCCTTGTTCATCTCCCTATCCCTTCACTCGATCATTGAAGGAATTCCCTTGGGCAATGAAGTGGAGCATCTCCACCAATTGCATAACCATGACCATAAATTGTCCTTGTTTTGGGGGATCGTATTTCACCAAGTTCCGGTGGCTATTGCCTTGATGACCCTGCTGTTAAGCACCTCATTACGTCGAGGGACCGCATGGATTGTTCTCATGCTTTTCGGCATCATGACACCCCTCGGTTTGATCATCGGATTAAAGGTGCCTTTGGAGGAAACAGGTATTAGCGTTCCCGCCGTCCTAGGAGTAGTTATTGGAATGTTCCTGCACATTTCCACCACCATCATATTTGAAACCTCCGAGAACCATAAATTCAACCTGTTGAAGTTGTCCAGCGTCATTGCCGGAATTTCCGGAGCTCTGTTAATGTATTAAATCAAATGGAACAAGTCGTCTACCCCAAAAACACGATTTAAGGTAAATCCTTCCGCGTGAACGACCCCAACGGGCCTGCCATATTGCAACATTCTCCCTTTCAGAAATTCAAAAAAGTGTTCACCAGAAATGGGCGTTTCCATCTCGTTGGATGAAGGATCGTAGAATTGCGAAGAAAAGCATTTCAAAAGTTCAAACTTTTGTTCTACGAAATCTGATACATCAAAAACTATATCGGGTTTCAGATAAATATCTTGAATATAGTGAAGTACCCGGGGAACTCGGTAAGCCTCTTGTTGTTTCCCATTTCGTTGGGTTTCGATTTTTGGGAGTGCTGCTAAAAATGAGGCTCGAGCTACTAATGAGGCGGCGCGTTCATGATCTGGGTGGCGATCTTTGACTGAATTTGCAAGGATTAAGCGCGGTTTAAAATGTCGGATTTCTTGAATCACCAAGCGCAGATTCTCTTCGGTTTCTTTAAAAAAACCGTCTGCCATTTTAAGATTAACGCGATCAACCAAACCGAGTATTTGTGCCGCTGCAGCACATTCTTGCATTCTCAAGGTTGGACAACCCCGGGTACTGAGCTCTCCTTGGGTGAGATCAACAAGCGCTATTTTTTTACCTTCTTTTTTGTAATACAGAAGGGTTCCTCCGCAAGAAATTTCTACATCGTCTGGGTGAGCTCCAAAAGCGAGGATGTCAATGCTCATTCAGCCGTGATGTAGGATTCAATGCTCGGGCAGGCACACACCAAGTTTCTGTCACCGTAGGCATTATCCACGCGTCGAACCGGGGCCCAATATTTGTTTTTCAGTAAATAAGGCAGAGGATAAGCAGCCTCTGCGGGTGAATAAGGATATTCCCATATCCGATTGATGATGCAGTCGGCAGTATGTGGCGCATTTTTAAGCAGGTTGTTTTCTTTTGAGTACTTCCCGTTTTCAATTTCCAAAATTTCCTTTCGGATTTTGATCATCGCCTCGATGAAACGATCCAGTTCGGCCTTATCCTCGGATTCCGTAGGCTCTATCATTAACGTTCCGGCAACCGGAAAGGAAACCGTTGGTGCATGAAAGCCATAGTCAATCAAGCGTTTTGCAATATCGGCAACTTCTACTTCTGCGTTCTTTTTGAATTCTCTACAATCCAGAATTAACTCATGAGCAACATTACCTTTGGCTCCGGTGTATAATATGGGGTAATGTTCCTTCAGGCAAGCTGCGATATAATTAGCGTTGACAATAGCTATTTCAGTAGATTCTCGGAGACCCTTATGACCGAGCATTTTGATGTAACCGTAGGAAATAAGCAAAATTAAAGCACTGCCATAAGGTGCAGAAGAAACCGCGTGAATGCCTTGTGTCCCACCGGTGGTCTGAAGTGGATTTCCAGGTAAAAATGGGACGAGGTGCGCTGCAACCCCTATTGGGCCCATTCCAGGACCTCCTCCGCCGTGAGGGATTGCGAAGGTTTTGTGGAGGTTAAGATGACACACGTCTGCGCCGATATTTCCTGGGTTCGTTAAACCCACCTGTGCATTCATGTTGGCTCCATCCATATATACCTGACCTCCGTATGCGTGAATGATTGCCGTAATTTCTCGAATCCCCTCCTCGTAAACCCCATGCGTTGAAGGATAGGTAACCATAATTCCTGCCAATTCATCCCCGATTTCGGAGGCAACGGTTTTCAATTCTTCGATATCTATATTTCCGTTTTCATCGCACCCTGTTACGACAACCTCGAATCCTGACATCACCGCTGACGCCGGGTTGGTACCGTGAGCACTGGAGGGAATGATGATTTTTTTACGTTGGAAGTCCATGTTCGCCTCATGAAAGGCTTTTATAACCATCAACCCCGCATATTCTCCTTGGGCCCCTGAGTTAGGTTGCAAGGAAACCCCGGCAAATCCGGTGCATTCGCATAAATCTTTGGTAAGTTCTTCCATAAAAGCGTGGTAACCAGCCGCCTGTTCTTTGGGGGCGAAAGGGTGGATGTTCGCAAAATTTGGATTGGTAATGGGAATTAATTCACTTGCTGCATTCAGTTTCATGGTACATGAACCGAGGGGAATCATACTGTGCACCAAGGATAAATCTTTATTCTCCAAAAATTTAAGGTATCGCATCATTTTGGATTCGGAGTGATGCAAACTGAATATGGGGTGGCTTAGAATTTCACCACGACGCCGAAGATTATCCGGAATACCGAGTTTTGTCGGGGTACTTTCGCCTTTGTCAACAAATAACGAGAGAATAAGGTCGACATCTTCCAAAGAATGGGGTTGGCCAAAGGTAAATTGGACGGTGTTCCCGTCTTGCGCATACAGGTTCATGCCCTTTTCGACGGCCGCTTTTAAAATAGCTGCGCTGTCCACATCGCTTACCTTTACCGTATCAAAAAATTCGGTGGTATGCAAGCGATATCCTTTTGCCATAAGGCCTTCTGCAGCTTTACAGGCCAACATATGGATGTGTAAAGCAATTTGTTGGATACCTTTTGGTCCGTGATAAACAGCGTACATTCCTGCCATAACTGCTAACAATGCTTGAGCCGTACAAATGTTAGAGGTTGCCTTATCGCGTTTGATGTGCTGTTCTCGAGTTTGTAATGCCATCCGAAGGGCTGTATTGTCGTCCACGTCTTTTGATACCCCAATGATTCTCCCGGGCATGGTTCGTTTGTAGGACTCTTTACAGGCAAAAAAAGCAGCATGTGGACCTCCACAACCCATTGGCACGCCGAATCTTTGCGAATTACCTAGAACGACATCAGCTCCCATCGAACCGGGTGGTTGAAGCAAGGCTAAAGCCATTAAATCGCTGCAAACAGCTATTTGAATGCCTTTTTGGTTACAGGTTGCAATGGTTTTTTCGAGATTTGAAACACGACCGTTCGCATCAGGATATGGTAAGAGCGCCCCAAAACAAGCGCTTAGTGAAACGTCTTCAAAATTATGGAAGGAGCGCAGCTCTATTCCAAGGTTACGCGCCCTTCCCTTAACAACATCCAACGTTTGTGGGTAAATGGCTTCATGTACTAGGAAAACATTCTTACCTAGCTTAGCATCCTCGCGCGATCGAGCATTAAAAAACATGATCATGGCCTCTGCCGCAGCGGTTCCTTCGTCGAGAAGGGAAGCGTTGGCAATTTCCATTCCAGTAAGGTCGATCACCATCGTTTGGAAATTTAACAATGCTTCGAGTCTTCCTTGCGCAATTTCTGCTTGGTAAGGGGTGTAGGCAGTGTACCATCCGGGATTTTCTAAAACATTTCGCAAAATGACAGATGGAACTAGAGTTTCATGGTAACCCAGTCCGATGAAGGACTTTTTAACTTGATTCATGGCTCCGATAGCCTGAATTTTATTTAAGTATTCCGCTTCACTTATGCCTGCATCAACCTTGAGTTCGCGTGCCAAACGTATTGCCGCTGGTATGGTATTATCAATGAGTTCAGCAACGGATGAAACGCCAATTTTTTCAAGCATTTCAGCGGTTTCAGTGCTATCCGGCCCAATGTGACGGGCAATGAAATCAGACATAGTTGAATTTTATGGTGCAAATATACAACCTAAAGAGACAACCAATTGCAAAAAATATTAATTAACCCGACTAAGTTTTAACATATTTGAGCCGCCGTAATCTTCGATGGGCATTGAAGCAATGTTTATTATCAAATCCCCGGTTTTGACGTACTCGTTTGAGCTTAAAAAATGTTTAATGTCGGCGATGGTATGATCAGTACTGACATGCTTATCGTAGAAAAAGGCCTTCACACCCCAGAGTAAATTCAGTTGAGATAATATCATCCGATTGCTGGTAAATACATAGATGGCACTATCCGGGCGTTGCGAGGAAACTTTAAATGCGGTGTACCCGGAAAACGACATGGTTATAATTGCTTTGGCCTGAACTCTGTGCGCCAAACGACACGCGTTAAAGCAAATAGAGTCGGTAATAAAACGCTCATGAACAGGATCTGGCATCACTTCACGATGAAATACCTCCGGCGATTTTTCAATTTCTTCAACAATATTGGAAATGGTTTGAATAACCTCTACTGGGTATTTTCCCACCGACGTTTCTCCCGATAACATGACGGCGTCAGCTCCGTCGAGCACCGCATTTGCAACATCGTTGACTTCAGCTCTGGACGGGGTCATGCTATGGATCATGGATTCCATCATTTGCGTCGCAACAATTACCGGCTTTGCCTTGGCCACGCATTGATCTATCAACATTTTTTGAATTACAGGAACCCTTTGGTAAGGAGTTTCAACCCCTAAGTCTCCTCTTGCCACCATAACTCCGTCGGTTGCACTGATAATTTCTTCAATGCAATTCAGAGCCTCGGGTTTTTCAATTTTGGCGATTACTTTTGCTTTTCCACCCTGACTCGCAATGAGTTCTTTCAGTTTTATAATATCTTGAGCGCTGCGAACAAAAGATAAGCATACCCAATCTACCCGATGTTCCAGGGCAAAAGTTAAATCTGCCTTGTCTTTCTCAGTTAGGGAGGGCATCGAGATTTTTGTGTTAGGAAAATTCACCCCTTTTTTTGAGGAGAGCACCCCGCCTTGAATAACCGTACAATGAATGCAGGACTGGTAGTCTGTTTTTTCAACTTGCAGCACCAATTTACCATCATCCAAGAGAATGCGCTCTCCCGGCTTAACATCCTTGGGTAAATCTAAGTAATTGATTGAAAAGCATTCTGAATTTCCCGTAACTGGTTTTGTAATGATTTGACAAGTTGACCCCCTTTCCAAATTAATGCTGTCATTTTCCATCAATCCCGTACGAATTTTAGGTCCTTGGAGGTCCGCTAAAATGGCCACGTTAGCATTCAGTTCTTGATTGAGTTCACGAATGGTGTTTATTGCAGCAGTGTGCTCGTCATAAGAACCGTGCGAAAAATTAATCCTACAGGCGCCCAGTCCGGCGTTGAACATTTCTCTCATAATTTCCTTGTTGGAGGAATTAGGCCCTAGAGTGGCCACAATCTTTGTTTTATTCATGGGCGCCTTCAAATTGTAAGTGAGGTTCAACTACAAAATCTTTGCTGGAACAGCGATAAGCTGCAAATATTGAGTCGAGACCCCGCAATAAAGTGAGCATCTGATCGAGATCAAAAGTTAAATTATTTCGAAAGAAAAGCACAAAATCAAATTGTGGATACTCCTCGAAAAGCGCTTTTCCCCCTTGTCTGTTTTTAATAAGAAAAAGTTGCATTTTTTCGCCTTCATCCAAGAAATGGTGATAGTGGTAATGGCGTACTTCTTCCCCTTTTTTTGCAGGTATCAAGAGCGGACTGTCGCGGTATTCAAAGCGCCAGCGGAAAACATTATTCAGAGTCCACGCAAGTCGATAGTCTGGGTAACTGGATGAAAGACCAATTGCGTCCATCGATGCATCATCTTCTATGTCTAACTTTATCTTTTGTATTCGCTTCACGGTACAAAAATATCTTTTTTATCGTGTTATCTGCCGCTGAAGGAAGATTAAAACACAATGCCTCCCACAAAAATTTTTTAATTAGCATTTTAGTTTTTTTTTCGATGTGTTAGAAATTTTGTAACTAAATTTGATTTTAATCTTTTTTGCACATTTGATTATGAAGCAATTTATTTTTTTCTTGAGTTTTCTACCTTGTTCGCTTTTTAGCCAAGCCTACAAGACGGTTGACAACGCCAATCCTTACAAGTTAATGTTTGGGATGGGCTGGAGTATTTGGGACAATGATGGAAATCCAGGGGATGTTGCGGACTTTAATCAAATGCATGCTGAAGTATTTCCCAGCAGGCTTTTTGTAGATTATTATTTTTACAAAGGGTGGAGTGCTGAACTGGCCATGGGGTTTGTTCGATATAAAGGTCTTCGAATGGTTAACGATCAGGAGAACGTTAAAGGGTTTAACCTATCAACGGATTTAAACCTCAAGTATTCGTTTTATTCTCAATTAGGAAGAGGGATTTTCGATCCCTATATTGTTGCGGGAATTGGCGGTACTTTCGGAAAAAGCGATGACTCCTTGGTTGCCCCCTTCTTTTCAACCTTAAATTTTGGAGCAGGGATCAATTTCTGGCTCAACAATGCCATTGGTATTCAACTCCAATCCGTTGGGAAAATCGGACTCACAAACGATTTATTCGGTAAATCGGATTACCTACAACATAGTTTTGGGTTGGTGGTGCGTCTTGAAAGCGTTAAAAGAGCCAAGGACGGAGAATTTGAAAAAGAGAAATTAAAACTCGACACCAAGAAAAGAGTTATCAAAACCCGAAGGTCCAAAAAAGAAAAGAATAAAGGGAAGGGAGACGACGCCTAGTTCTTAATCGTCAATTTTTTTCGGATTTCCTGATTTTCTGTTTGAAGGATGTAGAAATACGTGCCGTTACCGAGTATGCTGCTATCAAACCTTAGCAAATGCCCTCCGGTCTCAAAAGGTTGATCGGCAACGGTAGCGACTAAATTGCCTTGTTCTGTTTGGATTAGAAACTTCACGTGTCGGTCCCGTTCTGTCGAAAAGTAAAAAGGAATTACCCCCGAAATTGGTTGGTCCTCCACATCGAACAAGGTGCAATATTCCGCTAATTTTACGTGTTTGCGGCTCATGTAGCGTAATATCAGGCGGTATAATATGACGGCTAACAGGATGAACAGCGTGATGCTGAGAAAATCAATCAATAAGGTTTCGTTGAAAAATCTATTCATAATCAGAGCGAAATTACACCATTTATTTCAGAGGCCTTGCGATAAACAGATAGGATGGAGTCAACATCGAGCATAACCACTTTGATGCTTACGCTGGTATATTTTTGGTTTTTTGAGGGACGTAATGTCAGTTCTGAATGATTGTCAAATAATGCGGTAACTCGAGCGATCTTCTCGGAGTCACTCGGAACAATGAACTTAAAAAAGTAAACGTTCGGCCATTCATCAAGCATGAGTTGTTCGCGAAGACGCTCAAATGTTTCCACCCCACAAAGGTAGTGGCTTTATAACGAAATAACACGGCTTTATGGCAAGTTTATTACCTTTGCACCGCATGAAATCTCTCCGCTCATTGCTGTTTTTATTTCCATTTACGACATTGGCGCAATTCACCTTGAATGCCATCAGAACCGACGAAAAGATTATCGTGAACGGACAAGGTTCAGAAGTGGCATGGAGCAAGGCTCAAGTAACGCAAGAACGGTTCACCACCACGCGACCTGTACCGGGTCGCATTGCACGCAATCCTTCCGCGGTAAAAGTGCTTTACGATGACAATGCCTTGTATTTTTTGGTGCAATGTTATGATAATCCCGATTCGATTTCTAAGGTTTTTTGTATGAGAGATGATAACAACGCCAATGCGGATTTTTTTGCCATTTATTTAGATACCTACAACGATCGTCAAAACGGATTCTATTTTGGAATTACTTCTGCAGGAGTCCAATTAGATGGGAAAGTTTTGGCCAACGATGTGAACGACCAACTCAACCTCGTTTGGGAAAGCTCGGTAACATGGAATGATCAAGGTTGGTGTGCTGAACTCAAGATTCCCTATTCTGCGCTCCGTTTTGCGGAAAAGGAAGTGCAAGATTGGAACATTAATTTTACCCGACAAATTGCCAGAAAACGAGAGCAATCCTGTTGGTATCCGGTCAATCCCGACTTCGAAAATTACTTGGTTAACAGCGGCAAATTACTTGGAATAGAGCGCATTAAGCCTCCGCTTCGATTGAGTTTGATCCCCTACGTGTCAAGTTATTTAAACCAACAAAGTTCCTCCAAATATGCCCGGTCTTTTTTTGGTGGAATGGACGTGAAGTACGGCATCAATGAGGCCTTTACCCTAGACGTAACCTTGGTGCCCGATTTTGGCCAGGTCATTTTTGATAATCAAGTACTGAATACTTCCCCGTTCGAACTTCAATTCAATGAAAACCGTCAGTTCTTTACCGAAGGGATGGAACTTTTCAATAAATCCGGCATTTTCTATTCGCGACGCGTTGGGGTACAGGCTCCTTGGGAGGTACTAAAAACCAATCTTAAGCAGGATGAGGTGATTTCCGGAATTCAAGGCATGCCGCAATTATACAATGCCAGCAAGTTTTCGGGCAGGACTAAAAAAGGCTTGGGTATCGGTGTCTTTAATGCCCTTTTAGCCCCCTCGTCAGGTTCCGCCTACAACACCGTTACCAATGAAACTCGGGAGTTTCTGGCGGCACCACTAACCAACTACAACACCGTCGTTTTAGACCAAAACTTGCAACATAACAGTTCCGTTACTTTGACCAACACCAGCGTTTTGCGTGAGGGGAATTTTTACGATGCCAACGTAACTGCGTTGAATTCCAATGTGAATTTTAAGGACAATTTGTATTTCGTTGACGCAAAAGCAACCGTCTCACAAAAGTTTCAACCTTTACAAACTGAGGTTGGGTATAATTTTGGCATCAGTGCGGGCAAACAACGGGGTAACTTAATATATGCAGTGGATTATTTTGAAGAAGACGACCGTTACGATAACAACGACCTCGGGTTTAATCCGGTGAATAACCGAAGAGGTATTTCCGCTAATGCCGGTTATCGTTATTTTAAACCCTTAGGACCATTTGTTCGGCTCACCACCAAGTTGACGATTGATTACAATAGATTGTATGCTCCAAATGTGTACACGCAGTCTAACTTAGAATGGGAAGCGTTTGCTTTGACAAAATCGTTTGATGCTTTTAAAATCAGTGCTTACACGGCTTTTACCCGTGAATACGATTATTTTGAACCGAGGACTTGGGGAAGGTATTTTGTGATTCCACGTTGGTATGGTGGCGGGGGCTGGATTTCTACCAACTACCAAAAGCCCGTGGCCATCGATGCGAATTTTTACTTTACCGGTTTTGGAAGGCACTCGCCTTGGAAAAACTTCAATTACGGTTTTTCTCCGAGAATACGATTGTCTAATAAGATATTGGTAGTGGCTGAGTGGACGCTTGAACAACAGGTAAACGATCGAGGCTATGCGGTCGAATTTAGTTCGGCAGTTGATGTTGTACCGGGAATCCTCTTTGGAGAACGCAATAGAACCGACCTCACTCAATTTTTAGAATTCAATTACACGATTACTAATCGCATGAACCTGTCCCTGCGAACACGGCATTATTGGTCGGTCTTACAATACCATTCTTTTTTTACCCTGAATGTTGACGGGAGTTTAAGCCCGAATGGCACCCTTGGTTTGGACGCCCAAGGGAATTCTGCCTTCAACCTCAATTACAACGCCCTTACCATCGATTGTGCCTACCGTTGGGTGGTCAAGCAAGGAAGCGAATTAAGTTTCGTTTGGAAAAGCTCGGTTTTTAGCTCCATTAAGGACATTTCCCCGGATTATTTTCAGAACATGAACGATTTATTTAATTCCGGTCTTTTCAACAGTTTTTCCATTAAATTCCTCTATTGGTTGGATGTTGCCGAGGTCAATGCTGCGATTCGTTCAAAAAGAAAGCGCTAATGCGCGTTTTTGCGTTCATTCCAATGTCTTTCCAAAAAAGATTTACATCGCCCGGGTGTAGGCTTGTATAAATTTGACCCACCCAACTTATTGGCCATTTCGCCTTTTTCAAACAAACTGCACCTTGGCAGAGTTCAGCATCAAAGCACTGTTTGCGAAGCTTACCATTGCTGTACAAGAAACCTTGATGTTGTGTTCGGTTGACAAAGGGGCTTAGATCCCAACTTAGTGGATTAATGCATAATCGGTCTTTATACCAAAGGGGGTATTGGACATCATCGGGTTTATCGTACATCGTATTCCAAGTCACAAATCCGCCGAATTGAGAAGGTAAAGTCATGAATTCGAGCTGTTTGAATTCGTTGGACTCAATCCCTACTCCTGGAAGATAGGCTGCGATAAGTTGATTGGACAGGGATTTTCCATCGATTATATTCTTCAGGAGTAAGGTAAGTTGGGTGCTTCCTTGGCTGTGACCAGCAAGAATAAATGGCCGCCCTTGATTGTAGTGGTCGAGGTAATACTCGAAAGCTGCTGCAACATCTTGATAGGCGAACAACAGCGCCTCACGACCCCTTCCATGAAGTGAGTCATAAGCACGCAGGTGAGCCTGACGGTAATAAGGGACAAAAAGCCGACCGCATTCTAACCAGGCACTGGCCTGAAATTTAACGGCTTTATTCAAGATTTTTTTCTGTAATTTTTCGTCCTGCATCGGGGCGTTCCATCGTAAATCGCGCTTTTCGCTTAAAAACGTTGGGTACACGTAAAAAACATCTACCTTCGAAATCCAAGTAGAGTCTAACGCATCTTGTTTAAAAAATTCCGGAACTTTCTCTGCCGAGACAAGCCAAAATTCATCTTTCGAATAATCTAAAGGCTGCCCAAGTAACGGGAAGGATAGGATACTCCAGAGAACAAAACCGATCGGGCTACTCTTGAACGTTTTTGCTGAATTGAAATAACCAGTCATAAAGTTCATTGGTTCGGAAAATGCGCTCTAAATCTCCATGATCCGCGCTCGGAAGGCGGGTGTAAATTAAATTTTCGCCTCCATTACAACTCTTAATGGCTTTCACGATTTTTTCTGATTCAGAAATAGGAACAGCGTAGTCAAGCGCGCCGTGTTGAATCCAGAGGGGAATGGTAGCTAGATTACAGCCATCTTTCACATTTCCCCCACCGCAGAGTGCTACTGCTGCTGCAACCAATTCGGGGTATTTCCCCGCAAAATTCAAGGTTCCATATCCCCCCATGCTCATTCCACAAACATAAACGCGATTTGTATCGACCGTAAAAGTATTTTTGACAAAATCCAAAACACTTTTAACTTTCACAGGGTCCCAACCGTTGTTGGTTTGTGGAGCGACAACAATTGCAGAGATTTTTCTTCCTTTTTCAATCTCTGAAATCACACCGTAGCGTTTAACACGGTTTAAATCGGTGCCCGATAAACTTTTGCCGTGGAGAAAAATTAAAACGGGAGGAGAAGATTTTAGAACGCTATCTGCGGGTAAGTGCAGCCAAAAAGGATAATCAGCTTGCTTGTAAATTGGCCTCAATTGAGCGTGTGCACGAAATCCGAAAAACGCCAGAAGCAAGAAGCTTATCGTAAAAGAGCGAATTTTCATGGGATAAAAGTAGGTTGACCAATCAACAATAACAAATTAGGCCCTGGCATTAACATTTTATTAAGAGAACCAAAGGTCACTAATCAGGGTTTTTCCTGCATACGTATTAAGCCGATCAATAATGATTTGTTTCCCCTTGGCTAACTCTTCACGCGCCACTGAGGAATCGATTTGAACGTGCAGCACACTCCCTTTCAAAAAAATTTTTTGGGTCCTATGGGCAACGGCAGGGCCCATCAATTTCGGCCATGCTTCTATTAAATCAACTTCCTGAAGTTTTGATTCCAACCGGTAGACGTGAAACATACGTTCCATCACCTCTTTCAATGGCTGATTATCGGAACTTCTCTTAAATTCTTCAAGGTTAAACTTCATGCTTCTATGGCGGGAAGTTCAAAGATACGAAAATCCTCATGACAGGGTGCAAGTAGGGCTTTGATGCGTTCACTTTCCGTATCGGTAATGATCACTTGCCCAAAAACATCTTTGTTGACCAAATCCAATAAACGCTGTACCCGGGTGTTGTCCAGTTTGTCAAAGATGTCGTCAAGCAGCAGTACGGGTTTTTTGCCCGCGTGTTCGTGTAAATAATGGTATTGCGCTAAACGAAGAGCAAGAATATAGGATTTTTGTTGGCCTTGGGAACCGAATTTTTTGATGGGATTCCCATTCAGCGTGAAGTTAATTTCATCCTTTTGTGGCCCAACGGTGGAATATTGAAATAACAAATCTCTGCGTTCGTTTTGATGCAATGTTTGCGAAAATGCGCCTTTATGAAAATCCGATAGGTAGTGTATGTCAGGAAGTTCTTCTTCGTTGCCGATTTGTTGAAAGTTTGAGCGGAATAGGGGAATAAACTCCTCGATAAAGGTGGATCGCCGATGAAAGATTCGTTCGCCAACTTCTTCAAAGGAAGGATTCCACAACGACAATTCGTCACGACGAGAGGAACCGGAAGCGATATTTTTGAGTAACGAGTTACGTTGTTCAAGGATGCGTTGAAATAGGACCAAGTCGTCTAGGTATTTCCGATCGATTTGAGCAATAATGCCATCTAGCCATTTTCTGCGAAATTCGTTACCCTCCGCTATTAAATCTCCGTCGTAAGGAGAAATGAAAACTACCGGAAATAATCCAATATGGTCGGAGAGTTTTTCATAAACAACTTTGTTGCGTTTCACGATTTTTTTGGTTCCTGCTTTCACAGAACAAACGACAAGGTCTTGTTGATTTTCGGTAACCCAAAGTCCTTGTATGCTGAAAAAGGGTTGATTTAATCGAATGTTTTGTTTGTCGAGCGGATTCAGATAGGATTTACACATGCTCAAATAATGTACAGCATCCAGCACGTTGGTTTTTCCGACGCCGTTCCTTCCCACAATAGCGTTTACTTTTGCGCTAAACGCTATGGTTAAAAAGTCGTGGTTTTTGTAATTAATTAGTTGCAATTCTCCAAGGTAGTGCATACGCAAATTTACAAGGAATTCAGCAACATCTCCGTTGTTTATCTTCTCTTACTGCTTACCTTTGTAAAAACTTACCGCCATGTCAAATGCGATTTTTTCGGTTCCAAAAGCAGTAAACGAACCCGTTAAACCTTACAGTAAAGGGTCTAAAGACAGAGCCAGTTTGTTGGAAGAGTACCAGCGGATGTATCAACATGAACCCATCGATGTGCCCATGTACATTGGCGATAAGTTGGTACGTACGCGAGACAAAAGAAGAATGGCGCCGCCACACGAGCATTCAAAAACCATCGGTTATTTCAATTATGGGGATGCCGCGCACGTAAAAGACGCCATTGATGCCGCCTTAAAAGCCCGTTCGGCTTGGTCAAAACTTCTTTGGCAAGATCGCGCAGCGATTTTTTTGAGAGCAGCGGATCTTTTGGCGGGGCCTTTTCGAAATCGAATGAACGCAGCCACGATGCTCGCACAATCAAAAAACGTATTTCAAGCGGAAATTGACGCCGCATGTGAGCTCATTGATTTCTTCCGTTTCAACGCGCAATACATGATGCAAATTTACCGGGAACAACCGGAATCTTTACCGGGAATGTGGAATCGTTTGGAGTATCGGCCCTTGGAGGGGTTTATTTTCGCTGTCACCCCCTTTAATTTCACCTCCATCGCAGCCAATTTGTGCGCAGCACCGGCAATGATGGGTAATGTGGTAGTATGGAAGCCTGCTGATTCGCAAGTTTATTCCGCACAAGTAATTATGGAACTTTTTAAGGAGGCTGGTCTGCCAGATGGCGTGATCAATATGATCACTGTCGATGGCCCTACGGCTGGAGATATCGTGTTCAATCACCGTGATTTTGCCGGCTTGCATTTTACGGGCTCTACAGCAGTTTTTAAAGCATTGTGGAAAACGATTGGCTCCAATTTAGACGCTTACAGAAGTTATCCAAGAATTGTAGGTGAAACCGGAGGAAAGGATTTTGTGGTGGCTCATGCTTCAGCCAATGCCGAAGAAGTTGCAACAGCCCTGGCGCGTGGGGCCTTTGAATTTCAGGGTCAAAAATGCTCGGCAGCATCCCGAGGCTATATTCCAAGATCGTTGTGGCCTGAGGTCAAAAAATCGTTGGTGGAGCAAGTAAGTTCTTTTAAGATGGGTTCTCCTGCCGACACCGCAAATTTTGTTAACGCCGTGATTGATGAGCGAGCCTTTCAAAAAATTGCGGGATACCTTGACTATTGTAAGTCGCAAGCAGATGCTGAAATCCTGGTTGGTGGAAATTACGATGGTTCCGTGGGCTATTTCATTGAACCGACGGTAGTGGTAACCACCAATTCAAATTTCAGAACCATGGTGGAAGAAATATTCGGTCCGGTGTTGACCTTGTATGTATACGAAGACGAAGCATTCGAAGCAACATTGCGTTTGGTGGATCAAACCTCTGATTACGCCCTAACCGGGTCCATCATGGCCAAGGACCGATATGCGATCGAGACGGCAACCACGCTATTGGAAAACGCAGCGGGTAATTTTTACATCAACGATAAACCCACCGGAGCCGTGGTTGGACAACAGCCTTTCGGAGGCGCAAGAGGTTCGGGAACCAACGACAAAGCTGGTGCAGCGATGAACTTGTTGCGATGGGTTTCGGCTCGCACCATTAAAGAAACCTTCGTTACCCCTACCAATTACCGTTATCCATTTCTTGAACAATAAATGTAACCTTCGCTTAAGCTAAAGTTTAGGAACCATGCGGAATTTAATTTTGGGCTTGTTGGTCTTAGTTTTGTTTGCTTCCGCGGCCTGGAAACTCAAAGCGGTTGATCGATCTTGGAAGGTCATCGAACGTCATTTCAGACCCGAGTTTTTCGGGGAGGAACCGCAATTACCCGTGGTTTCCGGTTTGGAGAACATCCCAGCCGATTTACGCCAAAGCATACCCGTCAATGGAAAAGTTATATTAGTCGATTTCAGGCTTCCCTCCAGTAAAAAAAGGCTTTGGCTTGTTAAAAATCAGAAAATCAGCTTGCATTGCCGCGTTGCGCATGGAAAAAATTCTGGAGAGGTTTGGGCAAAAAAATTCAGCAACGAACAGCAAAGCTTTAAAAGTTGCCTAGGTACCTTTACCACGGGAAAGGCTTATGTTGGGGAAAAAGGCCTTGCGATGAAATTGCACGGCACAGAGAAAGGAATTAACGATAACGCCTACGAACGGGGTATTGTTTTTCACGGCGGATCTTATGTTTCTACGGCATTTATTTTAAAAAATGGCAGAATCGGTAGGAGCCATGGTTGTTTTGTTACCGAACCTCGAGACAACGCTAAAATCATCCGTTCCTGTGCCTCAGGCACCAAAGTAATCGTTGTGGGCCACCGATTTAGATAAATTAAATCTGTGGAATTTTTTTTATATTTAAAGGCATGAAAACCACCTTGTCTGATGGTACGGAAATCCACTGTATTAAGAAACCCGAAGTCCGCATGCTCGATCATCACGTTGAAGGGTATTTGCAGCATGGAATTCACATCAAAGATTCCGATGTGGTTTTTGATGTAGGAGCGAATGTGGGAGTGTTTGGCGTTCGAGCCCTACAAAAAGCCGAAAACGTTCGTGTTTTTTGCTTCGAGCCGATTCCGGAGATTGCCGATGCGCTGCGGGAGAATGCTGCATTGCATGGACAGGGACGTATGACCGTATTGCAGGAAGGGGTTTCATCGGATATCGGAGAAGCAAGGTTTACTTATTTTCCCAACGCGCCTGCCCTTTCCACCGCCCACCCGGAACAATGGGACAACAATCCCGGAGCTTTTAAAGAGGCCGTTAAAAGCACCATGAAAAATCCGCCTGAAAGCATGCGTTGGATGCGTTGGATTCCTACCGCATTTTCCGGCCTTCTTGCAGGATATTTAGTAAAAGGCCGCCATGAGGTTACCTGCAAATTAACTACCATATCGGAAATAATTAAGACCTATGACATAAACCGCATTGACCTGATGAAGATTGATTGTGAAGGGGCAGAGTGGGATACCCTCACCGGAATAGGCGACGAGAATTGGTCGAAGATCAATTCATTCGTAATAGAAGTCCACGACGATAACGGAAGGTTGGAACGGGTTAAGAATTTGTTGCTCGAACGCGGATTTATTCGTCAGGTCGTAGAACAGGAAGAAGGATTGGAAAATTCGAAAATGTACAATTTATTTGCTTTAAGATGAACGCATTAACTTTCAGCTTTATTATTGTCGGGTTGCTTTTGGTTAACAACCTTTTCGCATTGCTTTACTCGTTGGTTTTACTGTATACGGATTGGCTCAAGAAATACCGAATTCAAGAAAAAAAGTACCAAAAGGGAATTTTTTTCAAACGCATGCCGTTGTACCTGTTCAATTTCTCGCTGTTAGTCCTTTTTGCTGGCTTTGGATCTTACTTCATTTTTCCCTTTCTTGAACAAAGTTGGTCAAGTTGGTGGTTGTTAGCCCTTCAGGTCCTTGGTATTTTCCTGGTGGAGGACGTGTTTTTTTATTTCTATCACCGCCTCTTGCATGTTAATAAATTTTTGTTGGCGAAAATTCACTCAATTCACCACAGAGCGAGCCCTCCTTTTCCTTTGGAGTATCTTTACAACCATCCTTTGGAGTGGATCTTAGGTTTTATCGGTCCGGTAATAGGTTTCGTAATCGTAGGGCTCATTTCTCCCATTTCCATTTTTACCGTACTGATTTTTGGAGCTATACGAAACCTGAGGGAAATCCACTTGCATTCCGATGTAAACCTTCCTGTGCTCAGTAAAATTCCGCTCATATCAAAAACCAAGCACCACGATGACCACCATTCCTTTTTGGACGGCAATTATTCATCCATTTTCATATGGTGGGATAAGATATTTAAAACGGAACTTCCCGATTAAGATGCGTTTCATTTTTTTTATTTGTTTAACGTACTCATTTCTCTCATTTTGCCCCTTAGAAAAGGCCCTAAAGGAATATGACCTAACTGTGAAAGTTACCGGTATTATCGGGAAGAAAGGCATCATTGAATTTGGTTTGTTTGATAATCCCGACAAATATGCAAGCGTTGGTGGCACCTGTAGAAAAATACGTATTGAAAATACGGGAAATGAGGTTAGTGCAACGTTTCAAGATTTACCTGAAAAAAAATACGGGGTCTGCATTTACCATGATGAAAACAGCAATGATAAGTGCGATAAAAATTTCTTTGGAATCCCAACAGAGGGATATGGCTTTTCTAACAATA
>VGMY01000026.1 GCA_016866255.1 Bacteroidota bacterium | reverse complement strand
GTTCGTTAAATCTACAGAAGGACTGTCTTCGACAGAGCTTAACCTCAACGGTTTTAAGGCAGGAATTTATTTTATCAACGTCTACGGAGAACAAGGGGTTGAAACAATAAGAATTATGAAAGATTAACGGGTTAAAAAATCGCTTAAGAATGAAAAGGTCGCTAAAGCGGCCTTTTTTTATTCAATGACTTGTTTTATTACTTGATAGATTTCCCAGGTTATCTTATCATAAACATACACTAAAACATGCATGTTGGAAGCATTATAAGCTCCATCTAGCTGATTGGGGACAACAAACGAATAATTGACATAGTATTTGCCATTCGTTAAATCGGAGGCCGTTAAGGTTCTTCCAAAGGGGGTATTATTGAGGTTTCCTCGGTGAATGTCTCGGTGAACATAACTGGTGTTGTGGGAATTATCTCCCATTTTTTGATCTCCTACCAACGAATCCTCCGCAATGCACGCAACAATTCCCAGCTCATTCGTTAAATTGGGGTCTAATTTTTCAATTTCAACGTGTAAAAACGCCCCTTTAGTGCTTGGATAATAATTTAAGGACGATTGCATATTCACCTTTAAGGCATTCTGCGCTAACGCGTTTGCAACCATACCCGTCCAGGCGCCTGGGCTTTGGAATAATACTCCGCCATTATTAATTCTACTTACCGTTCCCCGCGGGTTTCCGATAAACCCTCCGTCGTTTGCCCCAAAGTATTGCGCGATGGCAATTCCATCGGAATTGGTGAAATCCAAAGGATATCCACCCGCCACATCAACCACCTGGAAATCGCCAATTCCTGTTGGTCCCGCATGCAAGGAGAGTGGATAAACCCTGCTGGGATTTGCTTCGTACAACGCATGGGCTAAATCGGCGGCGGCAGGGCAGTAAATGCACAGGTGTCCTGTAAAATCCTCCAACAATAGATTTCTATTCAAGTTCGTGTTGGGGGTAAAGGAAGGCCACTCGTTGGCAAGATAATCCCCCCAAGTACCGGGATATAGCGCCGTATCTAACTCAAGCGCATTCGTTGAAGGATAGGCATTGGTAACGCGGTCGCAGGAAGTGAACACCAATAAGGAGAGGCATGAAAATGCAAATAGTCGCAGCATGAATTAAAAACTTTGAGTGAAACTTAAGGTTAAACCATTATTCGCGGGAACAAAACGGCATACGCCGCCAACGCAAAATAATCCTGCGCGTTGGCGTCCATAGGAAAGCATAACGCGCGTGGATTCATGGATATATCCACACGTAACGTTGGGGTAATTTACCCGTTTATCTGTGTCGGGGTTTCCGTAATTGTATTGATTGAGAAAACTAACAAAATAATTTGGGGCAACCGTGTACTCAATCAAGGCTGTGGCCCAATTCCCTTTGTCGTTGATGTTGCCGTTCGAAAGCTTATTAACAAACATTCCTTGCAGTTCCATCCTAATATTGTGTTTCGCATTAATTTTGTAAGAGGCCTCAACTACACCGATGTGCGAGGAAATGATGCCCGTTGCATCGTTAGAAACCTTCGCAACATCGTTGTTAATGGTGATGTTAAAATACGATAAGACCAACAATAAGCTCTTGTTCAACTTGCGAGTAATGCTAAAATTGATATCTCGCCAATATAAGCTATCGCTTTTATCAAACAATCGGGCTTCATAGGTGACCCTGCTGGAGTCGTTTACATCTATTCCGGAGGTGTGTTGAACGGGGCGGTACGTTGTTGAAGCATTAATCCCAATGGTTGTACCGTACTTACCCCCCCATGCGCTCCCTTTTTTAACCGTGTAAATGAAATCTGCCTGATACGCAATTTCGCCCAATGGTTGGGTAGCATACGGGTAAAGTGTTGCAACAAGGTTGTAGGTATGGGTTTTATTGAGGGCCGGTAAAAAATTGATGAACGCGTCCTGCAGTTCTTTGTTTCGGTCGGAGCGATAACTCATATTGTCTGCAGATTTTGCAGAAAGAGAAAAGCCCAGCCCTTTTTTAGAATACCCAAAATTAACTACGGCCGCATGGCCCTTATTGTAGATTTTTCCATTGTCCAAAGACGGATCCTGTTCTTTAAGAATATACTCTCCATCAAGGGTGAAATTCTTGTATTGTAGTTTCATCCTTCCTCCATAAGCCCCAACATTTTCAGGCAGCACCAACGCGTCGTCATCATCCGGCTGGTATTTACTCACAAAAGAGGCTCCAACGGCAACATCGACAGGGAAAGACGCAAGCCGCTTTTGACAAACTTCCTTCAAATTAAAATCCGCATCCAGTGCCCGAATAATGCCTGCTGAATTTATTACTTGACCGCCATTAAATGTGAGCCTTTGCTTCCCGTAAACCCCTTTAATCTGAAATCCAGAAACGGGTTTAAAAATAATTCGCGCTCCGTCCACAACATTGTCGTAACCCAGGGCGCGGTCTTCGTAAGCCCGAAAAGCCAATCCGGTTCCAAATTGCTCGTAAAAATGTCCTAATGTAACGTCTACTTTGTCATTTACATAACCCAAATACCTGTAACCGATGCCTGTGCCGTCGAAACGGTTTGGATAACCCTGAATTCGAGGCAAATAACTTTCCATTCGCATGCCTGCTTTAAATCCGCCGTTCGTATAAAAGACATTCATGTAAGAATTAATAAGACCCTTGGTAGGAGGCTGAAGGGCGTTAATCACCGGATCATCGTTTAAATATTGAAACGTTGACTCAATATTTCCAGTAAAATTTCCCTGAGACCAAGAAAGAACGGCATTGCAAACAACCAACAAGGATAAAATTCCCTTATTCAATGCTTAGTTTTTTTATCTCTGAAAACAAAATGTCTTCATCGCCCGGTGCGTAATTATTGTGAGTATAGACGATATTTCCGTGCTTATCCAACAAAAAAGTATGAGGAACATTGTTCACCCCCATGCTGCGTTTAAAATCTCCGTTAGGGTCCAGTAAAACCGTATAATCCCAAGCCTTCCCATTTGCGTAAGTAATCACATCTCGCTTCGTTTTTTCGTCGTCAATGGACACCGCAACCAAGTTCATTCCCGTTTCAGCTTGCCACGCTTCATACACCTCGTGAATTGCCATCAACTCCTTTTTACATGGGGCACACCAAGTCGCCCAAAAACTAATCACCACGGGGCCAGAAAAACCCAAATTCGAGGTATTGTAGGTTTTTCCATTAAGGTCTTTCAAAGATACGGAGGGTACTTTTTTTCCACTCGTTGTATCGGAAAAAGCCTGTTGTCCCAAAAAATGGAAGTGAAAAAAAATAAAAACAAGGGGCAATAATCTTTTCATAATTAAGTTTTACGCTAGGTAACACAAAAGATGCCAAAGTACAAAGATACTTTTTTTATCCCTTTTTAGTTAGAGAACTTGCATTAACGCGTCAATTTAAATACATTTGACTTGACATAAAAAATTATGGGTAAAATATACCTCTGCTTATTTCTGCTTTTTCCCTTTTTACAGTTTCTGGCACAAGACAATATTGCCATTTACCAAGAAGGCCAAAACACCGATTTATCCTCAGGGATTGCCCCTGTTTCTATCAATGCCCCATCGGGCGCAACATTGGACGTTCCTTTTGAAATTCATAACAATTCCGCCATAAATCAAAAATGGCGCATCACTCGAAAACAATTATCCGTTCCCGCAGGTTGGACAGATGGTCTTTGTTGGGGACATGCTTCGGATCCTTTCGGCGGAGCATGTTATTCAAGCACGCAAATGACAACAAACCCGTGGACCTCTCCCGGCGGTGCGGGCGTTTTATTTGACTTATTGCCGGGCGAATACGGTAAAATGAAACCCGACTTCAATCCTGCTGATGGTGTGTCTGGCTTTGGTCACTACCGTTATTACATTACCAATAGTGCTGGTCTGGCTTATTTAGACTCGGTTGATGTAATAATTGATTATGTCGCGGAAAATAAAACAATCAAAGATCCTGTGCATGTTGCAATCGTACCAAACCCCGCTGACGATTACCTTCAACTATCGAGCTCCAACAGCGAAATGCTTCCTTTTAAAATTGTTGATGTCATGGGAGCTGTTTTGATGAAAGACGTGTTATCGGGCTCAAAAAAAATATCGACAGCAGAATTTAAAAGCGGCGTATATTTTGTATGTTTTGAAAACCCTTCCAACAAGCCTTTCACGCGCAAGGTGATAATCCGCCATTAAGGAAGGATTTGGCATGTCAAAAAAATATCCCGGAAAACGAAAGGCTTATTCAAAACCGCCGAAAGAAAGCATAAGTCGTTCGATCATATCGGTTTTTTCGAGGAATCCGGACGCCTCCCTGTCTCATAAGCAACTTTGTTATTTGCTCGACGCCAAAACCCCTATTGATCGTCAGCATGTATTGGATGCCCTCCAGCGTTTGGTCTCTAAGCAACAAATCGCGTGGGTAAATGCCCATAGTTTTTGTTTAAACCAGGGACCAAAGTTAACAGGTGTTTTTGAACTGAATGCGAAAGGATTCGGATTTATTCGTCAAGATTCGAAGGACAAGGATGTCCTTATTCGCGAAGAAAATAAAGGTTCCGCGATGGACGGTGACCGGGTCCAGTTCTCTATTATTAGTGTGCGAAACGGAAAAAAAGAGGGGCGAATAATCTCCGTTTTGGAGCGAAGTCGATCGCAGATGGTAGGAACGCTTAAACTGCAAAACAATAAAGGAACGCTCTACCCCGATAGCCCGAAATATGGGGTTCCTATTGACATCCCCATAAACCAACTTAACGGCGCAAAAAACGGCATGCGCATCGTAGCAAAAATTTCCGTTTGGCCAGAAAATAATAGCTTTCCAATAGGAGAGGTCGTGGCAATTTTAGGTTACCCGGGAACCAACGATTCGGAAATGATTTCAATTCTTGTTAACCAGGGCTTTGACCCTTATTTTCCGGAAGAAGTTATGAAAGAAGCAAGCCGCATCTCCACCGAAATCGCGGAAGATGAGATTGAGCAGAGAACGGATTTACGCGGCATTTTAACTTTCACCATTGATCCAATGGATGCGAAAGATTTTGACGATGCCCTTTCTTATCAACTGCTCGAAAACGGAAATTTATCCTTGGGAGTGCATATCGCGGATGTAGGGCATTACATAAAAGAAGGTTCCCCTCTCGATAAGGAGGCCTTGAAAAGGTCTAATTCCGTTTATTTGGTAGACCGCGTGATGCCGATGCTTCCCGAACAACTCTCCAATGTCCTCTGTTCCTTAAGACCACAAGAAGATAAACTCGCCTTTTCTGTAGTGTTTGAAATGAGTCCTCAAGGGAGCATTGTACATCATTGGTGTGGAAAAACCGTAATACACTCCGACCGGCGTTTTACCTACGAAGAAGTACAGGAAATCATCGAGGGAAAACCGGACGCCTTATCTCCCGTCATTCTCCAGGTGAATGCATTGGCAAAAACCCTGCGAGCCAAGCGCTTCAAACAAGGGGCCTTAAACATCGTTTCGGAAGAGTTGAGGTTCATTTTATCCGAACAAGGCGATCCCACCGAAACCGTACTAAAAACCTCCAAAGAAGCACACCAGCTTATCGAAGAATTCATGTTGCTTGCCAATCGGACGGTGGCCGTTGAGCTCACCCCTCAACAAAAAAAAGGCGATGCCCACTCCTCCATTTATCGTATTCATGACCTTCCCGATCCAGAAAAACTTGCGCTTTTGCACTTATTTTGTGAAAAATTTGGCCTTGAACTAAGCATAAATCATTTATCAAATGCTGCAGAATCGATCAACAAGCTGTTAACATCAATAGCCTCAGAACCCTACTTTTCCCTGATTCAAAGCATGGTTGTGCGTTCTATGGCTAAGGCAGTATACAGCACACAAAATAAAGGTCACTTTGGCCTGTCTTTCAAATTCTACACCCATTTTACTTCCCCTATTCGTCGATATGCCGACCTTATTGTACACCGGCTGCTCTTCGAAAAAATACAACAGGGTAAGATCAACCCAAGACCTAAACTGGAGGAAATATGTAAGAAAATTTCTGCTAACGAACGTAAAGCTACTGAGGCCGAAAGAGAATCGAACAAGTATTTTCAGACCTTAATGTTGATGGATTGCCTTGGCGATGAATTTAACGGGCTCGTTTCGGGAGTTTCTGATTACGGAATTTTTGTTCGCCTAATGGAAAATCACTGCGAAGGCATGGTCTCTCTTCCAAGCATTTCATTTGATCGATTCTCCTTTGACGCTGAAAAACATGCTGTTATTGGTCGAAAAACAGGAAAAATATACACCTTGGGAACTCTCGTACGGGTTCGAGTAGAAGAAGTAAGCCCAAGGAAACGTCAAATAGATTTTTTATTGCTTGAGGATTAAGGCGCAAACATGTCTTGAGCATTAAGGCGCTGCAATTCGATGCCTTTACTAAACCTTTTTTTTACAATCGGCTCCCCATTTCGCCCGTAAACCACAAGCCACCCGTCTTTGAGTCCCTTTTTGTAATGAATTTCGTTCATCTTGTTACCCCTTCGGTCGTATTGCGAGAACATTCCGTGCAACTGTCCTTTTTTATAGTTAGTAACGACTGCGGGAACTATTCCCCCCGGATAAAAATTCGTCCATTTTCCCACCTTGTTTCCCGAAGCGTATTTGCCCGATTCTTTCACAGTATAATCCACTTGCGAATAGGCTCGATAGTTTCCGTGTTCAACACTGCGAAGGTCTTTAAACCCTAGTGCAACCACATCATTGGCCTGATTTTTCACCTTTTTGATAGCATAGGTTCTTTCTTCTTTTCTCATTCCATTGGCATAAAACTCCGTCCATTTTCCTTTTTTGAGGTCTTTTTTATAGCGGCCAAACAAATGCAATTTTCCTTCCGGTGTAAAGGAATACCAGGCTCCGTTTAGTTTACCTGAACTATAATACGCTTGATTTTTGACCCTTCCGTTCGGCCAATAATTTTTCCAATTCCCTACTTCTTTCCCGAGATGATAATTGCCGGTCATCAAGAGTGTGCCATCCTCATACCAAGTCTGCCACCGACCTTCTTTTAAATCCTTTACAAAAGATCCATTACGGTAAGATTGACCGTCCTTGTAAAAATATTCCCAAAAACCGCTTTTTAATCCTTTCGCGTAGTGAGCGTTGTAGGACAACTCCCCTGAGGAAAAATAATACGTCCAATCGCCATCCTGAAGGTCTTTATCGAAACTGCCCGTCATTTCTAAATTCCCGTCCTGCATTCTCCAAATCCAAGGGCCTTGTTTTTTACCTAACTTGTATTTTCCTTCCGTTTGTACGATTCCATTTGGGTACAATACCAAATATTCCCCTTCGAGGGAATCCGCCACAAACTCTTGCCTTTTCTCTAAGGCACCATCGGGATAATTAAAACTCCATTTGCCATGTTTTTTTCCGTCTAAAAATTCGCCTTTAATGGCAATAACGCCCGAAGCCAACTGTTCAAAAAAAGGACCGTTTCTAAGCCCGTTAAGAAAGCTGTAAGACTCTTTAACCCCACCAGATTGAAAATACGTAACAACCGTTCCATTGCCCTTTGCGACCGTTTGCGTATGTTGTTCGTCATTTAAAAAATAAGACATCAAATAGGTGGTGTCGTTGGAAACAAGTTCTTCTTTCCAAAGCGAGGAATCAGAATAATAAAAAGACCATTTTCCTGTTGGCAATCCCAAATCGTAGGCGCCATGAATGAGTAAAGTCCCTTTATCGTCATACTCTTTAAAAACCGAATCGGGAAGATTAAATTTTGCGTAAGAGACTTGTTTTATGGTTTTATTAGCAAAAAACACCGTTTGTTTGCCATGGACCCTGTTTCGATAATAATACCGCTCTTCCTCTAAAACTCCATCCGTCGAATAAAACAACCATTTACCGTGTTTTTCAGAAGTATTCAAACGTATATCATCTGTATAATAGCATCCCGTTGAATGCAACTTTTTATTGTCGGAATCCCAATACACCTTAACTTTTGGTCCTAAATTTTCCGACAACACCTTTTGGCTTAGGCCGGAGGAAAACATGCACAAGGCAGAGAATAAGACGGTTGTTTTCATGGTCATATAAACATTCAGGTATTAAGGCGTTACATGCGCAAAAATTGTCGGAGGATTAAAAATATTCCAATTCCCATAAAAACAGCACCAATCAACAAGTTCAGCGCCTTTAAAAGATTTAGGGTTACCAAAGGCTTTAGTTTATTTGCCAAATAAGCCTTCAGGCAATCAACGGTAAAAAACACACCGAGTACAGTTCCTATAAAAATATAAATGTGCCAATATTCCACCTGATTTTCTATCAAATCAAACCCTTTCGCCACAATTGCTAACCAATATACCACAACGCCAGGATTCAACAGGTTTAAGGTGAACCCTTTTAGAAATAATAAAACATGATCTTTCGTATTGGTTTTGCTGAGGTTAGCAACATTAAAATCTTGTTCCAAAATGTTGTCAGAAGTGATTTGGGGGGTTATTATGGAAATTTTTTTAAACCACAGGTTGTACATGCCGTAAGCAAAAAACAACCCTCCACCGACGATGCTCAACAGGAAATTATTTTTAAGCGTTCCAATGCCTCTTAATTGATAGGCAAAAAACAAAGACAAAATAACGTAGAAAAGATCGCTCACCAGCACCCCTAAATCGAAAATGATTGCTGCCTTAAATCCTCTCGTAATGCTGATTTCAAGAAGCAGGAAAAATACCGGCCCAATCATAAAACTGAGCAGCAAGCCAATGACTATCGCCTGAAAAAAGTAATCCATTCCTCAAAATTACTAAAATACCCCCTGTGTATTTTTTATTGTCAACATAAAAACCCGTATTTTTGACGCCGTTATATATCCTTATGAAAACAATCGCTTCACAAGAAAAACTTACGCAAATCATACGTTCTGTAGAAAAAAGCGGCGTTGCCGCCAAAAACTTAATTCAAGAACTAAAAGCCCTTCGAGAATTAGCCAAAATTGAGAAAGATCCTTTGGTTATTAAACTGTTGCGTTTCACCTACGAATACCTTCAAGAAAATGAGGCCTTCGACGTTGAAGGACAATTTGAAGAAGATGAAGAGGGTAATAGATTTCCCATTGAAGGAATTGATGATAAAGAAAACCTGGTTTATTTGCTAACTTTAATGCAAAACGCAGAACAGAAAATCAATCGAGAGGAATTGAAAGATTATCGCGATGCACTAAAAAGTCAATTGTACTAAGCAACCATTTTTAACCCTGTTGCGTCTATATATTGAGTTGGTTAACGCCACTTAGATTTAATAACTTGCAGAAAAATCCGGAATCTTCAACATTCCGGATTTTTTTTAACAATAACTGCAATATCTGGCGGTTTCCGCATGCTCAAAAGGAATTTCAACGTTGTAAATTTCCGTCAATAACTCTTGAATAATCTGCCGAAAATCCTCCATGAATTCTTCCTCAGACACCTCCTTTAGCAACAATGGGAAAAAGGCATCTCTGTTTTTTTGTATCGCATAAATGCCTTTTTCTGATGGAAAAAAGCCATAATTTCTCTCAAATAGATATGCATAAACCGCTAATTGTAGCGCGTGCTTACAATTCATGAATGACTTTCGGACATTTTCTTTCCTTGAATACTCTACGTTTTCAATTTTTACTTTGCCGCTTTTATAATCTACCAAACGATACTCGTTTTGCACGCGATCTATGCGGTCAATAAATCCTAACCAATTTATGGTCTTCCTTTCGCCATTTACCTCTACCTCCATTGATGCTTTTAAACATGCTTCCAAACGGTGAATGTAAACATCCCCTGGTACGGAATCAATGTATGCCTTATCGTGATTCAACAGATTGAAGACAAACTCTAGTGCAACTTTATAGGACAAATAATTTTTTCCAAAAGACAGCAGGGTCTCGTCGTTGTCCAAATACGCTTTAAATTGTTTTCTTAATTCCTCAGGAGCCTTGGTTATAAGGTTTTGCACATCTGCTCCTGTGATAGGCGGCGGAGAAGGAACCATCGGAGCATTATTTTTATCCCGCTCAACAAAGGGGAGGTACAACTCTTCTAAGGTGCTGTGAATGATTTTCCCCATGCTGCTCATTTCCAAATCCTCTTCTACCGCTTCCTCTTCTCCAAGTTCTGCCAGGTAACGAAAATAAAAATCCAAGGGACAGTGCAAATACTTGAGCATGGCACTCACGGAAACAGTTTTTGAAAAATAGTTTTCCAATAAATGGGAGATTTCTGGTCTTTTCTCAATGCTTAATGATCTGTAATCTTCGCTCAAAGCAAGAGGCGTTGTATAAATCTTTTTCACCAAGGTTATTTTTGGATTTGCTCTTTTTAGCTCCATTTCTATTTGCGTTATATACCGACTAGGTTCTGACAAACCCATCCCGTCGCCCCCTATGGAGTAGGTAAAAAGCGCTTGCTCCGCCCGATGCAAAAGACGATAAAAATGATGGGCAAAAAGCCCTTGTTTTTCCCGGGGCGTTGGTAAGCCTAAACCTCTTCTTAGGTCCATAGGAATAATCGAGTCAAGCGTATTGTTAGTTGGTAAAACGCCTTCGTTGAGGCCTAGGACAAGGAGGTTTTTAAAATCCAACAGGCGGGTTTCTAACAATCCCATAATCTGCAAACCTTGGGTAGGATTGCCGTGGTAGGCTAAAGATAACGAAGACCAATGCTGCGTAAAAAACAGTTTATAGGTTCTTAAATTCATTGCCGGCAAACCTTCGTTTGCTAAATTTTTTAAGGCTACAAGTCCCTTTTGAAAAACGACTAAAATTTGCGTTTCAAACTCGTTTTCATTGCCCAAGGCCTCGATAAGAATAGCCGTTAATTTTTCCAAACAAGCAATTGCCAGAACATAATTGTTACTCCAGTTGGTAAATAATATCTGTAAAATACTGTCCAAAACAGGATCAAACACCAAATGTTGTTGCGTTTGGAAAACCCGGTTATTTTTTACGGTTTGCAATTCCCACAAGGTAATTTTTTCGCGGGTTTCTTTAGATATCCAAGCGCTGATAAACGGGTGTTGGAAAACGGACAAAAGATCCTTGTAATATACACTTTGAGACTTGAATCTTTCCTTATTCTCCTGAATAGCAAAAACTAAATCAACAAAAGATTTAAGCGGAGTTTGGCTCAACGGTAAGCCAACTGTTACATTGGCCTGACCTACAGCAGCAGGAATGTTTTTTAATAAGGGCATGATTAACCGCTCATCAGCTAACAAAACTAAGGTGGATTCCAATTCCTCCGAGGCGAGGGTTGAAAGTTTTGATGCGGCAACCTTCACTTGACCAGAAACTTGTGGACATGCAATAACCTCAATTTCCAGCTCTTTTTTTAACAATTCGTTCAGCACAAATGACTCGTTTTTTACCCTAAAACTTTCCGCGTTAATTCGGTGAAACATCCCAGCTTCATGAATTGGATTATCTACATAAAATGAATCTACATCTATCCAGTAATCTCCTTTTTCTGCCTGTAAAAACGCTTTTATTATTTTTTGTTCGGCCCTTGTTAAAGCATTGAATCCGATAAAATAAACTTGTTTTTTTCCAAAGAAGGTTTCAGGATTTGATGCGCGCTTGCGAAGCAAGAACCCTCCCGTGGTAAACCCGCGAAGAGCAAGTTCCGCAACATACTCTTCGTAAAGCTTTGGCAACAATTCCCAAAATACCATGAACTGTTTTTGGCTCTCGGAAAGTTCTTTTCCGTCCTCCAAATTCCAACTATCCAGTTCCTTAATCGAAATTAGGTTTTGGAAAACCTTCTCGGCATCGAGCAAATAACGATTTATTTCCTCAAAATCATTTAAAACTAACGGCCCCCAAGCCAAAAACGCTTCAAACGATAGGGACTCAAAAACGGGGATTCTAAGGGCTATATCATACAATAAAAACAGTTGTCGTGTCTTATCAATGCAGACCGCTTCTTCATCCCTGTTGAGAAATTCGTCTATCGTTAGAATCTCAGGTAAAAAAATAGGCCTCTTGTAGGCTCTTACAAATTCCTCATAAAAATATCTTTTCGCTCGTTTTGAGGGAAGGACTAACAAAAACTCATCCGGCTGGCTATGCTGCGATAAGAGGCGTTCAACACACAAAGAGATAAAGGTTTCCATCAGGTTATGAAAGTAATGTAATTGGTAAGATTAATGGCGTGAACCGGTATGTCAACATAGTACTTTACAAAAAGAGGAGAAGGGTTTATAACCCGGTTTGACCTCCACGACACCATAAAGGCTTGTTTTTCTCCAGACTCTGAAACCACCAACAAATCAATGTTTTGGTGCGTGTGAGACTGCCAAAAAAAATACGTGTTGTTTTTATGTTCGCGTTGATCCTTCTTAATCTTTTCAGCAATTAACCAATTTTTCCATAAATCTGGAACATCCGTACGAAAATCGATTTCTGAAAAATTATTCTTATAGACGTTCAAAAGCCCATTGTCCCAAAAACCTGCCCGAACGCCTTTAACATATTCATACCTTTTTCGAAAAGAATACGCCTCCATGCAAAATATAAGGCCCACATCACACAGCATCCTCACGTACCTTTCTGCTGTTTCGTTGTCAATGCCACAGTAAAACCCCAATTCACGGTAACTAAACGTTGTGTGCGTACGATTTGCTATAAAGATTAAAGCTTTCTCGACGCTTTGTGGTTTATTAATTCTGGAACTTTTACATTTTCTTAACCAAGGTGAGTTGCTCCTTTTGTACGTTTTTTCCACATCCCGTGTCATTCCGGTCACCAGCCACTTGGGCACAAATTCTCCCGCCTTAAAAATGCCATGGCGTTGTACCATATCTAAAAAACTTGAAGAAAAATAAGCATAAAGCTCTTTCTGCGCCGTTTTTGCTTGGATGCTCAAAAATGACCTGCTTTGACCCAATGCAATCAACTGCAGTTTTGAAGAATTATCTTGAAATATTTTCCAAACACGGGGAAAAGAAGAAAGCCGTTCTGCGTACGAAAAGATTGATGTCCTCACCTGAGAAAATAAAAAGAATAATTCCTCTTCTTTTAATTGGTTCAACTTTAGCACCAGGTGGTGGTTGGAACAATCAAAAACATGAACAGCCGCTAACCGCTCCGATAAAAGTTCTATGGTCTCTTCTTGAAAGGGAGTGAAAATTAAAGATGTCGAAGCATCAAGAATCCCTTCAATATCGAAGGATATCATTCCTTTCATCACTCCAATACCACGCTGTTAAAAAATCGACTGGGCCTATCTGAATTCATGAATTTATTTCCTCCTTGACAACTTAAAATAACCACATTACGAGCATTTATCAAAATTCTTTTCCAAGCTAATCTCTCTAAATATACATCGCTCAATCCTTGAACATATTCCGTCCCATCATCCAACATCCCGAGAATGTAAGAACAATTTGGAGGGGACGCCATGAACAGTTCTGCGCACTCCAACAGCGATAAAGCAGTATCCCGTGCTTGCCATTGAATTTTATAAACGTTTCCTTGACCCAGTTCCTTAAAAACCCATCCCGAAGAAATCGCTCGGGGAACTCCGGGAAAAGTTGCTTTAAAAACGCTTCCCTCTAGGGAATCTAACAATTCATATTGGCGATTCGTTGGGAATCCTTTTACATCCTTCGCGCCGGAACGGCGTAAATCCATGCGTCGAACTTTACACCCCCTCAAACGCAATAATTGAATAATTCCTTTTTCTCCATAAAGATGAGCTGCCCCGATTGCACAAAATACGGTAGTGATTTTGATTTCTTTTAAAAGGACCTCCAATATTTGAGAATTTCTTTTTTCAATGAGGCTCAAATAAGCCAGTTTTTCTTGCGAAAACCTAGCGCGTATAATTTGATCAATCGCTGAAATTTTACCCTGCAAATAAAACGTTTTTAGCATGGTGCGCTCCGATGGGCTGCCAAAGGACGCTTGATCTACTAGCGGAACTCCGTCAAATGCTTTTGTTTGTAAACCAACTGTTTCCAAGGGTACAAGGGCTTTACCCGCTCTTTCTGCCTCTTCTTGAAAAAAAGCGTCCATGAACTGGGGCATGCCGTCCTCTGAACCGTAAAATGTTGGTGAAGGTTCATCTGAAGACGTGTAAATTTTACCGCGTTTATCGAAAAGCGTTGGCCTTTTTTCAAGCATGGGATCTCTATCCAAAAAATAATCGAAGACATCGATTTCCAATGCCAATCGACGACAACGCGAAAAGGCCCAATAGACAGAATCCGGAAATTCAAATAACTCTTTATCGTTGGAGTGAAGAGTGCCCCAAACGTAGGATTTGTTTTTTCCATTATCAATTTCCCAAAGAAGTTCTCCGGAGTTTGCATAGGATTGGCATAACGCGAACGGGCTCGTTAACCCCCAGAAACAAAAGCAACCAAGAATCTTCATTAATTCAATATTTGATAGACGTGGTTTGTTCCAAAGGCATAGGGAAAATAAGCGAAAGAAGGCGCTTTATTGGTAAGAATGAATTTGCCTTTATACCCCCTAAAAATAGCGCCGTGCGATGCATTAATGCCCATTGCAAAGGCGCCATTTACCGTCATTGCATTAAACGCTTCCTCGGGCGTTAATTTCATGTTAAGACAAGCCAAAGACCACACCAAAAAAAGATTGTGCGTTGGAGAAGAACCGGGATTAAAATCGCTTGCTATTGCAAACGGAACGCCTCTTTGACAAAGTTTTCGTGCCGGAGCAAAAGGAATTCCTAGGTAAAAAGAACAGGCCGGTAACAAGGTTGCCAAAGTTTTACTACTTGCTAAGGCTTCAAAATCTTCTTCGTTCATCACCTCAAGATGGTCTACGGTCACGGCCTCTTGTCTTACTGCTTCTTGCACGCCTCCAAAAGCGCTGAATTGGTTCACGTGCGCCTTTAATTGAAGGGCGCTGCCGCGAATAGCCTTGCCAATTTGCGCAATATCATTGACGTCAAAATATCCCGTTTCACAAAACACATCAATATAATCTGCCAACTTCTCTTCGAGGACTTTAGGAATCCACTCGTTCAACAACGCCTCCATGAAAAGTTCTTTTTGACCCTGAAATTGAGCAGGAACAGCGTGGGCTGCCAAAAACGTTGCTTTGATAGGAATGTCTACTTGTTTTTTTATTCGCCGAATGACTCGTAACATTTTTAGCTCGTTTTCCAATGTTAATCCATAACCGCTTTTGATTTCCAAAGATCCCGTTCCTCCGGCAATTATGTGCTTTACGGTTTCCATGGACTGGAGGAATAACCCTTCTTCGGACGTTTCCTGAACTTTTCTTGCGCTGCTCAAGATACCCCCCCCCTTTGCGGCTATCTCCTGATAACTCAATCCGTTAAGTTTGTCTACGAATTCAGCTTCTCTATACTGAGCAAAAACCGCGTGTGTGTGAGCATCGCAAAAGGCAGGGAAAATAAATCTCTCTGATGCGTCATGTAGGTCATAGCCATTCAACTCGCGTTCGTCTAATTGTTGCATGGACCCAAAATTGACGACCTCGTTGTCTTGTAACAACAAAAAGGCATTTGCAATGCTCGGAAGGACCGACAAGTCGTGTCCTTTCAACGGTTGAATCGGCATTTCACGCACCTGCATCAATCCCCGGATATTGAGAAAAGCTTTTTTTGCCATTTTTCTCAAAATTAACGATTAAAAAAACATCGAAAGAAATGTCTTAAAATCCCCCTTAACAGCACAAACCAACCCTAATCGCTGATGCACGCATTTCAACAGGATACCACGAACATCAAATTGCGGGAAAAGTTAGGGGCCGTAAGAAGATACCGGGAATCGCCGCGATGAGGCGAAAGATGTCCTTTCTATGAACCGCATTCGATGATGCAGGCATCTTACTTTTTGTACCCGGGGTGGGAATCGAACCCACACTCCGTTGCCAGAACAGGATTTTGAATCCAGCGCGTCTACCAGTTCCGCCACCCGGGCTTCGAAATATGGGAGCAAATATATACTATTTTCAAGGAAATAAAAAGGCTTAGCGCAAAAGCGTAAGCATTGAAAACTGATTGCACCATGTGCCCGTCGCGTCTTTAGCCGTGTAATAATATTGATACACTCCTGCCGGAGCAGGATCCCCATTGAACAGCGTCCCGTTCCACGCAAAATTTACATCGGTGGAGGAATATACCAGTTTGTTTTTAACGTCCAAAATAACAACGCTAAAATCCGTTAACCCTTCTGCGCTCAGCGTAAGTACGTCATTAACGCCATCTCCGTTAGGCGTTATTGCGTTTGGCATCACCAAGGGTTTGGTTTCCCGTTTTTCTGAGTGGGACTCAAGCGTGTTTTGTTTTGACTCTGCGAGGGTTGGTATTTGAGGTTCAACGGGCGTAACCTCATGGTTGCCGAAATCTGATGACCGCTGCGCCGGAGAAATTGGGGGCGTAAGGAGTTCAGCGTTTTGTTGGCCTCTATTATCCTCCCTGTTTTGTTCCGTAAGCGCGACTACAGGACCGGGGGTGCTTTCCTCTGCTGCTGCGTTAATTCTTAATTCTACGGCTTTTTCCTCCTCTTTATCCTTTGTGGGCATTTTTTGCGCTTCGCCCGACCCTGGCTCCTTGACAACAGTTTCTGTTGCTTGTTTCGCCTTCGGCTCATTCTTTGCCGCTTGTTTGGATGCTGAAAAATAAACTGCGGCGGCGGTAAGCGCCACACCACTAACGACAATTCCCAGCCAGGCCCCAAAACCCAGGCCTGTACTCCCAGCTGAAATGCCCGCTTGAGCAGCAACGCTTTTCCACAACGCCGAATCTACCGGCATTTTGTGATTGCCTAAGCGATCTTTCACTACCTGTTCAAACCTGTCCTCTTCCATGTTTATTTTCTTCTATACGTTGCCGTAGATAAGCCCTTGCCCTTAAATATTGTGACTTCGAGGTGCTTTCTGAAACCCCCATTTTTTGCGCTATTTCTTGATGGCTAAACCCCTCTATTGCAAACATATTAAACACGACCCTGTATCCGGTAGGCATAGACTGAATTAAGGCCATGAGCGCTTCAGTATTCATGGATGACAAAACGGCTTCCGAGACTTCCATTTTAAACGCAACTTCTTCAAAACCTACGTCGCTTATGAGCCGTTGGTTTTTTCGGAGCTGGTCAAGGCAAGTATTCACCATTATACGGCGAATCCAACCCTCAAGCGGTCCTTCAAATTTGAATTCTGCTAGTTTTGCAAACACCTTAATCATGCCCAATTGAAAAGCATCTTCCGCGTTATCCTTACCTCTCATGTATCGAAAGCAAACCGCCATCATCCTTGGAGCAAACTTATCAAACAACGTTTTTTGAGCCCTTGAATTTCCATTTAAACACTCCTGAACGAGCTTCAAATCTTCCATAGACTCATCACAAATGACTAAATTTAACCCTAGAACGTTGCATTATGAAATGGAAAAAATTACCCCGCCTCAACATATCAGCAATTAATTCCATTTTTTTGTCCCTCTTTTGTTTTGGCAAAATAACTCTTTTTTCCCAAACACCTTACCATGCCGTTCTTCAATTAAACGATCGACTCAGCCTCCCCTTTGACATTAACTACAGCTACAGTTCCACCCCCAACCTTGAAATACACAATGGATTGGAGAGCATACCAATGCGTTTTTTAACAGAGAAGAAAGATACTCTATACTTCGAGTTTCCGGAAATTGCCGGGCAAATCATATTTCATAAAAACCAGCAACAAGGGTATTGGTTGAATTTGAACAAAACCTTACCCCTAAAAATTCCCTTTCAATTTTATGCGGTTGAAAACGATCAACATGACGTACGCTTGGATGCAATTCTTGACAGTCCTTTTCAAAATTATTCCGGAACGTATGATGTGGTATTTACCGACGCTGAAGGCTCTTCTCAGGCCGTTGGTATTTTCCAACAAACCCATCAAACGGTAAGGGGAACGTTTCGCACCACCACAGGAGATTACCGATATTTATCCGGGGGAATTGTAAATGGGCAATTGCAGCTTAGTTGTTTTGATGGGGTTCACGCTTTTCTCTTTGAAGCAAGAAAAGGCAAGTCAGACAGCTTGTTGGGGAACTTTTACTCTGGGCCTAATTACCGGGCAACGTGGTGCGGAGTCCTCAACCCTCAAGCAACGCTCCCGTCTCCTTATTCCATATCGTACCCTTTAACGACAAATGCCCTTCTTTCCATTTCGGTTAAAAACCTTAACGGTAAACACCGCACACTAACCGAAACCTACTTTAGAGGAACTCCTGTAGTGGTTCAAATAATGGGGACCTGGTGTCCAAATTGCTTGGACGAAACAAGGTATTTTATGGAATTGAACAAAAAAGAAGCGTTTAAAAAGGTGCGCTTTGTGATGGTGGGGTTTGAAAACGGTGCCAACGACTCAGATCGCTTAAAGCGCTTAAAAAAATACGTTCGGAAAATCGGCCTTAATTATGCGGTTTTCTTAGGCGGAAAAGCTAGCACCCAACAAGCGGGATTGATTTTCCACGCCTTAAACGGTGTCTTTTCCTTCCCAACTACCCTTTTCCTAAACCGAAAAGGTGAAATAGTTAAGGTTCACTCGGGATTTGACGGGCCAGGAACCGGGGAATATTTCGCCCAACTCCAACAAGAAACCGAAGAGCTCCTGTACAAGTTGTTGCAGGAATAATCACCAAAACCCCTACAATTTTATACCTTTGAAGAAAAGAAAGGTATGTGGTCCATGACGGGTTTTGGAAAAAGCAGCGGGGTTTTTGAAGGAAAGAAGCGCTCTGTTGAAATTCGATCCCTAAATGGAAAGGGCCTAGACCTAACCATGAAAATCCCGGCGATTTATCGAGGGCTTGAACCGGAAATTCGCGCCCTTATTGCCTCAACTTTAGAGCGGGGCAAAGTCGACGTAGGACTCTATTTGGAGGACGAGGAAACCGCAAATCCCGAAAACGTTGACTGGGGTTTGGCGCAAGTTTATTTAAAAGAGTTCAAGCGCCTGGCGGATGAAAATAACGCGCCGCTCAACGATTGGGCATCGGCATTAGTCCTAATGCCCGGAGTAATTAAAACAAATGCAGGGGTCCCTTCCGCTGCTGAAAAATTGTTCCTGTTTTCCCTGCTAGAGGAAGCGATTTCTGCAACAACGGATTTCCGTTTAAAAGAAGGCCTGAGCCTCAAAAACGATTTGATGCACAATACCGCAACCATAGAATCCCTGCTATTAGAATTATCCCCCCTCGAACAAGAACGCATTAGCGTCGTTCGTCAGCGCCTTGAAAACGCTATTAAAGAGTTGTCTTCAGAAACAGCAGACTCCCTTCGCCTGGAGCAGGAAGTGCTTTTTTACTTGGATAAGCTGGACATTTCCGAGGAAAAAACACGTTTAAACAGCCATATCAACTATTTTAGGGAAACGCTCAACCTGAAGAGTTCTAATGGAAAGAAAATGGGCTTTATTGTCCAAGAAATGGGCAGGGAAATCAACACAATAGGGAGCAAAAGCCATCACGCCATAATGCAGCGCAAAGTTGTGGAGATGAAAAACCAACTCGAAAAATTAAAAGAACAGGTGCAAAATGTCCTCTGACTTTTCTTCGATCGGCAACAGCATCATCGTTTCTGCACCCTCGGGAGCGGGAAAAACCACCATTGTACGGCGTTTAATGGAAAACCTTCCGGTGTTAGCTTTTTCCATTTCTGCCTGTTCAAGAGAACCCAGACCCAACGAAATTAACGGCAAAGATTATTATTTTATGGGGCTTCGTGAGTTTAAAAAATCCATTCAAAACGAGGCGTTTGTGGAGTGGGAAGAAGTATATAAAGACCATTATTACGGAACCCTGAAAAGCGAAGTTAAGCGGTTGTGGGAAGGAGGAAAGGCTGTTATTTTTGATGTTGACGTGGTTGGCGGGCTTAATCTAAAACATTTGTTCAAAGACCAAGCGCTTTCGCTTTTTATCGCCCCGCCGAGCATATCAATACTGGAACAGCGGTTGCGTTCCCGAGAGACAGAAAGCGAAGACCGTATCGCAGTAAGGGTCAAGAAAGCTCTTTGGGAAATGTCGCAAGCAGAAAATTTCGATGTTCAGATTTTAAACCAAGACCTCGAAGAGGCGGTGTTTGAAGCAACTCAAGCGGTCAAACAGTTTCTAAAAATATGAAAATTGGTTTATTTTTCGGATCCTTCAATCCGCTTCATAACGGCCATCTCATCCTCGCTCAAGGAATACTGAACGAAAGCGATTTACAACAAGTTTGGTTTGTCCTAACTCCTCAAAATCCCCAAAAGAGAAAAGAACAATTATTGGCAGACCAAGACCGTTTAACCATGTTGCGCGAAGCCCTTTACGAAAGCACGGATTTTCGCGTTTGTGAAATTGAATTTCGCTTAAGTCCTCCTTATTACACATCCATAACCTTAACCCACCTTAAAGATCATTACCCTGAACACGAATTCTCGCTAATTGTCGGGGAAGATAATCTGCGCGGTCTCGCATCCTGGTTCAATTACGAATACATTTTACGCAATTATCGTTTGCTCGTTTATCCGCGCGCAATACAAAAAAATGAACGCCCTAACACGAAGCCACCAATCCCCGGAGCGCAGATTACCCATCTAAGTCAATTGTGCGTCCTGCCCATATCATCGAGCTACATTCGGAGGCTTGTTCAGCAAAAAAAGAGCATTAAATACTTGGTGCCCGAAACCGTTGAGCGCACGATTCAAGATCGCAGATTTTACCGTTAAGCCTCTCCTTTTTTCCCTTGCAACCCCGGATTCATTATCTTAGAAAATTCCCAAAGGCTTACTCCAGCGCAGACGCTTATGTTTAGGCTGTGTTTCGTCCCAAACTGCGGAATCTCGATAACCGCATCGCACAAATCCACGACGGCTTGTTGAACCCCGTGCACCTCGTTCCCAAAAACTAAGGCAACTTTTACAAGGGTAAATTCGTGTATCCTATGTAAAGGCGTTGTTTTTTTTGCCTGTTCAATAGCAAAAACAGCATATCCTTGCAATTTTAACCCCAAAACGGCGTCAATAATTGAAGGAAAATGGCGCCAAGCAACGCTGTCGGTAGCGCCAAGTGCGGTTTTATGAATTTCGCGGTGAGGAGGCACAGGGGTTATCCCACAGAGCAGCACTTCTTGAATGGAAAAAGAATCCGCTGTACGAAACACAGACCCCACGTTTTCAAAAGATCGGACATCATCCAGTAACACGATAATTGGAATTTTATCTTGTAGGGAATATGCCTCTTGAGAGGGGCGATTGAGCTCCCAAAGCTTTCGTTTTTTATTCATGTTGATAAGTCGTATTGACGCGATTTTGAATTTCGAGGAAGTACTGCTAATTTAGAGCTTAAAATCTAAACCCCCCTCCGTTTTGGCGAAATCTAGTGGTAACGATGAAACTCCTTTGATGAAACAATATCATCAAATAAAAAGCAAACACCCCGGCGCGTTGTTGCTTTTTAGAGTTGGCGATTTCTACGAAACATTTGGCGAAGACGCCATAAAGACCTCCCAAATTTTAGGGATTGTTCTTACCAAACGAAAAAACGGTGCGGCGGCTGAAATCGAATTAGCGGGATTTCCTCACCACGCTCTTGAAACCTATTTGCCCAAATTGGTGCGCGCAGGGCAAAGGGTGGCCGTATGTGACCAATTGGAAGACCCAAAGATGACTAAAACCATTGTCAAACGCGGGGTAACTGAATTGGTGACTCCGGGAGTTGCTTTCAACGATCAAGTTTTAACACAAAAAAGTAATAATTATTTAGCGGCGGTACATTTTGGAAAGACGGAAGTTGGCGTTGCTTTTCTAGATGTTTCAACCGGGGATTTTTTCTTAGGTCAAGAGACGACAGCGCGGGTTGAAAAATTACTTTCTGTTTTCGCTCCTTCCGAAATCATTTATCAAAAACAACATCAAGCAGCTTTTCAGGGGTTAGCTTGTGATACCGAATACCACTACCGTTTGGATGATTGGGTATTTACCGAAGATTATGCGCGGGAACATTTAACAACCCATTTTTCCACCAAAAATCTCCAAGGATTTGGCGTTGAAGAACAGGGTCTCGGCGTGATTGCTGCAAGCGCTGCACTGCACTATGTAAAAGAAAACCAACAGCGCCCGTTGCACCACATTTGCAGCCTCTCAAGAATTGATGAAAAGGAGTATTTATGGATGGATCGGTTCACGGTACGAAATCTTGAGTTGCTTTATCCTCAACACGAAAAAGGAATTAGTTTGCTCGATGTAATAGACAAAACTTTAACCGCTATGGGGGGGCGTTTATTAAAACGTATGGTCATGATGCCCCTCACCGATATCTCTGCCATTCATGAAAGAACCCACACGGTAGATTGGTTTTATAAAACCGAGGAACGCGCCCAAAAGATTCGTGCATTATTAGCGCAATGCGGAGACCTGGAACGCTTAGTTTCGAAAGTAGCTGTTGGCAAAGTCAATCCAAGAGAACTGAGGCATTTGCACAAATCTTTACGGTTAATTAATCCTATCCAAGACCAATTATTTGTCGGGCCCGAAAACCCCCAGATCGTTCGCCTCCAAAAGTCCTTTAAGGATTGTGCTGTTTTATTGGATCTTGTGGATAACACCCTGGAAATGGAACCTTCGCTCAGTGTCCTTAAAGGGGGGGTTATCCGCTCAGGGGTGGATGAGCATTTGGATGAGTTACGACAAATCTCGCAAAACGGAAAACATTACCTGGACCAATTACAAGAACGCGAAGCACAACAAACCGGAATTAACAGCCTAAAAATCGCATACAATAATGTGTTCGGCTATTACATTGAGGTTCGAAATACTCACAAAGACAGGGTTCCGGAGTCATGGATTCGCAAACAAACCTTAGTAAACGCTGAACGTTACATTACCGAAGAATTAAAGAGTTACGAAGAGAAAATTCTTGGCGCAGAATCCAAAATTTTAGAAATTGAACAACGCCTTTACTCAGAATTACTGCAATCGCTTGTTGACCACGTTGAAAACATACAAACCAATGCCACAACTTTAGCCCGCATCGACGTATTTTCCAGTTTGGCAGTTCTCGCCAAAGAAAACCATTATTGCCGCCCTGAAATAAACAGCAGCAATACGCTTCACATCGAAGAGGGGCGACATCCCGTTATTGAACAAACGCTAAAGCAAGGAGAATTATATGTAGCCAATGACGTGTTTTTATCCAACGAAGAACAACAAATTTTAATCATAACTGGGCCCAACATGAGCGGAAAAAGCGCCGTCCTTCGCCAGACGGCTTTAATCGTTATTCTTGCGCAAATGGGATCTTTCGTTCCGGCCAAAAAAGCAACCCTAGGTATTGTTGATAAATTATTTTCCCGTGTCGGGGCCTCAGACAATCTTTCAGCAGGACAATCCACCTTCATGGTTGAAATGAACGAAACCGCAAGCATTCTCAATAATTTATCGGAACGCAGCTTGGTAATCTTAGATGAAATCGGGAGAGGAACCAGCACCTACGACGGAATTTCTATCGCATGGTCAATCACCGAGTACCTTCACGAAAATGTAAAATTTCGTCCTAAAACCTTATTTGCAACGCATTACCATGAGCTCAACGAAATGGCCCGCATCTTCTCGCGAATCAGAAACTATTCTATTGCAGTAAAAGAAATGGGAAAAAACATTCTTTTTCTTCGCAAACTCGTAGAAGGCGGCAGCGAACACTCCTTTGGCATTCACGTAGCTCGCCTCGCGGGAATGCCAGATTGGGTTGTTTCCAGAGCTGAAGTGGTTTTAAAAGATTTAGAACACGTCCATGATAGCGTTGGAAAACCTAAAAAGGAAAGTTCCGGTAAAAAGGGGAAACCTGGGGTACAACTCAGTTTTTTTCAGATGAACGACCCCATACTGGAACAAATTCACGAGACCTTGGTTAAGATTGATATCAATGGATTAACCCCTGTAGAGGCCCTGATCAAACTCCATGAAATCAAAAAAGTGCTGGGCGATTAGCCCTTTTTTTTGGTAAAAACAATGTTTTTCGTACCTTTGGGCACCTGATTAAAAATCAAGTATTAATCGCGAGAATAGCTCAGTTGGTAGAGCGCAACCTTGCCAAGGTTGAAGTCGCGGGTTCGAATCCCGTTTCTCGCTCTAGGATTGCTCGAGTGGTGGAATCGGTAGACACGCCGGACTTAAAATCCTGTGGGCATTTGCCCGTGCGGGTTCAAGTCCCGCCTCGAGTACTACGGAAAACCCCGCGGACCGGGGTTTATTTTTTTAATGGCTTCAACGTTTTAATCCTTCAACGAATCAAGCAATGTGGCGTAAAGTAGCATTAATCATATTAAGAAACCGGGTTTATCTTCTGGCTGTTGTTGCCCTAATTACTGCTTTTTTCGCTTATTTTTTAGTTACTCAAATAGAGATAGATAATCGCTACGGCATCATTCTTCCGGATGATCACCCCATCCAACACGACTACAAAAAATTTAAGCGGCAATTTGGCGATGATGGATCAACCATGGTGGTGGTGGTGTCATCAAAACAGCTGTATACGCCCAGTAATTTTAAAAAACTTAAAATCCTCGGAGATAAGATATTAGCCCTTCCCGGTGTTTTACATGTCATATCTGAAGCCAACCTTTTCTATCTAACCAAGGATACCTCTCGTTTTAAAAAACAATTCATCTCTCACAGGATATTCTTCGACACGACCTACAGTGAAAAAAGCATAGAAACCATCAGACATTTGGTCCGAGGCAACCCCTTGTACGATAAACTGCTCTACAACCGAAAGGCGAATATTTCCTTAATGCTCATCGGCTTGGATGAATCGTTTATCAAAGATAAAAAGAACGCCCGTGTTGTGGCAAAAATAGAAACCTTGGCCCGAGGTTACGAAAAGTCTTTGGGTCCGATGCGTTTTACAGGACTGCCTCATTTCAGATTTGCCATGACAGAAAGAATATGGCGTGAAATGTATCTTTTTTTAACCCTTTCTTTTCTCATCACCACAGCGCTCATATATTATTTTTACCGATCGATTCGCATCTTATTTATTTGCTTAACTATCGTCGGAATTTCGATTGTTTGGGCTTTAGGCATGGCGGCCCTTCTTGGATACCCCATAACCCCGATGATGGCGGTGGTTCCGCCCTTATTGGTCATAATTGGGGTTCCAAATATCATCTACATCATTACTCACTTTTACCAGGAATTTCTCAAATCTAGGAATAAAATAAAATGCATTTACATAACCCTGCGGCACATTGGTCCTATTACTTTTTTAATGAATCTGACCACCGCAATAGGATTTATCACCTTCACAAACAGTGAACGCCTGCGGGAATTTGGGATTATATCCTCCGTAAATGTTATGGTTGTATTCTCCTTATCCCTATTGCTTGTGGGAATTTTACTGAGTTATTTTGGTCCTCCAAAAGAAAAACACATGTCTTTTCTTACCCAAAAGACCAGTTTACATTTTATCCACAAGCTGTCCCACATAATACAACATCGAAAAAAGACGGTTTACGGAATTACCGCAGCTTTATTCCTAATAGCTGTCTGGGGCACCTCTTTTATCGAAGTTACCGGAAACGTTACGGGTGACATTTTAAAGAACGATCCTATTGCCAAAGATTTTGCCTACATGGAGAAAAATTTTGGAGGAACCATTCCGTTTGAAATTCTCGTTAACTACAGTCCTCGATCGGGAATATTTAGTAAGCCGCTTATGGATCAGGTACAGGAAGCACAGAATTTAATAGACGGCGACACCTTATTTTCCAAGTCCTTGTCCTACGTTAATTTGCTGAAATTCTTAAACATGTCCCTGCACGAAAACGATTCTAGCTTCTATAAAATTCCTACTAAACGCGAATTAATTCTTTTAAAAGAATACATGGATAACTTTAATTTCAACGGGATTAATAACAGCAGAATCTCCATCAAAGATCTTGTTGACACCTCATCTAAAACGCTGCGAATTCGCGCGCAGATGAAAGATTTAGGGTCCTTTATCGTTACGGATAAAATAAGCGCCATACGGTTAAAAATAAACCGCATTTTTAATCCACACCAAGAAGAATTAGAGGCTTTCGTCTTAGCCTATGCGTCTGGCAAAGAAACCTATTTTGACTCCCTCATGGAAAACTCCGCGATAGCGAATGCCTTTATTTTGGAATTGTCCATAAAAGATCCTGCCGTGTTACAAGATCTTGATGTTAACCCAGAAAACATATATTTATACCGAAATTCAAAAAATTCTTTGCTGATCTTAAAGCGCGTGGTAGAACAACAACGTCTCGTCATCGATTTTACCGGTATTTCTGTGGTGGTTTCCGAAGGGACAAAGTATTTAGTTAGGAACTTATGTCAAACCCTCGTTTTTACGATTTTACTGATCAGTTTAATTATTTATTTCCTCTTCAAATCCTTCTATGTTAATTTGGCAACGATGCTCCCCAATGTTATTCCTTTGGTCATTACAGCGGGGATTATGGGGATTTTTAATATCCCTCTAAAGCCTTCAACGCTCATTATTTTTGGAATTGCCATTGGCATCACCATTAACGATGCCATTTTACTTTTGGCAAAATTGAAAACGGGAATTAAGCAATTTCCCCATCTTTCAAAATCCGAATTGTTGATGAAGGCTTTGGAGGATAACGCTCTTGGAATGGCCTATACGTCCATTGTGTTATTTTTTGGATTTATTCTGTTCACTTTTTCACAATTCGGTGGAACTCAGGCGCTTGGTTTTTTAATTTCAATAACCATTCTAAACGGAATGTTTACCAACTTGATTTTGCTTCCTTGTTTGCTGTTAAGTTTTGAAAACCGGTGGAAAAAACAGGACATTCAAAATGCAGAAATCGAAGGGTTATAACCGTAACTTTTCATTTTTCAAGGCACTATTCATTTCTTGATCTCGGCCTAATAAAAACCTTATTTGATTGGACTCTTGCCAAATTTGCCGAGAAAACTCTTCCTTTAAATAGGCTATTAAATTTCTTTTATCCTGACGTAAAAGCAACTTCAGATCGTTAATTTTTAGTTGATTTTGAGCCAAAGACTCGAAATTTCTCCACTCTGCCTCTGAGAACACATATCGTTGTAAAGATTGTACCGAATTCCAGGGATTCTTTTTTATTTTTAAATAGCCGAACACGTAAGCGCTAAATACTTGGTGAGTTAAAAGCATGCTGGTGAGAACCGAAACATCGCTGCTGTCGTAAGGAACAAAAACATCGGGAACGATGCCTCCTCCTCCATAAACGGTTCGCCCTTTTTTGGTTTTAAATGGCTTTGATCTATCAATGGGAATAGAATCCTCGTGGAATAATTCCCCTTTCCTAAACCGGCTTTCATCCCTAACATAACTGTCATAGTCTCCTTCATAGGAACGCTGTATTGTTCTCCCAGAAGGGGTATAATAACGTGAAATGGTCATTCGAACACTGCTTCCATCTCTCAATATTTGGTCTTGCTGAACGAGCCCTTTTCCAAAGGTTCTTCTTCCATATAACATTCCCCGGTCATTATCTTGGATTGCACCAGCTAAAATCTCTGCTGCCGATGCCGAGGACTCGTCGATAAGTAACGCTAATTTTGTGTTCTCGAGCATTCCCCCGGATGTGGCATAGTCCGTTCTGTTCGCGATAGCCTTACCCTTCACGGAAACAATTATTTCCCCCTCTTCAAGAAATTCATCCGCAATAGCTACGGCTACATCCAAAACGCCCCCTGGATTTCCTCGTAAATCCAAAATCAAGGTTTGCATTCCCATGTTCAACAACTCCTTTGTTGCTCGTTGGAATTCTTCATAGGTTGGAACAGAAAATTGATTGATTTTAAGATAGCCCATTTTGGAATCCATCATAAAATACGCGTCAATGGTTTCTAATGCTATTTCGCCGCGAATGATATTGATCTCCAAGGTCTTTTTATCTCGGAGGATCTTGACGCTAACCGGAGAATTCTGTTCTCCTCTCAGTTTTTCCATTACCATATCGTTTGAAATTTTTGATCCGATAAAGGGGTTTCCATTAATGGATAAAATTTGATCTCCGTTGCGGATTCCAGCCTTATAGGCAGGGCCATTTTGCATGGACAAAATAACACAAACGGTATCATTAATCCGCTGAAAACGAACGCCAATGCCTCCGAAACTTCCTTGCATTTCTTGTTGTTCTTTTAACAAATTGTCTTTACTTATGTACCGCGAATGCGGATCTAACTTATGAAGCATCTCATTGATTGCATCGTTGAAAAGT
>VGMY01000025.1 GCA_016866255.1 Bacteroidota bacterium | reverse complement strand
AAAGCTTCATCGCAAGGCGATGCTGTCTTTTTTTGCTTTCCCAAATTTGAGGACGAGTCCTCATTTGTGTCCACAAAAAAAGCCACTCCAGAGGAGTAGCTTTTTGATCAGAGTGGAGTCGGAGGGGTTCGAACCCTCGTCCAAACAATGGGAATTCAAGCTTTCTACATGCTTATTTCCTGGTTAGTTTTCGATCCAAGAGTGGACAGGAACACCCGGTCTTGAACTTAGCCACTGAGTTCTCGTAACCGCTTAGTAGCCTCACGTTTACCAGCCCGATGGGATGAACCTTCGATGGGTAAGCAAAACGGGCCGTCGCCTACCGAAGGTACTTGTTCAACCTACTGTGCTTCAGTTGAATTAAGCCAACTAACATTCCGTTAATTAAGCAGCAAGTGCGTATGACGTATTGTCATTTATTGTTCGTGACAAGATATTATAGAGGTTCACCACAACCCTCTGCATGCTGACACCTGACTGCCGCTATCGCTGTCAAATCCAATGTCGACCCCAAAGAACGTTGTACAAAGTTACGCGCTTTTAGCCCTGAAATAACAATTTTTAAGCGAGTTTCTTTAATTTTAGCAAACTAAGGTCAACCCTATGAACTACCCTTATCAAATTTGCTCTTTGGCGGAGTATCAAGAGCATTATCAAAAAAGTATTGAAAACCCCGAATCGTTTTGGGCATCTATCGCAGCGAATTTCCAATGGAAAAAACCATGGGATAAGGTCCTGAACTGGAATTTCACCGACCCCGATGTGCGCTGGTTTGATGGGGCGCAACTCAATATAACTGAAAATTGCCTTGATCGTCATTTAGCTACCCAGGGGAATACCACCGCCATTCTTTGGGAATCCAATAATCCGGAGGAAGCTTTTCGCGCAATTTCCTACACGGAACTTCATCACCTAGTGAATCAATTCGCGCGGGTACTGCTCAATCATGGGGTGCAAAAAGGCGACCGCATATGCCTTTACATGGGAATGATTCCAGAATTAGCCATTGCTACCTTGGCTTGCGCTCGCATTGGCGCTATTCATTCCATTATTTTTGGTGGGTTTTCTGCCCAAGCCATTGCGGATCGCGTCGCAGATGCGGGCGCTACCTGCATCGTAACTTGCGACGGAGCCTACCGCGGAGCAAAAGATATACCACTGAAATCGGTGGTGGATGAGGCTTTGAAATCTGCCAATTCCGTAGCATCCGTCATCGTTTATGAGCGCACAAAAACGGCTTGCACCATGCAAGAAGGACGCGATTTTTGGTGGCATGATGAAATCAATCGGGTAGCAAACGAAGGGAATTGGAATGTGCCTCCTGTAGCCATGGAAGCCGAAGATCCTTTATTTATTTTGTATACCTCGGGCTCTACGGGCAAACCGAAAGGAGTCGTGCACACCACAGCAGGTTATATGGTTTGGGCCAATTATACGTTCGTAAACGTGTTTCAATACCAACCCGGACAAGTGCATTTTTGTACCGCGGATATTGGTTGGATAACCGGTCACAGTTACATCATCTATGGACCTTTGAGTGCTGGTGCCACTTCACTCATGTTCGAAGGGGTTCCTACCTGGCCTGATGCGGGGAGGTTTTGGGACATCATTGCAAAACATAAAGTAGACATCCTATACACGGCGCCTACGGCCATTCGTAGTTTAATGGGATTTGGAACCGAATACATTGAAGGAAAGGACCTGAGTTCCTTGAAAGTGCTCGGTTCGGTGGGGGAACCCATCAATGAAGAGGCGTGGCATTGGTACGACGATAACATTGGAAAGAACAATTGTCCGATTGTGGACACTTGGTGGCAAACCGAAACAGGCGGAATCATGATTTCGAACTTAGCTGGAGTTACTCCGGCAAAACCATCCTATGCCACCTTGCCTTTACCGGGGATTCAGCCCTGTTTAGTCGACGACCAAGGCGTGGAAATTGAAGGGAACGAGGTCAATGGAAACTTATGCATTAAATTTCCCTGGCCAGGGATGATTCGCACCACCTACAACGATCACGAGCGCTGCCGTCAAACCTATTTCTCGGTATATAACAACCTGTACTTTACCGGAGACGGATGCTTGCGTGATGCAGAAGGATTGTATCGCATTACGGGTAGGGTAGACGATGTCTTGAATGTGAGTGGACACCGCATCGGTACGGCCGAAGTGGAGAACGCGATCAACATGCATGATCGGATTATCGAAAGTGCTGTCGTAGGATATCCGCATGATATCAAGGGTCAGGGCATCTATGCATACGTCATTTTGGATGGAGGCGCTTTTGATGAAAAAACGATCCAATCCGAAGTGTTGGCCTCGGTTACCAAAGAGATCGGTCCCATTGCGAAACCCGATCGAATCTTGGTGGTGCCAGGTTTACCTAAAACGCGCAGTGGGAAAATCATGCGCAGAATTTTACGCAAAATTGCGGAAGGGGAGGTTTCAAACCTCGGAGATACTAGTACGTTACTAGATCCTGGGGTGGTGGAAGAGATTATACTCCGTGCTAAAGGATGATTAGATTCATTGGCCATGGAATGGTGACGTGGTCTTCGATACACCCCTTCGAGTCACTAGGTCCATGGGGAATAAAAAAGGGGCCGAAGCCCCTTTTTCTGTTAACAGCAGTAAGTTAGGTTTTACTGTTTAACAAGGTTAGTAATATGAATAAGCTCGCCTTGCATGATTTTTATCATGTAGGCTCCTCGAGCCAATCCCGACAACGGGATTTCCAAGGATTGACCTTCCATTCGAACATTGGCAATGATTTTTCCTTCCATGGAAAGCACCATTACTTGCGCACTGATGGCTTCGCTGGATGTAATTGTTACTTGTTCTGTAAAAGGATTCGGATACACCAATAACGTGGATGTTTCTTCCCCTAATCCTGCACAACCGCTCACTTCAATGTTGATGGTATCGGTCGCGGAACATTCAAACCCATTGGTAGCGATAACTGAGTATATTCCTGGCGCCGTAACTTGAATGCTGTTACTGGTTGCGCCAGTATTCCAGTTAAATATAGTTCCTGCAGTTGCTGTTGCATTGAGGGTATAGGGCAAGTTGTAGTCGCAAACCGTGGTGTCAGGACCCAAGCTCACGGAAGGTACCGGATTGACCGTTACCGTTACTTGGGCAGTATCAGAACATCCGTTAGCAGCCGTTCCTATCACATCGTAGGTTTGCGTCGTCGTTGGTGTAAAAGGAACACCGTCTTGAACGTTATTGTTCCACTGATACGTATCTGCTCCAGAACCACTTAAAGTCGTAGGATTGCCTTCACAGATTTGCTGGTTTGCTCCACCTGAGACGATGGGAGCAATACCTACGCTTACGGTAACAGGAACAATGGCAGAAGTACAACCCGTACCGCTCCAACTGATTTTGGCAACACCGGGACCTGAATTACCCGTCATCGTATTTCCGCTGGTGTCCGGCATTGCTAAGTTACCAGCAATCAATAATTCGTTGGTCATTTGGTATGCCACGGTAGGGGTGTATCCTGCGGGAACGTACGAGGTTGAGGTGTAAACATATCCCGACCCTCCAGAAGACGTTGGCCAACTGGTACAGCCACCATACCAACCTCCTCCAGCACCACCGTTGGCCCAGTTGTCTGATCCTCTGGCGCCACCGTTGTATCCGCCTAAGGAACACGTATTGCTCTCGGTATTCGGAGTAGCAAAACCAAATGATCCAGGAACAACACTTGAACCGTAGTTAGAACTTCCACCCGTTGTTTGGGTTGCACCTGTGATATTCGTGTTATTTGCTGTGAAGTTAGGAGCACTTAAACCACCACCGTCGTTTCCAACGTACATCATGTTTTCGTAATTCGTACCGTGTCGACCACCGCCTCCTCCGGCAACTAGAATTCGCGAATACAAGCCGGCATTGTCATTCCATGCTCCTCCAATCAATCGGAAATCTGTGGCACCACCACCACCGGTTGATTTCCAACTTGAATTCAAGCATCCTGACCCTTGTCCTCCTACAAATACATACAAGGTAGTTCCAGCATTTAAATAGACATCCCCTTTGGAATATCCTCCTCGTCCACCGAGCGATGTGTTAGGGTTAACGGGATCATTTCCTCCTTGCGCACCCCATGCCTCCAAGGTGTAGGTTCCAGATACCGGTGCGGTAAAGGGTTGAACAGCACCAGTAAAGTTGAAAGTTTGTGCGCCACCTTGTGGTGTTGAAGATTGAACGTAATATGTCGTAGAGGTATTTAAGACGGGAGTTGTGAAAGATGAATCATTAGTAAGTAATCCAGTACCATTGGCATTGGACCACCAAGCATATCCACTAGGACTTCCTGAGGCGGTTAATACCGTACTTGCGCTGGCATTTCCACAGAAGCTCGTGTTTCCAGAAACTACGGGTGAGGTTAATGGATTAACCGTTACCACTACTGGTACATTTTGCGCTGCACAAAGACCTGTGTCCAAACTCGCGTAGTACGTTGTTGTCGCGTTTAACACGGGAGTGGTATATGAATTTCCTGTTGCGATCAAGGTAGTTGCTGCAGCATTGCTGTACCAATATATCGTACCATTACCGCTAGCTGTTACAGTTGCAGGTTGTCCACATACCACCGTAGCACCTGTTGCCGTTGGCAATGGTAGTGGGGCAACGCTTACGGTTACGGGTACCAAAGGTGACACACAAGAAGGCGCTTGCGGCACGATATCCACAGAACCCGGACCGTTGTTTAAAGCTGAAGAAACGTAGGTGCCGGTGTAGAAGTTCCCGCCTCCACCACCGGAACCAACGCGGCAACCTGCACCACCACCACCGGAATATCCACCGCCGCCGCCGCCGATGGCTTCGTAGTTGGTATGCATCCCTGCTCCGGCGCCACCGCCAAAACCTCCATCGGTGCTGTTGTTCCAATTTCCAGAATACGCTTGATTGGCTCCTCCAACACCTCCGTTACTGAAAGACTGTCCGATCAATCCACCGTAGGTACCTTGAGTTCCAGCACCGTTCCATCCTGCACCGCTGGTTCCACCGCCCGAAGTTCCAGCGCTTCCGTTCGTTCCACCGTTTCCAAAATTACACCAGCTTCCCGCCGACATAACACCATTTCCACCGGCAGTAACGTTGTAGGCACTGGCATCAACTCCGTTAAGGACATAGGGATAGGATACTCCGTCGCCCTCTGCTGCACCGCCGCCGCCACCAGAGGCAAGGATGAGTTGTCCAGTGGTTTGGTTGTAAACATAAGAACCACCACCACCGCCACCGGCCCAGCCCGTGGTAAAATCGAGCGTTCCACCTTCTTGTCCGCAAAGCACTTTGATCACATGTCCTTGGGTAAGGGTTGCAGAAATGGTAATAGAAGCCCCCTTTCCTCCAATAGCGGTGTTGGCGTTACCGCCTTTAGCACCCCGGGCAGTTATGGTGTAGGTTCCGGATGAAGGAACCGTCCATTCTTGAATACCTTGCGTTCCGATCGTTACGGAACCAGCTAAGTTGCTATTGGCATACGCCGCATTCACTTGCGCTTGGTTAGGTCCATTCGTACCGCTTGCGCCGGCATTCGTAAAGTTGTAGGCACTACCACCTCCAGCACCGTTTCCGCTGGCAGCGTAAAAGGTAGTAGTGATTCCAAGGGCTGGCGTAGTAAAAGGAGAACCTATTCCAGCAACATTGTTGCCTAAAGAATCGCTGTACCATACTATCGTGTTTCCACCGCCACTGTTCGCAGTTAAAGTTGCTGTTTGTCCGCAAGTTACGGTAGTGGCTCCCGAGGCCGTTGGTGGGGAAATGTTAGAGTTCACCGTAACCTGAGCCGCAGTAAGAGGGCTTTGACAGTTCGGTGCACCTTGACAAGGTTTGTTGAAGTTGGTCATAGTTGCTGTAAATGTTCCACAACAGCCGTCATGCGATCTACCGTAAACCCCAAAAACTTGTCCTGCAGTAACCTGAATAGATGTGCTTCCTGACGCACTAACTGCAGTAAGTGGGAAATCTACTCCGTTAACTCGGTATCCATACGTGTCATAGGTCGGGTCGTTGTGAACCACGGTCCAGTTCCAACTTATGGTTCCGCTAAAACCTACTGTGGTTTCGTAAATCGTGTAGGAATTGCTTTGAGTACCGTTAGGGCCTGTAAGTGAAATTGAGTTGGGTGCACCTGCTGTCGATACGGAGCCATTCCCCCCGTTTAGTTGAACCAAATTCCAATTCGGAATGTCGTAGCAGTTATCAAACCCAAGGCTTTGGGCAGGACCAGCTTGTCCCGAAGAAGCTCCAACGTAATAGGTTGTATTCGAGGATAAAGGTGAGGTAGTGAATGACGCACCAGTACCAACCTGGTTTTGTCCCGCTGGGTCAGAATACCAAGTATAGTTTCCAACGCCTCCGGCGGCCGTTAACGTGGCTGTTTGACCGCAAGTAATGGTTGCATTGGTGGCGGTTGGTGCCGTTGGAAGCGTCACGTTAACCGTCACAGGAACATTTTGAGCGGCACAGACACCCGTGCCTAAACTCACATAGTAGGTTGCATTTTGGGTTAATACAGGTGTTGTAAAACTGTTCCCTGTGCCAACTTGGGTTGATCCCTGAGCGTTGCTGTACCAATAAATGGTTCCGTTTCCTAAGGCATTTAAGGTTGCAGTTTGTCCGCATGCTATCGTAGTGCCACTCACGGTAGGTTGGCCCAAGGCATTTACCGTAACCTGTACAGGAACTAATGCCGATTGGCACGTCGCATTTACTGGGGTTAAAATGAGTTGACCATTGGCTTGAGCCGCTGAACCACCACCCATAGTACTGGTAGTATTTGATGCGGTCGGAATTGCAAAATTGCTTCCACCTCCACCTCCACCTCCACCGCAGCTTACGCACCCGGGCTGTGAAGCACCACCGCCACCACCGGTGTATCCACCACCACCGCCGCCTCCACCTGAAAGGCGTTCTTGGGTACCGCCGCATCCACCTGTTCCACCAGAACCACCGCCACCAAAACCACCAGCTCCAGAATTACCTCCACAGGAGCCGAATTGGCTGGCGCCTGGCGTTACGCCGTATCCGCCCCCACCGCCGCCGGTTCCTTGGTCTCCCTGGGTTGCTCCTCCGTTTCCTCCACCGTTGGCTGTTCCTGGAAGTCCGGGTACTGTTCCCGTACCTCCAACTCCACCGGCAGGACCGGCTCCATTCGTTCCAGCAACTCCACCGGTTCCGCACGATCCGTTCGAACCTGCAGTAGCGCCACCGTTTCCACCGTTTCCTACTTGAGGGCATCCTTCATCTCCGGCAGCTCCGCCACCTCCGCCTGCAGATACCAAATGGTTTCCGTTAGCGTCAAGAATTCCGGTAAATCCACCACCACCGCTTCCGCAACGGTTGTATTGACTGTTTCCGCCTGCTCCCCCCACAACAATGGTAAGAACCTGACCTGTTGTAACGGGAATAGTGGCTTGCATTCTGCCTCCTGCTCCCGCTTGCCCAACGCCTCCAGGATAAACACCTCCTCCAGCTCCGTATGCGTCGATTGTTACTTGTGTAACTCCTACGGGAACGGTGTAGGTTTGAACAGCACCTGTGTAAGTAAATGTTTGGGGTTGAGCGTTAGAAACCGCTCCAGAGGCAACATAATAGGTTGTTGTTGCAGCAAGGGCTGGTGTGGTGAATGGGGAACCTACGCCCGCAGTTTGGGAGCCTGCGGCATTGCTATACCAAATATAGGAATTAACTCCTCCTCCTGTTGCTGTTAGAGATGCTGTTTGACCGCAATTAATGGTAGCTCCGTTAGCTGTTGGTGGGGCAATGTTACTGTTAACTGTAACGTTTACCGGCACTAAAACAGAAAGGCAATTTCCAGCTACGTTTTGAAGGTAAAACGTTGTATTACTATAAATGGTAGCTGTGGTAAAAGGTGATCCCGTTCCTGCAAGTTGCGTTCCGGCCTGGTCGAAGTACCAATTGTAGGTTGTTCCACCAGCAGCGGTTAAGGTACCGGTTTGTCCACAGGTAATGGTTATGCCACTGCTCGTTGGTGTAGGTGCAACGCATTGCCCTGTTGCGAAGAAAGAAATCGCAATAAAATTAAATGTTGCGAACGCATTAAGTAGGTAGTTTTTTATCATTTGATTACGTTTAGAGAGGCAATATAAAAAATCTCATCTAAACGTTAAATAATTGTTAATAAGTTTTTTTAAAAAGACAAAAACCCCGACTGATGTCGGGGTCTTTCAAAGGTAAGTGGGAGTTGACGGGTTCGAACCGCCGACCCTCTGCTTGTAAGGCAGATGCTCTGAACCAGCTGAGCTAAACTCCCAATTCAGGAATGCAAAAATAGGATTTTTTTTAGATTCCGGAACTACTTACTTGCGCAATTCTTCTATTTTCGCCAAAACATCGTTAAGACCATCTCGGAATTTCTCAAAATCCTCCTTGTATAGAAAGATTTTATGTTTTTGATAATTATCGGATCCGTCCTCAGCGAATGATTTTTTACTTTCCGTTAAAGTGATGTACAAATCATTACCCTTCGTTGACTTAATGTCAAAGAAATAGGTTCTTTTTCCTGCTCTGACTACTTTTGAGTAGATTTCGTTTTGATCGCTCATACCATTTACTTAATGCTATAAATGTTAGAATTTTTTTTTAATTTTCAAAACTAAAATCCTATTTTGAACATTCGTTCCTTTCGAAGTTATTTTTGTGTGAGTCTTCTTTCCACGGTTTTAGTTCTCCCCCTACTTATGGTTTCATGCTCCAACAGAAACGATGATAACACCTTGATTGAAAAAAAAAACGAGGGACAATTAGTGGACTCAATCGTAGTGATTGCCTGTTTGGATTCGGTTTTTGTAAAAGTGAACAGCAAAGATACTTCCGGCTATTTAATTGATTTTATCCAACGATTTTCTGAGGAAAACATGTTAAACGTTTCGTACAAATTGTTCACCCATTTTTCTGAGGCTTTCCACGATTTCCTGAATCATCCTAACCGTATTTTACTGTTACCATCGACTCACGCATCTGTGATCCCCAAAGGTTTTCTGCTTTCCAAGCCGGTTTTAGAACGAAACCTCCCCTTATCGCAAAGTGTCCTAACGGAACTGGTTACTACAAATCATGCTCGTTTTTTTGCAGCGAAGAGCTTTGTTCATAATGTCATGTACGGTGCACTCAAGGGCAATTTATCAACCAACCTCAATGTACTTACTTCGTTTGCAGTAAACCACCAAGACTCCCTACAACTCGACCGATTAAATGGGTTTATTGCGCGTACCGATCATCGAGCCGATATTGCCTTCTTAAAACATTATTATTTCAAAATCGGTTTGCCTTCATCAATGCGCAGGTATAGAAATCCCTGGTTAACCAAAGGAAATATTTCGCCATTTGATGATTCGTTCAAAAAATATTCAAAAAATTATGCGTTGGATTGGAAGTTGGTTGCTGCCATTTCCTTTAAAGAGTCAAGGTTCAATCCCATTGCAGTTGGTGCGGGTGGAGCATACGGCCTTATGCAATTTATGCCTTTTGTTGCAAAAAAGTACCAAATAGATGGCAAATCCACACCTGATCAACAAATACGAGCGGGTTGTAAATTTCTTAGTAACGCTTTCCGGTCTTGGAATTCAATTACCAGTGAAGAGCAACGGATAAAATTTACGCTTGCGTCGTATAACGCGGGCACCGGACATATTTTAGATGCTCAGCGGTTGGCGGTAAAATACGGGTTAAATCCTCAAGTTTGGGATGGAAACGTTCAATTGATGGTCAATAATTTATCGCTCCCAAAATACTACAAAGATTCCTTGGTGCGGTCTGGACCGTACCACGGTCATGCCCATCAATATGCCAATTTGGTCTATCAAATTTATTTAAGTTGGAAAGTGTTTTAAACAAAACGATTTATTGCATCCAAGGACCTACGGCCTCAGGAAAAACAACCCTCGCCATCGAATTAGCCCTTTTTTTGGGTACAGAAATTATTTCAGCCGACTCGCGACAATTTTATCAAGAAATGAATATCGGCACAGCAAAACCGACACTTGAGGAACGTAAAAAAGTCCCTCATCATTTTATCAATAACCGATCCCTAACCGACCCCTTGAATGTGGTGGAGTTTCGAAAAGAAGCATTTCCGTTATTACAATCTTTACTCTTGACATATAGTTCCGCGGTGGTAGTTGGCGGTTCGGGTCAATTTGTGGATGCTTTGGTTGAAGGCTTGGATGAAATACCCGTATTTCCAGATTTGCGGGCGAAGTTGCAAGTGCAATTGGAGCGTTTTGGAATAAAATCCTTGCTTGACGACCTCGAGTCATTGGATCCAAAAGTTCTGGCCAACCTTGATCAATGCAACCCAAGGCGTGTTTTACGAGCCTTGGAAATCGTCAAGGGGTCCGGGCAACCTTGGGCTTCTTTTACGTCGAATAGGTCCCTGGCACCTTTCAATGTCAAACGCTATTGGGTTCGTTGGAATCGCGATGAGCTTTATGAACGAATTAACGGCCGCATTGATGCCATGGTAACAGCAGGATTGGAAAGAGAGGTTTTAAGTTTGAAGCAGTTCAGGTTTTGTCCGGCAATGAATACCCTTGGATATAAAGAATGGTTTGATTTTTTTGAAGAAATAAGTACAAGGGACGAAGTGTTGGAAAAAATCAAGCAGCACAGCCGAAACTATGCGAAACGCCAGATAACTTGGCTAAATCGATATCCCAATATTTACCCATTAGACCCTTACAGTGCTATCCCTCTCCTCGACCAAATAAAACAATTCCCTTAATGCATTCTTTCTCGTGCAGTAATTTGTATTTTTGCGCAAAATAATTTGTGGTTAAATATTTGTTAAAGGCTTCAATAACTCCCTCAAATATTTCAATTTTACAAAAAGTGAATTTATGAAAACCTTATATAAACTCCTTTTAGTCGCGGCTTTTCATCTGATGGTTTCAAACCAAACCCTCCATGCACAGAAAATTCGCCTGAAAGTGCTAGGCCAAAAAGACACTACAGTAAATCTCATCAAGTACTTCGGAAAAGGACTATATTATGCCGATACTGCGATAATGAAAAACGGTATTGTTGAATTTAACGGAGCAAAGCAAAAACCGGGTATTTTGGGTTTGCTGTTGCCGGGTCAACAGTATTTTGAATTCATCTACAATAACGAAGAGATTTGGTTGGAAACATCTGGGAATAACGGCATGGAGTACAACAAAAACCTGGTGGTTAAGAAATCAGAAGAAAATAAGGTCTTTATCCCTTATGTTAACTACATAACAGAACGAAAAACGGTCGCGGGGAAGTTAGGGGAGGAGCGCGCTAAGTTCAAAGCGACGGATGCGGAGTATAAAAATTTAGGCGACCAAATAGACCTTATTAGCAAAGAAGTTCTGGCATATCAAAAGCAGCTAATTGCCATGAATCAGGGTAAATTGGTTTGTAAAATTGTCCAAATGTCCATTGATATCGTTATACCGGATGCGCCGAAAGACGATAAAGGACGAATTACCGATTCCAGTTTTCAATTCCGCTATTTCCGAAACCATTATTGGGACAACGTAGATTTAAAGGATGAACGTCTGGTCAACAACCCCATATTCCACAATAAGTTAGAGTATTATTTCAGCAAGAACATGATGATTCAACATTGGGATACGGTGATCTATCATGCTTTTCAATTTTGCGACAACCTCAACCCGAAATCCAGAACCTTTGAATATTGCGTAGGATGGATTGCTCAAACGTTTGGCAAAAGTCAGCAAATGGGAATGGATAAGGTGTACTACCACATGCTTGACCGCTACTATTGTTCCAAAAATGCCGAAGGCAAGCACCCATCGTTTTGGGTGGATGAATCGAAGTACGCTGAATTGTGCAAAGACCTCGACAATAAAATGGCCATCTGCATTGGTGAAAAAGCTCCGAACTTGATTCTAAAGGATACCTCAGATGCTAAGTGGGTTAACTTACATGATTTGAAGTCAGAATATACCATCTTGTATTTTTGGGATCCAGAGTGCGGGCATTGTAAAACCATCACCCCAAAGCTTGCGAAACTGTATAGAGAGAAAATGAAAAACCGAAATGTAGAAGTATTTTCAGTTGGTAAGGCGATTGGAAAGGATTTCGAGGCGTGGAAAAAGTTTATTCGAGAAAATAATTTGAGTTTTCTGAACGTGGCGGTGACCGATAAATTATACCAAATTGCGAAAGAAAAACCCGAATCCTTAGTGCCACTCTTTCCAGGGGATGTTGGTAAACCAACAACCTTAGAATCTTTGAACTATCAGTCAACTTACGATGTGTTTTCGACTCCGAAAGTTTACATTTTGGATAAAGATAAAAACATCATTGCGAAAAGCCTTTCCATGTCGCAGATTGAGGACTTGTTGGATAATTTGCAAAATAAAAAAGACGCTCCGAAAATCATGGAACAAGACGCAAAGGAAGACGCCCAAATGCAGAAAAAGGATTAATTTTGTGAATGTTGCCCTCAGTCACTTCCCTCAAACAACTTCTTTCCAACAGCCATCGATTTTTAATCATTACCCATAAATCTCCTGATGGAGATGCGGTGGGCAGCGCCTCGGCATTGTATTTTCTGCTTAAAAATTTAGGTTGCCAGGTTGAGGTTGTTTTGCCTGATTCTCCGGCGCCCAACATTGCTTCTTTTCTTGATGGCACTGACTGCCTTTTTTACGACAGCAACCCGCAGCTGGTCGAACAACGTTTTAAAAGCGCTGATTGTCTGATAGGTTTGGATTTTAATGCCGTGAGCCGGGTAGGAGATCTCCAACACCTCATCGTAAATTTTGAAGGTAAACGGATACTGATTGATCACCACACCGAACCGGAGGATTTTGCGGATGTTCTGATTTCCGATGTAAAATGTTCTTCGACCTGTCAATTGGTATACGAGTGTTTTGAGGAGATGGGCATGTTACATGCTCTGGATGCTCGCTCAGCAAGGTGTTTATACCTAGGTATAACCACCGATACCGGTTCGTTTCGTTTTCCCTCGGTTACCTCCAAAACGCACAAAATTATTGCCTCGTTAATTGAATGCGGCATAGATCAATGGCTGATCCACCAAGAAATTTTTGATAACAACAGCATGGATCAATTGCAGTTGCGAGGTTTTGCTATCAGTGAAAAATTGGTGTTATTGAATCGCTCAACACCCAGCCTTCCTGTTGGATATATTTGGCTAACCCGAACAGAGTTGGAACGCTTCAACTACCAACCGGGTGATACGGAAGGTCTGGTAAATACGATTTTATCCATAGAGGGGATTAAGGCCGGGGTTCTCATTCAGGAGAAAAAAGAGGGCATTAAAATGTCATTTCGTTCCAAAGACGATGTTCACGTCAACCAATTTGCCAAAAAGTATTTCAACGGTGGAGGGCATGTTTATGCTGCTGGTGGTCATTCCCCAGATTCGATGGACGTAACTATTTCAAGACTGTTGAGTTTAATCCACGAACTGTTCATTCCCTAATGCGTTACGCTACCCTTTTCCTGTTCTTTTATCTTGCGGCTTGTAAAGAGCCGGAAAAACCAAATACGCAGGATAAGGCCTGGTCCACAGACCATTCGGTTTCCTATCAACGGGAGGTTAATGAGCGCGAACAGTTAAAAATTGGTTTTTATTTGGACCACCATCGGGAATTGTCCATGAAAATGACTTCTACTGGGTTGCGCTATCAGACGATAAAACCTGTTCCAAAGGGTGAAGTGGCACAGCCGGGTAAAACGGCATTAGCCATTGTTAAAATCAGTTTATTGGATGGAAGAATTTGCTACGAAACGAATGCGGAATTTTACGAAGAGATTCCCATCGACCATAACGATCGTGAATCAGGGCTTAACGAAGGATTGAAATTAATGCGAAAGGGTGAAAAGGCTAAGTTTATTTTACCAAGCCATTTAGCCCATGGATTGGTCGGCGATTTGCAAAAAATCCCCCCTCTTTCGATACTGGTATTAGACGTTGAACTAATCGATTTACAATGATATCACGCTTATTGTACCCTTTATTTGCGTTAATGTTGCTCATAGGATGTACTAATCCGGCCCCCAGAAAAAACAAAGTCGACGAATCGAAACAACGAATTCCCAAGAAAAATCTTTCGGTATCTACCGATAAAGACAATCCGTTGGAAGAATTTGACGAGAAAAACATCAAGCAGCGCCTCAACGTAGAGAACGGTGTCTCGGTAGAGTGGATAGCGTCTCCTTTTAAGTCAAATCCAACCCTTAAGGACGGCGAAGTTTGTCTGCTGTCGTACCGATTAACCTTACCTGATGGAAAAATAATCGACGGGAATAACCGTATAAAACTCCCATTTATTCCTTACCTAGTGGGCTACAACATGCAAATTGCCGGTTGGGACCTTGGAATGCATCATTTACGTGTGGGGGATTTTGCCAAAGTCATTATTCCTGCTGAAATGGCTTACGGGAGCAAGGGCATTAAGAACATCGTTCCATCGAATTCGGAGGTGTGGTTATACGTGAAGGTGCTTGCAAAAGTCTCTCCTGATGGGGACAAGAACGGCGTAAAATATTGGGTTTTTGACAAAGGTGCACCAACGAAATTGGACGGTACCGAGGATAAAGAGATCTTTTACCACGCAATTGCCAGTACCAAATCAAATCCCAACGTTCAAAATACCTACCGAAAGCATTTAACCTTGTCCTATGTTCCGGGTGCAAGAAACGTTGTTCCGGGCCTGAGAAGTCTTCTCAAGGCTGCTCGACCCGGTCAGAAGATTTTTGCGCTATTGTCATCTGAGCAAGCTTACGGAAAACAAGGATACGGTGCGCTAGTTCAACCGAATGAATCCGTGTTTTATAACCTAACCATCCGTTCAGTTCGGGAATTATAGTTTTTTGTGGTATCTTTGACAAGATGTTTTTTAGCTTGCGCAATTGGTCCACAGGATTGATTTTACTACCTTTTTTTGTATTAGCTCAATCGAGGGTTGACACCATTGCCACGGAAAAAGGCACTTTGATACTTCGCGAAGACCATACTTGGTCTTTGGTAAATGAACCTTCATTTACGGGAGTGATGAACGATCGAATTCATGCCATTGTTAGTGCCTACAACCCACCAATTACCCAATCTTGGTCGAATGAGACGGTGTTTACGGAATCAAACGACTTGACCCAGATGATCGATACCATCTGGCTGTGTCTTAATGAATACGCTGAGGACAACAAAATGGATTTTTGCTTTCCTATGAAGAAAATTAAAGTGAATTCCCCATATGGTCCTAGAAGTGGACGCTACCACAATGGAATAGACTTGGACTTAACCGTAGGAGATACGATTTATGCGATGTTCTCAGGTAAGGTGCGCTACGCAAAATACAACAGCGGCGGTTACGGCAATTTGGTTATTCTGAGGCATTACAACGGTTTGGAGACTTATTATGCCCATCTTAGTAAGTTTTTCGTTTCTCCCAACGAATTGGTATCCGTGGGCCAACCCATTGCGCTTGGGGGGAATACCGGAAGATCAACAGGTCCTCATTTGCACATGGAAGTGCGGTTTTATGAGGAACCCATCAATCCTGCGGAAATCATCGATTTTGAACGTTTGCAATTACGTAAGGAAAATTTATTCCTTCACAAGGGTTTATTTCGTCCGGGAGCAAGACCTAGCGATGAAATCGAAGTATTTAGTCCAGATCAGATCGCCGCTCAGGAGAAAATTTTAACCGTTGAAGCTGCTGCTGCAATCGTTGCTCCAACGTTGCGACCCACGATTAAGACCAATCAAAAAAAATACCATCAAATTCAGTCGGGCGATACGTTGACAAAAATTGCCAGAAAGTATCGGACAACGGTGGGCACGATCTGTAAACTGAATGGAATTTCCTTATCTACCACTTTGACAATAGGGCGAAACTTGCGAGTACGATGAACATAACAAGATGTTTATTTCTTTTGGGAACTTCAATTTTGGCAGCATGTCAGCCGTACAACAGCGTAGTCAAAGGCGACGATTACGCTTTAAAATTTTCAACAGGGAATACCCTTTACCAAAATGCCACCAAAAGATCTTACGAAAAAGCCATCGTGTTGTTTGAGCAAGTGTTTCAGCATGCCCCGAAATCAAAGGAAGGAGAAACTTCTTATTATCTAATGGCCCGGAGTTATTATGAAAGTGGGGATTATTACATGGCCGGTTATTTTTTCGGGTCTTTCATGCAGCGTTACCCTTATTCGTTGAGGAACGAGGAGGTATTTTTTTTAACGGCTCTCTGCAGTGTCAACAATTCCCCCAAATGGTCTTTAGACCAAACAGAGACTTACGAAGCGATAAACGCTGTGCAGCAGTTCATTGATAAATACCCCACATCCTCGTTAATCGATTCCTGCAACAATATCATCGATAAACTTTCGTATAAATTAGAATTCAAGGACTATAATAAAGTTCTTCTGTACGATAAAACCGGCAATTATAAAGCAGCAGTGTCTTTCGCGGAGCTCTTCATGGAAAAGTTTCCTCTTTCCATACACGACGAGGAGGTGCAGTATTACGCCGTCAAAAATGGATTCTTACTAGCTGAAAACAGTATTGAAAGTAAAAAAAAGCAAAGGATTGAGGAAACTTTAGAAAGATATCGTAAATTTGTCGACGATTTTCCAAGCTCAACATACCTTTCTTCCTTAAAGGCCTTGTTGAAACCTTGGGAAACTGATTATGAATTTTAAGTAACATAGATGAGCTATAAAAACGTAAATGCCGAAAAAACTACCATTACACGAGATGTAGTTGATTTAGAAATCAAAACAGGGAACCTATATCAATCGATTGTGGCTGTCTCAAAGCGTTCGAATCAAATAAGCACCAACTTGAAAGAAGAGCTCGTCCAAAAACTGCAAGAATTTGCAAGCACAACCGATTCTTTAGAGGAAATTTATGAGAATCGCGAGCAAATCGAAATATCCAAGCATTACGAAAGACTTCCAAAAGCGACTGCCCTTGCCATGCAAGAAATGCTGGAGGACAAAGTTTATCTGAGAAATCCAGATCCGGAGTCAGACGCCGTTTAATATGCGAATTCTTGTAGGAATTACAGCCGGTATTGCGGCCTACAAAATTCCTTTGTTAATCCGTTTACTCGTGAAACAAGGTCACGAAGTCAGGGTTGTTATGACCCCGGATGCTGTCGACTTTGTAAGCCCTTTAGTGCTCTCTACCTTAGCCAAAAATCCTGTTGTTATCGAATTTTGGGATAAAAAAACAGGGGAATGGAATAACCATGTAGCCTGTGCAGAATGGGCGGATTTGTTGGTTGTGGCCCCTTGCACAGCGAATGCTCTGGCAAAAATGGCCCAGGGTTTGTGCGATAATTTCCTGCTTGCCACCTATTTGTCTATGCGAAAACGTACGGTAGTTGCTCCTGCGATGGATCTTGAAATGTTTCAGCATCCTACGGTTAAACGAAATTTAGAGCGCCTAATTGAAGACGGTGTAGAGGTGATTCCCCCTGAATACGGAGAGTTAGCAAGCGGAATGGTAGGAGAGGGGAGATTACCCGAACCCGAACAATTGGCAGAGCGCATCAATCAATTGCTTGGTATGCGCCAAAAGTTAACGGGCTTGACTGCCCTTGTTACGGCAGGGCCAACCTATGAGCCCATTGATGCGGTCCGATTCATTGGAAATCGTTCCTCCGGTAAAATGGGGTATGCTGTAGCTCAGGCATTAGCCAATCAAGGTGCACGGGTAGCGCTTTTAACAGGACCAACAAAACTTCACCTCAAGCACCCACTTATTGAAAAAGTGGATATTGAAACAGCTCTTGAACTGTACCATGCAACTCAAAACCATTGGCCCAAAGTCGATATTGGTGTTTTTACGGCTGCTGTAGCGGATTATCGACCAATAGAACCTAAATCTCATAAAGTCAAGAAAAACGAGGAATCTTTTGAGCTGAACCTGGTGCGAACCGAAGACTCCCTAGCTTGGGCAGGAATGCACAAACAGCGCCATCAATATTTGGTTGGTTTTGCCCTGGAAACGGAAGATGGATCGGCCTATGCTTTAGACAAATTGCACAAGAAAAACCTCGACGCTGTAGTGTTAAATGTTTTAGGTGAAAAAGGCGTGGGATTTAATTCGGATACTAATAAAATTCGTATTTTCGACAAAGATGGGAGTGACGTCGCTTACCCGATGGAAAGAAAGGAGGATCTAGCGAGGCGAATTGTTGATCACATAATTTTAAATAAATGAAACCTCACTTCTTTGGTGCTATATGCTGCGTGTTGGCCGGTATACTGAATGCCCAGGAATTAAACTGTAAAATTTCCATTATCAAGGAAGCCAGCCTCGAGGTAAATTCAACAGAATTGGAAATATTTAAAGAGCTTGAGTTGGTGTTAAACGACTTAATGAATAACACGCAATGGACCAAAGACCCGTTCATCACGGAGGAAAGAATTAACTGCTCGATGCAGCTTCAAATTAACAAAATTCCAAGTGCTGGAAACTACGTTGGAGCCCTGCAAATTCAGGCCACAAGGCCCGTTTTTAGTTCCAACTACAATACACTGCTTTTAAATTGGCGCGACGAAGATTTGGCATTTTCATACTCGCGAAATACCCTGATAACCTACTCGCCAAATCAATTTCGGGACAACCTGTCATCTATCATGGCTTATTATGCCTATTTTATTCTAGGTATGGATTACGATTCATACAGTTCCAAGGGAGGTACAAAATATTTTAACGAATGCCAGCAAATTGTTTCGAATGCTCAAAACTCAGGAGGGCCCGGGTGGAAATCAAGCGAGCAAGGAAAACGCAACAGGTTTTGGTTGGTGGATAACATCATGCAAGTGGCTTTTGAACCGTTAAGAGATTGCAATTACGCATACCATCGAAACGGAATGGATCAAATGTACGAGGATAAAATTAAAGGTAAAAAAGCCCTTTATGACGCCCTTTCCAAGCTGAATCCAGTGGTTCAGGTACGACCCAATGCTCCCAACGTAGTAAATTATTTGTTGTGTAAACGCGATGAGTTAAAGAGCATTTTATCCGACTCTGAAATGAAGGAAAAGACCGATTTTGTAACGTTGCTCAAGCGCTTGGATCCTTCCAATTCATCCAAATACCAGGAAATTCTTCAATAAATGTTGCGCAAGCTGTCCGTTAAGAATTTTGTTCTAATCGATGCTTTGGAGCTTGATTTTCAGGAGGGTTTTACAGCGATTACGGGAGAAACAGGTTCAGGTAAGTCCATTCTTTTAGGGGCCTTGAATTTACTGAAGGGCGATCGCGCCGATTTTTCATTAATAGGGCCTAACGGAAACCGAAGCGTGGTAGAGGCTGTTTTTTCAATGAACGAAACATCCCATAGCTTTCTTGAACCTTTGCAAGTGGAAGACTGGCCTGAATTGGTGGTCCGTAGGGAAATTCAAAAAGACGGCAGATCACGCGCCTTCGTAAATGATACGCCTGTGGGTCTTCAGGAGATGAAAACGTTAATGAGCCACGTGTTGGTTATACATTCCCAATACAACACCTTGGAGTTAAAAGACAAAGATTATCAACTTTCGTTGTTGGATGCCCTTTCAGGGACCACCGATACAGCCAAGGAATTTCGAAGGCGTTATGCGGAATATTTAGGTTTGGGAAAGCGTTATCAATCCTTGTTGGAGCAACAACGCTCGCTGTTTTCCAAACAAGACTATGAGTCATTTTTATTAACCGAACTGGAGGCACTTAACCTTCGCGAGGTGAATTATGAGGAATTGGGCCTCTCGTTGTTACGGCAAGAGCAAAAACAAGCTCTCGGTGAAGTCTTCGGTGGGTTAATTGATTTTTCAGAGGGAAATGCTATGGTTTTTCTTAAGGGCTTACGCGCAAAACTGCACAAAATTGGAGGTGTTGACCCTGAAATTCAGGGACTCGTCCAAAAAATCGACGAAATTATTCCCCTTATGGAGGAACTCGCTTTCGAGGCGTCCTCTCAAAGTGAAGCCTTATTTTCCGAGCGCGTTGATGAGCAAGAGCTACTGGCTCAGGTGGATGAGTACAATCGGCTGTTGAACAAACACCGACTAACGGATCAGCCCTCGCTTTTGCAATTTTTAGATGATTTGGCAAAGCGCAGTGAAACGTTGAATGAGCTGACCAGGGAACTTGTTGCCTTGGAATCCCAAAAGCGGTCCGAAGAGGAGGCCCTTATTCAGCAGGCAAAAAAATTGAATACCCTTCGTAGAAAGAGAGCTGATCAGATGGCAGGTGAGATGAAGGACGGGTTTTTGGGGCTTAAATTGAAGGATGCGCAAATACACTTTGAATTAAAAGATACCGAGGCCTTGAACGAACGAGGTATGATCGATTTAGAAATCTTTTTTTCTGCTAATAAAGGCATGGAACTTACTCCCATTCATAAAGCCGCGAGCGGTGGGGAACTTTCTCGGGTGATGTTGCTCTTGCAACAACTTATTTCCCGTCGAATGCAACTTCCTTGCATTTTATTTGATGAAATTGATACGGGAGTATCGGGAGATGTTGCAGAACGTATGGGGAAATTATTGAGCTTGATGGGCAAGGACCGTCAACTTTTGGCTATTACGCACCTTCCGCAAGTAGCGGCAAAGGCGCAAGGCCATTTAAAAGTTTCGAAAGAGGAGGAAGGCAACAGAACCATTACACGAGTTACTGCTTTAGATAATGAGGAGCGAATTGTTGAGATTGCTCGCCTGTTGAGCGGAGAAGAGATTAAACCTGAAGCGTTGCAACAAGCCCACATTTTAAGGGCTTCATGAATTACTCCGATTTTTTCACCTCAGTACCATCCCCTACGTTTGCGAGGCCCTGCGATTTTTCGACGCACTTTGGGATGGTGGGAAGTTGTTTCTCGCAAGCCATTTACCATAAATTTCGCCGTTTCGGTTTTAATGCTTGGTCTTCACCGTTTGGAACCCTGTACAATCCTTTATCGATTTTTAAGGAATTGCGTTGTTTGATACACACCGATATTCCCTTATCGTTTTACCATTATGGTGGCGCGTATTTTGCGTGGGAAACTGCACACACCCTTACTTCGAAAGATCAAAAGCAACTTGCCTTGAGTTTGAACGCACTCCGGGAGGCACACCGCGAATGGTTTCGTTCTACCGACATTTTATTTATTACGGTCGGATCAGCTTGGGCTTACTTTTTGCAGCCGGATAATGATCTAGTGGCCAATTGCCACAAAGTTCCGGGATCCATGTTTGAAAAGCGCCTATTAAGCATCGAAGAAATGTCGCTGGGCTTTCAGGCATTGCATCAGGAATTATTGGCCTTTAACCCAACCCTTGAAACGGTACTGACGGTTAGTCCTGTGCGACACATACGGGAAGGTTTAACGGCCAACAACCGCAGTAAGGCGAGATTGATTGAGTGGAGCCATACGATGGTCGAAAAGTATCCAAATGTGCATTATTTTCCGTCTTACGAAATCGTAGTAGACGAATTACGCGATTATCGGTTTTTTGAACCTGATGGGGTACATCCCACCGCTCAAGCGGTGCAATTTGTTTGGGACCGGGTTGTCGAGGTTTTTTTATCGAAGGATGCCCAAGCACTTTTGGATTCCATCGACTCCATTCGGAAAATGGAAGAACACCACTGGGGCAATTCACGAGATAAGCACAGTGCTGAAAAGGAAATTGCTTTAAAAAAAGCAGCTTTGGGAGCTTATAACATTGTTTGGTAATTAGTTCCTTACAATTCGAACCGGTTGAAACCCGTCACAGATTAGGAGGTATGTGCCCGGCGAATAGGTCGCCAAAGAAAGGCTTTTATCCTCGCTTGATTCAAGTATTTTCCCATGGAGGTCCAGGAGGCGTATAGCGCTGTGATTCGGCTTATTGATTACCGTGATCCAATCAGAGCTCGGGTTAGGAAAAACCTGTAGGCTTGGACTTGCTAACATTTCTACAGAGGCATTGTCCAAGGAACGAATCTCGAGGTGGTTAATGTATAACTTATAGGCATCGAAACTCCGTAACACAAAGGCAATGAGCACAGTTTGGTTATCGTACCCCTGCGTTGTTAAATCTACCTCCCGGAAAGTCCATTCAAAATTCTCTCCAACGACAAAAGCAATGGTGTCCGTAAAACTCGAGGCCTGAGCGTCTGTTGTAGAGAGCAATACCAGGTAACTGTCTAAATAAGAAGCATCCTGCGACTTACTTTCCCAAGTGAGATAATTTCCGAAAGCCCCTAAGAGGATAGGAGGAGTGATCAACCAACGGTTGGCGGTATCGGGAAGGCTGAAATAGGATGTTGCAGCTGCAATGGTGTCCGTGGAGTCGTTGGGATCAGTAATTGCAATCCAAGCATCCGTGTATTCGGCAACGAGAGGATGAGGAGTATTTTGATCGAGGTTTAGTAAGGTAAAGTTGGCGGGAATACCTGATTCAAAGTCTTCGGTGAAAATTACGGTGCCTTGTCCGAGTGCAACACTAAGGGCAAATACAGGTAACCATTTCATCCAATGCATGCCTCAAAGTTAAACTAATCTACTAAAAGAACGAGTACTTCTTTGAATTCTTGGTAAAAACGGTCGAAAGCCAAGAGGTGCTCTTTGAGGAAGGTATGGATTTCTGGCCAATGCTCTTTTTGGTAATAATTGAGCGAGTTGTTACTCCATTCAATGCGGTCAAAAATAAATCCTTCCGGGGCAGATAAATGGCGCTTCCAAGTTCCCCCATTGCCCATCTCCTGTTCCATTACTGCTTTCAGTTCTCCCATTTGTTCCCAAACAATATCCCGAACGACAGCATCTTTAAATTGAAAATCCAACCTAACAGCACAACCTTGGTTGTCGCAATGCAAACGAAGGTATACATGCTTGACATCTGTTGGGTAATTGAGCCAATTAACACCGCGTTTATTGCTCGAGTTATAACGGCGCATCAGCAACCTGAACTTGCTCCAAAATTCCGTGTTGAAAGCTTTCCTCTCCTCGGGCTTTAGCATCAGCTGTTACCTTTCGCGTGATCAGCCAGAAATTGTTGTAGGCCAATATCGGTGAGCGGGTGTTTTGCCAAAGCCTTGATCGCACTCAAAGGGCCTGTCATCACATCTGCGCCTATGGAAGCGCAGTGGACTATGTGCATCGGGTGACGAACCGAGGCAGCCAAAATTTGGGTCTCGAATGCGTAGTTATCATAAATGGTCCGAATTTGGCTAATGAGTGCGAGCCCATCGCTTGAAACATCGTCTAATCTACCCAGAAATGGCGAAATGTAAGTGGCTCCTGCCTTTGCCGCCAAAAGGGCTTGACCTGCCGAAAAAATTAAGGTGCAATTCGTTGGAATGTTCTTTTGGGAAAATGTACGAATGGCTTTGATTCCGTCGGCAGTCATCGGGATTTTTACCACGATATTGGGATGTAAATCATACAGGACCACACCTTCTTGGATCATTCCTTCATAATCAGTCGCGATAACTTCAGCGCTTACAGGTCCATCCACGATGTTGCAGATTTTCACATAGTGATTGAGAATGTTATTGAGGCCCGTAATTCCTTCTTTAGCCATCAGGGATGGATTGGTTGTTACTCCATCGAGAATCCCTAATTCGTTGGCCTCTTGTATTTCTTTCAGGTTTGCTGTATCGATAAAAAACTTCATGTTATTTGCGTTTAGAATTTCTTTGAGCCTCTTTGGCTTTGCGCTGCATTTCTTCCAATCGCTCTTGAAACCGCGATTTTTTCTGCGGACTAGCTTTGGCCTTGGCTGAACGTTCCTCCATTTTCACACGGAGCTTATCTTCGTCCACAAAAAAACGTTTAATAGCCAGCATCAATAGGATGGTAATGAGGGTTGAGATGAAATAGAAATAACTCAAACCACTCGAAAAATCGTTGAAAATGAAAATCATTAAAATAGGAAAAACGTACATAATAATTCGCATGTCGGGCATCCCGGGTTGGGTAGGTTGCTGCATGTTTCCCGAATTCATATAGGTGTATATCAGCGTGGTACCTGACATAAGTAAGGTAAAGAGACTGATATGATCTCCGTAGGGCCATAGATTAAACCCGAAATCTAAAATGGAATCATAGGAGGAGAGGTCCTCGGCCCAAAGAAAGGATTGCTGCCGTAAATCGAAATTCGCCGGAAAAAAGCGGAAGACGGCGAGGAGAATGGGCATTTGGATTAGCATCGGAACGCATCCGGAAAGAGGGCTTGCGCCCGATTCTCGGTACATGTTCATCATAGCCGTTTGCTTTTCCATGGCCTGATCTGGCTTAGAAAATTTTTCATTGATTTTATCTACTTGGGGTTTTAAAATCCTCATTTTTACCGAGGAAACGAACATTTTCCATTGAATGGGCATTAGAATTAGCTTCAGAATAATCGTTAAGAGTAAAATAGCAATTCCGGCACCAATGCCGTTTCGCACCAATGCTTCAAAAATAGGTTGTACGGCATATAGGTTTATCCAACGAAATAAGCCCCATCCGTAATTTAATATATCGTCATAACCGCTCTTATAACTCCCTAACAGGTTGTATTCGTTGGGCCCAAAAAACCAGGTGAAAGAAGCGGTGTTTTTTGAATCAAAGGGCGGAGACAGACTCATCTTCATTTCTTTGATATGGCTGTAAAGCATTTTTGACCCTTCTTTGTAAGTGTTGACTTTCAGCTTACCGTTTTTCCTTTCAAAGGGTTTGTCTGCTTCAAGAATGGACGAAAAATAGCTTTGCTTGAATGCCACCCACTTGATGGGTTGTTCAACCTCTGTGTAATCGTCCGAGGTTTCGCTGAGATAGTCCATTCCATCCTCTTTTTGCAGGTAGCAAATGGTAGCGATTTTTCGCTGTTCGCTGAGTTTTCGCTCTGATCTACGGAAATTCAAATACCACTTCATCTGCGCTTCATCAACTTGATCCTTGCTAAATCCTTCTAAATGAACGGAGTACCTGAGTCGATAATTTTCCGTCAACGAATAGCTAATAACAATTTGGCGCTTATCGTCAAGAGCGCTTTTAAGTTCGAGGGTATTTTTGGTTTGGTTAGTGGTAAAAATTAAATGTTTTGTGGAGGTTACCCCAGGAATCGTGAGGAAGTTTTCACCATTACCTTTGTCGAATAAACAAAGTGGGCGATTTTCGTTTTTAGCAAAGTGATCGTAAGCACGGTATTTTTTTAGATGCACGGAGGCCACCTGAGCACCTTCAGTGGTAATACCCACCTTAAGATACTCGTTTTCCAGATGGAGAGTTTTTATTGGCGCATTCGGAATTTTAGACGCTCTTGGACTTGGCTCATTATTTTGCTGTACCTTTTCTATCTTTTGATTTTGAGTTGCTTCAGAGTTGTTGTCGGTGGTTTTTTGCTCTTCCTTGTTCGTTTTAATTTGCGCTTCTTTGGCTCTTTGTATATCCTCTGCCGAAGGCTGGTTCATGACAGTAAAGACGGTTAGTACGATTCCAATAAGGATGAGCCCGATGGTGGTGTTTTTATCCATTTGTAGATTTTTGTTGAAGTGCTGCCTGGATGAACGACACGAAAAGAGGATGTGGGTTAACTACGGTGCTTTTATATTCAGGATGGTATTGAACCCCAATAAACCACGGATGGTTGGAAATTTCAATCGCCTCTATTAGTCCTGATTCCATGTTTTTCCCTATTCCCGTCATTCCGGACTTTTCAAAAGCAGCAAGGTAATCGTTGTTGAATTCGTAACGATGTCGATGTCTTTCGCGAATCTGATCGCTTTGATAGGCGCGATATATTTTAGACCCGGGTTTCAATTGGCAACTAAAGCCACCAAGCCGCATGGTACCGCCAAAATTCGATTGTTTTTTTTGGCCCTCCATCATACTTATTACAGGATGCTTTGAGTCGGGATCAATTTCTGTGGTATGGGCATCCGAAAGTCCCAAAACATTACGCGCGAATTCTATGACTGCGCATTGCATTCCTAGGCATATGCCGAAGAATGGAACTCCTGTCTCACGGGCAAAACGAATGGCTTCAATCTTCCCGGCAATACCTCTCGATCCGAAACCAGGTGCAACCAAAATTCCATGCATCTCAGTGAGCAGTTCCTGAACATTTTTAGCCGTCACATTTTCTGATTGAATCCAATGAACTTTTATTTTAGCGTTGTTCGCGACTCCTCCATGAATGATTGCTTCCGTAATGGATTTATAGGAATCCTTGAGTTCGACATACTTTCCTATCAGGGCGATATTAATTTCAAATGTTGGATTGTTTAGTTTGTCTAAAAATTCTTTCCAATGGTCTAAGTTGGGTGGGTTGCCTTTGGATAATCCCAGCTTATCCAAGACAACTGAGTCCAATTCCTCGGCTTGTAAAAACAAAGGGACTTCATAGATGGTAGAAGCATCTCTGGCCTCGATGACGGCGTTAATCGTAACGTTGGTAAAACGCGCAATTTTTTTCCGTAGTTCGAAGTCGAGAGGGTGTTCCGTACGGCAACAAAGAACGTCAGGCTGAACTCCTAGTTCCAATAGCGCTTTCACGCTGTGCTGGGTAGGCTTTGTTTTTAATTCTCCCGCGGCGGATAAGTACGGAATCAAGGTAAGATGGATCACCAGGCAATCGTCTTCCAATTCCCACATCATTTGCCTTACCGCTTCAATGTACGGAAGGGATTCTATATCTCCAACAGTACCTCCAATTTCCGTAATTACAATATCGTATGGGTACTGTTCGCTCAATTCTTTTATGCGCTCTTTAATTTCATTGGTGATATGAGGAATTACCTGTACGGTTTTACCTAAATAATCCCCTCTACGTTCTTTTTCAATAACGTTCTTGTATATTCTTCCGGTCGTTATGTTGTTTGCTTGGGAGGTGGGAACATTTAAAAAACGCTCGTAATGTCCTAAATCCAAATCCGTTTCTGCCCCATCGTCCGTAACATAACATTCCCCGTGCTCATAGGGATTTAAAGTTCCTGGATCGATGTTAATGTAGGGGTCGAGCTTTTGAATCGTTACTGAATAGCCCCGCGATTGAAGCAATTTAGCTAAGGAGGCGGAAACAATGCCCTTACCAAGAGAAGAAGTGACCCCGCCGGTTACAAAAATAAATTTGGTGTTGTTAGACATCGATTGTAACTACGGGAAACAAAGTTAATATAACTTGTGGAATATAAACCTAAGGGGAGGAAAAGATTAGGTTTTCTTCCAGGGACGGTAGCGCAAGGTATGAGACGGGCGATTCGATTCCATTTCAATCAAGGGCTCCACGGGTAGGAGTGTGGCATGGCATTCTTTGGGTAAACTCTGGTAAAGCGCTGTTCCGGAGGTTTTCCAGGCAATTTGTTCATCCCCTAATGCTCGAATAATTTTCCCGGGATTTCCCGCAAATAAATGATTATCAGGTATGATTTCCTCGGACTTCACGAAGGAAAGGGCTCCGACGATGCTGTTTTCACCAACTACGGCACCATCCATAACCACGGCGTTCATCCCAATTAGGCAGTTTTTCTTGAGATGAGCTCCGTGTATAATCGCTCCGTGACCCACGTGAGCGCCTCTTTCAAAAACGATGTGCATCCCAGGAAACATGTGAACCACGCAATTTTCTTGTACGTTACAACCGGGTTCAAGGGTAATTCTACCCCAATCACCTCGTATGACTGCTCCTGGGCCAATGTAACAGTCCTCGTTCACAATTACATCACCAATTAACACAGCTGTTTGATGAACGAAGGCTGCAGGATGTACAACGGGGATAAAACCATTAAACGAATACGAGGCCATACTTAACAATAAATAAGGTTCGCAAGCAACGCTTGCGAACCTGTAGTGAGCAATACTGGATTCGAACCAGTGACCCCTACCCTGTCAAGGTAGTGCTCTAAACCAACTGAGCTAATTGCCCTTAACCGTTTCCATTTGCCTGAGCTGCTTCTTGCTCTAGGCGTAATTTTTCCTCCTCCTCAATGCGCTTTTGAATTTCTTCAAGCCAGGTTTTATTCTGCGACTCCAACTCTTGAACAGGTATGAATCCCTTTCCCGTGATGGGGAAAGCCTCTTGCAATTCGCCGCTGTAATAGAATTCAAAGCACAGCCCTCCAAAGGTATAGTCTTTTTCTCCAATTTTAAACGAAGAACCGCCCACTTGGGGATTTTTTTTGGGAAAACTTTTTTGATAGCCGAGGTTAAAAAGGGTTCCGAGAACTTCGGGTCGGTTAGCGAGTGTAAAGCCTTTACTTTCCCAATGGGCTTGAAATTGACGCATGAGTAGGGCTGTATACAGATAAGAATAATAATGATTTCCGCCCTTAATCAGTCGTTGGATGGTTTTGTGTTGGTGCGCGGCAATGGTGTCATTGATTACTTCCGGAAAAGAGTCGCGCACATTGATAATTTTTTGAAAATAATCTCCAGGGTAGAACGGGTCTTTCGGGCTGAACAGGGTTCGTTCTATCCTCAAGGCAGTGTGTTCAAGTATGCCCGAAACACCGTAGCCGCGGTTAGATGGTAAAATTAGTCGTGAGTATGGATATACGTACTGCTTGAACTTTTCACGGCCTGAATTAAACATACGCAGTTGCTCGGCCACAACGCACAAAATAATAATTCGAGATTCAACACCGGTTAGCCGAGCCACGGAGTCAATGGTGCGTTGATCTTTAACTAAGGCCGCACAAAATTGTTTCCAAGCTTTATAATTCGACCACGCATAGGCGGATTGCGTTTTTATATTTGAAGTTGATTTAATGGATTTCAAGGCCTGAATATATTCTTGATTATCCTTCAATATAATTTCAATAGCATCAAGCATTCTCAAAGCAGTGTAGGTGTTTTTTTGCTGCTCGTAAGCGTTGACAATCATTTTTGCGTTTTGTGGATAGAAGCGGGCTAGAACCCCTAATTTTTGAAACATCAGGTATTCATCCCGTACCAAAGTTGCGCTATCTTTTTGTGCTTCATTGCCATACTGACTCGCCATGGACTCGTAGTAACGATTGTTTACGTCCACTTTACCGGAATCGTTGGTCAACTTGAATTTGACCGCCAAAGCTGTTAAAATAAGAAAGCAGGCAATAGCTGCTAAAATGTGCACCGCTGTTAAATATGAATATTTAAACCATTTTCGCCATCTAGGAGGAGATTTTTTTGCGCTGTTTTCCATTCAAACCTTTAACAAGACTGTAAAATTATGGAAATATATTCAAGTATAAAAATTAGGCCTTTTCGCGCATCGTACGGTGCATTGAAAAGAGCACGAGTATGATAATTACCTGTAAAATTGCCAAGAAGGCATACAACAAGTATTCTTTCGTTTGTGCCAATTGCAGTTTCCTTCGCCGCTCTTCCATCGCTTGTTCAAATTCTCGGATATCTACCTTGGATTTAAATAAATTCATGTATTTACTGAAGTCTTGGTAAGGGTTTTCGGAGTTCTTTTTGAACAGTTTGTTTTGAAAATAATCGTTGAGGGCAACCTCCATGTCGTCATCGCTCAAATTGCTTTTGAGCACCTTTGAGAGAATATTGAAATTCGCGTTCGGTTTTTTGAACCCGTTGGCCTTCAGATAATCCAGAGTTTTGTCAACATGGGCGATGCGGTTTTCGGAAACGGAGTCGGTTTGAAATTCTCGAACAAATGTTGAAAAAACTTCCAGAACGGTGCGTTTTCCATCGCTCAGTTTATTGTCCTTGCCCAACACGATTTTTTTGCCTTCAATGCGGTCCATCCATTGTTGAATGCGCGCAATATCGGATCGTTCGAATTCATCGCTCGACCAGGAGACCCAGTAAACAAATTGCTCGCTCATCAATTCGGTAGCATCCGAAACTGGAACGCGTTTGTGCAATTCGAGGTAAAGATTAACGATGCGCATTTTTTCACAAAAATGCGCGCTGTCAATCATTTGGTTTTCAAAGGTTCTTTTCAGCAATACCGGATAGGCGGTATCGTTGTCTACCTTGCGTTTTACATTGACCCTTTCATAGTCGTCGTAATAATATCCCTCGGAGGTATAACCCGACCAATAGTCGTAATATCCAGGTTGATATCGTTGAACTTTTACGTATTCATAGTCATCTTCAAATCGGAACAGTTTATTCCATTCCGATTTAGGCGTCATTTTTTTAAGCGAGTCAACTTGTTGGTCATAAGCTGTTTTAGTGCACTCCTCGTATTTCTCCAAGTCCTCCTCTAATATGACCTTATCCCTTCGAATTTCTTCCTTGGTAATGTGCACCTCTTTACGTGAATTTGGAATGCTGCTCCAAAAATATTTTACGGTAAAAATCAGGATAGCAAAAACAAGAACTATGGATGCGGTAATCCAAACGAGGCGGCTGTATGGAAACAAGTAACTGTTTTCGTACTTTTCCAAAAAACTTTTAAGTTTATTCATGGCCGGGTATAGGTTTTATTAAAATTAAAAATATTTTCAATATGTTACCCGCACTTAACATATTTTTTTTACAACGGTTTTTCCAATGGCGTGCGCACCTTCCTGGGCATGTGCAAAGCCCGCCCAAAGCAGGCCTGCTGTGAAAAGTACTATGGGTCTTGATTTGTTTTTTGTCATATAGTTTTGTTTAAAATTATTCCTACTCGTTTGGCTTTTCGGAAACCGCCCTTTCAAAAGTATGATTTTGTTGTTAACTCGTCATACCAATGACCGCTAACGTTTTGCCGCTTTGCGAAGGCGGGGATTTTCAGCACTAAACTTCATTAGATGCACAAAGCTTGAATTTAGCACTTCAATGTCATAGAAGCACGAAACCCCCGCTTTTGCAAAACGGCTGTTATGGGCTGGTTTATATTTT
>VGMY01000024.1 GCA_016866255.1 Bacteroidota bacterium | reverse complement strand
TATACAACAACGTAGTTTCTTCGTTGAATGGAACAGCTTCCCTTGAGGTTAATACCGCTGCTTTCGGAAACGGAATGTATTTTGTCAATGTTGCCTCCAATGACTCAAAGTCGAGCAAAAAGTTGATGATAAAAAATTAATTTAAAATTTTTCGCAATGAAAAGAGGCTAACAGCCTCTTTTTTTTTATCTTTTGCATCAAAATAACCATCGTATGAAGAAAGAAATTTTACTCTTAGCTCTTTTAATAGGGTACAGTGCTCCTTGGAGTCAGAAACAATATGCAGATATTGCGACGAAAAATAAAAAAAACGTGTTCGAACATGCAAAAATTAAAAGTCAACAAGTGCGTCCAAAGGGCATAACTATTTGGTCTAACGATTTTTCCAACAGCAATGACTGGACTTTCGATAACACGTCCTTGCCTTTGTTGGATTGGTGCATAACCAATGCGGCAGACACCATTCCTGTTACAGCCCTTAGGCCAGCGCTTTTTACCTCGGTAGGAAATGGATTTGCTTTCATCGATTCTGATGCACAAGGACAAAGTGCGAATCAAAATGCGAACATGACTTACTCGGGAATGATTGATTGCAGCAACTACCTGAATATTAGCCTTGTATTTGAACATTCCTATCGTACATACCTGGATACACGAATTGTTAGAATAAGTAACGATGGGGGAAATACCTGGACGGATTTTACGATTACCGATGGGTCTGAGCCAACAGCACAGAACACCGCAAATCCAGAAATTGCTTCAATCAATGTTTCGGCGGTAGCGGGTGGCAACGACAGCGTAATGATACAATTAAATTACCAAGGAAATTGGGGTTGGTATTGGGCAATTGATGACATTAAATTAACGGAAACCGATCAGTATGACCTTAAATTACAGAAGATAATTTGGGGGACAGACGGAGCACTAGGAACTCGGCTTGCTTATTATCAGGTACCTACCGCTCAAATTGCACCGATAAATTTTGGTGGCATTGTTCAAAATATCGGAGTCCAAAATATCAGCGACGCAGTATTTGCGGCGAACATCAGCGGCCTCTATTCGGGTATATCCGCTCCTAGTCAAATCAATGCTGCAAACCAAGACACCTTAATATGCGCCGCTTCGTTCACACCAGCTGCGACCAATGCCGTTCACTCAGTAAGTTTCAATACAAGTTCAAGCCAAACGGAACAAGATGCAACCAATAATACCCAGCCGAATATCGACATTTCCGTAAACGACTACATTTACGCGCGCGACAAGGGTATTATCCTCGGTGGAGTTTACAATGCTGGGAACGGGTTCGAAGCTGGCCCAACCTACGATATTTTCGAGAACGCCACACTCTATGCCATCGATGGCTACATCAACGCAACTTCAGAAATTGGTTCTGAAGTGTTTGCTAAACTTTATTTCAACAATCAAGCAACGGGAGATTTTGATTTCATCGATGAATCCTTGCCTTACATTATCACGCAAGCAGACTTGGGACAAAAACACACTTTTGCTCTTCAAACACCGCAGGCCTTAACCGCGGGTGAGTCCTACACAATCGTTGTAGGTTCTTATGGCGATGGCGGGGTCAGTAACGATTTGGTCATTGCGAGCTCCGGTGGCGCACCCACACAAACGGTATTCTACTTCGACTACACTGACCAAACGTGGTACTACACCTCCTCTCAAACCATGATTCGGATGAACTTTGATCAAGCATCCGGTATGGAGGAAACGGCAGAGCCGGATTTTCAATTGCACCCAAATCCCGCTCAAAATCACGTAACCCTTACCTTAAATTATAACTACGATGGAATCATTCAGGTCTTCAATGTGGCAGGACAATGTGTAAAGACGCAGAAGATGCAAGGGCTTACAACGAACTTATCCACATCCGAACTTAACGACGGAGTGTATTTTATCAAAATGAACGGCGGGAATGCTCAAAAATTGATTGTGCAACACTAATACGCGGCAATCGAAAGACAAAGGCCCCATCGAAATGGGGCTTTTTTTTTAAGCGATTTGGGTAAAATCCGAAGCTATCGTTTTCCAGGTGGCGGCTGTGCCCGGACGTACCAACTGAATGGTTTTATATCCCGAGGTTTCAGCAGCTTCCAATTCTTCTTTAACATCCGATAAAAACATGATGTTCCTTGCGGCAAATCCCATGATCTCTGCAATTCTCTTGTAAGTTTCCGCATCGCGCTTAGTCCCTGTTCTAGTGTCAAAGTAATGACTGAAAAAACCCGTTAGATTACCCGAAACAGAATGTTCAAACAATTGTCTTTGCGCACCTACAGAACCGCTGGAAAATACGGCGAGATGAATCCCCTGGTTCTTCCAGAGATTTAACGCAGGTGCTACGTCAGGATAAACATGTCCTTTAAGGGCTCCGGATTCGAACCCTTGCTTCCAGATGATACCCTGAAGTTCTTTTAAGGGGGTTACCTTCCGGTCTTCTAACGACCACTTCAAGAGCTGGTCAAACAATTCATCTCGGCTGAGATTTACACCACCCGATTCATCCGTGATAAGGCGCTGTGTAGCTTCCAAGATATTTTGCACATCTTCCGTTTGTTGCTGTCGCCATTCGGGTAGATGTTCCCTAAAATAGGGAAATAGGGTATTGTAAACAAAAGAAATATCGGTAGTTGTACCCTCAATATCGGTAAGAATGCATTGAACTTTGGACATTCAACGGTATTTTTGATCTATTCCGGACCCGGTATACTCAGGAATCCAGCCGCTTTGATCGATAAAAATTCGAATGGCTTTAACAAAAGGATTTGTTGCACCGGCATCAAACCAATGTTTGGTTCCTGAAGGGACACTAATCAAATCGCCCTTCTCGCACAACACATTAAATACAGGAGCTCCTTCCAAATTAAACCAGAAGTAGCCTTGGCCATCGACGAAAAAGCGAATTTCATCTTCACTGTGCGTATGTTCTGCGAGGAACTTTGCTCGAATGGCATCATAATTCTCGGTCAAGGCATTAATAGAGATGACGTCAGCCGTTAAGTAGCCCCCAGCTTCCATGAAAGGTCTTAAATCCTGCGCATATGCCTCCAAGATTTCTTCTTGGGAAGCTCGATCATCGAATGCAACAGTACACGACCATTGATCAAAGAAAATACCGTAACGAGCTAAAAAAAAACCTATTTCAGAGGGGGTCGTAATTACATTTTTTTCGTCAGGAATCGATAATATTGCCATAATTCATTGTTTAATTAACCATTCTGCTCGGCATAAATACGAAAACGCCTCTAACAGCTTTTTCGCCTCGAAAAGAGTTTCTGCCCATGTATAAAAACCGTGTTTCTCAATCATAAAAACCTGATATTTCAGGGCGTTTTTGCGCGCTATCAACTCGTTTCTAATAGCCTTCATATCCTGGCTATTCGCAATAACAGGAATCGTTAGTTTATCTTGGTGGGTATCCACACCCGGAAATGCCTTCTGCAGTTCATAACCCTCAAAATGAACCTCGCTCAGATTTTGGGTTAAAACAACAGCGTACAATTCGTGCGAATGTAAAACCACTTGGGTATTGGGAAATAATTCGTACAACGCACAATGAATTCCAGTTTCAGCCGAAGGGGTCATATGCTCGTAAGGGGGCAGAACCTTCCCCTCCCTATCAATTTCAATAAAGTCTGTTGGGTTGATGAAAGATTTATCAATGCCCGATCGCGTTACCCAGCATTTACCTTCCTCGTCGCGAAACGAATAATTAGTGGATGTAGCAGGACTGTGGCCACTGCAATTTAAGTCGCGAATGCAACGGGTAATCGCCTCTAAAATTAACGAATTCGACATAATGCGCTAAAGATAAAGCAAACACACAAGATAAACCAACTTATGCTAAAGAAGCTTTTACCAGCGATGCAATCACTTTACCATCGGCTTTTCCAGAGAGTTTACCGCTTAAATAACCCATAAGTTTTCCCATATCTTTTGGGCCTTCTACTCCCAGACTAGCGATTGCTAAACGGATTTCTTCCAAAATTTCGGCCTCAGTGAGCTGTTTCGGCAGAAACTCTTCAATGACTTTGGCCTGAACAAATTCCTCATCGGCCAAGTCCTTACGGCCTTGAGCCATGTACAAATCGTAGGTTTCCATTCGCTGTTTGTACAACTTCATGCAAATCTTAATAACCGTTTCGTCGCTGACTTCCGAACCGACTCCAGAAGTAGCTTCGAGCAAAAGTTTGGACTTTATGTCGCGCAACGCTGAAAGGCGATCTTTTTCTTTCGCCAACATAGCACGTTTGATTTGCTCGTTAATGAGAACGGCAAGGCTCATACTAGTCTACGTTATCGTGCAAAAACGAATTGTTTCCTAGCCCGGATTCACCATTTGCACCATCCGAAAGCCCAAAACGACTGATTGGCTGGTCTTCCGAAGGTTTCTCTTCGCGTATCTCCACATTACGGCGTAAATAGGCGGGTTGAGACTCGTACTCGGCTAAATTCTCCGAACTTTGGATTTTTGCCGTGATTTCCTGGATTTTAGCAATACGCTCATCATTCCTTCGCTGTACCTCCTCGGCAGATAAAAGCGGTTGGGTACGAGCCGACGAGGTATCGTTTAAATCATCTTGTAGCATGTGACGAATTACCGCCGGCTCAGGCTCATTGTTATCAGCAGTATCCTTAGATTCTTTGGAAGCCAGCGCGTCCTCGTTGATCGATGACCCTGTAAAATCGAAGGTAGGCCTGGAGGTTGGCTCCACCTCCCACTCGAGGTTTGGCGAAGGGTCCACGGGAGTTCCGTTCGTTTCTAATTCGTCAAACAGACCGAATTTAACAGGATCCGTATTACCGTTATCGGAGTTTTCGGAGGGATTAGCGGGTTGCTTGTTGGAGAGTCCTTCTGCTTGAGCATTAGCCACATGCTGTTCACTGCTTGGCAGAATAACATCGCTCGTCCAATTTTGTACGGAGGGCTTTGAGAGAACGTCTTCTTCGTTAACTGGTTTAATGAAAGGTTCGTCCGTTATGGTTCCATCCTTTACCTCGAAAGGAGAGCTCAGGGGTACTTTGATCTCCTTTTTGAATTCATCGGTCAGGTTCATTACTCTTCGTTCGGGGATTACCTCTCCCACTTCGCTGTTGTTGGAAGAAAATCCTGTGGCGACCAAAGTTACTGAGAGATTATCGGCTAGGTTAGCATCGTATCCATAGCCCCATATGACCTCAGCATCATCGCCTGCGGCGTCTTGAATGAAATCCGTAATTTGCATGATTTCATCCATAAGAATCTCGGTGTTGCCATAAGTTATGTTAAGAAGCACGAACGAAGCGCCAAAAATATCGTGGTCGTTTAACAAAGGAGAGTTCATGGCACCCTTTACCGCCTCAATTGCGCGGTTTTCACCACTCGCCATTGCGCTTCCCATGATTGCCTTGCCCGAATTTCTAAGCACCGTATTTACGTCGTTGAAATCTACGTTGATTAAACCGGTTTCTGCAATGACCTCCGCGATGCCTTTCGCTGCCACAGTGAGTATGTTATCCGCTTTTTGGAAGGCCTGACTTACCGGAAGGCTTTTTCCCAACTCTCGGAGTTTATCGTTATTGATAACCAACAGCGTATCAACATTCTGACGAAGTTTTTCAAGGCCTTCTGCGGCTTGCATTTTTCGTTTCTTTCCTTCAAAATCGAAAGGAATAGTAACAATGCCTACGGTCAAAATGCCCAACTCCTTAGCGATTTGAGCAATTACCGGGGCAGCACCCGTTCCGGTACCTCCCCCCATACCCGCCGTGACAAAAACCATTTTGGTATTTTCAGAAAGCAACATGCGCAATTCGTCCATGTTTTCAAAAGCAGCATTCATGCCAACTTCCGGAAGCATCCCAGCACCTCTCCCCTCAGTTAAAGTTTTACCCAATTGAATTTTACAAGGAACCGGGGAAATTTCCAAGGCCTGACGATCCGTATTGCAAACCACAAAGTCAACGCCTTTAATCCCTTGGTTATACATGAAATTTACAGCATTGCTGCCGCCACCTCCTACACCAATTACTTTGATAATTTCGTTCATTTTTGTTCTATATTGATTAGTTGACATATATTTTTTTTCCTTTTAATCGTCGTCCTTTGTGAAGAAATTCTCGAGCTTTTTCAGGGTTTCTTTTGACATAACCTTGGCAAAAAAAGAACCTTTTTTGCGTACATCAGTATGGTTTCTAACTTCACTGGTATTTGACACCACATCCACGGCACCGCCCTTTTCCATGTGCTCAAAACCTTTAAGTACCAGGCCTATTCCTGTTGAATAAACCGGGCAGTCAATGTCTTCAATTTTATTCGTATTTGCTAAGTGAACGGTCGGATATCCGATGCGTGTGGACATTCCTGTTTTAAATTCAAACAATTGCGGCAGATGGTTCAGCTGTGCTCCACCTCCTGTTACCACAATACCTCCGATAATTTTGTGCTCTACGCCGGAATTGCGAATTTCCACTTGCACCAGTTCGATAATTTCCTCCATTCTCGCCTGAATAATACCAGCTAAGGTTGTCAGACTGATTTCTTTGGAATTGTTGCCGTGAATTCCCGGAATGCACACTATTTCGTGCCCCTTGCTTTCGCTCTCTAAAGCGCTTCCATACTTCACTTTTAAAATTTCGGCGTAACGGGGTATAATTTTGCATCCGTTGCGAATGTCCTCTGTGACGACATTCCCTCCAAAAGGAATAACCGCAGTATGGCGAATTAGGCCATCATAAAAAACAGCAATATCGGTAGTTCCTCCACCAATATCGACCAATACCACACCCGCCTCTTTTTCCTCTTCATTCAACACAGCGTTAGCTGAAGCTATGGGTTCTAAAATTATTTCATTGATACTGAGTCCTGCTCGTTCCACGCAGGTTCTTATGTTGGTGACATTGGAAACATGACCTGTAATGATGTGAAAATTCGCTTCTAATCGAATTCCCGCCATGCCTTGTGGGTCCTTAATTCCTTGCTCATTGTCAACGATATATTCCTGAGGGAGCACCGTTACAATCTCCTCTCCGGGAGACATCACCAAAGCATACATGTCGTCAATCAACGCATCGATGTCTTTTTGAGAAATTTCCCCTTGCGGATTTTTACGGACATACATTCCTCGCGTCTGAACACTTTTGATGTGCTGGCCCGCAATTCCAACATTCACATTGTTAATTTTCAAACTCCCTTCAACCCGTTCTTGAGCCAAGGCAACCGATTGAACAATCGAATTGATTGTTTTTTCAATGTTGGAAACCACTCCACGAAGCACTCCTAAAGATTCTGTCTTGCCCATCGAAATGATTTCGATTTTTCCAAACTCATTTTTCACCCCAACAAAACAAGCAATTTTAGTTGTTCCGATATCGAGACCAACCACGACTTTTGACCTCTTTTTACTGGGTGCGGCTGTGGTTTCTTCTGCAAACGATTTGTCCGTCATATTTTACATTTATTTCCGAGTACTTGTCCCATCCCTCGTAGGGAATTCCTTCTTCATAAAAAATTTTCAACCGTTTGAATTTATCCTCAACCTGCTTCTTGGAATGGGCCGTACCAAAAACTATTTTTTGGTTTCCCACCAAAGGAATCAGCACAAACTCTCCCTTGTCATCCAAATAAATTTGCCCTATCAAAGAGGCAAAGAATGGAGCGTTACAAACATAACTTGAAATTCGATAGAAATCGTCGAGTTTTCTAATATTTTTCAAAGAATCATTGTTAATAATTTCTTGCACATGAGTTCCGCGAATTGGCTCCTTGATTTTTCCGGTGATAACCAGGACATTTGCAATATGAAGGCTTGTTACACCGATGGTATGGCCTTCAGTATCAAGGTAAGACGACAAACCGTCTTCCCTCAATATTCGCGCAATCGGTTTTCTTAACCATGCTTCAATAAACCACTTCCCGCCCAGCTCTTTGTACACACGAACCGACTTAATCTCCTCCATTCTTTTAACGGCTTTTTCAATGGCTAACAAGTCTAATTGATTAACGGGCACACCGGGAGTATAAATCCTTTGAAACAACAATCGCTCTTTTAACTCTTGATTGTTGAGTAAAGCCTCTGCCCCCTCAACGTGCACAACAATGTTGGGTTCACTAATTTTTCTTTGACCTTCTCGTTTTACCGCAGCGATAAGTCCCACAAGAATCAATAAAATGGCCAGTATCCCACCGGCTATTTTTAACCAAGATCTATTTTTCATGTTAATTCATTCGCTGATAAAAATTCTTTAATTGGAACAACCAATCGATCTATATCCCCAGCACCTATGGTAAGCAAGACCCCCTTCTCAACGTCTCGCAAGTCATTCAATAAATCGCCGGTATTTACCGTTTTTTTGTTCGGCAACTTTACTTTTGACAATAGCCAGGTACTATTTACACCTAGAATAGGCTCTTCCCTCGCTGGATAAATCGGGAGAAGTAATAGCTGATCTAACTTCGCCAACTCTTCTGCAAATCCATCAGCAAAATCTCGGGTTCTCGAGAAAAGGTGCGGCTGAAATACCCCGATAATTGTTTTTCCTGGATACATCGCCCTCACGGAGGATATAAGTCTGCGGATTTCTGTAGGATGGTGCGCGTAATCGTCTATGTAAACCAAATTATCGGTTTTGTATACAACCTCAAACCTTCGCTTTATTCCTTGAAAATTGGCAAAAGAGGGTGCCAACGCGTTAAGATCAAAACCTAATTCAGCACAAAGCGCCAATGCGGCAACAGCATTTTCTGCGTTGTGCTGTCCGTTAATCCCGATTCGAATGTTTTTAAGCGTGCATTTTGGTGTTTTCAAATCAAACGAAATTCCCCCATCGCTTTCGGATAAATTGAACCCTACGTAATTTGCGCTAGAGGACTCGAGCGCATAATTTACGCGGCGGCACAACGAGGCTAATTCAATGCCCTCCTTGACCACAAGGACCCCACGGGGATCAATTTTCATGGCATATTGGCGGAATCCTTCGTGGAACTTTTCTGAATTTCCGTAAATGTCCAAGTGATCCGGGTCTACCGAGGTAATGATGCTAGCCAATGGGGAAAGAAATAAGAACGAACGATCAAACTCGTCAGCCTCCATAATCGTATATTCTGCCTTTTCTGAAAAAACGTAGTTATTGTTGAAATTGGTAGCAATTGCGCCTAAAAACGCATTACATCCCTGGCTGGTGTTGCTGATTAAATAAGCCAACATAGCTGAGGTAGTTGACTTTCCATGAGTACCTGCAACACCTAACGACTTTTCCGCTCGGGTGATTTGGCCCAAGATTTCAGCCCTCTTGTGGGGAAAAAACCCGCGCTGCTTAAAAGTGGTTAACAGCCTGCTGTTTTCGGGAATGGCCGGGGTAATTATGAGCAAACAATTGTTTAAATCAAGGTGGTCAAATTCTGGCAACCAAAAATCTTCGTAAACCACCGTAGCTCCCTCGTCCTTCAAACATTCCGTCAAGGCCGTTCGTGTCCTATCATATCCTAAAACCGCAGTTCCTTTGCGTAAAAAATAGCGGGCTATGGCCGACATACCTATACCGCCAATGCCCATGAAGAATACACTTGGATAGTTGATGTTATTCATCCGATACAATTTTGTGACAAATATCAACGATTTCCTCGGTCGCGTTCGGTAAGGCAAAAGTTCTTAGAGCTTCCGACATGTTGTTAGCTAAAACAACATCATCCAATAAAGTGTATATCTCCTGCCAAAGTCTTTTCGGAGCGTCTGCATCCGGACACAATATCGCCGCCCCTTGCTGAGAAAGTGCTTGAGCATTTTTAGTTTGGTGGTCTTCCGAAACATTTGGGGATGGAACTAAAACAATCGGTTTTGCCACCAACGACAGTTCGGATATTGAGGTAGCTCCTGCTCTCGATACAATTAAGTCTGCAACTGCATAAGCCAAGTCCATTCGTTCTACGAAAGCCAACAGATGGAGGTTTGGAGGACGCTCAACAACGTTCATTTCCGCGTAATGTGTTGCTCCACACTGCCACAATACCTGAAGATCGCTTCGTTTTTCGATGTCTCCAAAATGATTTAAAACCGCTTGGTTTAGTGTTTTTGCTCCCAACGACCCTCCTATCACCAAAACGGTTTTCTTCGTTTTATTCAGCTGGTAAAAAGCATAGCCCTCCTCTTGTTTTTTGTTCCAATCCATGATATCTGTACGAACTGGATTGCCTGTTTTTACAATGTTGGCCTCGGGGAAAAAACGATTCATGGAATCATAAGCAACACAGATGGCTTTTGCTTTTTTTGCCAACAACAGGTTGGTTTTGCCGGGATATGAATTTTGCTCTTGAATCACCGTAGGGATTTTCATCCATTGGGCCATTTGTAGGGTAGGACCGCTAGCATAACCTCCAACACCAATTACCACCTGAGGTTTATATTCCTTCAATATCGAACGAACGCTCACCAAACTTTTGAAAACCTTGGCGGGTAAACTCAAATTTTTGAACCACGACTTTCGGTTGAAGCCTGCAATCTTCAATCCTTTAATATCAAAACCTGCTTGTGGAACTTTCTCCATTTCCATCTTTCCATCGGCACCAATAAATAATATAAGACAAGCGGGAAAACGATTTCGAATTGCTTTCGCTATAGCGATTGCAGGATAGATGTGCCCACCCGTGCCTCCGCCGGAAATTATTACGCGCTGTAAGTTCATTCCTCTTGAATTTCGGCAGTTGAAGGAGTGCTCTGTTTTACCGCAATTGCTTGAATAATCCCAATGGAAACACAGGCCATAATCAAGGCCGAACCCCCCATGGCAAGAAATGGCATATTCTGACCTGTTACTGGAAATACCCCGGTGCAGACCAGCATATTAATGCTGGCTTGGGCGAGTAAATGTAATCCTATCGCCATGCAAATGTACGTTTCGAAGAGGTTATCGGATCTCAAACCTATTCGTATGATACGAAACAATAAAATCATGTAAAGAAAAGCCAATAAAAATGCTGAAACGAATCCAAATTCCTCGACAAAGCTTGCATAATAAAAATCGGCGTAAGCCTCAGGAAGGTATTCCTTTAGTTTCCCATCTCCCACTCCCAAACCTAACCATGAACCTGCGTGAATCGCCTTCCGAGCATCCAAGGCCTGAGCATTTTCCATCACGTTTTGATCCGTTATTACTTTATTCGCAAGGCGATTTTTCCACGTTTCATACCTTGGAAGTAGGTTTGCCTTAGGAATGGCCGAGTGTATCGCTATAACCGTAATCAATAGCAAAACTCCAACGCTGCCCATTGTAAACAGTTTCGACATGGGAACCTGACCAATGAACAAGACGGCAATGGCTAATGCGAAAACAAGCAATGAGGTGGAAAGGTTATCTTTAAAAATCAATGCACAAATAACCACGATAGGGGTCATTAACGGTAAAACACCTTCTTTCCAATCGTCAAGTTTATCTTTTTTACGAACCAACAAGCGCGATAAATACAGGAATAGCGCCAATTTTGCAAAATCAGAGGATTGAAATGTGATGCCAATAACCGGAATAGAAACCCATCTTCCTGCTCCATTGACCTCTTTCCCAAAAAAGAAGGTAAAAATGAGCAGGGCCACCGCAAAATAGTAGCTGAATTTAGCGATTTGGGAAAAATACTTCGGATCAACCCGGTGCAATGCATAAATGGAAAAGAAACCAATAGCCACATACACGAGGTGCTTAAATAAATAATGAAAAGGACTGCTGCCCTCCATTTTTACAAGGATCGGGACAAAACTGTAAACGGTAACAATCGACAACGCCAACAACAACAGCGTAATAATCCATATTACCAGATCGCCTTTAAGATAGGTTAGTAAAACATTTTTCATTATTCACACGAATGAGTTAAGGACAACGTAAAATCATGAATCAATTGCTCCCCATTCTTTCCTTTCGCCGTAACCACTACAATCCCTTTGTTTGCCATCAATTCGGGGATGAAAAACACCTCGAAAAAAGACCCCAATTTTTTGGTTTCACCAAAATGGTTTTCTATGGAGTACCTTGTTGACACAATAAATACATGCTGGACATTGGGAAATGTGTTTTGCTCTTCACGGCACTGATCTTGAAAAACATCGTCTGTACTTACCCAAATTATTGGAAAGGGCATCGAGTCCAGCGTAGCTATAAGTTTCTCCCGGCTCGGATTCAACCAAGTAAACACTTCGAATCCATTAAATTTACCCCAAGATTTTATGCTCCACTCTTTGACTTGATGACGAAGCGCTTGATCCCTAACATCTAACAGGTCTATCCCTTTTGGTTTAAATAATTTTTTCATAACTACAGGTTTCTTACTGCTTTCTTAAACTGAATTCCTCGGTCCTCATAATTTTTAAAAAGGTCAAAACTTGCACAGGCTGGTGACAACAGCACTGTAGAACCTGCTCCCGCCAACTTAAATGCCGCCTTTACCGCCTCGCCCGCACTTCTCGTTTCGACAATGCATTCTGCGACAGGTGTAAAGACTTCGATGATCTTTTGATTCTCCAATCCCAAGCAAACAATCGCCTTCACTTTCGACTTGACCAATTCAATGAGTTCGCTGTAATCATTTCCTTTGTCCACACCTCCAACAATCCAAACAGTAGGCCTTTCCATACTTTCCAGAGCATACCATGCAGCATTGATGTTAGTCGCTTTGGAGTCGTTAATGAATTCTACCCCATGGACTTTGGCCACAAATTCAAGGCGATGTTCTACGTTTTCAAAATCTGTGAGGCTTTCCCGAACCAATTCTGGACGAATTTCCAGCAGACGAGCTGCGATTCCAGCAGCCAATGCATTCTGTGCATTATGTTTCCCTTTGAGGGCTAATTCATGAATAGACATAGTTGTTGTTGTTTTTATATTGATTATTAAATTCTCGTGTTGGATGTAGCCTCCGAAATCGATGGCTTTGGTTATCGAAAAAGGGGCAAATACTGCAGAGCTCGAAATACGACTTAAGGCCTCAACTACAGCGATATCATCTGCATTATAAATAAAGAAACAGGATTCATCCATGTTTTGAAGTATCCTCAATTTCGCGTTGATGTAGCGATCCATTTGGTAGTTATACCGGTCCAAATGATCGGGAGAAATATTCGTTAAAACCGCGATATCAGCTTTGAACTCATACATATCGTCCAGTTGAAATGAACTCAACTCCAGGACAAACCAATCGGCATCATTCTGGGCAACCTCCTTCGCATAACTTGCACCAATATTGCCTGCCAAGGCTACGTTGAGTCCGGCTTTTTTCAGGATATGAAAAATCCAGAGGGCGGTGGTGGTTTTCCCGTTGCTTCCTGTGATACAAACGGTTTTTCCTTTCGAAAAAGGTCGGGCAAATTCTATTTCCGAGACCACAGGAATTCCGCTGGAAAGGATGCTTTGAACCAAAGGAATATCGCCCGGTATTCCCGGAGACTTCACCACCAAAGTTGCCTCTAGGATCTTTTCTAACGTGTGTCCATTTTCTTCAAAAGATATGCCCTCCTCGATCAAAAATTCTCGCGTTTCCCGAGACAAGCCTTTACTTTCGGATACAAATACCGAAAAGCCTTTGGATTTTGCCAATACGGCGGCTCCCTGACCGCTTTCGGCGGCCCCTAACACGACGATATGGTGATAATTATAACCCAATTACCTCAGTTTTAGGGTTACTATAGTGACAACCGCCAGCAGAATTCCCACAATCCAAAACCGAGAGACAATCTTTGCCTCATGCAGGCCTTTTTTCTGGTAGTGATGATGCAACGGAGCCATTAAAAAAATCCTCCGTCCCTCGCCAAATCGTTTCTTCGTTAATTTAAAATACGTGACTTGCAATATCACGGAGAGGTTTTCGATGAGAAAAACGCCGCACAACACAGGAATAAGCAACTCTTTTCGAATGGAAATCGCAAAAACAGCGATGATTCCTCCCAAGGCAAGGCTACCTGTGTCTCCCATAAATACTTGAGCAGGGAAGGAATTATACCACAGAAAGCCAATGCATGCTCCAACAAATGCCGCGATAAATACCACCAGTTCTTCAGCCTGCGGAATGTACATCACGTTCAGATAATCCGCGAATCGTCCGTTTGAACTTACATACGCCAACACCGCAAGGGCGAGTCCAATTATCGCGGAAGTTCCAGTCGCTAACCCGTCCAAGCCATCGGTCATGTTGGCTCCATTAGAAACAGCAATAACAATGAAAATAACAATGGGGATAAACAACATCCATCCATAACTTTTATTGGAATCGCCAATTAGCCAATTGTAGTTGAATTCGTTGCCCTTAATAAAGGGAATGGTGGTAGTCATATCATCGGTGGCAATCCATCGAAATTGTTGGCTGCCGCTCTGATCGTGTTCTTTCAGGACAAAGACTTCATCCTTTTGTAAAGTGTAATCCATCGGAACGCGTTTGTGGACCTTTACCTCGTCGGAGAAATACAGAATTGATCCAACAATTAACCCCACTCCTACCTGCCCAATGATTTTAAATTTCCCCTTTAAACCTTCCTTGTTTTTCCGAAAGACTTTAATGTAGTCGTCCAAAAAGCCAATAAACCCAAGCCAGACGGTAGCGATGACCATCGTAATCACGTAAATATTGTTAAAGCGAGCAAATAAAAGAGTCGGTATAATGACCGCGCTGAGAATAATTAATCCTCCCATTGTTGGGGTTCCAGATTTCTCCATTTGACCTTCCAAGCCCAAATCCCGAACCGTTTCACCGATTTGCTGTTTTCTAAGCCGATCGATTATGCGCTTACCAAAAATGACCGAAATAACCAAGGAACCAACCAAGGCCATCGCTGCCCGAAAAGAAATATAGTCGAACAAACCTGCCCCCGGAACATTGAATTGGTCAAGAAAACGAAAAAAGTAGTATAGCATGGTAGGTCTTAATTTTGGTTAAAAATTTCTTGAGCAACCTGAAAGTCGTCGAAGGGGTGTTTAATCCCTTTTATCTCTTGATAATTCTCGTGTCCTTTTCCGGCAATTAGTACAATGTCGCCCGACTTGGAGAGCAAGGAAGAGGTCAGTATCGCGTATCTTCTATCCTCAATGGCAATGGCGGCAACTTGACTTTTTGGATCAAGCCCCTCAATCATTTCCTGAAGAATGTCTGATGGATTTTCTGTACGGGGATTGTCGGAAGTTAATATCACTTGACTGCTGTAATTCTGAGCAATTCGGGCCATCAAAGGACGCTTGCTCTTATCCCTGTCACCGCCGCATCCCACTAGGGTTATGACCTTACCCCCGTTGGAAAAATGGGCAATGGTTTTTAAAACATTCTCTAAGGCATCTGGGGTGTGTGCGTAATCCACAACCACCGTAACTCCAAGATTTGACTTGAAAAACTGAAATCTTCCAGAAACGGAACCCAATGAGGACATCGAGCGCAAGAGTTCGATTTTTTCAATTCCCAACAAGTCGCCGACACCGAATACTGCCAGGAGGTTGTACGCGTTGAACTTTCCGATAAGTTTGCTATAAAGCTCGGTCTGATTAATTTTCATCACGAGTCCGTCAAGGGAATTTTCAATAAGTAATCCTTTATAATCGGACACAGCATTAAGGGCATAACTAAAACGTTTGGCGGCTGTGTTTTGCCCCATGATCGGACCGTTTTTATCGTCTATGTTCAATAGGGCAAAGGCCTCACTATTCAATGCGTCAAAAAATCCTTTTTTGGCAGCGATATACTCTGAAAAGGTTTTGTGATAATCTAAATGGTCGTGAGTTATGTTGGTAAATACGCCTCCCGTAAATGCTAACCCGAAAATTCTATTTTGATGTACCGCGTGGGAACTCACCTCCATAAAGCAATGAGTACAACCTTCCTGAACCATGTCGTATAAAAGTGCGTTAATCGCGAAAGGATCTGGCGTCGTATGCGTCGATACCACATCACGATCTTTGATTTTATTTACGACCGTTGAAAGCAATCCGCATGAATAACCTAAAGCACAAAAAAGATCATACAACAGAGTTGTTGTTGTGGTTTTTCCGTTGGTGCCCGTAACCCCCACCAACTTAAGTGCCCTGCTAGGATTATCGTACCAGGCACAAGCCAATGTAGCAAGAGCCTCCCGCGTATTTTTAACAGGAAATAAAGTCATGCCTTGCGGACACGTGCATTCTTGTTGCACCACTGCATAAAGACATCCTTGATCTCTTGCCGTCTGTAGGAAATCGTGCCCATCCTTGTTTTGACCCGATATGGCGACAAACAGAGTACGGCCTATCGCTAATCTTGAATCAAAAACCACGGCGTCGATTTCCACGTGGGTGTTTTCACCCCCTAGATTAAGCGCTTTTAATAAATGTTCAAGCGTCCTCATCTCATAGCGAGTTTAACTACCAAACCTGAGTAAACATCTGAACCAGGAGCAATGCTCTGGCTGAGGACCTTTCCTGCCCCTTCAACGCGAGCACTTAATCCCCGGCTTTCAAGAAGGAAAACCGCATCTTTCGCTGTCATTCCACGAACATCAGGAACCTTGTTTTCAGAAAACTTCACCCCGGCGAGTTCCAGTTTCCCCTCTTTTTGGGTAGTCTTAAGCCAAGATGAGTTGCTTTGAAACCGGTAAGGAATGTGCAATTTTTTGAACACTTTGATAAGGTCATTATGGTTTCCTACCTTTACCTCCGGAAGTACATTTTTCTTGGGTTTATACCGATTTATTGCAGGATGGTACTTCAGGTTTGATGCATAAATTTTATTGGCCAAAGCCACAAAAACAGGTCCTGCAACGAGAGCAGCATACTTCTGTTCTTTCGGGCGCGTAATCAGGACCAAGCAGGTGTATTTTGGTTTATTTGCCGGGAAATAACCAACAAAGGAGGCCTGAAAATCGCTTTGAGACTCTTCCACGTATTGTTTGTTTTTATCGGGCAATTTGGCTGTGCCGGTTTTTCCAGCAATGGTGAATTGGCTAGAGGTCAGTTTCTTTCCCGTACCCTTCGTCATGACCCCCTCCAAGCAACTTTTCATTATGCGCAAGGTTGCGGGAGAACAAATTTGCTCTCGAATTACTACAGGTTTAAACGACTTAATTACCTTTCCTGCCCGGCGTATCTCTTTAACAAATAGGGGCCTTATGAATTTTCCATTATTGGCAACCGCATTATAAAAAGCACAAGTTTGCAATGGAATTTGCTGATACTCGTAACCAATTGCCATGGAGGGAATGGAGTAAGGAGACCATTTTTCCTGTCCGGGCCGATAAAATTTCGGCGATAATTCCCCCGAAAGTTCAATGCCCAGGGGCTGGGTTAAACCAAATTGATCGAGGCGCGCCATGAATTTTTCAGGATCATTTCTGTAAGCTTTGTGTAAAATCCAAGCGATGATGTTGGAGGATTTTTCGAAGGCCTCTTGGATGGAAATGTTTCCATATCCTCTGCCGTCGTTCGAATCCATGAATCGCTTTCGAATCACTAGATAAGAACCAATTGCATCTACACGGTCCTTGATGTTGATTTTTCCGTCTTCCAATGCTGCCATAATGCTGGCTAATTTCATGGTGGAGCCTGGGACCTCTCTCAAGCCAATGGAGTAATTAAATTTTTCGCTAAAGGAACCATCGTCCTCCTTCGTTAAATTTGAAATAGCTTTAATGTGACCCGTACGAACTTCCATCAGAATTACCGTTCCGCTTTCCGCTTTCATTTCTTGGATTTGGTGTTCTAACTCAGAGTGCGCCAATTCTTGAATGTCCTTATCAATGGTGGTTACAATGTCCGCCCCTTCCACGGGGTCTTTGGTAAAACGACCGGTTTTTTTCCAACCCGACGTTATTTTCTGCTCTATTTCCTGACCCAATTCGCCCTCGAGATAGGCATGGTAAGCTCCCTCAATACCTACTTCTAGGCCAAGTTCTTTTTTATAATATCCGAGAGTTCTGCGCAATAAAACGCCGTTAGGCGCTCTTCTTAAGATGGTCTCTTCGTTGTCAATGATCCCCCCCTTCATTCTACCCAGGTTAAAAATGGGAAGCGCGTTTATTTTTTTTCGTTCGTCGTTCGTTACTTTTTTACGAATCAAAAGATACCTACCGCCATTTGCACGGGCATTTCTGATTTCATTTTCATACGCCCTTGAGGTTTTATTCGGATACAAACCGTGAAGCCCTTGCGCCAGATTAGAAACTTCAGCGTCAAATATTTTTTGATCCACCACAGTAGGATCCATTCGAATATCAAAATACGAAACGGAGGTCAGTAAGGGATTCAAGTTGGCATCCAGAACATCGCCCATTCTTGGCGCTCGGTCTGCAAAACGAATAGGCAAATCCACTTCATCGTTGGAAAACTGGAGCTTCAAGGTTTTGTAAAGAACCAGGGTCATTATGGCGACAAATCCAAAATAAAGAAGGTAAGCCCTAAACACCAACGGTCCTTTATTGCTCTTCATGCTTGCTGTTAATTTGATTCGATTTAATGACTTGAATGGCGTTTTCCGATTCGATAAGTTCTTTTTCTTTCAGGCGTTCCACCATTTTATAGCGCCGTGTTCTTTCCTCAAAAAGGGTTTTGGTTTCAATGTAATCCGAGGTGTTTTGATCTAATTCAATTCGGGTTTCCTGAACGTTTTTTACCAAGGATTTTCCGTAATAGCCTTTGGCCACGAGCACGAACAGCAACAAAAACAAGAAAAGAATGTAAGCAAGATTATTCAACACAAAATCCCGGGTTAAGAAATCCCCGTTCAGCACCAACATAAGAGCACTTTGTTTTCTCTCCTTTACCTTCTTTACTGCGGCTTCCTGTTCATCCTCCGTTACCTCGTTTGCTTTCATACCTTTTCTGCAATTCTTAGTTTAGCACTTCGCGCCCGATTATTGCGCTCAATTTCCTTTTCGCCCGGTACAATTGGGTGTCGATTTACCTCAAGGAAGGGTTTTATCAGATTTCCGTAGAAATCCTTTGTTTCAACTCCGTCGGTATCCCCTTTCTTAAAATAATTTTTCACCACACGGTCTTCGATGGAATGGTAAGAAATCACGGATATCCTACCCCCCTTTTTTAACAGGTCTTTGGCATCTAACAATAATTTTTTCAGGACCCCAATTTCATCGTTTGTTTCGATGCGAAGCGCCTGAAATACCTGAGCGATGTATTTATGTTCTCTGTTTTTGGGCGCAAAACTCTTGGCAACCTTTAACAAGTCGCCCGTTGAATAGAAAGGCTGTACTGATCGCTCACGAAGCAAACCCTGAACCAATCGAAACACATTGTTTAAATCGGAGTACGTATTAAAAATTCGCAAGAGTTCTTCTTCAGAGGCCTCGTTTAAAAAACTGGCAGCAGTGCGCCCAGTCCTCTGATTCATGCGCATATCCAATGGCGCTTCAGCTCGGAAACTGAAGCCGCGCTTTTCGGCATCAAACTGGTGGGAGGAAACTCCGATATCTGCAAGAATCGCGTCTACTTCAACAATCCCTTCCGCAAAGAGGTGATTCTTCAAATGCTTGAAATTGGCCTCAATTAATTTAAAATTGGGCGCCTTCAACGCATTGGAAACGGCATCGATATCTTGATCAAAACCGAAGAGAAAACCCTTTTGGGACAATTTTGAGAGAATGTATGCGGAATGGCCCCCTCCACCAAAGGTTGCATCAACAACTATTGCATCAGGCTTAAGCATTAAGCCGTTGACGCTTTCCTTCAAAAGGACCGGAATGTGGTAATTCGTGTCAGTCGTCATGATTTGCTTCACCCATTACATCGTTGGCTAAATCCGAGAAGTCAGCCATATTTCCTTCGATCATTTCGAAGTACTTGGCTTTATCCCAAATTTCTATGCGATCGTTGTAGGCGATGAGCATCACTGCGGATATGAGTCCGACGCGTTCCATGAGTGCTACAGGAATCAACAACCGGCCCGCATTGTCGAGAGCAACTTGTTTTGCCCCCTGATGAAAAAGCCGATAGAACATCCTGTTTTTTGGATTGAAAAGATTAATCTTGCTCAACTTTAAGCTGATTTTTTGCCAATCCGAGAGCGGATAAAGCGTTAAACAATCTTCAAAACCCTTATTCAACATGAAATCACGCTGAGCCCCTGCAGCGAGCTGCTTCCGTAATCCGGAAGGAAACAAAAACCGACCTTTTTCATCCAGTTTTACTTCAAACTCACCTACTAGACCTGCCATAGCGTTAATTATGGGTAAAGTTAATCCAAAAAAACCCACTTTTTACCACAAAAGTCTTTTTGTTGATAACTTATTGAACAAATGTACAGGAGTATTCCGAAATAAAAAAATAATATATCAATTAAACTCTCAATTTTTGACTTAATATCAAAGGTGGTAAAATGTGGTAAACTTATAAACACTACCTTTGAAGATGTCAAAAAAAGCGAGTGGAGCGTTCTTACTGGTGGTATTAGGGGCGGTTTGGGGAAGTTCTTTTATGCTCATGAAACTGGGCATGTCGCCTCAGCAAGGAGTAAGGGTTTTTAACTACAACCAAGTTGCCAGTCTTCGAATTCTCGTAGCCACAATTGTATTATTGCCTTTTTCATTGTCTTCCATTCGAATATTGTTTCAACAACGAGGGCCCTATTTACTCATCGTGGGACTTTGTGGAAATTTAATACCCTCCTTTTTATTCACCTATGCCAATACCCAATTGAGCAGTGGTGTTTCTGGTATTCTCAACAGCTTTACTCCCGTTTTTACGGTGGTGATAGGCGCAATGATATTCAAAACATCCATCCACTGGCTTCAAATCATGGGTATTTTAGTAAGCACCCTTGGCGTAATATTTTTGCTTTCTGCTGGAGTGTCCTTCCAGGAAGGTGCCAAGGTCGGTCATTTTGCTGCGGTATTGTGCGCTACTTTCCTCTATGGAATTAGCGTAAACACCATTAAAAACAAACTTTTTGATATTAACCCATTGCAGGTCACCTCGTTAGCCCTGTTGAGCATTTTTCCTATTGCCATGTTTTCATTCCTTTACGAAAAGACCCCCCTGATATTTTCAAAAAACCCTCTTGCACTTGAAGCGTTTGGTTATATTTTTGTACTTGGCCTGCTAAGCACCGCCTTATCCAACATTTACTTTAACCGCCTCATTCAACTAACCTCTGCCCTGTTTGCGAGTTCAGTCACTTATTTAATCCCTCTTTTTGCGGTGATTTTTGGAAGCTTGAATAACGAAAAATTGTCTTGGCTTCAACTTTTAGCCATGATTGTTTTATTGGCGGGGGTTTTTCTGATCAATTTTTACGAACTTTTCATCCGACATCCTAGAAATAAACGTGGATAGCTTTTTATATTCAATAGAGAATTGTATCTTTGCACTCCGAAATTAATATTCAACGTCATGTATGCAATCGTAGAGATAGCAGGGCAGCAATTCAAAGTGCAAAAAGACCAAAAGGTTTACGTGCATCGTTTAGCAGCAGAAACAGGGTCCAAGGTGACTTTTGACCAAGTTTTGTTAGTGGAAAAAGATGGAAACGTTACCCTCGGCGCCCCGGCTATAGCAGGTGCTCAAGTCACCGCAGAAGTTTTAGATCACGTTAAAGGTGATAAAGTGATCGTATTCAAGAAAAAACGCAGAAAAGGGTACGTTGTAAAAAACGGACATCGTCAGCAGTTTACGGCGTTGCAGATTACCAAAATTAAATCATAACCCATCATATAACGCAAGAAGCCATGGCACACAAAAAAGGAGTCGGTAGTTCCAAAAACGGTAGAGAATCGCACAGCAAGCGATTGGGCGTTAAAATATTTGGAGGACAAGCCGCCATTGCAGGCAACATCATTGTTCGTCAGCGAGGCACGCAGCATCATCCAGGTAACAATGTGGGTATTGGTAAGGACCACACGCTGTTCGCGTTGAGCGATGGTTTGGTCGAATTCCGCAAGAAAAAAGACAATCGGTCTTTCGTTTCGGTAGTTCCTTTCGAGCAGCCCTGATTCTTTTCTAAACACGATATTTAGCCTTTTCTTAACGAAAAGGCTTTTTTATTTTCGTTACTTTGCTCCTACTCATGAAGCACATTATACAGCATTCCTTGTTCCTTTCCATTGTATCGGGAATTCTGCTCATGCTCGCTTTTCCCTTTTCCGGAAGCTTAACGCCCTTGGTTTTTGTTGCTTGGGTGCCTTTATGGTGCGTTGCTTTTCGGTTAAAAAATACCAAAAGGGGTGCTCTCCGCTTTTTTGCTTATTCCTACCTTTCGCTGTTCTTATTCAACCTTGGAACTACCTGGTGGATTTGGAACGCAACCTCCGGAGGGGCTGTAATGGCTTTTATTTGCAACACCCTACTTATGGCAGGATCGTTAGGCCTTGGATTTATTGCCTTTCGTAGGCTCACAGCACCCTGGTTCATCGCTGGATTAAGCCTTACTTGGTTGGTTTTCGAATTTGCGCACCTTAATTGGGAACTTTCCTGGCCTTGGTTGACCATGGGCAATTTCTTTTCTTTGCGGCCTTCGTGGGTTCAATGGTACGAATATACAGGCATTTTAGGGGGCAGCTTATGGGTTATGGCAGCGAACTGGAGCGGGACACTGTTTACAGAACAGCGCAAGCGCTATGGATATGCAATAGCTTTAGCTGCGTTGCTGTTTTTACCTTACTGCATCTCGATAGGAATCCAAGCTTTCAGAAAACAACCTTCGAATCCTCGCTTGCAAGCCACGGTTCTGTTACAACCCAACATTGATCCCTACACCGAAAAATTCAGCACCGATCCTGTCGCACAGTTGCAACGCATGGTGGCTCTTGCACAACCTTACTTGCAGCCCAAGGCCTTGGTGGTTGGACCGGAAACGGCTCTTCAAGAAGCGTTTGTGGAGGCCAATTACCGGCAAACGCAAAGCTCGGAGTTATTGAACGGAACCCTTCAGAAAAGCCAAACCCATTGGTTGATAGGGGCCTCTACGTTCAAGGTGTTTTCCAAGAAACAATCAGCGGCTTGCAGGGCCCTGCCCAACGGGTTATTTTATGAGTCCTACAATACGTCTGCCTTTTTGGGTAGCGAACAAACAAACTTCATCCATAAATCCAAATTGGTGTTGGGGGTTGAAAAAATCCCTTTTTCCACCTGGCTGCCCTTTTTGGAAGAATGGTCCATTAACAACGGAGGCACTTCAGGATCCTTGGGGATCGAGCCGTCTCCTAAAATTTTCCGCACCGAGCATGGCGCGTACGCCCCAATTATCTGCTACGAATCGATTTACGGCGCATTTGTGGGAGAACAATGCAGGCAGGGCGCTGAGCTGTTGTGCATCATCACCAACGACGGATGGTGGGGCAAGACCCCAGGACATCGGCAACATAATCAATTCGCTGCGTTGCGTGCCATTGAAACCCGAAAATACGTGGTTCGGTCTGGAAATACAGGCATCAGTTCGGTGTGGTCACCAGAAGGAGCGTGCCTGAAAAGCTTGGGGTATGGAAAAACGGGCGTTGTTGCCACCAAGGTGCCAATGCTTCAGGGCAAAACGTTCTACGTGCAATACGGGGATTACTTGGGTTGGGTGAGCATGATAGCCGTTGTGGGCTTATTTGCAGGCTTTACACTTTCTAAGAAAAAGAAATAAAATCCGTGGTGACTAGAAAAATAGTGAAAAGCGGCTCAAAGCATCTTGTCATATCAATTGATAAGAAGTTTACTTAGTCGATGACCAATTTATGGGTTGTTGCAGTGCCTTGATATTCGACGATAAGCACATACATGCCCGAATGTAACGTGCTAATATCCACCTTATTTACCTGACCCTCGATGCTGCTTAACCTTTTTCCATTAAGATCAGTAATGCTAACCCTATCTATGATTTGATTGGTTTCAAAATGCAACACATCTTTCGCAGGATTTGGGTAAATCTTAAATGAAACTGGAACTGTATTAGGAATTGACAGCAAGGATTGCATGGAATATTGACGAAAAAAACGCCAAATTTCAACTGAAGCATTGAAATCCATATTCGTAACACCTATGACAATGGGTGCTCCTGGCCATGTATGGGCTCCTGGGGTGACTTTAAACAACTCTACCGTGCTTCCGTTGCTTCCCCCAGTGTACAAGTAACGCTCCGCGGTGCACATATCGTTGAGGTTGGTATTGGGGACATTTGATATACTTGGAGTTATTGAACATTGGTTAAAATTCGCCCACCAATTCACAACGGTTTCAATGGCCATCATGTTGGCGTTACCGTTATAAGGTACAGTAGGGTCTGCTGTTCCATGAATTTGCATGACAGGAGTCGGTTTGTCTGGATTGCAATTTGCAGGAGCGTTTATCGGCATGGTCCCCGTCACCGAGGCAACCGCTGTAATTCGATTGGATAATTCACAAGCCAGGCGATAGCTCATGAAGCCACCGTTACTCATACCACAACTGTAAACCCGGTTCAAGTCAATGTTGTAATCTTGATCGATTTTATCGATCAGTGCACTGATAAAACCAACGTCGTCTACACCCGCCATTACACCAAAAGCATTCCAAAAGGTGTTGCCGTTGGGGTCTACAGTTCCGTCCGGATGTACAAGAATGAAATTGGCGGTATCCGCAATACCTCTAAAATCGCCATAAAATTCCTGTTGTAAAGCGTTAGACGTGTATCCATGTAGATTGAACAACAAGGGCACTGCAACATTTCCTGTGTAGGAACTGGGAATATAAATTCTGTAAGAACGCGTAAGTCCGTTGTGCACCATGGTGCTTACCGTGGATTGGCCCAAGCCAACCAAAACAACAAACATATAGCAAGAGAGTAAAAGATGTTTCATAGATAGTAGTTATTGTATAAAATTATTCAAATACTCGGAATTATTAGCATAGATATTTCAATAGTCCAGAAAGCGCCTGAATTATTCGTGTAAAGTTTTATTGGATAATTTATTCAATCTTGAAATGGCCTGTTCTCTCCGGTAGATACCTCCCCTCATTCACCTTACCACAATAATCACGGCATAGGCTCCTTCGTACTTAACATCGTCGTAGTAAAAACCGTATTCCGTCGCGGTGGAATCGGTCATTTCAAAAAAATCCGTATCGGTCATGGTAGCTAAGTCAATGACGTAGTCGCAATAGGCTTTTTCTTTATTTTCGAAGTGCATTACGATGTTTTGATACAGTACCGGTTCAAGCAAGTAATAGGTCTCGGGTATCTCTATCGGCAACTCGTTTTCAAAGGTGTATTGGATGATTTGAGAAATGGAGTCATTGTACTTCAAGGGATGTCGGTTATATTGTGCCCGCATTTCATTCAATGCTTTTCCAAAATTCATTCGAACCGAATCCTCATTCAAGAATACCTTTCTTTCGGTATAATCCGTTTCATTGATGGCAACCACTTCTATCAAGGAAGATAAAAAATCCTTGGCCTGAGGATCAGGTAAGGTATATTTTATAATGTTTGAATACCAAGGAATATTGGTTCCTACGACCGTTTGAGGTTGCGCCACGAACCATGAACTGTAAGCAATACAACATACTACACAACAAGATTTAAGATAGTTTTTCATCGTATTTTACTTAAATATTGGCTAATAGCTTGCGATAATTTCCGAAGACAAGGGCTTTGAAATAACTCGAGGACCATGGTTCCACCCATAGTAATAAAGGAAACGCTGGTCTTCTATACTAACACGGACTTCCGTATCATCTGCCGCATCGCCTAACTTGCAAATAAAGTCCCATTCACTCGTGGAGCGTTTTCCAGGGGTTGAGAAGTTTTGTATATCCAAGATTGGGGCTTTACCCACCAAGGAATCTTCAAAGTAAACCCTGCATTCGTCCAATTCGAAATCCAATACATATATACAATTCGTGGTCTCTTCGGTTCGCTCCTCGGAATACAACAGGGCACTGTCGAGAGGAAGCTCTGAGAGCGTGTGTATTTCGAGATATTGGGTAAAATGAATGCTGATGGACTTCGGAAGTTCTTGTGAAAATCCAAACGAACATATGAAAAGAAAAAAGATGCTTATTTTAAGGTTCATGGGTAAGAATTTATAATTTGTAAAAGAACGCTAGGAAACTAAATTTTTGAACAGAATAGAAAGGCTCTCTGGGTAGCTTATCATTATGTTCAATTGATTTCAATATGTTTTAATTATATCAAAATCAATCCATTTTTGATATTCTACTAAATCATCATTAAACCAATACCAAGTAACTGATTCATGGTCCGTTGTTTCAATCAATAAACCATTATCCCATCCATCTAGTATTTTAACCTGTATCGTGTTGTTTATTTTTGATACAGAAATTGGTAGTTCATGAGTGATTTCATTGTTTTTAATTTTTGTTAACTGATTGGTGTTTAAATCCAATATCCATAAAGAATTAACTTTTCTAGGAGATTCTTCAATCATCCTCGGATTCGCAAAAACTTCAGAAACAGTTTGCGAAGAATCTCCATAAAATGATTGAACTTCATTATTTTGAATGTGTAAGGTTTGTGCATCACAGGAAAAGGATAACCACCGGAAGGTAATTATCGAATAAATAACCCAACGTTTCATACCAGGCTTTTTTTCGTTATTTATTGAGCCGTTCGGACTTTATGTCTCACATACAAAATGGACAGCGATAGCAGCAAAACCGTATTGATCAAGAGCAGGGAGAAAACGGAAATGCCAAACGCGAAGTTGAGTAGACCCCAATAAAGCGTGGTATTAAACCAAAAATTAAAGAATCCGATGAAGGTCGCAAGACCGCTGAGAAAAATTGAGCCCCAGAGAGCATAACGGAAAGTAGTCGCCTGCTTGCGATAGGTGTGAACCCACAAAGCGCGTCCATGAAAAGGAAAAGCTATCGCATAAAAAAGAACATGAAACCAAATGCCTTCTTGATCTGAGATGTTCTTTCCGAAAAACAACATACCTGTCAATGCGATGAACGAAATAACAGCAAAGGGCAACAGTCCGTATTTAATGAATTGGAAGTGCCTTAACTCCCAAAGAAAAACCATGTAAACGATCAACATCCCTAACCAAAGGCCCTGATACACGAGAAAAGTAACCTCGGAATAGCCTAAAATATGCAACAAAGAAATCGTATAATGACCGTTGAGCAACGTGTATAAAACGCTCATTGCAATCAACAGCATGAATAATTGATGGACTTTCTTAAATCCCATTGAAAGGTTTTCCATGACACTTGAAGTTAAAGGTGAATACTACTATTAAAACACGAACGGTTCAATTCGTTACGCTTTTCGCAGGGATTAATCTCCAATAAGGCAGCTTTTAAAGAAGGTTTTTTCCGCCTCAGTCAATTCCGACCAAGAATTGTATAAGGCCCGTTCAAATCGCGACAATTTGGACAGGTCCATGGTTTCGTGGTAGGGGTAGTCGCGGGTGGTGTATTGTTTCGGAAATGCTACAGAATTTTGAGTTGTGGATTGGGTTTGCATTAGTTGACTGGGAGTTGAGCATCGGATCATAAGAAAGACCGAACTCAAGATAATTAGGCTAATATTCACGGCTTTTATAGGATGATTTGAAGGCTTTAACCCTAATCCTTCAAAACGTTACACCACTTAAAGCACTTTTGGATGGTGGGTTTACCAACCTATTCCTGTTGACACAACTTATTGAAAGCATCCATATTTCCTCAATATTACCTGTATATTTACAGGGTGTTAAAGATATCGATTCACCTTCTTGCGTTGTTCTTGACGGTTCCTTTCATGGCAAAATCCCAAATCGACCATTGGGAGACCCTCGTGAGCGACAATGACACCTGGCGATACCAAATCCCCACCGCCAACACCCCAACGCAGTGGTATGATACCTCCTTTGATGCTTCCAATTGGCCTATTGGTCAGGGCGGCTTTGGTTTCGGTGACAACGACGACAATACCGTAATTCCAACGAATGCCACCTCGGTTTACTTTCTCCAAAAGTTCAACGTGGTAGACCTTCAAAGTATCGAAAAACTTCTTCTCGCCGTTGATTATGACGACGGCTTTATCGCCTACCTCAACGGTCAATTGTTGGTAAGCCGAAACGTGAATTTAAACGCACAACCTCTTTGGAATTCCCTAGCAACCGCGTCCCATGAGGCGGTATTGTACAGCGGAGGTCAACCCGATAAATTTTATTTTTCCAAAGCGGAACTTACCAATTTGCTTCACACGGGGATGAACACCCTCAACGTTGCGGTTTTTAACAACGCGCCAAATTCCAACGATTTAAGCGGAAGGTGTTTTTTGCTTGCGGGCATATCTGATTCAATACAAACCTATGCAAATCCCCCGGCTTGGTTTTCCCCTCCTCTTGAATTGTTTAAGACCAACCTACCGATTGTGGTTGTCAACACCCAGTTTGCAACGATTCCGGATGAACCTAAAATTGATGCGACGATGGGAATCATTCATAATGCTCAAGGTGACACCAACAGCATCCACGACCCCTTCAACGAGTATTTCGGCCAAATTACCATAGAACGCAGGGGCTCCTCATCCAACAATTTTCCAGCGAAGTCCTACGGTCTTGAAACCAATGGGCCCAATGCCCTGAACAACAACGTTTCGCTTTTTGATTGGCCGGTAGATAACGATTGGATACTTTATGCACCCTATACGGATAAGGCCATGATTCGCAATGTCCTCACCTACCAATGGGGAAATACCATGGGGAATTATGCTACAAGAACCCAACTTTGTGAATTGGTCTTGAACAATGAATATATGGGTGTTTATGTGATGATGGAACGCATTAAAACCAATCCTGGAAGGGTTCCTATTAACCCCTTGTTGTACGAAGACACCGTGGACAACCACCTAACCGGTGGTTATATTTTAAAACTGGACAAAACGACGGCTGGAGGGACCATTGCTTGGAACTCCCCCTATCCACCGGCCGCCCCAGGAAATGGAACCATTGGATTTCAATTGCATGACCCTTCCTTGGACACCCTACATCCCCTTCAATTATCCTACATTCAATCCTACGTTACGGCCTTCGAAAATGCATTAGCGGGAGCCAATTATACCGATCCTGTCCAAGGATACGCACCCTTTATCGATATTCAATCATTCATTGATTTTATCCTTGCGAATGAAATGACCAAGAACGTAGACGGTTATCGAATTTCCAGTTTCTTATACAAACAACGTTTCAGTGAAGGAGGTAAACTGGTAGCGGGTCCTTTGTGGGATTTCAATATAGCCCTTGGAAATGCCAATTATTGCCAAGGAAATACGACCTCGGGTTGGGCTAAAAATTTCAATTCTATTTGCGGTGGCGCGCAGTTGATTCCCTTTTGGTGGAACCGGCTATTAAGCGACAGTACCTTTGCGAACCTCACGCATTGCCGTTGGCTAGCATTAAGGCAAGGTCCCTTAAGCGATACGTTAGTTATGGCTACTATTGACAGTTTGGCCGCAGTATTGGAAGGTCCCGCCCAACGTCATTTCATCCGTTGGCCTATTTTGGGAACCTACGTTTGGCCCAACAATTTTATCGGTCAAACCTTTGCCGAAGAAATCACCTATTTAAAAACATGGCTGAGCAATCGCCTTGCTTGGCTGGACGCTAACATGGTGGGAACGTGTGACAACCTCTCGATGCCCGAGCCCCAAAAAGACGCTCTTCGAATTTTTCCAAATCCTAGCGATCACGTTTTATACCTTGAGGGATTGGAGAAACCAACCCTTGCTCGCATCCATAATTCTACGGGAACTCTGGTTGCATCCATTCGTCTCAGCAGCTACACCTCATCGATTTCAACGGAATCCTTACCCAACGGCATGTATTATTTACAAGTCGATGGGTATCCAAGCATGTTTAAACTATTAATTCTTCATCTATGAAACCGTTATTTTTGGCAATTATCCTACTCCTAGGAATTGTTTCCTGTAAAAAAATCGAGGGCCCAGGGGGCACATCAGCCATTCGTGGAACCGTAAAAGGCAGCAGCTTCAAGGCAGGAAGGCACGAAGTAACCCAAGTGACCTGCACCGCAGGGATTGAACTGGAGCATGGCGACTATTGGATACTCAACACAGGTGACCCCTTAAAGCAATACTACATTTACTACTCGAATCCTTCTTGGATTAGCAGTGCCGACCCACAACTACAGGGAAGAATTGGGATTATGGTGAGCTTCAATTACTCGGATTCCAATGCAGAAATCGCAGCGCAAACGCAAGCAGCAATTGCTGCAACGGCAGGAACTCCCTTCAGCAGTTTTGTAACCAATGACATCATTACCCTGACGGACAACAGCTATATCGATGTTCCAGATCCTGATAATGGGACCACTTCTTTCGGAATCGACGTGGCAATGCAAGGAAAAGCAGAAGAGAGCACTAACGGAATTTCCATGGCAAACGAGCGCGTGTACATTATCTACGGCGCTCATGAATTCGCAGCCGACGACGTACGAACCGATGAAGCGGGGCGCTTTTCCTTCGAAGGACTTCAAAAAGGAAACTACAAGATATACGTGCTTTCCAAGGACCCACTTAACGAAGGGATATATTATCGAATGCAGCATGAAGTTTCTATAACCGCTTCCAAAGAAATCGTGGAAACACCATTGTTCAACATTTTGTATTGATGTCCATTCGAACCTATTTCCTGGCGATTTTTCTTCCGTTTTGGGGAATTTCACAAAACCAAACATGGCTTGGTGCTGAAATAAATCTGAAGCCTGTTAAGAAAACTAAGCTGACATTTAGTGCTCAACATCGAATGAACGGATTTTCCGAATGGAATAGGACCTTCCTGGAGGGTAAATTTTCCGCTAAGGTAGTTCAAGGGGTACACGTTTTTGCTGGCCAACGTTTTGGGATTAGCCCCAATCGACACAGTTCCATCGATCTAAAAGCTACCACATACCTCTACCGAACGGCCATTGGAATCGAACTCAACCCGGTCGATTGGTTTCTGGATAAATCGCGATTCCACTTGGGAATCACGGAACAAATGCAATGGGCCCAACGCAAATTTCAGAGATCCAATACGGTCTTGCGCAGTAAAGTCAGCGCAAAATATGATATTAAGGATTTTCCAATGACTCCTTTTATCCAATGGGAGCATTTTTACGATTTTCAAAGGGACATCACGTATACTGGAGCCGAAGTACTTATCGATGGAGGAACCGCCGCTTTCCGCGCTTTTGGAGGTTGCATCATTGAACTATCAAAAACACAAGAATTGCAAGTCTCAGTTGGACGACGTAAAAATTTTCTTCGTGAAAATCCGCAATGGATTCTTTCCTTGAAATACTCGGTCAACCTTAAATAACCAATTCAATATCTATCCACCTACGCTAAAGCTTCGGTGGAATATCGGCCAATTTCATTCCTCAGACAAATAGGAAACAAAAAAAAGGGGGCCTTTCGGCACACCCCTTCTCCATCAATCAACCTCTTTTAATACCCTGGGTTTTGAATTAAGTTGGG
>VGMY01000023.1 GCA_016866255.1 Bacteroidota bacterium | reverse complement strand
CGATGTACGGATGGTCGATGGATGCAATTGCCACCCAATTAGGCGCACAAGATGCCCTTAAAGACGCCTTGAAAATGATCAACGTGGTGCCCAATCCCTATTATGCTTATTCCGATTATGAGAGAACGCGAATTGACACTCGTGTGAAAATTACCAACCTTCCCGAGAAATGTACCGTTCGTATTTTTTCCGTGAATGGGAAGTTAATTCGAACGTTTAAAAAAGATAGTCCTGTAACATCCTTGGACTGGGATTTAACCAATTTTAAAGCCATTCCTATAGCGAGTGGCGTTTATTTAATTCATGTGGATGTCCCGGACGTCGGAGAGGTGGTGTTGAAGTTTTTTGGAGGAATGAGGACTCCAGACTATCAGGGTATTTAATCTATAAAGATTGTAAGAATGAAAACGTTAAAACTTATCAGTTTACTCTTGTTTGGCAGCATGTTGACCACAGTTTACGCAGGTAACGAAGACCGAGTTGGTTCGGCAGGAGCTTCTCACCTTTTGATTAACCCTTGGGCTCGAGGATCAGCCATAGGAGATGCTGGCGTGGCTAATATCAATGGTTTAGAGGCTCAATTTAATAATATAGCAGGATTGGCTTTTACCGATAAAACTCAGATTAAATTCAATTACTCAAATTGGATGGGCAATGCGGGAATAGGCCTTAATTCAGCAGGGATAGCACAGCGCATAAGCGAATCAAATGTCATAGCTGTGAGCATTCAGTCATTGAATTTTGGCGACGTTCCCATAACAACGGTTGCAAACCCAGAAGGAGATATTGGTTTCTTCTCGCCGAGAGCGAATGTTTTTAATGTTGGCTTTGCTAAGAAATTTTCGTCTTCCATTTATGGTGGGATTAATTTTAAGGTAGTTACCGAAAGCATCTTTAACTTGCGCTCAAGTGGTATCGCCTTTGATGCCGGGGTAAGGTATGTATCGGGAGAGCAAAATCAATTGAAGTTTGGTATTAGCCTGAAAAATGTTGGTCCTGTGATGCGTTTTAAAGGAGATGGATTATCCAATCAAGTAGAATATATTTCGAGCGAATTTATTGCTACACTCGAGCAAAGATCATCAACCTATGAACTGCCTTCCTTACTCAACATAGGAGGTTCTTATGATTTCATTTTTAGTGAAGAAAGCCGCTTAACCGTTGCTGCTGCTTTCCAAGCTAATTCGTTCTCAAAAGATCAGATGCGATTGGGATTTGATTATGGCATGACCACGGAAAAATTGGCTTTCAACCTGCGGGGTGGCTTTGCTTATGAAAACGGTATTTTTGACGCTGAAAACCGGTCGAATGCTTTGGTGGGTCCAACGGCCGGATTTTCCGTTGACGCCTTGGTCGGTAAAAACAAAAGTGCCCTAGGTGTAGAGTATGGCGCGAGATTTGCAGGGATATTTGGAATTATACACACCTTGGGTGTTACCATTAGTTTAAAGTAAAAAATAATCACATGTTGGGAACAAGGGGGCGTAGCTCTCTTGTTTTTTTTTTAATAGAGTTTTGATATGTCACAAATTAATTATTATTCCCCGGAGGGACTGCAGAAATTAAAAGAAGAATTATACGAATTGATTCATGTTCAACGGCCTGCTATATCTAACCAAATTGCTGAAGCGCGCGATAAAGGGGATTTATCGGAGAATGCAGAATATGACGCAGCAAAGGAGGCGCAAGGAATTCTTGAGATGAGGATTGCTAAACTAGAAACAACTATCGCCAACGCACGTTTAATCGACAATTCGGCAATCGACAAGTCAAGGGCCTTTATTCTGTCCACCGTTAAAATCCGAAATCAAGCGAATCAAATGGAAACGGAATATACCTTGGTTGCAGAGAGCGAAGCAAATCTCAAAGAGAAAAAAATTTCTGTAGATTCCCCTATCGGAAAAGGCTTACTAGGTAGGAAAGTGGGCGAAGTTGCAGAAATTCGGACACCGGGTGGGTTAATGTATTTTGAAATTTTAGAAATTTCAAGGTAATGGCTTCCGTTTTTACCCGTATCATTCGCAGGGAATTGCCGGCCTACATCGTTGCGGAGGATGAACACAACATGGCAATCTTAGATATCAATCCTTTGGTGCTCGGACATGTTTTGGTTTTTCCTAAGATGGAAGTAGATAAAATCTATGATTTGTCTTCGGAAGATTATACGGGGTTGATGTTGTTCTCACAACAAGTATCCCTTCAACTTCAAAAGGCTTTTTTGGATAAACGCGTGGCTATGGCGGTGGTAGGACTTGAGGTTCCTCACGCCCATGTGCACCTCGTTCCGATTTCTAACGTGACTGAATTTAATTTTATCGCGCAACGACCAACCCTTACTCCTAATGATTTTCAACAATGTTTAGAGCGATTAAAGCAAGCTTAATAGCCTCCTTCCTGTTTACCTGTTTAGGGTTCGGTAATGTGGCGGCACAGCCAATGCGTATTTTGTTTGTGGGGAACAGTTATACGCACTATAATAAAATGCCGGAGATTGTTCAGAAAATGGCCGATCAGCGAGGCGTGAAGGTGGAAATTCATATGAGTGCAGAATCTAACCATACATTTAATATGCATTCAAAACGCGAAGCGTTGTTTGAGAAAATAAGGCAATACAAATGGGATTACATTGTCATGCAAGGGTTCAGCAGGGAACTTTCTTTTGGCAATGAATACACGGATACTGCGGTTGTACCTTATTTTTCCTTAATTCTTGACAGCATTTACAAGAACAATGCTTGTACTAATGTTTGGCTGTATCAAACTTGGGGTTATTTAAACGGCTACACCGACGAACAAAATCAATCGACTTACCAGCAAATGAGCGACGAAATACATCGTGGTTACCTGTACCTCGCCGATAAATTTAAGTTACCTATGGTCCCCGTGGGAAAAGTGTGGGAAACCGTTAAAGAAAATTACCCGAGTTACGCACTTTACGATAACGATGGAAGACATCCTTCGAAATTGGGTAGTTATTTAGTAGCGTATTGTTTTTATTATAGTTTGTTGCGACAAACAGCTCCAATAGAATTTTATAATAAACTAAATCAATTGGAGGCTGAACAAATTCAAAAGACGGCGGCTGTTACGCTCTCTAGCAATTACAACAGGTATGACCTATGGTCTAATTTCATTCAGGTAAATAAGGCAGCGAGTGGTTTTCAGGTGGATGTAGTGGCTGTATTTCCAGACGCAACAAAGGTGGTTTGGCATTACGGCGACGGATACTCAGATACGGCTTTTTCGGCAAGCCATAAATATAAAAATAAGGGGACGTATACCGTTAAAGCCACGATCTACAAACCGTGTGGTAAACAAGAAATAAAACGAGTTATAAATTTCTAATCTTGAATACCAAAAAAACGGTTAGTCAAAGACCGTACGGGCTTCAGTACGTTGGAAATGGTTGGCCTAAATCGGTCCAGTAAGTATACGTAAAGCACAAAGATTAGCACAAATCCTATTGCTGCTGGTGTAATCCAAAATGCGCTAATGCTGTGGTTATAATATTTTTTTATGCTGTAATTAATGATAGGTCCGTATAGGATAAATACGTGGATTATGAATATGCTCAAAGTGTTTTGTCCGATTTTCAAAAACAGATTTGGCGTTATGTTCCGTAGTAAATAGGCCTCGATAGCAATGAGCGATGATAATACCAATAGCACCATTCCTAACTTTAAAAAGATCCAATTCAAAAAATAAAGTTTAAAAGGACTTAGGGAGGGAATATTATGCAGATAGAGGAATAACGGTTTTGCTAAAAACAAAAAGGCGGCACCAACCACCACACTCGGTAAAATAAATTTCCAAGAGTGAATTTTATTTTTAATGCCCACGAGCATACTTCCCAAGAATGCCCCGATTAGGGTGAACCCCAGATAAGGTGTTATCGGAAAAATAGAGTTGGGGCCATGGAATAGGTTCTGAATATAAGTTGGAGCATTTTCGGGCCAATAAAAATCAGATTTTAAACCTCCAAAATACAAGTTGCTCAGAAAAATAAGGCTGCCGCCCAACAAAAAGAAAAAGGGCAAGGGTATCCATTTGATGGATAGGGAAAGGCCATAAAACAGCATAATTAACAATAAGCCTAAGGCTATGCACTGAAGTACATGGAATGCATTCGGTTGGAGAAAATAGCCCCAAAACAGCAACTCTATCACACGTTTGAATCCTTTACGAATCCGTTGATTTTGAAAGTAGCCTTCGCTTCTTTGGTTCAACAACAAATACGTGAAGACAATCCCTGTTACTGTGAGAAATATGGTCGCAGTAAATTGTCGTATGTAGGACCAAATAGTGTAGGCTAAATAATGGGGGTCGCGAAATTCGTCTGCAAGCGTGGTGTCGACAAAATGTCCCTGCAACATAAGAAGTATAGCTATGCTGCGAGCAATATCGATAAAGTACAGCCGCTTCGAGGGTTTTGGATTCGGTTCTTGCACGCCCAAAAATACTAAAAACACAAGGACGATGCTATTTCTTTACGAAGGCGAAGTAAACCCTAATCGGCTCGTCGATGCCCTCAAAAAAGATATCTGCAAAATAACTGGCATGTTTGCCAGAAAATTCCGGGATAAACTGAAACACCATTTCTGATTGATTTTCCGCTACGGGCATTAGTTGGTAGGTAATTCCCTCTTGGTTGAATTTAACTTCGCTCAGCTCTAATTCATTCATGTCATGATAAAGCGTAATTCGCTTCATAACGGAAATTCCTTCTTTGATTTCTTCTTCCTGAACCACCGGCGTTGCCTCAACTCGTTGAAGTTCCGAAGTTTTAGACCGAGTAAGATATAGCACTTCTACTTTTCGTTCAATACTAGCAGCAGTGCTATACACCGAGGATGCTCGGTCATTGAGATCATCGGAGGTCGATTGATCCGCTGCGTATTCGCCGAGAGGGACCTCAACAATTTCGAAACGGACCGATTTGTTCTTATCTAAAAGTATTTGAAGGGCATTGTTTTGATTTTCTAAAAAAAAGCGTTTAACCGAGGATATCCTGCGTTGAGTTAAATTTATATTATACTGCGTTACATTCAAAGGGCTAGCATAGCCTCGAGAAAAAAGCATGATTGAATTGCCGCGGGCAATCTCATGAATAACGGAGTCATAGAGTTTTTGCAGGACATAAAATCCGTGGTCAACTTCCGCTGTAAAAAACTCAGCCAATTTCAACTTGTCTAAGGTGCTGTCCAAATAATTTTGGCGTGCCCCAACATAATCTTGGTAAAGCACATCGTACGGTGCACTGCTTTTTTTGGCATACGATTTGGGATTGGGATAGTCATTTCTAAAATACAACTTTACCGGAAATGTGATAGTTGGCGGTGGGGGTGGAACCGTATCAGGCGGGGGATTTTTAACGGGTCGATCTACTATTGCGAAATAAATATCGCTGCAACATGTTGGATTTTTTTTAAAGAGACTGCCCCTGCGATTGGAGGAAACAAACACGCTGTCTGCCTGTCGGAAATAATACAAATCGTTGGCTGAATTATTAACGGGCAGGCCAACATTTTTAGGTTTTGAGAACTGAAATTTATCATTCACCTCCGAATAAAACACATCATATCCCCCATAACCGTAATGCCAAGTAGAGGAAAAATACAGACGGTTGGAGTCCAAATCATACCAAGGGGTAATTTCGTTTTCTACGCTGTTCACAGAAGCGATGTTTTTAGGCGTTTCAAAACTGCCATTGTTTTTTAGTAGGGAATACCACAAATCCATTCCCCCACTACTTCCCTCTCGATTTGACGCAAAAAATAAATATTCTTTTCCGTTTTTTAAAGTAACCCAACAGGGGTTGGTGGTATTACAATCATAGGCATTTATCAGCTCTGGCAGGGTGTCAATGGTCGGTTTTCCCTCAACTTCTCGGTAACGGACAATTTTACATTTGTAGTTGTAGCCTTTGTCGTCACAAACGCTGTAATAATACCAACCGTTTTGGTCAAAGCTGCCATTTCCGGTACTTCTGTGCGGTTCAGACAGCGATTCCCATTGCTTGGGAGTATGAAATAAATTGCTATCCTGTTCAGAGCGATAGGTTCTTGTTCGATAAAATTTGCTGTATATTTCTTCGTTGCTGCTTACCGAATCCGCTTTGAGGGAGGAAAAATAAAAAATCCCGTTTTGAAAGGTATGCCCAAATTCAGCATCGTAGGAATTTATACTATCTGGCATCGCACGAACTTCTGTTCCCAATATCGATTTATTTTTAATTGCGAATTCGGTGGATTTTATTTCTTGCTTAGCCTTTTTGTAGGCGTTTTCATCGGGAAAGTCTGCCAATTCTTTGTACGCCTTTTTGAACAAGCCCAGGGCTTTTGTATAATCTCCGCACTGTTTTACCATCAGAGCATAATACAATATGGCATTGCTGTATTTTTTTTCCGAGTCTTCTGCGTAAACGAGGGCATACCATTTTGCTGCATCAACATAGTTTTTATAAGCGCGTTGTGTTTCTGCTTGCTTCCAGTGTAATTCTACGGAAGTCGAGTCAACTGCGATCGCTTGGTCGTAGAATTTTGTTGCATAGTAGTAGTCTCCTTTGCGAAATTGTTCATCCCCAAATTCGATCAAGTCTTTTATCTTTACCTGTCCGAAAAGGGTGATACCAATGAAAAGCGTCGCAACGATTATATATAGTCTGGGCATACGCGGTGGTCAATTCTTTTAGGTTTGAATCGGTATAAAATATAACGCACTGCAATTTCGAACCCTCCTCTTGCACGGCTAGCGGGCACTAACTTTGAGGTATTAATATCGTAGCTTAAACCAACAAACCAATCCTTGTATTCACACCCTAACGACAAAATTTGCGCATCCTTCGACCTTATCCAGACACTTGCCAATAAGGCCTTTCGAGTGAAATTATCGTTGCTTCCCGGCAAATAATAACGAACAGAACTGCCTAAAAGGATTTCATCGTAGGTTCCTTGTTTCGAATATTGTAAAGAAGGCAATAAATCCCAATTGGAATTGAGGGATTTACAGTACTTGAGTTGCACATTCCAACGGAAGTCCCGTGAAATTTTGTCCGAGTAAAAACCTTGGTTTGGACGCGTTAAATTGAAAAGGCTCATCCCAATTTTAAGGTAATTTCGGAGGTTGATATTGTAAGCATACTGCGTTCCTAATCCAAGTGTCACGTTGTTTTTTTGATCGGTTTGGAAGTTTTCGTTAGTAGGGAGTAATGGATTGAAGATATATCCGTTGTATTGCACATCAAAGTAGAAAGCATCCGTATTCACTTGCCTGTGGTTAATACCAAAGACCACACCCCCGTTGAGGGAATGCGTGGAATCTGCACTGAGTCGGAAGGTCTTTGAAAGGGTTCCGGTTGCCTCAACGGTTCGAAATTTTCCGTCTCCCGCTTGATCGTGAAACATTAACATGCCGTAATTGAAATTTCGCGTTTTCCTATCAATTGATACTGAAAATGTTTGAAAGGGTTCAGAAACGCTGCGCCACTGGTCTTTGAAATTACCGATGAAACGGGTATCTCCGTAAAATTCTCCGGTATTTGCAGGATTTTGAAAGATGGGGTTGTCGTTAAACTGTGACCAATGAATGTCCTGAGCTACTGCACAATAAGGAATCCATATTAAATAAAAGGCAATCCAACGGTTCACAACGCTAATGTATCAAAAAACAAAATGATTTCAAAGACCAGACGGCCTAGGGTGTACTGGACGAAACAGGTAATATTTTTCCGTTGTAGATACGCCCGCTTTTTAGGGTAAAATCTGCAATAAATTCGGCCATTTCTTCAGCACTTGTTGCTGCTTCGTACCCGGGAAACGCAGCTCTTAACATCTCGGTATTAACCGCACCGAGGCAAAGGCAGTTCATTCGTATTCCACAATCCTTTTGTTCTTCGGCAAATACTTCGGTAAAATTTGTCAACGCCGCTTTAGAGGCTGCATAGGCTGTAAGTTCTGGGAATTTAACGCTGCCTTGATAAGCGCCCATTGTACTGATATTCACCACATGGGCTTTTCCTTCGAGCAAATGTGCATACAGTGTTTGGATTAGCTCCACGGGTCCAAAAAAATTCACTTGCATGCAACGGCGGTATTCAGCCATGCTTAAGGCTTTGAAAGGGCCTTTTTCTAAATGCCCGGAATTATTAATTAATGCATGTATCGGCCCAATATCAGGCAAGAAAGGTTGCAATTGCGCTTTGGCATTATGCTCTAAGTCAAAAGGTATTACCGTTACTCGGTCATGGTTGCGGTATTCTTGCTTTAAAGAAGTGGTGTTTCTGGTTAGTATCCATAACCGAAGATTGTTATTTTTCGCTAATACCGAAACCAGGGATTTTCCGATTCCCCGCGAAGCACCGCAGATGAGTATTGTCTTAAGCATCAAAGGTAATGGTAATGTCGTTGCTTGTGATTTCCGCCTGACAGGTCAAAATATACCCTTCGGCAACCTCTTTGTCTGTAAGCGTAAAATTTTGGCGCATTTGTGCAGAGCCGGAAGTTATTTTTGCTTTGCAAGAACTGCATACGCCGCCTCTGCAAGAATAAGGTGGGTCCAATTGTGCGCCCTCTAAAATTTCTAAAATGGTTTTATTGTTACCTCTAACATCTATCGTGCTGGTCCGCTCATCTAAAGTTACCGTGAGTTTACTTCCGGTCACCGCATCGGTACTTGCATTATTTTCCAGCGATTTACTTGGCGGCACAAAGAACTCTTTGCGGATCTTATTTTCCGGTACTCCAAAAAATAACAAACCGCGCTCTATTTCTTCCATGAATCCTTCTGGTCCGCAAAGCAAGTATACATCGGCTTGCAATAAATGAAGGTTATCTTTTAACTCCTTCATCAATTCGTCGTATCCTAGACGCCCATGTTTAAAACCTTTTTTGACTTCTTGACTCAAGTAAACCGTTGCATCAACTTGTTGAAGAAAATCTTGAAAAATAACATCACTGGCAAACCGGGTATTGTAAAACACGTCGAACTTTTTATGCCCCTGATACGCTTCAAGGATCGAAATTAAGGGGGTAATGCCGCTTCCTGCGACAAAAGCGCAAATGGTTTGGAATTCTTCAACGGTAAAATTGCCCTCGGGTTCATGAACACTAATTTTACCTCCTTTCAAGGCTTCTTTGTGGAGAAAAGTAGACATGGCACCGTTTTCAATGCGTTTGACGCCAATTTTAAAGCCATTCGCCGTTTTACCGCATATGGAGTAGGAACGCCGTATCAATTGTTCGCTGGGTTGAACTTCAAGGGTTACGTATTGTCCGGGTTTAAAGGCCACATTAAAATCCGATTCCGGGGATTTTGCCAACGTAAAAACGATGAAATCATCGGTTAATTGCTCCTTATCTTGGATTAAAAGTTCTGCCCAAGTTTTAGTTTGTTTTCGATTTAAAAAAGAAAAAAGTCCCATATTATTCGTCAAATGAAACATTGATGGATGAACTCGTTGGTACAGCTTGACAGGTTAACACATAGCCCTGTTCAACCTCATCGGGTTCTAGAGCATAATTAACCCTCATCGTGGCCGCTCCTTCGATTATTTTAGCTTTGCATGTGCAGCAGACTCCTCCTTTACAAGCAAATGGAACGTCCGCACCCGCTCGTTGCGCCGCTTCCAACAAATTTTGATCAAATTGTGTCATTTCGAAGGAAATGGTGTCGTCATCTAGGATTAACTGAACCGCACAGGTTACTCCTGTTATTTGATTTTCAACGGAGGACGCTTTCTGCACGTTGCCGGCATGAAATAATTCAAAATGTAGGCAAGATTTGGCCAAACCTTTGGCTTCAAAAAAAGATGTTACGGATAAAATCATTTCTTCCGGCCCACAAACGTAAACGTCGTCAATGACGGTGTTGATTAAAAACGCTTTGAATAATTTTTCAAGTTTTTCCGTATCAATTCGCCCTTTTTGCAGCGGAATTCCCTGGCTCTCTCTGCTTAAAATGTGAATCACCCGAAGCCGGGTTAAAAATTGATTCTTCAAAGATTCAATTTCCTCCAAGAACATGATGCTTGCAAAACCTTTATTGCCATAAAATAACGTAACGTTCGACAGGGGTTCCTCCTGTAGGATGGTTTTGGCTATCGATAACACAGGCGTGATCCCGCTTCCCGCGGCAAATAATACCATGTTTCTGGCTTTTTCTTGCTGGGATACCGCTCGAAAATTTCCCGTCGGGGGCATTACCTCTATGAAATCTCCGGTTTTAAGGTGGTCTAAGGCGTAGTTTGAAAACACCCCTTCACGCACCCTTTTAATCCCCACTCGCCACGCCTTTTCGTAAGGGGCACTGCACAGGGAATAGGAACGTCTGATTTCCTTTCCTTCAATTGTTTTTTTCAAGGTGATGTACTGACCTGCATCAAAGTTAAATTCTCCTTGCAATGTTGGGGGTATTTCGAGCGATAATTCTGCTGAATCGTCGGTAATTCGGCGTATTGATTGAATTCTGAGGGAATAAAATTTGGGCGACATGTAAAACTTATTGCAAAATTAAACAATTCAAACCTAACTATTGTTTTTAAGGTCATTATGTAATCAGTTATTCATTGCTGCGTTGTAGATTTACCTCATATTCGTTAAATTTGTTGTAAAGTATGGAAATTTTAACTCCCGAAAAATTAGCTGAGCATTTTCAAGCGAAAATCGATGCGGACATTAAAATTGAGCCCAACGATTGGATGCCCGATAATTACCGCAAAACCTTAATTCGTCAAATTTCTCAGCACGCCCACAGCGAAATTGTTGGCATGTTGCCCGAAGGGAATTGGATAACTCGAGCGCCAAGTTTACGCCGTAAGGCGGTGCTCTTAGCCAAAGTGCAGGATGAGGCTGGCCACGGATTGTACCTCTACTCCGCAACGGAAACATTGGGGATAAGCCGTGAGGAAACCATTGACGACCTGCACGAAGGTAGAGTTAAATATTCCTCCATTTTCAATTATCCGACCCTCACTTGGGCCGACATGGGCGCTGTTGGATGGCTCGTTGATGGCGCTGCTATCATGAACCAAGTCGCACTTTGCAGAACCTCGTATGGCCCTTATGCACGTGCCATGGTGAAAATATGTAAAGAAGAATCCTTCCATCAACGTCAAGGCTATGAGATAATGACCATTCTCATGAACGGAACCGAGTTGCAAAAAGCTATGGCACAAGATGCCCTTAACAGGTTTTGGTGGCCTGCTTTAATGATGTTTGGGCCTAGCGATGCGGAGTCCAAGCACACCGAGCAGTCGATGCGATGGAGGATTAAGCGTTATACCAACGATGAGTTACGGCAATCCTTTGTCGATGCTACAGTGCCACAGGCAGAACTCATCGGATTAAGCATTCCTGACCCTAAACTAAAATGGAATGAAGAACGGGGGCATTATGACTTTGGGGACATCGACTGGGATGAGTTTTGGCAGGTTGTAGGTGGCAATGGCCCGTGCAATAAAGAACGTATCGAAGCAAGAGTTAAGGCTAAAGAAGAAGGGGCATGGGTAAGGGATGCTGCCATGGCTTTTGCCGAAAAACGGAAATTACGCCAAAATCAATAACAAAAATGTCCGCCAATGAATGGCCTCTCTGGGAGGTCTTTATAAGAAGTAAGCAGGGTTTGAATCACAAACACGTTGGAAGTCTGCGCGCTCCTGATGCAGAAATGGCGTTGCAAAATGCACGCGATGTTTATACGAGAAGATCTGAAGGCATTTCTATTTGGGTGGTCCAATCGTCCTTGATTTCAGCATCGGATCCAACGGAAGCAGACGCGCTGTTTGAGCCAGCTGACACCAAGATATACAGGCACCCTACCTTTTACGATCTTCCTGACGGAATCGAACACATGTAAAACATCATGGATAGCAAATTTAAGTTTCTTCTCAGACTGGGCGACGATAGCATGATTTTAGGTCAAAGGTTATCCGAGTTGTGCGGCCATGGTCCTATTTTGGAAGAGGATATTGCCATGACCAATATCGCCTTGGATTTGATTGGTCAAGCAACCAACATTTACACCTATGCAGCAACACTAACCCCCGAATATAAGGATGCTGATGGTTTAGCTTTTTTGCGCTTCGAACATCAATACTACAATGCAGTACTCGTAGAACAACCCAACGGCAATTTTGCCGATACCTTGGTTCGGCAATTCTTTTTCGATGCTTTTAGGGTTCCGTTCTTTCTAAAACTCCGAGAATCCAATGACGAAACTTTAGCGGCAATTGCAGAAAAGTCCTTGAAAGAAACCCGTTATCATCTGAAGCATTCCTCTGAGTGGGTGATACGTCTGGGAGACGGTACAGAACTATCGAGTGAGCGTGCTCAATTGGCGGTGTTTGATTTGTGGCGGTATACCAATGAACTATTTTTCACGGACGAGGTCGAGTTACAATTGGTCTCAGAAGGAATTATCCCGAATTTGGCAGAGTTGCGAGAGACTTGGCTTCAAACTATTCATTCCGTTCTGCAAATGGCTCATTTAAAACTTCCTTCCGAACAAGGATTTTTTGGCGCTGGAAGGGTTGGTCGGCACTCCGAGCATATGGGGTATATTCTAGCTCAAATGCAATATATGCAGCGCGCCTATCCGGGTATGCAATGGTAAACCAAGATGAACTGCTCAACATACTGTCGGAGGTCAAGGATCCAGAAGTGCCTGTACTAACCATACTTGACCTAGGCATTCTTCGTTCCCTAACCTCTGAAAATAACCAATGGACAATCGTTATTACGCCTACTTACAGCGGTTGCCCCGCGATGCAAACCATTGAGGCCGACATTAAATCAACTTTAATTAAGCACGGTGTTGAGAATTTTACGGTACAAACATCCCTGTCCCCTGCTTGGACCACCGATTGGATTTCAGAGGATGGGAAGCGTAAATTAGAGGAATATGGGATAGCTCCGCCAGTTGATGAAATCGATAAGAGCGTTTTATTCAGCAATCCGCCTGTGGTACGATGTCCTCTGTGTAAGTCGCCAAATACACGAATGGTTAGTATGTTTGGAAGCACTGCCTGCAAAGCTCATTACCAGTGTTTGAATTGTCTTGAACCTTTCGATTACTTCAAGTGCTTAAGGTAGTTTTTAACAAACTCCAAACCGTTTCTGCGGATGCATCCCAAGAGAACTGCTTGCTTCGTTCAAGGCCCTTTTGAGAAAGCTTTTCGAGTAAATCCGGTTCATTTTGTAAACGGTACAAACCATCCAAAATAGTTCTTTCATCGAGCGGATCGCAGTAAATGGCGGCATCACCTGCCACTTCAGGTAAGCAGGTCGCTTGGGAACATAAAATTGGCGTACCGCAACTCATGGCTTCCACCAAGGGAATTCCGAATCCTTCAAAGTAGGGAACGTAAGTAAGGGCTAAGGCCCCTCCCATGACCTCCACCAGAAATTCTCGCTCCAGATAACCCAAAAAATGTATGCGGGATTTACGCTCTTCATCAATCTTAAAATTCACCTCATTCCACATTGCACTTCCAACAATTACCATGTCAACGCTTGGGTTTTCCATGGCTAGATAGGCTTTTAATAATCGGTCAATATTTTTTCTTGGGTGCAACGAACCCACAAACAAAAAGTAAGGACGGCCCTGACAAATTTTAGCCCGTATTTGGACTTTTCGCTCTTCACTTAATGGCCGGTAAAGCTCATTCGAGCCGTTGTGTACAGCACTTATTTTTGAATTTTTACAACCATAGGTGTTTATTATGTCATCTCTTGAAAACTTGGATACCGTAACCACATGCGTTGCTTTCTTAACGAACTTTGGAAAAAACAACCGTAAGTAGGTTGCTAGAACAAATGGCAAATCCTTGGGATTGTGCTCGAAATTTAAATCGTGGACCGTAATAATACTAGGTATGTTCGATCTCAGTGAATTGTAGCCATCAGGAGAAAAGAAAATTTCAACTTTCTCTTGTCGTAATACCTTGGGTATTGACCATTCAAACCACATCCAATATAAGAATGGGTGACGGGTTGCAGGTCCGATTATTACTTTTTTGACGTGGGAATACTCGGGGAAATGAACCTTTGGTTCGCGATCAAATAGGAGGATAAAACGGACCTCCGGGTGATGGCGAATCCAACGGCTCACTACTTCAAACGTGTAATTTCCAAAACCTTCCAGTTTATGGTGAGTGAGTTGACGGCAGTTGATGGCAACAATCATTAAAATTGGAGAATGTAATTCGTTTGTTTTTCCTGGGCGATCGTGGTGTTGGGTCCGTGGCCGCAATAAACCACCGTTTCATCGGGCAGGATAAATAGCACTTCGTGAATTGATTTTTTTAACCTTGCTAAATCTCCTCCTGGCAGGTCGGTCCTGCCAAAACTTCCGGCGAATAGTACGTCCCCGTTAATTAAAACCCCTTCTTCCTCCAGATAAAATACCACATGGCCCCTCGAATGGCCCGGGGTGTGAAAAACTTTAAAAACCAACGATTTCCCGAAGCTTACTGTGGATTGATCTTCAAGAAAATATCCGGGTTCTGGAGAAACTGCGTAGCCTTCGAATCCGTAAATATGAGCGTATTCTTTTACTCGGTTTAACCCTTCCAGTTCCAATGGGTGAATTCCCAAATCAACGCCGTAGGTTGTTGCGACCCAATGATTTCCCAATACATGATCGATATGGCAATGGGTATTTAACAATCCTACCACCTTCAGTTTTTGCTCTTGCAGGTAAGCCTCAAGCATCTTGGTTTCTTCGCTGGAATAACAACCGGGATCTATGATCACGGCATTTCCTGTAGCATCTGAAACAACCAGGGTGTTTTCTTGAAAAGCATTGAATGTAAAACTCCGGATCTGCAATGCACTCATTGGGTAAAGGTAGCAATTTCTAAGGCCTTTTATCGGATCAAAATCACATGCCCGGTAAGTTGGTATTTTTTTCCTTGCTGGTCGGCGTAAATGAGTTTCCAAGTATAGGCGCCATCGGGGCAGGGCATACCCTCATACGTTCCATCCCAAAAATCGTTGAGGGAATTTAGCGTTCGTATCAATTCTCCCCACCGATTGAAAATCATTAATTTCATCTCCGTGATATTCCCTCCGTAGGCTCCAAATACATCGTTGGTTCCGTTTCCGTCTGGAATAAACGTATTCGGTACGTAAATAACCGCCTCATATGAAATATTGACCGTTGCATTGGCGATACAACCGTTGAGGTCCACGAAAGTCACGGTATAGGTGTAATTATTTTCAGGGTTTGCGATGGGATTCGGACAATTAATGCAGGATAAAAACTCCGGAGGAGTCCATGTGTACACCCCCGGGCTGTTGCCCACTGCGTTAAGCGGTATTTGGTCACCATAGAATGCCTGAATGTCGGGGGAGAGCGCAACGGTAGGCAAGGGGTGAAGGACTACTTCCACGTAAGCAGTATCTTTACAACCGTTCACATCGGTTCCAATAACTTGAAAATTGGTGGAGGTATTGGGACTAACCCAAACTTGGTTACCCGTTTGGTTAATGATGAATCCAGCGGGATACCATTGGTAATATAAGCCTCCACTCGCCCATAAATTCGCGACTTCTCCCGGACAAATAATGGTGTCATTGCCGGCAACGATTTGGGCTGAAAGCAGGGTGATGTAGACGCTGTCAACAATGGTACCGCAAGCGTTCGTGAATTGACAATAATAATACATGTCTTGCTGTGGCGCTATGGTTACCGTAGAGGCTGTGGTGCTCGAAATGTTGATGTTTGGCGACCAAGCATAGCTAATTGCACCGGAAACGCTTATCGTGGCACTCTCGCCCAAACAAATAATCAACGTATCGGCCAAATTAGATGTCGGTTGATTGAAAAACACGTAAACGGTTAGGCTATCCGAAAGGGTACACCCCTCAACGCTCGTAAGCGTTGCGGTGTAGGTTGTGGTATTGGTAGGTGAAGCTACTACATTGCTGCCAATCGAGGCATCAAGGCTTTGCGAAGGACTCCAAGAAATGGTACCCGGGCCCATGGCGCTAAGGGGAACTTGAGCACCGATACAGATGGAGGTATCTGGGCTTAGTACCAGGGACAAAGGAACGACGTTGAGCGGAACCTGCAGGGTGTCGGTTCCACAACTGTCAGAAATAATTACGGTAAAGACGGTGTTTGACAAAATGGTGGCCACAGGATTTGCAATGTTGGGGTTGGAAAGAAGATTGGCCGGCGACCAAGAATAGCTTGATCCGCCAAAGGCGTTCAATTGGAAAGGGGAGCCTTGGCAAATGGCTTGGCCGGGTAGGGTAACCCCGCCTTGAAAATCCCCAATGTTTACTTGGATTTGTGCTGTGTCCGGGTCGTAACAATTTAAGGAGTCGGATACCACCAATGTGACATTATAGACGCCGGGACTTCCGTAGACATGGCTGGGTTGAAATTGATTGGAGAACGTATTATCACCAAAATCCCATTGGTAGGTATTGCCATTAACGCTATTGTTGTTGAAAAAAATAGGGTTGGGCAAACAAATAAGAGGAGAGGGCTGTGCAAGAACTGCATCAAGGGTGCTCAAGTCAAATTTAAATACGGCCATATTGCAGTTTGGGCTAAGATTTTGTGGAGACCAGCTGCTTGGGGTTGAGGTAAAACCAAAATTGTTGCCACCACACCCACCGCATACTGCGTGGTAGATACGTCCTTTTTTATCAAAACGGCTTGTACCGCCGTCAACGTGGTTAGAACTGCTTGTTAATCCACCCATGTAGGTGGCGTAGTTTAAGGCTTGGGCATCAGCAGCAAATACGGCTAAATAAAAATTAGATCCATTGGTGTTGGTTTGATAGGCCCCTGGGGTGGTTTGGAAACCGTTGGTAGTGGAGTTTATGGCTTGAGAAACTCCGCTGTTTGCATTGAGTTGACCTCCCCAACCCGCAACATATATTTCGTAACAATCGGAAACTAAAAAAGCGGTAGGCGAAATTTCAACATGCCCTGTACCTGCTCCAAATACCGTGCTCCATTGGATGTTAGCGAGTCCACCGTCGTACTTCCGGATAAACTGCCCTGAATTGGGAGTGCCTACGCATCCCGGAGAAATGGGCCAGTTAGACTCTGTTTGACCATAAACGTACACTAAATTGGAAGGATCGCACCGAACAAAATAGGCCTGATCGTATTCGTTGGCGCCTAAGAAGGTTGCGGCAACTATCGTACCATTGCCGGGATTGAATCGCGCTGCATAACCGTCGGAAAGGCCTCCATTGTTGGATAAATCATTTCCTGCAGAAACACCCGGAAATCCCGGGGAGGTGGAGCCTCCAGCCACGTAAACTTGACCGTTAAGGCTGATTTCAATGGAATTTCCCGTTTCTGATCCCGAGCCCCCGAAATAACTGCTCCAAAGGAGCGATGTTAGGGTATTGTTGAGTTTACAAACTACCGCGTCTTGGATGCCGTTTAATGAGTTGGAATAAGTCCCTGCCGTTGTTGGGAAATTGGCCGAAGCAGTGGTGCTTGAGATGTAAATATTCCCTGAACCGTCCAGGATAATTTCACCCCGAAACTGATCGCCGTAGTTGTAGTGCAGGGTATTGGTGTTCAAGCCATCAAGGTTATTTCCCCCTAGATAGGTCGATGCGATGAGGTTATTTCCGTTAGTGCTAAATCTAGAAACAAAAATATCGCTTCCGTCAAAGGTTAAAGAATTCTCGGTGACGGAAGGGCCTCCGTTGAATGTGGGGTCATAAGCGCCTGGGGTGGTTGGAAAATTACTTGAACAGGTAACTCCGTATACGTAAAGTTCTCCTGTTGACCCGGCAACAATACTATGAGGCGTCTCGTTGCCATCTCCTCCAAAATAGATAGAATACAATAAGTTGGTCCCGCTGGGATTGAACTTCGAAATGGCTACATCAAAGGGCAAGGCGCCAACGCCATTGTTGAAGGTGATGTCGTACGATCCCGGGGTAGTAGGATAGCCGTACCCGAATACAATGCCAGCTCCGTATAAGTTACCCGCCGCATCCGGAGTTGCGGTAAATCCCCAATTATCCGCTGTGGAACCCGAAAACGTTGAAAAAGTTAAGTTGGGGTCAATGTAGATGCTGTCGAAGTTTTGTGGATATTTTTCCAAATCAAATTTCCAAATCCCTTCTCGCTCCTGAAATTGGACCTTCAAGGGATGTTTTTTACCCTGTAAATACCACCAAGCTTTGGGAGCACTTTGAACGATTTGTCCGAATTCGTGCCCTATTTCAAGTTCGTTTCGATCGTTCAAGGTGGCGCTATAAGCGCCAAGCATTTCAAACGAAATGTCTTCCGGACGTCCGTTAGGATAAACTTTGAAATTGTACGATAATTGTCCTCCTTTGGTTGTATACTTTAAGTCAATATTTGGGTAAAAAGAACGGTATTGAACCGTTTGATAGTCGCGAATGTTGGATTTCCACCGCGTGGAATCGGAACCTGTAAAATAATTGGAATAATGCGAAGAAGCAACTCCTTGAAACGATGCAACCACGGGAAGATGATTTAGGAACCTCTGTTGAATCGAATGAATCCTGAACGAACCTGCTTCGTGATCGTCATGGCCGTGAGGAAGCTGGTAAAGGAGGTAATTTAGGCCATCGTTTCCCCCGTGAATCCGCCCGGACGAAACGGGAATCGAAAAATCGATGCTATCCGTCCATTGGCCTTGGTTCGGAGTTATCCAGACCTCTTGTCCGAAGGCGCGAAGCGTTACGAATAAAAAACCAAGGACAAGGCTTACTTTCATTTTCGTAAAATTAAGCAAGAACTGCACTAATGTAATACTCAATTGCATCATTTTCGTTGCCTTGGGTCATTTTATTTCCTTCAATTAAATTGTAAATTTGGACTATAAATAGACAGACATGAAACACGGTTTTCTACTAATAGTGGTTTTGACGCTTAGCTGTTTGCGAGTCGAGGCTCAAAATACGCAAGGATATTCACGGGTGAAAATCAATGCCGATGCGGCGGGTTTGGCGGCATTAGCCAACCTCGGGGTTGCGGTAGACCATGGTTTTTCGAGAGAGGACAGTTACTTTATCTCTGATTTTTCCGATCAGGAAATTCAAATAATGCAGGCGAATAATTTCAATTTTGAAATTTTAATTCCCGATGTAGTGGCGCATTATGAGCAACTTCTAGCAAATCCAAGCCAGGATCCTTCGCTCCATAACGGCGCATGCGGTGGTAATGGAGCAGGGGGCAATAATCCTTACCTGAATCCAACAACCCCCACCCATTTCAACTTGGGGACTATGGGAGGCTACTTAAAATACAACGAGATGTTGGCGGAGTTGGATGAAATGGCGGCGACTTATCCCAATTTAATTACCGTAAAAGCACCCATTTCCAACTTTTTAACGCATGAAAATCGACCGATTTATTACGTTCGCCTATCGGATAATCCCAACGTAGATGAGCCAGAACCTAAGGTGTTGTACACAGCAATTCACCATGCGCGCGAACCCATGAGCCTCATGGAAACTATTTTTTACATGTGGTATTTATTGGAAAATTATGGAACCAACGATGAGGTAACCTATATCGTAGATAATTTACAGCTCTATTTTGTGCCCTGCATTAACCCAGATGGGTATGTTTACAACGGCACGACCAATCCAAACGGTGGTGGCATGTGGCGAAAAAACCGCAGAAATAATGGTGGTTCTTACGGGGTTGATCTCAATCGGAATTATTCTTACCAATGGGGGACATCTGGCGCTAGTTCCAATCCAAACAGCGATACGTATCGCGGGTTAGCGGCATTTTCAGAGCCTGAAACGCAAGCAATGCGATGGTTGGTTCAAAACAACCATTTTATAACTGCTTTTAACGCCCACACGTACGGGTCGTATTTGCTATTTCCGATCGGTGCAACTACTGCTGAATTTGCCGATCATCATGCCTGGTTCCAAGCGGAGTCAAGTCATAAAGCACAATATAATAACTACACGGCAATGAAGAGCAGTTCTTTGTATCCTGCATCCGGAGACTCAGACGATTACATGTATAAAGTAGATATTGGTGTTGGGCAAAAAGACACGGTTTTTGCCCTAACTCCAGAGGTGGGAACGGCTTTTTGGCAAGCTTCCAATGAAATTATCCCAACGTGTGGTGGAATGATATTTTCTAATTTAGTTTTGGCTCATTTGGCTAAGGTCTATGCCTTTACCGTTGATACCGATCCAAATACGGTCGGGGCATTAAGCGGTAACTTCAACCATTCCATTCAGCGCCTTGGTCGCGAATCGGGACCTGTAACGGTGTCAATTACACCTGTTTTGAACATCACCGGGGTTGGTAATTCCGTTACCTACAACTTGGCGCAGCAACAAATTTCCAGTGGATCGATTTCCTATACCTTGAATCCCACTATTCAGTTTGGCGACCAAATAATCTACGTTTTGGAGACCAATAATGGCCTGTGGACCAAACGCGATACCGTTTACAAAACCTTTGGTGCTTTGACTTCACAAGCCGTAGAGGATGCTACCACCGCCACGAATTGGACAGGTAATTGGAGCACAACGGGATCCACCTTTGTTTCTCCAAGTAAATCGTTCACGGATTCTCCTGGGGGGAATTATTCCAACAATACCACCAAAACTACAACCTACGTGCCTTCGGTGGATTTAACGAATGCCTCCAGCGCTATGGTGCGTTTTTATGCCAAGTGGGATCTTGAGGCCGATTACGATTACGTTCAGTTTTCGGTATCGACGGATAACGGTACTACATGGATCCCTCAATGCGGAAATTATACCGTAAACGGGACCAATGCCAACGGTAGTGTACAGCCGAACAACCAACCCGTTTATGAAGGAACCCAAGGCAGTTGGGTCTTGGAAGAAATCAATTTAAGCGATTACTTGGGACAAGTCATTAAGTTTCGCTTCAGGTTAGGTGCCGATGGAGGCACCGTGGGGGATGGATTTTACTACGACGATTTTGAAGTGTTATTTAACGTGGATACGCTGCCCTCCCTTCCGAGCGCTTATTTCTCCATTGCTTCAGATACGGTATGTACTGGAGCAAATTTAGTTTTCAACGATCAAACTTCGAATAATCCAAACGCTTGGTCGTGGAATTTTGGCGATGGGGGAACGTCATCCGCTCAAAATCCTTCGCACACTTTTAACCAGGCAGGAACCTACACGGTGACCTTAACGGCTTCGAATCCTAACGGTTCAAGTGTATTTACCGATACCGTTACGGTCATTAGCTGCGCAGGCTTGGAGGACGTTGAAAAGCATGCTATCAGCATTTTGCCAAACCCCTTCCAACACGCGTTAACGCTCAACGGATTGCAAGCAGAAAACGTTATTCGGGTCGTAAAATTAGACGGAACGGTAGTGCTGACGCACACGTCAAAAGGTACGGAAGCGGTGCTATCGACCGAACTTTGGTCTAAAGGTGCGTATTTCGTCGAAATCGTCCAGGAAAATACACGGCAAGTACAGCTGGTAGTGAAGGAATAAGACCGGTTTCGAGCTGGGTTTATTGGCTCCGTAGTTCAATGGATAGAACGAGCGTTTCCTAAACGCTAAATATGGGTTCGATTCCCGTCGGAGCTACAAAGACTTGGTAATTCGAACCGTATAATTTTAGATAGCTCAAAGCGGAATGGGCATTGAAGGTTAAAATAGGACGATTAACGAGCCTTGGTGTTAAGTTGTAACCAAAGAAATGAGTTACTTTTGTTAAGGATTAAGCATCTTTTTGGGTATTTGTTCGTAAAAGCTTATATTTGAGTAAAATTTTCCTTATGAGGGTTTTTGTTTTAACGTTGTCATTATTGTTGGTTGTGATAGCCATTCCGTCTTGTATTAAACATGAAGTTGTGCCTCCGCCCATCAATACGGTGAATTTAGACGGGAATTTTACCGGTTATGTGAGCGGAACGCAAGTGGAGTTTACCCAGAATGTGAACGGATATTTAGGAACCACTTCGAGTGAAACGTTCGTACAACCTTCTCCCGCTCCATCGAGAAGAGTATATGCTTTTGAAATGATTTCCGGATTCAATCCCGTAAGCATTAAAATAAAATTAGGGGCATTAAATTGGGATTTGGCAGCCAACACTGAGCCGAGTTTAACCATGTTCAACGATTTTCATATGGCGTCTTCGGTTACTCCTCCTTCGTTTTCCAACGGAGCAATTGCGGGTTTTGAAGTTACTTACACCGACAATACTTCCAGAATTTGGTTGTCAAAAGCACCAAACCCTGTTCCCCAAACCGTCACGTTCTCCAACATCAAGCAACAATCGGATGGTACGGGAGATTACTCGTTTTATGAATGTAACTTTTCTTGCTACGTATACAGTTTGAATCCTCAAACCAACTTAATAGATTCCCTGTTGATTCAGAACGGTAAATACAAAGGGTGGTTTAAAAAATAAAGCAGTGCCGCTATGCGGCTTTTTTTTTGAGCACGATGGACGGAATTAAAATTGCAATCATTGGGGATTATAATTTTACGTTCAACGCTCATCACGCAACCAACCTTGCCTTAGATCATGCGTCCGTCTTTCTGGATGTAGAACTCAACTATTACTGGATACGAATTCAAGAAATTGCCCAGCATCGCGTGGGGTTTTTTGATAAATACGATGCCTTTTGGATTGCGCCAGGCCCTTTTATCAATTCTTTCTACCTAAATGGGATATTTTCCCGGTTAATTTCTTTAAATAAGCCCGTCCTTTTGACGGGGGAGTCTTTCCGTTTTTTCATTGAGTATTTGGTCGTAAAAAACAACCTCAACCCGCGTAACGAAAAGTTGATTTCCGATAATTTAGTAGTGGGGTCTTATTTTGAAAACATCGATATAACGCCTAAAACTGAAGGGTTTAATAAGTTGTACGAGCATTTTTCCAGTAACGAGTTATCCGCGGTTCGCTACAGTTTATACCCGAATTTAACCCTGGATTTAGTCAGTAATTTTTTAGATATTGAGGCGGTAAATCAATTCGACGATGTCGAAGCGTTCTCCTTAAAAAATCACCCCTTTTTTGTTGCCTTGGCCTATTACCCGCAGGTAACCTCAACGCGCGATTTGCCGCATCCGATAATTTATACGTTTATTAAAGCGGCCATGAACCATCAACAATTAACCCACTCCTTCCTCTGAGTGTAATACACGTAGGTGGAAATAGGTCTTGTATCCTGAAAACACGCTCTAAGGGTTTCCTTGTATTTGCGCAGTTGTGCGGCATGTCGTGGAGATTTTTCACCAGTTTTGAAATCGATAATAAAAATATTGTTGGGCGTTTCAATGATTTTATCCGGGCGTATCATTTCAAAATCTTCGCCCATAATCCATGCCTCGTTGTGTACCGCAGTCGCTTCAGATACCCAATGAACGTATGTGCTGTCGTTGAGGAGTTCGTAGGCCATTGGAGCCAGGTATTGACAATCCTCCAAGGAGATCACATCCTCATTGCGCATTCGAAGTAACTTATGGTCTATTTCCTCTTTTGTGGTGCACATTGAAATGATTTCGTGAAATACATTTCCCAGTTGTGTATCTCGTGATTCGAACTCTTTTCTTATGGCCAATTCTGGGTGCCATAGACGCGCACTTATTTCAGAAGGGTAGTAGTAATCAATATTTGCTTCTGGGAGTGATTGGTTGGTTTCTTCTCCGATTGTCAACCGAACAACGCCGTTGCTGGACGCATTTGGGTAGATTTCTTCCAACGTTTCATGAAGGAGTTTTCCACCGTGCTCGAAGATATTGTATACGTATAATCGATGAATGGGCCGTGTTAAAGCGACATACAAAAGATTGATTTTATCCATCGTAAATTGTGCGTTTTCTATTTCAGAAAATTCGCGAATACTACTCACAGGACTTTTTTCGTTAAGTTTTCGGTAGAAAACTTGATCACCTCCGTCGATAAGATAGTGCGAAAGGGTATCGTTCATTTTGAAATCAACGCTAGGCAGGATGACTACCGGAAATTGGAGGCCTTTGGATTTATGAATGGTCATAATTTGAATCGCGTCGTCCGTTTTCGGAAAATGAATCGCGAGCTTGTGTTTATTTTTTTCATAATATTCTAGAAAACTGCTCAAGTCAACGCGTTTTCCTTGTTGGAAATTAAAAGCAATATCGCAAAAATGGTGTAGGTAAATATCGTCTGTTTCCTTCCATCCCAGCATGTCGAAAAACTGTTGAAACAATTCGTAAAGGCTGCTGTAATTAACATGAAAACGCTCTTCACTCACAAAATATTGACGAAAAAACAGATCGCTGTTGAATTTTCTGCGCCCCGTGTTAGGGTCTGTTGTGAATAAATTCATGTATTTTATTTCCGATCCCTCGTGCATCAAACGCAGATACATTTCTGCAAATTTCATAACCTCCTTGAGGTTGGAATTTTTATTTCTTATTTTGAGATAGGCAATAACAAGGCGTATTCTTTGGTCCAAATCGATCAGCAAAGAATCCGATGATACAACCTTATAATTATGTTTTGATAAAAATTGCGCAATTTCATTTCCTTGTCGATTCTTTTCACTCAAGATGCAGATGTCTCCCAATTTGAACCCATCTGCAAGGCAACGGTCAATTTGTTCTAGAATTTCTGAAAAAACATCGATACTGCTATTTTTTTTGGGTTCGCTGAGGATCTCAACATATCCCTCAAAAGCTTTCGTTGGGCGCTGCTCAATGGCATGGTAAAATGCATACCCGTTCTCTGGGAGAGATGAGCGAAAAGCCTCAAAAAGACCGTTATTAAAGCCCACTATTTTTTCCCCTGAACGGTAGTTTTCGGTCATAACCTCTACGGAACCAACTTCTGTGAAATACGCTGATTTTCGAGCAATTTCAGGGTCGTTTTCGGGATTGTAAATACCGGGTAATGCTACGAATTGTTCTGCCAGTCCGTTATTAAAGCGATAAATGGACTGTTTGGCATCTCCCACAATAAGGTTTTTATTGCCTTTTGATAAGGATTCTTCCATCAATGGGACTAAGTTCATCCACTGCAGGCGTGAGGTGTCTTGGAATTCATCCAGTAAAAAATGATGTATTCGATTTCCTAGTCGTTCATAAATAAAAGGGGCATGTTGATGTTGTACCAAACGGCTGATTAAGGCATTAAATTCCGAAATTCGGACAAATTGTTCCTCTTCTCGGATACTGGCCATTTCCCGAGCCACATATTGCAAAAGAGCAAGATTGTAAAACGTTTCCTGATAGTAGGATAATTTATAGAACGTTTCCTTGTTGGAGTTGTAAAAATCGAGAAGTTCTTGAAACGCGCAGAGCAGTTCGGCGTGGAACACTGTACCATACTTACCGCTTTCAAAGGTTTTTATAATTACTGGTGTAAATAACGGGTTTGGCCAGTCATTCCATGCGTTAAGGTTTTCGAAGGCCCTCTGAGTATTGCTTTTTTGAGGAAGTTGATCAAGGGGAATCGCCATATCGTTGAACATGCGGTACACAGCTTTGCACCGATTTAAAAGTTCGCCAACCAAGGTTCTTTGCCGCTCTTTAACATTGCTAAGTTCTGCCTCAGAATATTGGGTTTCCAATAATTGACCGATCAACCCAAAATAGCGTTCTTTCGAGAGGATGCTGCAAAAGTCAATCAACTGATTTCGAAAATTCCAATTGATTTCATCTTCTAAATTTTTCTTGGTATAGTTTTCAACCAGTTTGGTTAATTGCTCATGGCCGGTCGTGCCAATTTTCACCAGGAGCGTATCAACCACTTTTTCCATGATTTCCGCTTCATTCATGACCACTTCAAATTCTTGTGGAAGATTAAGGTCTCTGTGAAATGATCGAATAAGACGAAGGTTAAATTTGTCAATGGTCGAGACCATGAAATCTTCGTATCCATGAAGAATTTCAGATAATACTGCTTGCGCTATTTGGGGGAATTGTTCCTCGGGTCTTCCCGTGGACAAACTAAGGCTTGAAATTTGTTGTTGAACCTCTTTAGAGGTGCCGTCATAGGAGGCAATTTCATTCAGGGCTTTTAGAATGCGCTCCTTCATTTCCAAGGCAGCCTTGTTGGTAAATGTCATTGCCAACAATGATTTGAATTTTTTACTATCGGAGGCAGGCAGGAAAAGTAAATAAAGGTATTCCTGGACCAAACAGTATGTTTTTCCACTTCCGGCAGAAGCATTCAATACAAGGAGTGACACGGTGGTGAATTTCTTAAAATTTGTATATAAAATTAGTTCGATTAACCGTAATTTTGTTACGTTATAAAAATCTTTTTTTAACTCGAAGGATGAAAGTAATTTGGATAGCTTTATTTCTTATAACGCTTTTGGCCTGTAAACCCAAACCGGTTGATCCACCGCCAGCCCCCTCTGAAACGGTTAGGATTTTGGTGAACCCCATGTTCGGCTTGAATCCCTTAATGCTGGATTCCATATACCAAGGCCCCAACGGTATTCGCATTAAAGTTTCCGACATTAAGTTTTTCTCTACGTTACTTGGCTATCAAAATAACCAACTTGCCGAAGTGGCCTACTTTGATTTTCGAGACAAAGGAAACATAATGCTCGACCAAACCGCAGATTTCAACAAATTTTCCTCCCTTTCGATGATTTTAGGCGTGGACACCTCACTCAACCACGACGACCCCTCTGCATTCCCCAACGATAGCCCTCTGAATATTGTCAATTCCGGCACCATGCATTGGGGGTGGAATACGGGTTATATTTTTATCGCCGTAGAAGGAAAAGCCGATACCTTGAATGACGGCATAGATAACTTTGACTTAAGTTACAGTTACCATGTAGGCACAGATTTATACCAGCAACCTGTAACGTTTAACAACCTTTCTTGGGTGAAAACCGGTGACCACCAGCATTCTTTATCCCTGAAATTGGACATGGAATCGTTTTTCTTTAATCCTCTTCAACCCATTGATATTCCCAACGAACCGTTAACCCACTCTGGTGCTGGACTTGGAGTACTTACCCAAAAAGTTGCCGATAACTTTAAAAACGCCTTGCAGTTACCATGAGAACTCTTGTGTTTTTTCTAGTTGCCGTTTGGCTTTTGAACTCCTGCGCTAAGGAAAAAGTCGGCTATCAACCTACGCCTTATGCGTTGGAAATTCCTTCGCATTTCCCGTCAATGAATATTCCTGCCGATAACCCCATGACGGTTGAAGGGGTGGAGTTAGGTAGGTATTTATTTTATGAAAAAAGGCTCAGCGGCAACGATAAAATGAGCTGTGCTTCGTGCCATTCGGCCTTCTCCTCCTTTTCCGATTCTGCGAAGTATTCTACTGGAATCGATGGCATCCAAGGCAATCGCAACGCCATGGCCTTGATCAATTTGGGGTGGGATTCCTTCTTTTTTTGGGACGGAAGGGCAAATTCTTTGGAACATCAAATTTTGGAGCCAGTACCGAATCCCATCGAAATGCACCTTTCGTGGAAAGAAGCGGTTAGTAAATTGAAAAAAGACACCTATTACAGGAACCAATTCTACAAAGCTTTTGGGGTGGTGAATTTTGACTCTACCCACGCAGCCAAAGCCATAGCTCAGTTTATTCGCACCATGATTTCTGGAAGGAGCAAGTACGACGTGATGTACAAAATTGAAAACAACCTTCCCTTAAGTGCCTGGGATCAATCGGTTCAGATTACCAATGAGGAATGGGCGGGATACGATCTCTTTAAAAGCCTGAACGGCGCCGATTGTTTTCATTGCCATAATGGGCCCCTCATGCGTGTTGCGAAATTCAGCAATAACGGCTTAGACGCAAGCTTTAGCGATCTCGGCCGCGGGGCGGTTACCACCAACGCCAACGATAACGGCAAATTTAAGGTCCCAACGTTAAGGAACATCGCGTTGACGGCCCCTTACATGCATGACGGAAGATTTCAAACCTTAGATGAGGTGATAGAACACTACTCTTCTGGAATTCATATGTCAGCGACCATTGATCCTTTAATTGAATTTGCAAATCAGGGAGGCGTGCAGCTTGATTCCCAGGAAAAGCAATTGTTAAAAGCGTTTTTATTAACGCTTACTGATTGGGATTTTGTAAACAATCCAAAATTTCAAGAACCTTAATCATGTCAGCGAAACTTACAACTGAGGATAAAGCATTGCGCATTAATTTAACGTCCGATATTTACGGTTGTTTTGCTGAAATTGGAGCAGGGCAAGAAGTGGCAGCAAATTTTTTCAAGGCGGGTGGAAGTTCCGGTACGATTGCCTTTACGCATTCTGCCTACGATATGAAAGTGTCCGATGCTATGTATGGGAAGACCAAGCGCTATGTGTGTGAAGAGCGCCTCATTACTATGTTAAACACGGAGTACCAGCAATTGGTAAAAGTGCTGCCGCAAAAAACTTCAGAGTCGCGTTTTTTCGCTTTTTGCAATACGGTAGAATCCTTAAACTATCACAAAACAAACCAAGGCCATGGTTGGATAGGTATTCGTTTTCAAAAAGCCATTGGCGGGCCATCAAACGACATCATTCTCCACGTTTTAATGCACGATATTTCCAACCGTGCACAACAAGATGCGCTGGGAATTTTGGGGGTAAATCTCATTTATGGAGCGTTTTTCAATTCCGATAATTACGAGGACTTTATTTCTGCACTCGTGGCTCGTTTACCACGTGAACGTATGGAAATAGATATGCTGAGATTTACGGGGCCTGACTTCGAGGAAATGGATAACCGTATGATTGCCCTTAGTTTAGTTCGTAAAGGAATCACCGACGCTACGATGTTCGATTTGGCCAAGAATGTATTGCAACCGGCAAGTGCTTTGTATAAAAAAAACATATTGTTGATGCGCGGACGATTTCGACCGGTTACCCACGTTCATGTCGATATGATTGAAAATGGGAAGAACAGCTTTCTCCAAGATGCGCGCGTTAAACATACCAATGTTGAGGTAATCTTTGAACTCACGTTAAAGGATTTGACGGCGGATGGTAAAATTTCTGATAAGGATTTTCTCGACCGTGCTGAATTGCTGAATTCCTTAGGGTATACCGTCATGATTTCTAATTATTTGAAACATTACCGAATGCTTGAATACTTATCCGAAATTGCCAAAGGGCAATTTATAGGAGTTATTTTAGGCGTTTACAACCTCAGCGCGATATTCGAAGAGAAATATTATGCCAACTTACCCGGAGGCTTGTTGGAGGCCTTTGGAAGGGGCTTCGGTCGTAATATGAAACTCTACGTTTATCCGGCAATTGATGTTGAAACCGGTTCCTTGTTGGATTTATACACTATGGAGGTGGCAGAAAATTTAAAAGGATTGATGGATTACATGATGTACAATGATAAAGTTGAGCCCATTCGCCAATTCAATGAAAAGCTCCTTCATATTATGTCCGACGAAGTTTTGAGTAAAATTAAAAGCGGTGGCCATAGTTGGGAACAGGATGTTCCTTTCGAGGCTGCGCAAGCCATTAAGTATTTCGAGTTATTCGGTTATAGTAAAGTTCCTTCATGCCCCACATCAAAAACGCATTAATTAGGTTTAGAATCATCGATCGAATGATTCGCAATCCATATAAACCCTACCCTAGCAAAGGCGATTTGCGGGAAGCATGCGAAGAATCCTTGTTCGGATCCACCTACGGTGAACATATTTGTGATTCAACCATCGAAAAAGACCTTTTCGCTATGCGCATGGATCACGATGCGCCCATCAAGTATAGTCGAAAACACGAGGGTTATTTTTACGAAGACCCCGATTATACCATCAACGACATTCCCCTTTCGGAAGACGAGTTGGATTCCATACGTTTCGCGGTGCAAACCCTTCAGCAGTTTCAGGAAGTTCCCTATTTCAAAGAATTCGGCAGTGCCATCGATAAAATTGCCACCCGGGTTGCCGTGGCAGGAACCGAAGGGCAAACCACCAACGCTTTCATTGGGTTTGAAACTTCCTATGCCTCGGTAGGAAATCAATGGCTTCCCTTGCTTTTGTCCGCGATACAGGAAAAACGCATCTGTACCTTTAACTACGCCTCCTTCAAATCCGGCGTGGCGAAAGGACGAAAAGTACTGCCCGTGTATTTGAAAGAATACCGCAACCGTTGGTACATTATTACCTACGATTTTGAATCCGCGCATTGGAAAACGTATGCTTTGGAACGCATGGAAGCATTGGCGGTTAGCGATGCCCATTACACCACGGATTACACGTTTAATCCTGCGGAGTTTTTTGCGGAGACCATTGGAATCACCACCGAAAACAAAGCGCCGGAGCGCGTTGAAATCGAAGCCAATGAAGTGGCCAGTAAGTACATCGAATCGCAGCCCTTGCATTCTTCTCAGGTATCCATAGGTCCGAACCGTTTTGCCCTAAGGGTACAAATCAACGAAGAGTTGATCCGTGCTTTGCTCGGATTTATGGGCGAGATTCATATTTTAGCTCCTGAGTCTTTGAAACGAGTGTGGAATGAGCGAATTCAACATCAACTAAGCATCGAAAAAAATGGAAATATTAACTGAACATCGAAATGGGGTAATGCAAATCACCTTTAACCGTCCTGAGGTGTACCACTCATTTAATCGTACCATGGCTTTAAAGTTGCAGGCAAGTCTGAACGAAGCTGCAACTAATGAGTCCGTACGGGCCGTAGTGATTACAGGAACGGGAAAGGCTTTTTGTGCAGGACAAGATTTAGCCGAAGCCATTGACCCGGAAGGCCCGGGCTTGGAGCGCATCCTCTCCGAACATTACAATCCCCTCATTCGTCAGATTGTTGCCCTCGAGAAACCGGTACTTGCGTTGGTGAACGGCGTTGCAGCAGGTGCCGGGGCCAATATCGCCTTAGCCTGCGATGTGGTGATTGCCCATGAACAAGCTAGCTTTATTCAAGCCTTTTCAAAAATTGGCTTAATTCCTGATTCAGGGGGCACCTATTTTTTACCGCGTTTGATTGGCCTACAAAAGGCCTTCGCATTGATGATGACGGGCGATAAGGTGAGTGCCAAAGAGGCCGAACAAATGAATATGATTTTTAAGGCAGTTCCTGCGGATTCCTATGAATCGTATACTGCGGATTTCGTGGCACAGATCGCGAGCATGCCAACCAAGGCGCTTGCCTTGACCAAAAAAGCAGTACAACATAGCTGGAATAATACCTTAACCGAACAATTGAACTTGGAATTAGCGTTGCAGGTTGAAGCTGGAAAAACGTCGGATTTTAAGGAAGGAGTGCAAGCTTTTTTAGAAAAAAGAAAACCAAACTTTACAGGAAAATAATGACAAAACGCATTTTTGTAGTGGGAGCTGGAACCATGGGCGCAGGCATTGCTCAATTAGCGGCACAAAAGGGATTTGAAACCCAGTTATTTGATGTTTCAGCTGATCAACGAAGTAAAGCCCAACAGGGAATTCATAAGTCCCTGTTCTCGCTTTTGGAAAAAGGTAAAATTGACGCGGACGAGCATCAGGCAATGATGGCCCGACTTAAGGTGGTAGAGCAATTAAATGCTGCGGAAAGCGCGGACTTAGTGATTGAAGCCATCGTAGAAAATCTAACCATTAAACATGAGTTGTTTAAGGCCTTGGAAGCCATTGTTTCGCCCACTTGTATCCTGGCGTCCAATACCTCTTCCTTATCGATTGCCGCTATTTCGAGTGCCTTGAAGCATCCGAAAAGATTTTTGGGCATTCATTTTTTTAATCCCGCAACGCTCATGCCCTTAGTCGAAATCATTCCCGGTGTCTTGACCGAAGACAGCGTACGGAGCGCGGCCAAAGAAATGGTCCTATCGTTGGGAAAAACTGTGGCGGTTTGTAAGGATACGCCAGGGTTTATCGTGAACCGTGTTGCAAGACCCTTTTACGGAGAAGCTTTGAGAATCTACGAAGAAGGATTAGCGGATTTTGCCACCATTGATTTTGCCATGACCTCCATAGGGGGGTTTAAAATGGGGCCCTTTGAATTGATGGATTACATTGGCAACGACGTGAATTATACCGTTACCGAAACCGTTTTTGAAGCGTTTTATTACGACCCTCGGTTCAAACCGTCGTTTACCCAAAAACGCCTAAAAGAAGCGGGACTCTATGGAAGAAAAACAGGCCGTGGATTTTACGATTATTCCGTGGAAAAATTTAAGCCTTCGCAAGACTCCGCTTTGTTGCAGCAGATTTTTAACCGCATTATTGCCCTACTGATCAACGAAGCCTACGACGCCGTTTTAATGCAGATTGCAACTCCTGAGGATGTTGATATGGCCATGATGAAGGGCGTTAATTATCCCAAGGGGTTGCTCGCTTGGTCGGAGGAAATTGGTCCGGAAAAAGTGCTTGCCGAATTGATCTCATTACAGGAACGCTTTGGCGAGGATCGCTATCGTCCCAATGCGTTACTCAAAGACAGGGTAAAATCTGGAAAGCCTTTGATTTAAGGGGGAAAGGTCAATGAATTTCCTTATTTTTGTTTAAAATTTTTCCAAATGGCGTACTTATTTACTTCAGAATCGGTTTCAGAGGGTCATCCGGATAAAGTGGCAGACCAAATTTCTGATGCGCTAATTGACCATTTTATGGCTTTCGATCCCAATTCAAAGGTCGCGTGTGAAACCTTGGTTACCACGGGACAGGTGGTTTTGGCCGGCGAAGTAAAGACCAGCGTGTATTTAGATGTGCAAAAAATCGCCCGGGAGACCATTCAAAAAATTGGCTACACGAAATCGGAGTACATGTTTGACGCAAATTCTTGCGGTATTTTCTCGGCGATTCACGAACAATCCTCCGACATCAACCAAGGTGTTGAACGCACCAACCCCGAAGATCAAGGAGCGGGCGATCAAGGGATGATGTTTGGATACGCTACAAGGGAAACCGACAATTATATGCCGTTGGCCTTGGATTTAGCGCACAAAATTTTACAAGAAATGTCCTTGATCCGCAATACGGAAGCTCAACTTATTGCGTACTTGCGTCCCGACGCTAAGTCGCAAGTGACCATTGAATATAGCGATGACAATGTGCCTCAACGCATTGATACCATCGTGGTTTCAACCCAACACGACGACTTTGCAGAAGAAACAACGATGTTGGCGAAAATTAAAAAAGACATCGTCGAAATCGTGATTCCTCGCGTCAAAGCGAAATTGAAGCCGGAATTGCAAAAGTTATTCAACGATCAAATCACCTATCACATTAATCCGACCGGTAAATTTGTAATCGGCGGACCGCACGGCGATACCGGATTAACGGGAAGAAAAATCATTGTAGATACCTACGGCGGAAAAGGAGCCCACGGTGGTGGTGCCTTTTCAGGAAAGGATCCATCCAAAGTAGACCGTTCTGCAGCCTATGCTACCCGACACATTGCAAAAAATATGGTAGCCGCAGGATTGTGCGATGAGGTGTTGGTGCAAGTGTCTTATGCCATTGGAGTGGCTAAACCGTGTGGTTTGTTCATCGAAACTTACGGAACTTCCAAAGTGGATATGACCGACGGCGAAATCGCTAAGAAGATTGAAGGCGTTTTCGATATGCGACCGTACTTCATTGAACAACGCCTGAAACTTCGCAATCCCATTTATTCTGAAACCGCTTCTTATGGTCACATGGGACGCGAATACGAGAAAAAAACCAAGGTTTTTACTGCGCCAAATGGAGAAAAAAAGCCCATTGAGGTGGAGTTATTTACCTGGGAAAAACTGGATTACGTAGACCGAATCAAAGCGGCGTTTAACCTCTAACAGGTGGCCAGTCCATTTCGCACCATTTGGCCGACAGCAGACCGTTATGTGGAAGTCATAGACCAACGGTTTTTACCCCACGAATGGGTGGTGGTTAAATTGCATACCTTTCAGGAGGCAGAAACGGCCATCAAAGACATGATGGTTCGCGGTGCACCCTTAATTGGAGCCACAGCAGCCTTTGGAATTTATTTAGCGGCTCGTACCTGCATCGAAGAAAATCACGAACGATCTTTTATGGATCAGGCTTTTGAGGCCTTGGCCAATTCACGTCCTACGGCCGTAAACCTTTTCTGGGCCTTGAACCGCATGAAAGCGCGCTTGGAAGGAGCGGAAAATTTGGTGGAAACTGCTTGGAACGAAGCCCAGGCCATTGTAGAACAAGACGTAGAAACCTGCCGCAACATTGGGGTACATGGCTTACCCATCATCGAAGCTCTTGGGGCTAAAAAGCCAGGTCAGCGCATTAACATATTAACCCACTGCAACGCGGGGATGTTGGGTTGCATTGAGTGGGGGACAGTTACTTCCCCGATCTACCAGGCGAAACAAAAAGGACTTGACGTTCATGTGTACGTGGACGAAACACGACCGCGCAACCAAGGAGCCAACTTAACAGCCTACGAACTCACACGGCACGGGATTCCTCATACCTTAATCGTGGACAATGCAGGAGGGCATTTAATGCAGCACGGCATGGTCGACATGGTCATAGTAGGAACCGACCGTACCACACGGCATGGTGATGTAGCCAATAAAATTGGCACCTACCTGAAAGCCTTAGCAGCGCATGATAATAAGATCCCGTTTTATGTAGCCTTACCCTCGACCACCTTGGATTTATCGGTGCGGGATGGATTGAAAGAAATTCCGATCGAAGAACGAAACCAAGACGAGGTGCGCTATGTGATAGGCAAGAGTGCTGCCGGAGCCATAGAGCCTGTACTAATTTGTCCAGAAACTACGCAAGCTGTGAATCACGGCTTTGATGTTACCCCAGCTCGTTTGGTTACGGGTTTAATCACGGAACGCGGCGTTTGCGCACCCAACGAAGCAGCCATCATGGCCATGTTTGGGGATTTGGAATCGTAA
>VGMY01000022.1 GCA_016866255.1 Bacteroidota bacterium | reverse complement strand
CTGAACTTTTTCATGCAACGAACGCTATTTTTCTGGTACAGGAATCCAGGGATTGGTTGATGCAAAACGGTTATGCGCATTTGATGGCAATGATCAACACTTGTGAAGGGCACAAAAACGCAGGGGAATGGTTGCTTAAGCATAATATGGTTTTGCTTTACCATATGGGGCGATCGGTCGATTATGAGCAAGATAGCATGCAATGGATGGTGGCCAATGCTTCGCAAGATTTAGTTATTTTGGCCCGTGCCATTCAGTACAAAAAAGACCAAATCGAAGAAAACCACAACGACATTCATTCCTTTGGGAAAGATTTATAACAAAAAAGCCCGCCGAAGCGGGCTTTAATTTGTAAATCGTTAAATCTTTAGATTTTAGACACTTTTCCTTGAATCACTTTGCCAGTAACCGTAGTTACGCTGTAGTGGTACATGCCAATCGGTAAAGCCGACATGTCAACGCTGTTGCTGTTGGAAGTCAACGCTAATTTACCGTCCATTCCATAGATGCTTACGGCTGAAATTTGCTCCGTAGCGTCAATGTTCAAGATACCGTTGGTAGGGTTAGGGTAAACGTTTAAGCTAGCCACTTCTTCCAAGATATTCGCACCGTTTGCTCCAACGGATACGTTGTCAATCCAAAGCTGACTGTTAGGAATAGCAGGCAAACCTTGAAAAACAGCATTGTATGAAGTGGTAGCTACAACAAGCAAGGATTTGACTGTTCCCATTGCTCCCGGAATGGCAATTAGTGGAATACTGGTGGTAGCCCAATCGTTAGCAGCACCTGCGTAAGCTCCATAGGCTTGATAAAGAACAACATCATCGTTAGCTCCCGTTCCCATCGTATCCAAGAACTGACAAAGAATGATTGCCGTGTCACCAGGGGATATGGCGTAGTTGTAAGCATAGGAAAGGCTCATGTTCCCGATGTTTCCGACGAAGGGTCCTGGTAATTCTTGAATGATTAAACCAGGAATGGTATCCGAACCCCAACCTATGGTTGCGTTGAGCTGAGCATCAACGAGGGTACGCATTTTTGCAGATTGGGTTCCTGCAAATGGATTCGCTGCCTCCATCGAATAGAGCCCTACACCCCAACCTGGGCAATCTGTAACAACTCCTGGTAGCAAAGGTGTCGCAGTTTGTTCAAAATCCCCGTTCACTAGAAGGTTTTGAGCGTTCACAGCGCTTAAAGAAGCCACTGCAAATAAGGTAAGTAATAATTTTTTCATAACGATTGAATATTAAATTTTTATTAAAATTAGACAATTTCTGAAGAATTTCCATCGGCGTGTTATAACTTTTCCATGAACGGGTGTTTAATTCTCATGGAATAATGATCTCTACATCCACCCTTCGGTTTGATTTTCTTCCATCAGGATTTGAATTGTCGGCTACAGGCTTGGTTTCACCGTGGTGTTGAGGCACGATGCGATCCGGCGATATGCCGTTCATAATGATGAAGTCCCGAACGGCGTTTACACGGTTCTTGGATAACCCAATGTTGTAACTTTCCGTACCCACTGCATCTGTATGCCCTTCCAACGATAACTTGTAGCTAGGATTCATTTTCAATAAATTGACGATGCTTTCCAATTCCCCGTAGCTGTCCTTTTTCACCAGCGATTTATCAAATTCGAACAAGACGGTCTTCGAGATATTGCCTGTTTTAGGTTCGTTTTCAGGGGTGTTTTCAATAGCTCTTTCCAAGTAAACTGTATCGACCCTCGTTTGGGTAATGAGTACCGTATCGATTTTTTGGATTTCTCGAACAATGGTATCTATTTTCACTTTGGAAACGATGGCTCGCTCAGGTTTGCAAAGCGTCATCTTTAACATCAGTTCATGGGAACCACTGCTGTAGGACGCAATGTTCGCTATGGGAGCCTCGTAAGCATATCCGAAGAAAAATTTCTCTTTCAACACAATTCCAGCTCGTGCCATCAACCCAACTTGCGTTCGGAAACCTGCACCCAAATGCAGGAATTTCTTATACTGGGCGTCCACATTGACGTCGACTTGATTGACATTGTTGATGCTCTTGTACAAGGCATTCGGACGCAATCCCCAAGCGTTGTTGAGTTTTATTTGATATCCCGTTCCAATCATAAAGTGCGGTCGCTGACCATATCCGGGAAGGTTGGCGTAACCGAAGTTGGAATACGTTTTAACCAGTTGCTTAACGGTGCCAAAAAGTTCCAAGGCACCGTTCCGGTAAAAGGCACCAAAATCCGAGGAAATCGCCCCGGCACTTTGATTGCCTCCGTTGACGATCGGATCGAGCAGGTCGAAGGCCACCGCGTTCGAAGGGTTGATCCGATAGTTGTTATAACCGATCGATATTCCTAAACGCAAGGTTTGATTTCCATTTAGGATGCTATAGGATACGTTCCCCAATGCTGATACTTGTTGGAGCATCCCAATTTTATCCATCATGAACTGTCCTCCAATGCCCCAGCGCTCTTTAATTCTTGTGGAAACCAAGAGATGGTTGGTAATCGGCGCGCCGTCAATTTTAACCCATTGGTTATGGTGCGCCACGGTAAGCTCCGTGCAGTTGTTCAAACCGGAAGAAGCAGGATTGATCAGAAAGGAGTTGTACCCGTACAAATAGGATTGCGGCACTTGTTGCGTATAGGCCAAATTTACTACCGCCGTCATTAAAGCAATAATTGGAAGTTTTCTCATGGCTTATTTTTTTAATCGTAACAAGTTGATAGCTCCTTGGTAGGTTTTCTCACCGCATTCTATTGAGTAAAAATAGACTCCATCCGGTAAGGGTTCGTTGTTTTTCGATCCATCCCATTCGTTTTGATAATCCGAGGTTTCGTACAAGGGTTGTCCCCAACGGTTGTAGATTTTAACCGTGCAACCTGCTATTTGGTAAGGGTTATCGATTTTCCACGTATCGTTTTGACCGTCGCCGTTCGGCGTTAAGATGTTGGCGATTTCAAAATCACCCGCACATGTTGCAACGGATAATTCCAATTGAGCGATCGAATCGCATCCGTTCTGGTCGCTTAGGGTGTCCGAATAAATGCCGCTTTGTGTGTAGACGTTTCCACCGAAGGTGTACGATTCTCCTTCACAAATGGAAATATTGATGGTGTTTACCGATGGAGGATTGATGTAGAGGGCCAAAATTACCACAGAGTCACAACCGCCGATTCCGCTAAGGCTATCGCTGTAAATACCTTCCGAGACGAGGATTGTACCATTGAAATTGAAGCTTCCTCCCGAACAAATGGTTTGATTGACCAGCGACGTAATCATTGGAGTGAATTGCAGGTTGGTCAATATTACGGAATCACAACCGTTTGCCGTTACCAAGGTATCTAAATAAGCCCCTGGCTGCGTGTAAGTATTCCCATTGATGCTGTAGTTTCCACCTGAGCAAATCAGGACATTCTGCTGCGTCAAAGGTATTGCCGCTAAGAAATTCAATTGAGTAATAATGACGCTGTCACATCCCAAAGCCGTTAACAAGGAATCCGTGTAGGTTCCAGATTGCGTTTGAACCGCACCTTGTAAGAAAACGCCCGTTCCTGCACACGCGTTTAAGGTGGTGTTCACCGTTAAAGGTAAGCAAGGTGTAGCGCAACCCGAGGCATCAAAGGTGTACGACTGCGAGCAAGCTCCATCGCCAATAACTACCGTGTAATTCCCAACGATGGCACCCGTATAATTGACCGTTTGATTCGCATTGACGGTTCCCGTTGATGCAATATTTCCTAGCGGATTGGTAATGGTGTAGTTGTAGGCATTTCCTGCGCCTCCCAATCCTCCGGTTGCTGAAAAGCTTACAGTACAGGTATTGTTGTTGTAGCTGAAGTTGGCCGTTAGGGATTGTAAGAATACAACTGGAATGCCATTTTCTACCGTGGCGGTTTGGCAGTTGAAGGATCCCCAAGAGGCGGCCTGATCTGCAGCAGGCGACAGGTAATAAACGGTATTAAAGGAAGGATTACCAAAAGTTCCGTTTCCGTTACCGTTGTTCACAAAAGTACCGTTTCCTTGGATTGAATCGATGTAGGTGAATCCTGAATTGATGACCGGATTCGGAGCTGGGTTGGATTGATGCAACACATACCCAGGAATCAAACAACTTGGAATGGAGGCGGTAGATTGACCGATGCCGTTCAACAATATTCCGGGAGTTACGGTGTCTCCGTAGCAAACGTAAAGGGTGTCGCCGAGGTTGATGTCGGAATAAGACCCATTGCTAGAATTGGCAAAAATGTCTCCGGCATCGCTTTCCAATTCCTGAATGTATTCAATGATGTACTGACCTTCATCGCCGGGCGATCCGCCATCAATTTGAATTGCGTAGATTTTTCCTGAATCAAGGCAGCAAAGCGTTTCTTGATGCCCGTTGTAATCAGCAGTTCCCGATACTAACGGAGTAATCATCGGCGTAAACCGTGTTCCGTCCACCGTGTAAGTAGCAGGCCCAAGTCCACCGTAGCAATTGGTTCCATTCAATAATTCGAATACATTAAATCGCAAAAGATTCATGCCAATGTAGGCTCGAATGCTCAATTCAACCGCCCCAGAGGGCGGGCCAACAAAGTAATGCCAAACGGTTTGATCCGCTCGGTTTGCTGGGTTCGGGTGCAGCGGTGGTTCCCCCGCAAGGTATTCGCGGCACGCTAGGATGTTGGTCCCGGCCACTGCTTGAAAGGTTGGGTTGGAACCTGCGGCGATAACAGGAACCTCATACAACGTATCTTGAAGCGCAAGGCATAGAATATCGTTTCCGGGCGCGTTGTTGCTTGGGTCAGAGATAGCAGGATTGAACACCCAAGAATTGATGTTTTGAGGACTTAAAGGCGTTATGGCATCCGAAGGGTCAATCATTCCAAAATATTTGTACCCTGGTTCGAGGCAGGTTCCTTGTACGATCGCGGAAGGATCGCCTCCGAGGAAATTGTTCGTTCCTCCTTCGTCAGATGTGATGTATTTAAGGTTGGAACAGAGAAAGTCATTGGGTACGCCAGGACCGAAGGCTTTGTCGTAACCGAATAAAGCAGCACTTTCACCGTAAAGGGCATTTTGATAATCGGCTTCGAAGGTGATTCTACCGGAGTTGGGAGCCACGAAATTCAACCAGACGCTTTCGTTCATGGACGTATTGCCCAATCCAATGTGCTGGTAATCGTAGGCATGGTACTCGTTGGGGTTTGGTGACGTGTGTTGTTGTCCAGTTTCTCCCGCACCGTTTCCTCCGTCGAAAGCACATCCAAAATTAAGGTTGGTTGTCGGGGCACTATTGGCTGAGGAAGAAATGGCGTTGGTACCGAAGGTGACCGTACTCGACAAGCAAGGTATATCCTCCAAGTTGGGCGCACCACCACCAAGACCATCAACCCGCAATTGGTAAGATCCGAGTTCATTTGGGCCGTCGGCCGTAAATTGAATATAATAGGTTTGACCTGGTATGAGTTTTTGATACGAAATGAAAGGAATGGGGTCGCAGGCGTCGAAAACGATTTCAGCCTCAGGGTCCAACCCTAAAAAGTCAATTCCGTCGGAAAAATCAACGTGGGAAAGGTACTCGAATTTGTTCTTGATTGTTTGGCCAGTCACAACGTGAACACCGTCGGTGCAGTTCATGCCGTCTGCTGCGTGATAAACTTGGAAATAGGTACCAATATTCGTTCCGCCCAGGTCGGACGTAATGTTAACACTGCCCGAGGCAGGCGCCACAAATTTTGTCCAAAGTGAACCTGCATTCTGTACGTCTTGCGCAGCTGGTTCGTTGGGTTCTAGGGTTGCAGTACAAAACCCGTAGGTATAGGTGGTATTCAGGTTAAGTTGCTGCGCAGAGCAAATGTTGTCTTGCATGTAGTTTACCGCTAAGGGCAAACGTTCCACTTGCAGATTGATGGTATATACTTGACCACATCCTCCGTCTTGGCTGACCGCTGTGAAGGAGTAATTCAAGATACCAACCGCCGCAGGGACTGGCATGCCAACATTTTGTAAACCGGTTTGGCCATCGATGAAACCGAGCACGTCGTAATTTCCTGCGTCGTCGTTTTCGTAAGCTTCCCACGCTAAATTAATGGTGGAAGGAACGTCGTTGACGCAGAGGTAATTATGGTTGAAAAATAAGCCGTTATTGGGAGAGAAGGTTCCTCCTGGGGCTGCCATGGTGTAGGGTCCGTTATCGTTGTTTTTGTAGGCGTAATTAAACCCAAAAATTCCGAACAGAGCAGGGTTATTGTTGGTGAAACCTAGGGTGTTATCGGTGGCAGTAAATTCCCAAACAAAGTCTGAATTTCCAAGGAACAGACCATCGCAGTCTACGTTGGAAAGCGTCTGAACGCTCAATACCCTGACTTGAATGGTAGCTTGTGAAAAAACGAGTAGGGGTAACAAAAGGCTGGTAAGTAGTACTTTTTTCATAGATTAAAGATTTTGAAAATTACTAAAATTGATTGAACAACGGAAACGCTCAATAGCTAAAAGTTGAAAATTTGTACTTTCATTTTTAACGAAGCTCGGGTTATTCCCATGCAGACTAATCTCAAATTAAATGATGGCCCGAAGTCTGATCCCAATCGATTGAAACCATCAAAGTTGATATTGCCCTAAAAAATGCCTAGTATGTCGCGCGGGAATGCATCCGTTAGGCTTTGTTCGCTTTCATATTAGTTTGGCTCTTCGTCGCTAAGCAAACACTTTTCTAGATCGGCCATCATTTCCTCTTGATCGATGTTCTGACCAATAAAGGCAAACTCCTTCATTGGGTCGCCCCATTGTTTTTACCATCTGCTTTCAATGAAATCCCGGTTTTTGATAAAATAGGGGTGATGTATTCGCTCTGCAAACGGCACGCTAAACCAACCAAACAACGGCTTTCTCCAGCCCGGAAGCACCACCTGCTTGAATCACCGAAGCAGAATTGAGAAATTATTCTTTAATTATTTTTCCAACCAGGTGCTTGGTGTATGTTTCCTCGTGAATCATATAGTAAATGCCTTTTTTTAAGGAACTTAAATCGGCGTGGTATGCATTCGAGATTTTCGTTGTTTTGAACTCAAATTTTTGTCCAAGTGCGTTGTATAGGTTGATTTTCGTAAAGTTCAGCGATAAATTCACCGTCTCTATAATTAATTTATCCGAGGTAGGGTTCGGATAGAGTTGAACGTTGGAAGTTTCCTCGATCTCAAAAGTGGATAAAGGGCAATTAATGGCTGTCCCTATTTCCTCAGTAAAATTCCCATTTGAAACAAACCAATCGTACCAAATCCCGCCCGTTCCAGACTGCCAGGTATTTAGGTCAAATGTGTTATTTCCGGCGTTGTCCCCTTTTATTTGATAAGCCTTTACGGCTAATTCTCCTAAATCCCACGTTAAAGGATTTCCAACGGTGCAATTTTCGGGCATCTGCACCGGAAGTTCACAATTGGATTGTACAAAGTAGGCATTGTCGTCGTAATTCGGAAATTCTCCAAAAACACGGGCAGTTCCATTTGTGTCAATACAGACAGCTGTATATTCATCACAAGCTATGCCTTTTGCAAAAACCCCAAAATCTGTCGTAATTCTTGCAAGAAATGTCATAAGCCTTCCTTTTCTGTCGGGGTTATCAAAATGAGAGTCTGTGATGGTGTTGTTCAGAAAGAAATTATTAACAAACCGCGAGGAATCAACAGTTACCGAGTTATTATAGGGATTTGAAAGAGCTTCGGTGGAGGTAACGGTTCCGTTTTGTGCAGAGAAATAATACTTACCCTGAATGGCCATGCCTGCACTTGTTCCCCCGATTACAATATTTCGTTGTTCAATAGCCTGATTAATTGCACTGTCTACCGGGGTATTCCTCCAATAATTAATGTAAGACCACTGGTTGCCGCCGGCAAACCAAATAGCTTCGGCTTGATGAATCTTTTGAACTATGTAGGATTCATTACTCGCTAGAGCATTATTAAATAGTATGGTTTCCACAGAATTAACGGGAATGCCCAACCCGGAATATAAATAGGAATTATACCCATTAGCGCCGCTTGTTCTCAAAACTAAGATATCGCCACCGTTCGCTCTTTGCAAGAACCATTTCATGGCATTATCATCCTCGGCAGCACCGCCCATGAGGCAGATTCCTCCGGATGGGTACGTATTGATATCATTATTGTTTCCCGTAAAATAGGAGGTGTAATTTTGTCCAAAACCCTTCAAGGCTAAGGTAACAAAGGCAAGCAGTAATTTTTTATTCATATTGTAATTCCTTCTTGGGTGCACAGCAACAACATTGGGTAATTAAACGAAGCAGCCCTTTTAAGGCTTAAACCTATATTTTAACGACCCTAAACACGCGAACCTCCTCATTGCGTATTACTTTGAGTAAGTACATTCCGTGAGCGAATTTCGAGATGTCAACGGGTTGTGTGGCAATGGGATTGAGGGTTTTCTGTACGGATCCTTCCATGAGGAATTGACCCCAATCATTGAACAATTGATAGGTGGTTTTTCCTTCGGAAACAACGTTTAGCGTAAAATCTCCGCTATTCGGGTTGGGAAAAATCCAAGCCCATTCATTGCTAGGTACTTCGGGACAAGGGCTAAAGGCTCTCCCTGGAGAACCTCCTACACATCCAACAAACCATTGATCTGCCAAGGTTTGGTTCGTGCCCAACTCTTGGTATTCAAAGGTGTAGTCCTCGTTAAAAGGAGCCGCCAACCAAGTGCCCAAGGTATCGATGAAAACGCTCTGAACAATCACACCGTTAGGATCAAAAATGCGTATTGCATCGTTTTTCGCGATTCCAAAAGGAATTTGATAAAGCGCTTGTCCGTTGAAGTCTTCATGCCGCTGATGGAATAAGGATGAATCTTTCACCAATACGGCATAGGTTCCTGGTTCCAAGGTAATTCCTGTCAATATAAATTCGTGTTTGTTTCGCTCGTCCTTCAATACGTATCCATTCAGTGACATCGATTGATCCGTGTTGTTTTTGAGTTCAATCCAATCTTCCGCATTGTGGAGTATTTCAACTTTACCTAGGTTGAATTCGCTCACAATGAGTTCCTCTTGGCACGGTTGGTAAGCTTGACCTGGGGATCCTCCGATACACCCGCAAAACCACGACGTAGAATCCAGTATCTGTTCATTGCTGTACTTGTTTTCCATGGTCCTTCCATACCCATCCGCGCAGCGTGGGTAAGGATCATTGTGACGGTAATGCATGGCTACGATGTTTTCGTTGCGTGGACCAAGGACATAAATGGAATCCTCGTTGTTTTCCCAGCCAAAAACCGTTCCTCCGGTTACGTTGTAGACCTCGGGATAAATGCTTTTAAAAAGTCCTGTATCTTGGGCAACGACCAAATAGCCGTCGGCAGGCAGGATGGTCCCGTCCTTAAATTCAAAGTTGTCGTAGAAATTACTGCTTTTTACGCGGTAACCTGTTAAATCCATCGCGTGTTCGCCAAAATTGTGCAATTCAATCCAATTTCCACCATCGAGTGACGGATCGGGGTTGTAGTGGATTTCGGAGACCGTAAGCGTCGTATCACGGGGCGCACCTTGAAAGACCGCATGGAAATAATCGTCGGTAGCAATGTTGACCACTACGTTGGATTGGTTTAGTTGGTTCGGAGCTAGGTTGATGTTGTATTCCCAATGATCAAAGGTGAACCCCGGATTTGCATGAGCACTAATACGAACAGGATTTCCATTGAAATAAACCCCTGTCCAAGGCAAAGAGTCCGGAATGATCGTACTTATTTTGATGTAGCCGGCATTTTCGGGAATGGTTTTTAAGGTGACATTCACGGTATTGTCCAGCCCATAATACCCAAGCATTTGATTTCTGACTACGGGACTTCGGTTATTAAAGTGATAAAGGATATTATTTTTTTGATTTTCGTAATTCGCCATGCCCCCGGGAATATCACCGGTCCATAAAGCAAAATGCCGGGGCATTTCGGGTAGTAACTGTTGGTACATTCCATTGACAATAGGCGTGTAACTGTTCGGGTGGAGGGTGGTGTTCATGAGATCGGCAAAGCGATTGATGAAATAATTTCGGTAGGAGCTGTCTTGAATTAAATGGCTGTAAATAGTGTAATAGTGATTTGGTTGATTTGCATTTTGAAACCAATCGAACATGTTGGCATCGTACCCCGTCCATCCACCTAAGCCCCACTCAAGATCCTGTAAGAAAAACCGCCATTTATTGTTGTAGGTCCTAGGTCGTGCCATTTTCATGTTGTTGTAAATCCAATCGGCATTGGCGTACCATAATTCTCCGATTAAGTAATCTGCATAGTTTTTAGTGTCCAACTTGCGATCGCAATAAAAGAGGTATTTGGGGTCGGATTTATCCAAGGTCGAAATGCTCGAAATCATATCAAAAAAGGATGAATCGGATCCTTTTACCGTTCTAAGAACCATTCCGTACCAGTAACTTACGGAGAGCAAATCGAGGCTATCTCGGTGGTTGCCGTAGTTTTCATAGAAATACCCTTCATTGGCTTTTTCACGGAGTTCGTACAAACCGAAGTATTTTCCATTGATGAACACTTGAGCGGGTTGATAGGCTTGCGAATTGGCATTGGTTTTTCGCATGACCCTCATAAAGGTAGCATCGCGTTGAGGGTATTGATTCCAAAAGTTGCTTCCATTGCGAATGTAAAGGCCGTAATAATCATCCACATAGGGTTTTTCGGGTATAATAGGGAAATGAATGGGTAAACCCGTTCCGAAGGTATTGTTCGACGGCTCAACGGTAACGCTGTGTTGTGGATTAGACCGACTTCCTCCGGCGCCGCCATCGGGTTTTACCGATGCTTTGCTTTCGAATCGTTTCACTCCTAAGGTGTCAAAATACTCAATGACACAAGGACGCTTCCAGTCGGTCCACCAATTGTCGAAAATACCTGTTGGTCCTACCAAATCGTTGGAATCAATGGTTAATGCAACGATGGGAATAGTGCTGAACTCGTTGAACAAAAAGGTTTCTGCCTCTATGGGACTTGGGAGTAAATTGGTTCCCACAGGAAAACACCGCACCTTGACCACGCTATGGGTGTCGAGGGATATTGGTCCCGTATAAAGTGTTGAGGTTGTGTCTGGGTCATTCCCATTCAAAGTGTACCGTACGATTCCGCCATTGAACGAGGTGTTCGTAACGCTGACACTCAGGCTTTGAAAGTAGATTCCTCCAACTTGCTGAATAAGTGGCGTGGATTCATACTCCAAATAACCGATCGACGGATTGTTGGTCGAATTGGGAGTTGGAACAGGGAAAATAACCGTCGGGCCAACGCCGTCCTGGTTTTTACCCGCCGACATTTCTGCCTCAAGGTCAGGAACAACCAAGGAATCTATAATGCCAGAAACGTTGCTTAGGTAAAGTGTTTCTCCAGCCGTGGCAATTCCGAAATTCGTTTCTATCGTGCCTCCTTGATTTCCTACATTGAAGAAAGGATGGGTGGTACCATTGAATTGATTTTGGTTACTTCCAAATCCGAAAGTTAAAAAAGGCCTACAGGTTAAGTCGGAACTGTTGGGATCGCTGTTGTGTACTTCGATGGCCAACACATTAGTGCCATTTACTAGAACATTCATCAATAAACTCATGTCGATTTCAATACTACTCAGTTGGCCGCCTTGGTATAGCTGGGCCTCATGATCCGATGAAAGTTCATCGAAATTTGGCGGAGTACCGACCAATCCTGCACGTGCAATTTCGATTCCATTCATGTACGCCACGAATCCGTCGTCGTAATCGATATCTAAAATGGCGCGAACGATGTCCTGGTACTGACTTATTTGTAAGGCGCAACGAGCATAATAACTGGTGATAGGTCCTACAACTTGGGTGCTGTCATCGCCGTCACCGTAACCGATGCTCATCGTACCATTTAGCCAAGCTGAGTCATCAAAACCCAAGCCTGTCCAGTTCGGGATATTGGTGTTGGGAACAGAATATTTCCATACTATGTTATGGTCAATCGCCGTCTCAAAATGGTTCACTAGAAAGGTGCTTCCCTGTTTGTTGGCAAGCAAGGTTAGAAACTGTTGGGAACCCAAGGTGTTTGGAGGAAAAGCCCATTTTTGCAAAGAATCACGGTTGTCGCTTAAAAAGTGACCTTGCAGGGAATAGGAAGCGGCACCGGCATTATACAACTCAATCCAATCCGGAGAAGTTCCATTGGGGAGAATATAGTGGGTTCCATTGGAATTGCTCGCTTCGTTGATCACCACTTGCCCATACGTGAACATGGCACAAAGGATCAGCATAAACGCAGATGAAATTTTAAGCATCAAACAAAGATACGAATTGTTAACTGAAAATTTCCTCAAACGAAATAAGCGATAAGCTTAAAGCTAATAAGCATAGGACCAAGCCCCAACCTTTTTTCCATGAAAAAGGTTCTTTGAAAAGCAAAAAACCAACGAGTGCTGAAGCCATTACCACCCCTACATTTGCTATAGAAAGTACTTGCTGAGGTTCTATTCCCATTGAGCCGTAGGCTTTTACCAGTAGATAAATGGAAAAATAATTTGGGATTCCCAACACAATGCCCCCGAGCCAACTTCGAAGATCAAATACCAACTTTTTTTGTAAACGTAAAACACAAAGATAGATGATTCCCAAGCATCCGGCCATACCAAAGCCAAGGGATGCAAAAATACCTTGATGAAATTTGGGAAGCCAAGCATCCTGAACAAAAAACAATACAAGGTCTAAGCAAGCGCTTCCAAGGAAGAGAACGCCTAACATCCAGACTGAACCCGTCCCTTTCTTCGTTTGGTCTTGGTAAGAAACCAAAAACACACCGGTTACAGCCAAAAGCAATGGAATTGATGAATTGATGTTAATAGGAATCGATTTTACTAATAATACAAATAATACCGATAAAGCCATGGACATTTTAACGGCAATGGAGGTGGTGGCAACTCCGTTTTTTTGAGAGCTAATTCCCATAATAACGAAAAGTGAAATAAACAATACGCCGCACAGGAAAGCATAGGGGCTTGCCTGCATTATTTCTTGGTCTTTCAAGACGCTTAAGTCGTTCGAAAACAACATAATACCACAGGTAAACGCGACGAAATAATTAGCAACTACCGCTTGAAGGGTATCCACTTTATATTTTGGAAATGAACGGAAAAGAATAAAAATAAGGGTGGACGAAACAATGCTCAGCAGTAAATCCATGCTATTTGCGTTGGTAATAATAAACCGTGTCCGAAGGTCCGAATGGATGAGAGCGAACAGGAGTTTTAGTGAGCACTGGAGCGCGCATGCCTTCTTTGAATTTGATTGGGCTTACAATCACTCTAGCCTCATCCCATACGTTATCAATGATAAAATACTGAAGCGTTCGGCTACCACCTTCTACCAGCACGCTTAGAATATTTCGACGGTAGAGTTCCTCGAGAATGAAACGTGTTGAAGTTTCCGGAATTTTTATCCATTCAACGTTATTTTTTTGAAAGTTGCGCAAGCGATTGAATACCAATGTTGGCGCATCGGCTGAAAAGACTCCAACGTCTTCCGAAAGCTTTAGATTGCTGTCAATAACGATTCGTGTCGGATTTTTTCCCGACACTTGCCGCACTGTCAGGGACGGGTTATCGTTTAGAATGGTATTTCTCCCCACCAAAATTCCAGCTTCTTCTGCACGCCATTTGTGCACCAGCATTTTGGTTTCTACGGTGGAAATCCAATTGATTCCAGTTTCGTCTTCTTCCCGATTCCGATCAAGGTAACCGTCTTGTGTTTGTGCCCATTTCAATATAACGTACGGACGACGTTTTTCATGAAAGGTGAAAAACCTTTTGTTCAATTCGCGACAAGCCTCTTCCAGTACGCCCTCTACGACCTGGATTCCTTCGCGTTGCAGGCGATCGATGCCTCTTCCAGCGACGGATGGATTCGAATCTCGGCTTCCGATCACTACTTTTCTTGGTTTTAACTCGATGATGGAAGAAACACAGGGTGGAGTTTTACCGAAATGAGTACAAGGTTCGAGGGAAACGTAAACAGTAGATCCTTTGATTTTTAAATTATTCCCAACGTTTTTAATCGCTTCTATTTCGGCGTGCGATTGGCCATAGGTGCGATGATATCCCTCTCCAATAATTTCCCCGTCTTTAACAATCACGCATCCTACCATGGGGTTGGGAGACACTTGACCCAGCCCTAAGTAAGCCAAATCAATGCATCGTTGCATGTAATGTTCATCTGTATTCACTTTACGAAGTTAGTAAATTCAGCGAACTCGGTTGGCAATTCTGCTTTCCGTTAGCAAATCCGTACTTTTGCACTCTATGGCCCACAAATCAGGTTTTGTTAGCATCGTTGGAAGCCCTAATGTTGGAAAATCAACCTTGATGAATGCCCTCGTTGGGCAAAAACTTTCCATTGTTACTTCCAAAGCACAAACCACGCGCCATCGTATTTTGGGCATCGTAAACGATGAGGAACATCAAATCGTTTTTTCCGACACTCCAGGGGTTGTGAACTCCGCCTATAAACTCCACGACAACATGATGGAGTACGTTTCGACATCCCTTCAAGATGCAGATGTGCTGCTTTTTGTTACCGATACCCTGGAAAAGAAAATGAACCATGAGGAAACCTTGGAGCGCATCAAAAAATTGAAAGTTCCCGTGCTTTGCCTGATCAATAAAATTGATCTATCGAAACAGGAAGTCGTGGCAGAGCGAATGCTATATTGGCAAAATGAGCTTCCAACCGCCGAAATATTTCCTGTCTCTGCCTTGCATAATTTCAACCTTGACCATGTTTGGGAACGAATTCGAGCGATGATTCCGGAAAGCCCACCTTACTACGATAAAGAGGAATTATCCGACCGCCCAATGCGATTTTTTGTCTCGGAAATCATCCGCGAAAAAATATTTAATTTTTGCCACAAAGAAATTCCTTACAGTTGTCAAATTGAAATAGAGCACTACGAGGAAACCCCGCACATCATCAATATTCGCGCGATTATTGTGGTAGAACGTGACTCGCAAAAAGGAATTGTGATTGGAAAGGGAGGTGAAATGCTCAAGAAAATTGGAAGGCAAGCACGCATCGATATTCAAAAGTTCTTGGATAAAAAGGTGTTTCTCGAATCCTATGTCAAAGTAGACAAGGATTGGAGATCATCGGAAGCTAAACTAAAAAAATACGGATACTAATGAGCAATATTATTGCCATTGTTGGAAGGCCAAATGTGGGAAAGTCCACTTTGTTCAATCGTTTAACAGAGTCCCGTGACGCCATAGTGAAAGAAGTGAGCGGTGTCACGCGCGACCGTATCTACGGAAAAGGGGAGTGGAACGGTTATAAATTCTCCGTAATAGACACAGGAGGTTACGCGACCACGAAAGAAGATATTTTCGAGGGTGAAATCCGAAAACAAGTCGAATTGGCGGTGGATGAAGCATCCCTCATTTTATTCATGGTGGACGTTACTACAGGAATCGTAGAAATGGATTTATTGGTAGCCGAATTGCTGCGAAAAAGCCGTAAAAAGGTGGTGGTGGTTGCGAATAAAGTAGATTCAAACGACCGAATCGGAATGTCCGCTGAGTTTTATTCCTTCGGCCTCGGTGAAGTATTTGATTTGAGCGCCGCGAATGGGGGAGGAACCGGTGATTTGTTGGATGAAGTAGTAGCACATTTGGACAAGGAAGACGATAATGTCCTGGAACAAGATAGCTTACCGCGAATTGCTATTGTAGGTCGACCGAACGTGGGTAAATCTTCCATGATTAACGTTTTGACCAATCAAGAGCGCAACATTGTAACCGATATTTCCGGAACCACGAGGGATTCCATACATACCCGCTATCGTGCCTTTGGACATGACTTCTTATTAATTGATACCGCGGGAATCCGAAAAAAGGCGAAAGTCACAGAAGACATTGAATACTACTCCGTACTTCGTTCGGTTCGGACCATCGAAAGCAGTGATGTTTGCTTTATGATGATTGACGCATCCGAAGGACTTCAAAAGCAGGATTTGTCCATCTATTATATGATTGAGAAAAATTCGAAAGGGGTAGTAGTATTAGTAAATAAATGGGATTTGGTGGAGAAGGACCAATCGACTATGAAAATCTACGAGGATAACCTTCGAAAGGAATTGGCTCCTTTCAATGATGTTCCGATTCTCTTTACTTCAACGATAACCAAACAGCGCTTGCATAAAGCCGTTGAAACGGTCATGGAGGTTTTCGCCAACCGAACCAAGAAAATTCCAACTTCGAAGTTGAACGAGGTCATGTTGGAAGTCATCAACAACAATCCTCCTCCTGCGGTTAAAGGGAAATACGTGAAGATTAAGTTTGTTCAACAATTGCCAACACACGCGCCATCTTTTGCCTTTTTCTGCAATTTACCGCAATACGTTAACGATTCGTACAAGCGTTTTCTCGAAAATAGGCTCCGTGAGGTTTTTAATTTTACCGGAGTTCCCGTAAAAATATTTTTCAGAAAGAAATAGGGTTACCGCAGAACGTTCACGAAACCAGTAACCACTTTCTTTTCGTCGGTTTCTTTGTTCGAATATCGAATGACCCAAGTATAGATTCCTGGTTGAACTTTTTGACCGTCCAAACCGTAGGTTCCGTCCCAACTACTTTCGGAATCGCTGGTTTCCCATATGGTTTCTCCCCAGCGGTTGTAGATTTTTAAGTTGAAATTGTAGGGATCGTAACCGGTAGTGAATACGGGAAACCACGTTTGATTGTGCTCGTCCTGATCCGGTGTGAAGGTATTTGGTACGTAATAAATAGGATCGCTGATCACCGGTAAGCTGACCTCGAAGGATGTGGCACACCCCAGAGCGGTAGATCCTGTTAACGTCACAAGAATGTTTTCGGTAATTCCATTGTAGAAATGAGGGCCTTCAAATTCTGTAGAGGTTTGACCGTCACCAAATTCCCAAAAGTAACTAATTGCACCTATGGTATTATTGCTAAAATTAATGGTTTCTGAAGTTGATGACAAGACATTGGGAGTAGCCGTAAACGAAGTGTTCGGATAATTCTCCATACAGATGTAATCGGTGTACGTGGTGGTTTCAATGCATCCCTGTAAGTTATACTGTAGGGTGATGGTATGACAACCTGCGGCGGTGAACATGTAATCAATCACGGATCCCGTGCCTATGGTATTTCCGTTCCATAAGTAGGTGTAATTCGCTCCTGGTACAGGATTCGTGGTAAAATTCACCATGAGTGGGTTGCAGCCTACTAGGGTATCAGCAACGAAAGATGGAGGTACGGAAGGTACCACAATAACATTCATTGAGATGGAATCTGCACATTGGTTCGGGCTTGGAGTAAAATCAAAGATGAAGGTTCCAGGAACCGAACTGTCAATCGTAGGAGGGTTCCAAGTACCAACAATTGCTGGATTATTATTTGAAACTAACGGGAATGCCGGTGGAATGTCGCCTTGGCAAACCAATGGCATGGGCGTAAACTGCGGAATAATTAACGGGTTGATAACAATGACCATGGAGGCTGTATCCGAACATTGAAAAGGGTTAGGGGTAAAGTTGAAAGTATAAATGCCCGGTTGTTGGGTGTTAATGTTAGCCGGTAACCAGTTACCCGTGATGGGGGTAATGTTTGTGCTGGAGGCAGGCAATTGTACTCCTTGGGTAAATTGACATAAGGGGCCTATTTGCTGAAACGTAGGATAGGTGTAGTTCAAAATGTTGATATCCATTGTGGTTGCAACGGCGCACTGACCCGCTGTGGGTGTAAAAGTGTATGTGTAGGTTCCTGCAGATGCGGTAATAATGGTGGGTGGTGACCAAGTACCCGTGTAAGGTGTTGCGTTGGTAGAAGGATTGGGTAAAACCGGCGGTACTGAATTAATGCACAAAGGGTTTATTTGGGTGAAAGTCGGAGTTTCATTGGGCAGAATGGTGATATTCATGGTCGCGGGATTCGCACAAAACTGCACCGCTGGGGTGAACGTGTAGGTGAATGTTCCCGGTGATGCCGATGAAATTGTTGGTGGGTTCCAAGTACCCGATATAGCCGTTGGAACATTGTTGGATGTACCAGGCAGCGCAGGTACAGCCCCGTTGTGACAAATTGGAGTTATTTGAGTAAAAGCGGGGTTGATTGGGGTATTAACTACGACAAGCGTTGAAGCAGCACTATTACAATTTGGTGTAGTATAATTTAAGGTGTAGGTGCCACTGTCAAGAGGTGTGGCATTTGGAATGGTCGGGTTTTGGAGGTTTGAAGTAAATCCATTAGGACCCGTCCAAGAATAAGAATTAGCGCCGTTCGTTGCATTTAATTGAATGGTTTGTCCTGCACAATAAGGCCCTGTATTTGTGGCGTTAATGTTAATTCCCGCAGCATAGGTAATTGTAATTTGGCCATCACCTGATTGAAATCCTGGTGTACAAGTCACTCCTGCAGCAGGGTAAAAGGACGATCCCCCACCACCGCCGCCACCGCCGTTGGCTCCTTGACAACAATTGTCTGCACCACCACCACCGCCGCCAAAATAACCGCCACCACCACCACCACCAGAAGCAGAAGGATAAAATCCACCATTACCTCCCTGACCAGAAGAACCCGCTGTTCCGGGTTGACCTCCACCCCAAGGTGGTCCTCCAGCACCTCCAGCCAATTGTGTTCCGCCGCCGCCGCCAGTTCCAGTAAAAGGGGATCCTGCCCCCGTTACACCGTTCGCACATCCTCCGTTTCCACCCGAGGCTTGATATCCTGGCTGTTGAGAGCCTCCGGCCCGACCTCCACCGCCTCCCGCGACAACAATACGGTTCGCTAAACCATAAGGGGCGATGCGAATATCGGAAGCCCCACCACCACCTTTTGAAGCCATTTGAACCGAGGCACTGTTATGACCAATTCCGCCCCCGTTGTAGCCTCCTAAGTGATTGGTTGGACAACCTCCGACTCGAATTTCGAGGACCTGTCCTGGCTGTACAGGAATACACGCGTGTTGAACGCGTGCACCTCTTCCACCTTGTCCCGAACCGGCATAGGGATTCCCTAATAGGCCTCCACCTGCAGCTCCGCGAATATCTACATTTAAACAAGACACACATGGAGGAACGGTCCAAGTTTGGACGGAACCCGTGTAATTGAATGTAACGGATTGAGAGAACGTTGAAAAGGCTGTTAAAGTTAAACCAAGTAGCAAGAATAACCAATGTTTCATCCTCAGTGTTGTTTAGGGAATACAAATATAGTAACGAATCGTTAATGTTTGTAAAAAGAGAATTATCCAGTTATTTCAGCAAGTTAACATGCCCAACGACTGCTTGATATTCATCGTTTTTTAACACTTTAAAACGAATTCGGTACGTATACGTGCCACTGGGCACTTGGTTGCCATATACACCGTAACTTCCATCCCATCCCACATTGGGATTTAAACTTTCAAAAATCAATTCACCCCAACGATTGTAAATTTGTAGGCTGTAATTGAAAGGGTCAAATCCAGAGGTAAACACCGGTTGAAAATAATGGTTGCTCGGATCACCGTCAGGGGTAAAGGTATTTGGGATGTAGTAAATCAGTCCATCTTGTAAGGGAATGGTCATGCTGGTACTATCTACACATCCTAGCGGACTGTAGGCATAAAGCATGATGGTGCTACTCCCTGAAACTCCTGAGAAATTGTAGGATGGGGAAGTCGCCGTGCTTGTACCCCCATCTTGGAATAACCACAAATAGGTGCTCGCCCCAACACTGGTATTGAAAAAATTGACCGATTGGGATGGTTCAGTAAAATACTCTACACTTGCATCAAAATTTGCAATGGGTGGATTCTCAGGGCAAAGGTGATCAATGTAGGTCGTACTGGTAGCACAACCGTTCAAGGTATTTGTTAGGGTGATGCTTTGACATCCACCGCTCATAACCGTTCCTGAGATGGAATCGCCGGAATAGGTAATTCCTCCAACAGACCAAGTGTAGGCGTCATGGGCAAGCGACGTATCTGCGAAAAACGCATAGGATAAAGGAATGCATCCTGAAATTGCAGGCGTTATAACAGTAGCAACAGGAAGCGGATTAACGAAAACGTTGCGGCTAACCGCGTTGCTCGTGCAGCCGTTCAAAGTATATGTGACGCTTATCGTGGTGGTGCTTGGTGGCGTGAACACTGCGGTTTGTGGACCCGGTCCTCCGGGTGACCAAGTGAATGAACCTCCAGCTTGGCTGGGAACGGCTGTCATCGTCGCTTGTTGACCTTGACAAATCGTGGTGTCATCCATGACCAACACCGGTAATTGGGTAACAATAATGTTGGAGGTTGCAATGGAACTGGTGCAATTATTTAAGGTATAATCTACGGAAATGCTCGTAGAGTTACCCGGGTTTACCGCGATGCTTTGAGGGCCGACACCTCCAGGATTCCAAGTGTAAATCCCTCCAGGGGTACTGGGTAGGGCATTTAAAATAAGGGTGTCGCCAAAACAGATATTTCCGCTGTTCAATGTCACTGAAGGAACAACGTTCACTACTACTGTGGCATTTGCCGTATTGACGCAACCGTAATAGTCGTAAAGGACATTGTAGGAACTCGTTTGGGCAGGGGTCACCGATATGGAGGCGGTAGTTTGTGCTCCCGCTGACCAAAGAAAAGTACCTCCATTGACATCGGGGACGGCCGTTAGAATACTCGTTTGACCAGCACAAATGGTATCGTTGGCAATGCTAACGTTGGGAATAGGGTAAACCGTAACGCTGACCGTTTGAGGTGCGCTTGAGCAATTGTTAGCCGTGGAGGTAATCGTATAACTGACATTTCCGGTAGCGGTACTGATGGTGTTTAATACATCGCCGATGGTTCCACCTGAACCGGATGTTGCTCCAGTGGTTTGCGATTGACTATTCGTCCAGCTGATGGTTGCGTTACCAACGTTACTCGAAAGTCCAATGTTTACTGGGTTTCCACTGCATAATGTTGGAGAGGCAAGTGTGGTGTTAAGTGAGGGAATAGGGTTGACCAATACGCTCGCACTTGCAGCAGGACTCGCGCAATTCGCCCCGCTTGAGTAAATTACGGAATAAACCGTGGTTGAATTTGGACTAACTGTAATATTTTGCGTGGTTTGACCACCCGGGCTCCATAGAAAGGTACCTCCTGGAAATGAAGGTGTCGCCGTGAGCGTTGAGCTCGACCCGTTGCAAATGGTATCGTTTAACACACTAACGGTTGGAACTGGATTCACGGTAACGGTGCCGATAACCGCCGTGTTTTGGCATCCCGTAGGAGCGGTGTAGACCAAGGAGTAAGTGGTTGTGGTATTCGGACTTACCGTAATGTTAGGTGTAACGGAGCCGTTCGACCATGCGTACGTTCCTCCTGGGATAGAAGTGGTAGAGTTCAGGGTCGCACTCTGACCGTTACAAATGGCCGCGTTGCTAACGGTTATAACCGGTAAAGGATTTACCACCATTGTTGATGGAGTGCTGACACTTACACAACCAGCCGGTGAGGTGTACACCAGGTTGTATGTTGTTGTAGCAGCAGGAGAACCAGCAATGGAAGAGGTGGTTTGTCCACCGGGAGACCATAAATAAGTTCCTCCGGGAATGCTGGCACTGGCCGAAAGAGTTCCGGTCTGTCCTACGCAGATGGTATCATTTGGAATGATTAAGGTTGGAATTCCATTTACGGTAACGGTGACTGGTTGTGCTTGTGCCGCACATCCGGTTGCTGCTGAATATGAAACAGTCCAACTCGTAGTGACATTTGGGCTTGCTGTAAGGGTTGGTCCATTCAAATTCCCAGGATTCCATGTGAAAACGCCTCCAGGAATATTCGATGTGGCGGTGACGGTGGCAGTCTGCCCCAAACAAATGGCGGTGTTAGATACAGTAATCGCAGGATTTGGATTGACCAGGATAGTTCCTGATACGGGTGCGCTAGGACACTGTAAATTGCTCGTAAAAATTACGGTGTAAGTAGTGGTTTGTTGAGGATTGTCTTGAATGGTAGCCGTGGTAAATCCCCCCGGATTCCACGCAAAAGTGCCGTTGGGAAGGGACGAAGTTGCAGTAATCGAACCAGTTTGCCCGATACAGATGGTATCGTTGGTTATTGTTAAAACGGGCGTGGGATTCACCGTTACGATTCCTGTTGCTATTGGGCTGATACAACCTGCTCCTGACGTGTAAACAACCGTATACGAAGTTGTTGTATTCGGTGAAACTGTGATAGAAGGAGTGGTTGCTCCGGTGTTCCAAGCAAACGTTCCCCCAGGAACGGTTGCTGTGGCAGTCAATGTTGCCGAGTTACCATCGCAAATCGTTGCGCTGTTCACCGATACAACAGCCACCGGATTGACGGTAACGGTCCCAGTAGCCTGGTTGGCAGAACATCCAGCTCCGGAAATGTAGTCCAAGGTGTAGGTGGTTGTCGTCTGTGGGCTTACATTTATCGAACTTCCAACCATGCCCCCTGGATTCCAGGTAAACGTTCCTCCTTGGGTATTCGTGCTTGCATTAAGGATGGCCGATTGTCCGGCACAAATGGTTGCGCTTGTCGCTGTGATGGTGGGGGTGGGGTTTACCGTAACAGTTCCGCTCGCAGATTGCGATGGACATCCAGCTGCTGAGCTGTAATTTACGGTGTAAGTTGTAGTAACGGATGGGTTAACGTTGATGCTTTGGTTGGTACTTCCTGTGTTCCAGGAATAATTACCTCCCACAACCGTCGGCGTTGCAGTTAAGGTGGTGGTTTGTCCGTTGCAAATGGTCACGCTATTTACCGTGACGGAAGGGGTAGGATTGACTGTGACGGTGGCTGTTGTATTTTGGGCAGGGCAACCTGCTGGGGTAGAATAGCTAAGGGTATAGGATGTTGTAACGTTCGGTGAAACCGTTAACGAAGGACCTGTTGTAGCGCCCGGGTTCCATGTAAAGGTTCCTCCAGGAATTGTTGCGGAAGCGTTCATGGTCGCGCTTTGACCGGTGCAAATAACGGGGTTATTTACTGTAAGGACAGGGGTTGGGTTCACGGTAATCACCCCTGTAGCGGTTCCCGGACAGCCGCCTGTTGCGGTAAAAGTAACTGTGTAAAGAGTTGTAGCATTGGGTGAAGCGGTGAGGGATGCCCCAGTCGCACCGGTATTCCAAACATACGTTCCCGGAAGGGGTGGGTTGACGGATGCCGTAATGGTTCCAGGTTGACCTGCACAAATAGTGGCAGAACTTACCGTAACGTTTGGAGAAGGGTTGACCGTAACGGTGGTTGTGGCTGTTCCGATACATCCACCGCCGAGGTTAACTGTTACTGTATAGGTTCCCGCATTTGCCGCTGTTGCGTTGGGTATCGTAGGATTCTGTAGTGAAGAGGTAAAACCGTTGGGACCCGTCCAAGAGTATGTGCCTTGGGCACTGGTATTAAGTTGAATGGTTGATCCGGAGCAAACAGGACTATTACTCGTCGCGGTAACTTGTGCTGCGCCTCCTGAATAGGTAATGATAGCATAACCGTGGTTCGTATTGTTATTTCCAAGGCACGAGCCACCGGCAGGCATAAGCGAAGATCCCGCGCCGCCTCCGCCACCGCCGTTTGCACCGGTACAGCAGCCGTCGTTTCCTCCACCGCCGCCACCGTAGTATCCACCACCACCGCCGCCACCTGAAGCGGTTGACCAAGGACCTCCTTGTCCTCCTTGACCGAGGGTACCGGCTTGTCCTCCTGGAGGTACACCTGCCCAAGGCGCACCTCCGTTTCCTCCGGAGAATTGCGTTCCGCCGCCTCCGCCGGCTCCGTAAGTATTACATCCTTGTGCCCCATTGATGCAATTGGCAGTTCCTCCGCATACTTGCCAAGAGCCTCCACCTCTTCCACCACCACCACCGGCAACTATGACCCGGTTGGCAAGGGCTTGACCATTAATGCGAATATCGCTTGCCCCGCCTCCTCCATAGGAACTATATCCAAAGTTGCCTCCGGAAGCATGACCTGTTCCGCCACCATTCCATCCGCCAGAATTGGAGCCTTGGGTTCCCATTCCACCGCAATAAATATACAAGGTTTGACCAGGTGTTACAGCAATATTTCCCGTAATGCGCGCTCCATTACCCCCGCTAGGGCCTCCGCCTTTAGCACCAGCGACCACTGCGGTAATGTTGTACACGCAAGGCGGAACAATCCATGTTTGTACTGCTCCGGTGTAATTGAAGTTAACGGTGGTTTGACTTTTACCTTGGTATACTGCAAGAAGAACAACAACAAAGAGGGTAAAAAATTTCATAGTATTATTTTATGCTTGAATATACGTTAAAATGCGCTAATGGGATGCTTATTGATTGAACGAATTGTTAATGATTTATTAAAAATGTACCTTGGTTGAATGATTAACCTAAATCGGCTATTTTCGATAAAAATTGAATGAATTATGAGTTTAATTCCTTATTCAGGACCTTGGACGCGGGCTCAGGCAGCGCATTTGTTGAGGCGGACTCTTTTGGGCCCCACCCATCAACAGATTACTTATTTTTCAGGACTTACCATGAACGATGCTGTCACGCAGTTGTTGGCGATTTCTCCGGTGGCACCCCCGTTGGCGTATGATGCTGGTGAGACAGTGGTTGCACAAGGTCAGCCTTGGGTGAATGCCTTGTATCCGGCTAATCCCGTGAGCAATCAGTTGTGTGAAATGGCACGGGTAAAGTCCCTTTCGGCTTGGTTGATGCGCAACATGAATTATGAAACTTCCAACATTGGTCAGAAAATGTTGTTCTTTTGGCACAACCATTTTGGTGTTTCTTTTTCGTCGGATGCGCGTGCTGCATATACCTATTTTGAATTGTTGCGGAGCAATGGACTCGGCAATATTAAACAGCTGGTTAAAGATGTTACTCTAGATCCTAATATGCTCATTTTTCTGAACGGCAATACCAATTCGGAAGCACACCCCAATGAAAATTATTCACGGGAGCTACTAGAACTTTTCACCATTGGTAAAGGAGAGCAAATTGCACCGGGAGATGATGTGGCTTCGGGTGCCAAAATTTTGAGCGGATATGTGGTGCAAGGGATTCGAAGTTCTTCCGTGACCTCGGCATCGGCAACCTACTTCAATGCGCTTCACGACAGCAGCACCAAAACCTTGTCCTACCATTTCAACAACGCGACGGTTGCAAAGATCGCAATCAATGGTGTGAATTCCTGCCCCTACGGATTATTCCCCCTTGCTCCAACGTTTGCTCTTCAATCCCCACATTGCACCATCCTGCCAACGAATTGGGACGTACTTTATGGTGGTAAGGAATAACGGCAAAATATCGGTTGAAAAAGTGATTAAAGTCCGTTAATTAGCGCAGCAAGTTTACCGTACCTGTTAGTTGAATTTTTTGATCTCCTACTTTCGTTCCAAACACGATTTCCCAAGTGTAAATTCCAGTTTGAGCTTGAAAACTCTTCCCGTAAGTACCGTCCCAACCAATGTAGGGATTATATGACTCCCAAATCAATTCACCCCAACGGTCAAAAATTAAAACGTGATAATCGTAGGGTTCAAAACCGCTGGTGAAAATAGGTTTCCAAGTCGGGTTAAATTGGTCTTGGTCCGGAGTGAAAGTATTAGGAACGTAATAAATTAAAGGTTCTTGATAACCAATGAATTGGGTAATGGAATCCACGCAACCGGACGGGCTGCTTACCACTAAAGTGACAAAATAACCGCCACTCGTATTATTAAAGGTATGAGGGGCTTCGGCAACCGTACTGGTTGTGCCATCGCCAAAATCCCAAAAATATTGTGAGCCTCCTTGGGAACCGTTGTTAAAACTCACCACTTCTGACGGCGCTGTAAATTCCCCAGGCGAGAAGGAAAAACTTGCCACGGGGTCCGCCTCCACGCAAATATAGTCGCTTACGAGGCTAGTGGCAGAACAGCCGCTGATGTCGACCTGAAGCTCAATGTCGTAACAACCAGGATTGCTGAAGGTATAATTAACGCTTGCATTGGTTCCGATTGGTTGTCCGTTTGCCAACCAATTATAGGTGGCGCCGGCAATGGGTGCTGTACTCAAGGTGCCTTGAACGGGTGAGCAACCCAATAAAGTGTCTGCGGTAAAACTTACACCGGGATTGTCAGATATCAGTACGGCAATGCTTGCAGTATCGGAACATTGACCAGGATTTGGCGTGAAAACGCTGTTAAAAACCCCTAACTGTTGGGTGTTGACGCTACCTGGAAGCCAGGTTCCAAAAATACCATTGTTTGATTGAACGGGAAGCTGCGGTGAAGGGATTAAACCAAGGCAAAGGGGACCAACGGGGGAAAACAACGGTTCGATTAGCGGGCTTACGCTCACGGTGATGCTATCATTGCCGCCGCAGCCATTTCCAGCCGTTGCTACATAGTAAGTAATGTTTTGTACGGTATTAGAGGTGTTATTAAGAATTTGATTAATGCTTCCACCTGACCCTTGTGCAGCCCCGGTAATATTAGGGTTATTCGAGGGAACATAATTAAAAATAGAAACCGATGGATTGCTGGTTAGGGTAGCGAAGAAATTAGTGCCGCTGCAAATCGTATCGTTGGGAGGAAGATTGATTTGTATGGGTGAATTGACTTGGACATTGACCACGTCGACGGTTTGACAACCGGTATTGTCGATTCCATTTAAAATTACCACAAAATTCCCGAGGTTGGGATAGGTAATGGAATGAGGTCCGATACCGGAAGCGTTGTTAGGTTGGGCATTGGGTGTAAAGTTCCAGGTGTATGCATTGCAAAATTGTGAGGCGGAAGCGTCGAAAATCACCGAATCTCCTTGGCATATATTCAAGTTGCTGGCGGTTATTTGAGGTGCAGGTCCTTGAAAGGTGCCGCCGTTGGGATTGTTGTTATTAAAGGTCAAAGTAAACCCTGTGCTCGCGGAGAAATTATTCACCAACAAAGCATAACTCGTTCCGGGGGTCATGGTAATGCTTTGAATGTAGGCGTTGAAACCAACTTGGCAACCCGGCCATTCGTTCACATCCACCTCGTTCAGACTCATTCCGGTAGATCCAGTAGCATTTAAGCAGGAGCTCGAACAGCAGCGAACCGGTGTCCTTGGACCGCAAGGGTTATTTGTGTTGAGTTGGTAAAAAATGAAATCGATATCGTCCATTGGATTGATGGGAGTGATATCAAAGGTCAAGGGTCCTCCTGTGGCGCAGGTCCAATAAAACCAAGAGGAATTTGATTCGTCCGGACCGGGCATGTCGAGACAGGTACCGGGTTCTGGTTCGTCGTTGTCTAGACCGCCTCCGCTGAGCGACGCCACGCTAACGGGATTCGAATTGCACAGAAAAGCTGCGCCATTGCAGTCTGCACCCGGATTCGCTGTTGGTGTGTAACTGTTGATGCAGAGTTCAAAAGTTCCCTCGTTGTTCGGTGGCGTTGAAACCCTTATGTAATAGGTGTTTCCGGGTACTAAGGCACCTTCGTACAACTGGCTCGTTCCAAATCCTGGAACGCCGTTACTGCAATTTAACTCATTCAATTGACCGCCGCAAATTCCGTCATAAAGGGCTATGCGCGGCTGTCCCATGCTGCCTCCGCCCCCAATACCGCTCGCAGATAGCAAAACATCTGTTCCTATTGCTGTAAAGGAGAACCAAACATCCTCCGTGGCATTCGCTCCCCAACACGTGGGAAGGCCATAAGAACCAACGGTAGAACCTACGTTGGTATAGAAACCGTTTCCGGAGCAATAATTTAATACGTTGTTGATGGGAGTTGCCATAGCACAGTCATCTCCTTGACTGAAAATAAGCACAGGAGAAAGGATTACGGAAACAAACAGTTTTAGGTTGGTCATCGATTTGGTAGACGAAAGTTAATGATTTTCGTTGTCAATTGAGACGCTATTACCCTAATTTTTAATGGCGTCCACTTTTTTCTGCCGTTGCATAGGGTTATCCTTCGAGGGGTTTTGTTTAAATAGTTGGTAACGAGAAGGTTGAACTACCTCGGGCCAGGTGTTATTATTGAAGTCAACGTCAGCAGTTTCCAGAAAAGGATCTAAACGTATTTCTTTTACTTCTTTATCGAAAATAAAGACTTTGGAAACTTTATCCTCGTATTGACGCCATATTTCAACAGGTATGCGCTGTACTTCGGTGCTTTCATCAATAAAGGTAAAACGCAAAATCAGCGGCATTACCATCCCGCCGACATTTTCGAAATTCACCTCGTAAAAATGTTTGCCTGAATTCAGGAGCGCTAAATCTTTCGCGCTGGTTTTGGTTTTGAAATCCTCATATTCTTGCCGGTCTAAGGCGTCAACGAGGTAGATGTCGCGCTTTCCGTAGTAGTCGTCGATTAAAGAATCGCGCTCATTGACGGTTTCTTTGATGGATTGCTCATTTCGTGCGAAACCAATGTGTACATCTTTTCCGCTGGCTTGTTCTTTTAGAAACGCTTTTTCTGTGGTAGGATTTTGAGTGTTCAATTGTAACCATTTGACTTCTTTGATGGCTATGTCAACCGGTTGTGTTCCATAGAACCAACCCCGCCAAAACCAATCAAGATCAACTGCTGATGCGTCTTCCATGGTCCGGAAGAAGTCGGCAGGACTCGGGTGTTTGAATTTCCAACGTTCACAATAGGTTTTAAACGCATAGTCGAATAACTCACGACCCATGATGGTTTCGCGTAAAATATTCAAGCCGGTTGCTGGTTTTCCGTAAGCATTGTTTCCAAACTGGAAAATGGATTCCGAGTTCGTCATGATCGGAGATATGAATTTTTGATCCCCTCGCATGTAATCCGCAATCATGTGTGCAGGTCCTCGTCGAGAAGGATAACCTCGTTCCCATTCCTGTTCAGTAAGGTATTGTACGAAGGTGTTGAGTCCTTCGTCCATCCACGTCCATTGACGTTCGTCGGAATTGATGATCATGGGAAAAAAGTTATGACCAACCTCGTGGATAATAACTCCCCACATGCCGTATTTTTCACCTTCTGAATACGTTCCGTCTTCTTCTGGACGCCCCCCGTTAAAGCAAATCATGGGGTATTCCATGCCAATCCATTTCGAGTGAACCGATATGGCTACCGGATAGGGGTAATCCACGGTGTATTTTGAATAGGTTTTAATGGTGTGTGCTACGAGCTTAGTGCTGTATCTTTCCCACAACGGATTGCCTTCTTTGGGATAATACGACATGCAAAGGATATCCTTGCCGCCCACCGTAACTTTCTGGACATCCCAGATGAACTTTCGCGAACTTGCAAAGGCAAAATCACGTACATTGCGCGCTTTAAAACGCCATGTTTTTAGCGTATTTTTAGGGTCCTTCTCCGCGGATTCAGCCTCTGATTGGGTGACAATCAGCACTGGAGCATCCGATTTTTTAGCTTGCTCAAAGCGTTTGCGTTGCGCTGCCGAAAGAACCTCGTTGCCGTTTTGTAATTCTCCCGTTGCGGCGATAATATGGTCGGAAGGTACGGTAATGTTAACCTCGTAATTGCCAAAGGGAAGGGTGAATTCTCCTCGACCAAGAAATTGTTTGTTTTGCCAACCTGTTACATCGCTGTACACGCACATTCTTGGGAAGAACTGCGCCAAAGTGTAGAGGTAATTTTTATCTTTTTCGAAGTACTCGTAACCCGAACGCCCCCCAACAGCCATGCGATCGTTGATGTTATACCACCACTTAACGATAAAACTGATGCTGTTTTTAGGCGCAAGCGGTGTGGACAAATCAATGCGAAGCATGGTTTTATTGATGTAATATTTCATGGCTTGACCTGAAGTCGAAGTGATGCTCTCAACATTGAAACCGCCATCGTAATGAAAAAAGCGTTTTTGGATATCTCCAATCGACTTAAAGTCCTCCATTTTTTCCACTTCAATGAGCTTGGTGTCCGAATGTTCGTCGTAAATGTTTTGGTCCAATTGCAACCAGAGGTAAGGCAGCGCATCGGGCGAATTATTGGTATAGGTAATGGTCTCGCTTCCGCTTAATTTTTGAAGATTGTCGTCCAAAACCAGGTTCATTTTATAATCGGCTTGTTGCTGATAATACGCATGACCGGGGGCTCCTGCGGCATTTCGGTATTCGTTTGGCGTGGGAAGCTCATAATCCAGTTGCGCAAATTTCTTTTGAGCGAAACTCAGTGTAGAAAATGCTGCAATGCAAAGGGTTAAAAGGCACTTATTCATGGGGCTACGTTAATTTGTTTGGTCTGATCGGTAGCAAGATAGGTAAGGGTATGGTGTTTGCCGTGCTTTAAGAAATTTAGCTTATTTTGTTGGTCGGGAAAATAATTCGTGAGTAAGGGGAAGGCAAAAGTTAATAAACCATTTCGTTCGATGTTTTCGGAGGAAAAGTAAAAAACCAATTCTCCGTTTTCGGTCAATTCATGGCCGTCCACTTTGAAGTAAACCTGTTGGGTATTTTGAAAGAGGCTAAAACCTGAAAGAACGTATTGTTCTAATTCCAGCCGCAAACTATCGGTTCGTAGGATTTGATCCATGGTGAAATCTTGGCCGTGTTTTTTGGAGGTGATGAACGCAAGGTCGTGAGCAGTTACCTTAAGTGATGCTTGAAATTGCTGTTCCGTCGGGTAATATTCCATTTCCAAGAAAGCGAAGTGGTAATCGTGGGAAAACACCACTGCAGTGAGGCAAATGCTTCCAATAAATAATAAAATTTTTTGTTTCATAGGCCTTAAAATTACTACTTTTGAACCAATGTCACAACGTTTACTTGGCGGTGTTTTTTCAGCCGCCTTATTCTTGATTTCTTGCAACAGCACAACCACATGTCCAGGTACCATTCCCAGTCAAGAAAAAGTGTTAAAACCCGGAGATATTGTATTTCAGGATTTGGATTGCGGGCCCATGTGCGATGCCATTGAGGCGGTCACTGAGGGAGTTCATGGAAAAGATTATTCGCACTGTGCGATGATCATCCAAGAAGGCGACTCGTTAAAGGTGATTGAAGCCATAGGGGAAGGAGTGGTTGTTACCTCTTGGAGAGACTTCGTTGGGCGCAGTTCAAAAATTCAAGCTGCCCGATTAAAAACGATGGACGACGCAGGATTGCAACGCGCAATTCGCTATGCAATTTCGCTCAAGGGTAAACCTTACGATGACGCTTTCCTGTTAAACAACGATCGTTATTATTGCAGTGAGTTGCTGTACGAGGCGTTTAAAGTGGCGAATTATGGTAAAGAGGTTTTTACATTGGAGCCCATGACCTTCAAGGACCCTAAGACAGGTAGTTTTTATCCGGTATGGGTAGACTATTATTCTCAATTAAAATGCCCAATTCCTGAAGGGAAACCCGGCATAAATCCCGGGGTAATATCGAGAAGCGTAAAATTGCGGTTGTTGAAGTTTTCGCAAAATCCTTAAGATTACTTAAAGGCATTAATGTCTGAATATTTACCTTTGACCCTATGAAACCGTTGTTATTTCTTCGTGGAAAATTGAAAGGTTTCTTCTTTCTATTTCGGGGGCACTGGTTTTTTTCGGCCCACGTATTATCATTTTTCGGTTCTATGGCCGCCTTGTCCAAGTGGATTCAGGACCATAGAAAATTAGGTCACAACGATTTTTATTCGTTCAAATTCGACTATGCTCGAAGGGAGCGGTTGTTTGAACACGTGATTTTTCAGGAAGGATTGGAGGAGCCCATTGATTACTTAGAGTTTGGCGTTTCAAAAGGGGACTCATTTCGTTGGTGGATCGGAAGGTTGAAACATCCTGAATCTCGGTTTTATGGATTTGACACCTTTACCGGGTTGCCAGAAGATTGGGGGCCTTTCAAGAAAGGCGACATGAGTTCCGGGGAATCTTTGCCCGAAATCAACGACTCACGCTATCAATTTTACCAGGGCTTGTTTCAGCAAACCTTAATCCCTTTTTTGGCGGACTTTCATCCCAACCGTAAAAAAGTCATCCATATGGACGCCGATTTGTATACCGCTACGCTCTACGTCCTTACCTTAATCACGCCATACCTACGTCCCGGAGATGTGATTTTTTTCGATGAGTTCAATGTTCCGCAACACGAATTTAAAGCATTTACGGAGTGGGTTAACGCCTTTTACGTCCAATACGAAGTGTTGGGTGCTGTAAATAATTATTATCAAATTGCGATAAAAATAACCGGATGAAAACACTCTTTTTTAGGTACAGTGGCTGGCATGTTGCTTGGTTGTCAACAAGAATTGGATGCTTGTGCACGCGGTAAAAAATTGGTTAAGGATTTAGAAACTATAGTTAAAAATACCAAACTGAATTAAAATGAAAAATTACAAAGAAATTGTTGGCCTTGATGCACATGAAGATGCTTATGGCAATAACATCGCGGATACATTTTATGGCAAAGGCGGTGGATATGACATTATTGAAAGGGAAGACGGACATTTTACCCTAAACGGCGATAGCGATGCTTACACTGAAAAATTTGAGCTATGGTCGCATATTCAGAAAGAAGCAAGCAGCCATGTAGTGGGTAAAGTGTTGGATATCGGCTGCGGCGGCGGCAAACATTCTGTTCATTTTCAAGAGCAGGGGCTCGACATCACCGGAATGGACAACTCACCGCTGGCATTGAAAATCTGTATGGAAAGGGGCCTGGACAATGCTCTGCTTTGCGATGTACTGCATCTCGATGAAAAGGTAATCAATGAGCTCGATACCATTTTTATGTGGGGCAATAATTTTGGGCTATTACAAAATGCGGTTATTGCTAAAAGATTTTTCCGCAACTGTCTAAAAATGTGCAAGAAAAATGCTAAAATCTTGATCGAAACTTTAGACCCCTACGGAAAAGCATTTATCATGGATGACGACAGGCGTTATATTGATGACAACAGGCTAAATGGCCGTTTAGGCGGACAAATTAGAGTACGAGTTAGGTATCGCCAATTTGTCACTGCGTGGAAAGATTATCTATTCGTATCGAAAGTGGAATTGACAGAAATTTTGGCAGGGACAGGCTGGGTAATTACAGAAACTTTTGATGATACCGAAATCGATCAGTATATCGCGGTAATTGAAAGGAACTAATAATGCATAATCAAATATGCGTTTAGTAAAACAGGCATTAAATATAATTAAGAAACTTAATTATGATCTACTTACTAAGTATGTGTGGCAATAGCGGGTAAAGCGATAAATCGAAGCTCGGGCTTATTAATATCATTGTGCTAAACAGACAGGAAAGTGCACTTAATCTGCTGGAATAATCGGACAAACAGACCCCTAAGGTGGGGAAAATTTGAGAGCTAATTAAGGGATTGAACATCGATCAAATTTAATTGTTTTTATCATTGTGTTTTTGGCTCTTTTTTTCCTCTGTGATTCGCCTTGAAGCTCTCTTCTAAAGGCACTATGTACGACTCGATCAAGATTTTAGCATTTTCCTTGCACTTTAGAATACGGTGGAACAAAATAAATTCTTACATCTCGACCATATTTATAAAGTCCCTCATTCTGCCTATTTTACTCTTTCCATGTAAACCAATCTTTGCTCAGGAAAATAAGATGAGCCTCTCGCTCAATATCACAAGGAGTAGGATTATTTTGTTTAAAGAAGCGGCTTTATATTATGTTCTGCCTAAAGAAAGCGATGTTTGGCGTCATGAAGCTATGAGGTGTTATTCGAATGAAAAATTGGGCATCGATCTTTAACCAAAAAGGTATTTTTAGGTTGCCTCACTACGACACCCCACATGCTCTTCGCTAGCGAAGTTGGATTTCTTTGCCGATCGGCAGTTTTTCGTCGGCAGAACAAGCTTTGTTTCTCCTCATTAACGGTTTTAGCTTGAGCGCTTCCTCTTGGGCGAGTTCACGCAGGCTCATCCTTCTTGAGAGGATGATTGTTTTTTTAGTTTTAGACCGGTACCTGCGTGGATCGAGGTAAATTTTTTCTCCCTCCCGAAGCACATCCTGGTGCTTGAATGATTCGTTATAGCGCAACAATTGCCTTAGGGTAATTCCATTTCTGAGGGATATTTTAAAGTAGGTATCTTCCTTTCGCACAACAATGTAACGAACCTTGTTTTCGTGCATTAAAACAGGATCATCTTTTGATAAAATCGATGCGGAGCGGCTTTTCGGCGACGCGTACATTTCGCAAGTTTGGATAACGAAGCATAAAAAAATGAGGATGAGTTTCATGAAGCATTCTAACGAAGTGTCCGTTTGAAGGTTTCAAATTGGGCATTTCCTACCAAAAAAATGTCAAAATGTCAATAACAACAACGATTAACAGCCAAAATGTCGCAGAAATTAGCTTGGTGAAATTTTTGGTCACTTCTTGCCCAAACGATTTGCATGGATTTTGAAAAATTAACTTCGCGAGCACAGGAAGCCCTCCAAAAAGCGCAACTGATGGCTCAGGAAAACGGTCATCAGGTTTTGGAAACCTCCCATCTTTTCCTGGGATTAATGGAAGTGGACAAGGACGTTGTTCCCAACCTTTTGAAACAACAGCACGTCAATGTAAATGCGCTCACGTCGACGGTTCGCGCAATCTTAGGGCGGTTTCCTAAGGTTGACGGTGGCGAGCTCCATGCGTCGAATGCTCTCTCAACGGTTTTGCGTTCCGGCATTAGTGAACTAAAGACCTGGGGCGATAGCTATTTGGCGGTAGACGCCTTGTTTTACCACCTATGCCAATCTAAAGACTCTTTAGGTTCCGTGATTAAAGATGCCGGGATTAATATGATACAATTAAAAAAAGACATACTGAAAATGAGAAATGGAGATCAAGTGCAAAATGCCAACCAAGAAAATACTTACCAGTCTTTGGCGAAATTCG
>VGMY01000021.1 GCA_016866255.1 Bacteroidota bacterium | reverse complement strand
GGTTCCGTGATTAAAGATGCCGGGATTAATATGATACAATTAAAAAAAGACATACTGAAAATGAGAAATGGAGATCAAGTGCAAAATGCCAACCAAGAAAATACTTACCAGTCTTTGGCGAAATTCGCCAAGAACTTGAATGAAATGGCTTCCGAGGGTAAGTTAGATCCTGTGATTGGACGCGACGAAGAGATTCGCAGGGTGCTGCAGATTTTAACAAGAAGAACCAAAAACAATCCCATCCTTATTGGAGAGCCCGGGGTCGGCAAAACGGCGATTGCTGAAGGTTTGGCCCACCGGATCATCAGCGGTGATGTCCCGGAAAATTTAAAAACCAAAGTGGTTTATTCCTTGGATATGGGTTCCTTAATCGCGGGAGCGAAATATAAAGGGGAATTTGAGGAACGTTTGAAGGCGGTTGTAAAGGAAGTGATCAACTCGGATGGGGAAATCATTTTATTTATTGATGAAATCCACACTTTGGTGGGCGCAGGCGGAGGCGAAGGAGCCATGGACGCGGCCAATATTTTGAAACCGGCCTTAGCTCGTGGAGAATTGCGAGCGGTTGGTGCAACAACCCTAAACGAATACCAGAAATATTTTGAAAAAGACAAAGCTTTAGTTCGACGATTTCAAACCGTGCTGGTGGATGAGCCCGAGTTCGAGGATGCTGTTGCGATTCTGCGTGGAATCAAAGAAAAATATGAAAACCATCACAAGGTCATAATCAAAGATGCGGCAATCATTGCAGCGGTTGAATTATCGCAACGCTATATTTCGGATCGGCACCTCCCTGATAAGGCCATTGATTTAATCGATGAGGCAGCTTCTAAACTTCGGATGGAAATTAATTCGAAGCCAGAAGAATTGGATGAGGTAGAGCGCAAAATAATGCAACTAGAAATCGAACGAGAAGCCTTAAAACGCGAAACCAATAGTTCGAAACTAATAAGTGTCGAGGAAGAACTAGCCAATCTAAACGAAAAACGTCAAGGTCTGACTTCTAAATGGCAGACTGAAAAACAAATGTTGGAATCCATCCAACATTCCAAGGAGGAAATTGAAAAACTCAAGTTCGAGGCAGATGCTGCAGAGCGATCAGGAGATTACGGGAGAGTGGCTGAAATCCGATATGGAAAAATACAAGAAGCCGAGCGCAACTTGGAGGCCTCCAAAGGGACCCTCTCAGAGATTCAGTCGGAGTTTAAAATGATCAAAGAAGAGGTGGATACCGAGGAAATCGCCGAGGTAGTCTCTAAATGGACTGGGATTCCAGTACAGAAGATGGTGGAGAGTGAGGTTAGTAAATTGCTGCGGCTCGAGGATGAACTCAAAAAGCGTGTCGTAGGACAAGAGGAAGCCATTGAAGCTTTGTCGGATGCCGTTCGACGGTCTCGGGCCGGTTTACAAGATGCTCGACGTCCGATAGGGTCTTTCATCTTCCTGGGAACTACCGGGGTAGGAAAAACCGAATTGGCAAAGGCTTTGGCCGAGTTTTTATTCAACGACGAAAATGCTATGACGCGCATCGATATGAGCGAATACCAGGAAAAACATAGCGTGAGCCGTTTGGTAGGTGCACCTCCGGGATATGTCGGGTACGATGAAGGAGGCCAATTGACCGAGGCCGTTAGACGTCGTCCCTTTTCCATTATTCTGTTGGATGAAATTGAAAAAGCACACCCCGATATTTTTAATGTTTTGCTCCAAGTTCTGGACGATGGGCGTTTAACCGACAACAAAGGAAGGTTGGTGAATTTTAAGAATACCATCATCATTATGACGTCGAACATGGGGTCGCAAATCCTGCAAGAAGCCTTTGAGGGTGCCAAAGAAGAGCATTACCCAGAGCTCGCTGTAGGAGCAAAGGCGCAAGTTATGGAATTGTTGAAACAGACCATTCGTCCCGAGTTTTTAAACCGCATTGATGAAACCTTGCTGTTTCTGCCCTTAACAAGGTCTAACGTCAAAGACATTGTTGAAATTCAATTATCCAACCTAAAAATGCAATTATTGCAGAAGGGCATCAAACTCTTCGTCGCGCCCGATGCCTTTGAGTACATTGTTGAATTGGGTTATGATCCATTCTTTGGGGCACGTCCTGTGAAACGCGTAATTCAAAAAGAGGTGCTGAATGTTTTGTCGAAAGCGCTGCTTTCAAAAACCGTTGACATACACCAGACGGTAGTAATGGATATGTTCGAGCGTCAAATTGTGTTTAGAAAACCCGTTTTACATGAGGAGGAAATAGCTTGAATCGGCTCAACGATGAATTGAGCACCGAATGAATATCCCTGTAGGAAGAAAAAAAAGCGGCCTCGGCCGCTTTTCGTTTAAAATGCTATTCTTAGTATCGGTAATGGTCCGATTTAAAGGGTCCTTTTACCTCAACACCAATGTAGGCAGCTTGCTCTGAAGACAGCGTTTCCAATTCTACCCCAATTTTCGATAAATGCAGGCGTGCAACCTTTTCATCTAAATGTTTTGGAAGGGTGTAAACGTCGTTTTCGTACTTGTCAGCGTTATGCCATAACTCCAATTGGGCCAGTGTCTGGTTGGTGAATGAATTCGACATGACAAACGATGGGTGTCCTGTGGCGCAACCTAAGTTCACCAAACGTCCTTCCGCCAATACGATGATGTCATTTCCATTTACATTGTACAAATCTACTTGCGGTTTAATTTCCATTTTGGTAGATCCGTACTTGCTGTTCAACCAAGCCATGTCAATCTCGTTATCGAAGTGACCAATATTACAAACGATGGCTTTGTCTTTCATGGCCTCGAAATGCTTTCCTGTAACGATGGATTTGTTTCCCGTAGCGGTAACAATAATGTCCGCTAATCCTATCACCGTATCCAAGCGCTTCACTTCGAATCCATCCATAGCCGCTTGAAGCGCACAGATGGGGTCGATTTCGGTTACGACAACCCGAGCTCCGGACCCTTGCAAGGAGGCAGCAGAACCTTTACCCACATCACCGTATCCGCATACCACAGCTACTTTACCAGCCATCATCACATCCGTAGCACGACGGATCGCATCCACCAAAGATTCTTTACAGCCGTATTTGTTGTCGAATTTAGATTTAGTAACGGAATCATTCACGTTGATGGCAGGCATCACCAAGGTTCCGTTTTTCTTGCGTTCGTATAAGCGGTGAACTCCGGTGGTGGTTTCTTCCGATAATCCTTTGATACCCGCTGTTAGCTCTGGATAACGATCGAAAACCATGTTGGTTAAATCGCCTCCGTCGTCCAAAATCATGTTCAACGGTTGATTGCCTTCGAATGCAAATAAGGTTTGCTCAATACACCAATCAAATTCTTCTTCGTTCATCCCTTTCCAAGCATAAACGGGGATTCCTGCTGCGGCAATGGCAGCTGCTGCGTGGTCTTGTGTAGAGAAAATGTTACAAGATGACCAGGTAACTTCCGCACCTAACTCCACTAAGGTCTCAATCAAAACTGCCGTCTGGATAGTCATGTGCAAGCATCCTGCGATGCGTGCACCGCTTAAAGGCTTAGATGCACCGTATTCCTCGCGTAAGGCCATTAAACCGGGCATTTCAGCTTCCGCTAATTTTATTTCTTTCCGTCCCCATTCGGCAATGGAGATGTCCTTTACTTTGTACTTTAATTTTTCCGAGGTGTTATTCATAATGTAATTTTTCAGTGCAAAAATAGGGATAAATCAAGGAACTTGTACTAAACACCCAATCCCTTTAATTGGTGCTTCAATGCTTGAATGAACAGTGGGTTATCGTTGTTGCTTGGAACTAAATCGACCTTTTCACCCCCGTGCTCTTCAAAAATCTCTTGGTATTCGCTGCCGATTTCAATCAAGGTTTCCAGGCAATCCGCCACAAAAGCGGGGCTGAAAATCAACAGGCGTTTAGCTCCCTTTTTAGCCAACTCCTCTACGATTTGGTCTGAGAAGGGCTCCAGCCATTTTTTGTCTAAGCGGGATTGAAAGCAAACAGTATATTGTCCTTCTTTAAGCCCCATTTTTTCAACAATCAACCGAGTGGTTGCATAGCATGTCGCCTTATAGCACATTTTGTTTTTAGGGTTTATTTCCGTTTCACAGGGTTGATCGCCGCACAAGTCGGTACCTTCATATACTTTGTCCACTTGACGTTCGGGTAACCCGTGGTAGGAGAACAAGATATGGTCGTAGGAATTGAGGTCAAAGGCCTTCGTGTTTTCAACGATGTTGTCGATGTAGAGGGGATTGTCGTAAAACTGACCCGCAACGACCACCTCAGGGATAACCCACCACGATGAAATAATGCGCATCGCTTTCTCCAAGGCTGATCCCGAAGAGGCACTAGCATATTGCGGAAATAGGGGAAATAAGACTATGCGGTCGTAATTAGCCAAACGAATGCGTTCAAGGACCGAATCCAGCGATGGGTTTTGATAGCGCATGGCGAACTCTATCGTTACTTCGTCTTTTGAGTACTCCTCTTGCAAAAGTTTCGCAACGTTTTGGGTGTGCGTAAGCAGGGGAGAAACTCCGTTACCCAGCTCCCATAATTCCCGGTAAATCTTGGCGGACTTAGGAGCACGAAAAGGAACAATGATGCCGTTCACTAAAATTTTACGTACCAACCATGGAATATCGATCACGCGAGGGTCGTTGAGAAATTCGGAAAGGTATCGTCGAACGTCGGAGGTTTTTGGGCTATCCGGCGTACCAAGTTGGATTAGAAGTACACAGGTCTTTTTCATGCGTTTGAAACAATTCGCAGTTTGGAAAGTTCAAAGGTAGGGAAAACCCGTGATTCCTTCAGAACTTCTTACTTTTGTGACATGATTAATCCATCGCGCATTTTTGAACTTCAAAGCGAAGCAGAATTTCATTCTTTGGCAGTCGAAGTGGCGCGCTTTCAATTGGAAAACTGTGCAATCTACCGCGACTTTGCTCGGCTCATGAAGATGGAAGATGTTAATACATTCGAAGATATTCCTTTCTTACCAATTCGTTTCTTTAAAGAGGTAGAGGTGGTTTCCACACCAATTTCTGATGATCCTTTGGTTTTCTTGAGCAGTGGTACGGGAGAACAGGGCAGGAGTCAACACATTGTTACGGATCCAAGCCTCTATCAACAAAGTTATTCCCTCGGTTTCGAGCAATATTTCGGAAATCCGAAAGATTGGGTGATTTTGGCCTTGTTGCCCAATTATCTTGAACAAGGAAATTCAGGATTAGTGAACATGGTGGAAGGGTTGATTGCTCAAAGCGCCCATCCCTTGTCGGGGTTTGTCTTGAACGAAATGGAACACCTTCATGCACGGTATACGTTGGCTCTGTCTTCGGGAAGAAAGTGCATGCTGTTCGGCGTATCTTATGCGCTCTTGGACTTAGCGGAGCAGGGCCATGATTTTTCGCAAGCCGTGGTGGTAGAAACCGGAGGCATGAAAGGCCGAAGGCAAGAGCTTACGAAACCTGAATTGCACGATGCGTTGAAACAGGGATTGAACACCTCCGAGATTCATTCCGAATACGGTATGACGGAACTCTTATCGCAAGGGTATTGCGGACCGGATTTAATTTTCCAAACGCCCGCTTGGATGCGGGTAGTGTTGCGCGACGTGAGCGACCCCAAGGCACGGGTGCCAGCGGGGCAACGCGGTGCCATCAACATCATCGATTTGGCCAACCTCAACAGCTGCAGTTTCATTGCCACCGACGATTTGGGTAAACTCGTACCGGGCGGTTTCCTCCTCGAGGGTCGCGTAAATCATGCGGATATCCGAGGTTGTAACCAGATGGTGGGGTAGGATTATGTTAAGCCATTTGGGGAGTCCGAACACCATTTTTTATCGTAAAAAATACTACCTTCGTACCATGACGTGGCAAGAAATTTCATTGCTCTTAGGAATTGGTGCGGTTGCCGGAATTCTCAGCGGTTTTGTCGGAGTAGGTGGCGGCATTGTCATTGTACCTTCCCTTATTTACGTCATGGGGTTATCCCAGTTCCAAGCTCAGGGAACGAGTTTGTTCATTCTCGCAATGCCTGTTGTTGCCTTGGCACTTTTCAACTATGCGCAATCCGGAAATGTGCAATGGAGGTTTGGACTCATTGTGGCAGCCGCATTTGTGGTGGGCGGTTATGTCGGTTCCAAATTAGCTCTACGGCTACCTGAGGCTTGGGTTAAGTTGATTTTTGGAGCGATTATGGCCTACGTGGCTTTCAAAATGCTTTGGTCGGGTTATCAAGGAATTTCCAACCATGAGTCCTGATTTTCTGCGAGATTTAGCTCAGCGCGTTGCTCCCAAAGCGTTGCAACACCGTGAAACCCTTCACAAGAACCCTGAACCCTCGTTTCAAGAATTCGCCACCATGGCCTACGTGGTCGAAGTGTTAAGCCAATTGGGGGTGGAGCACGAAGCGAAGGTTGGAGGTACAGGAGTTGTTGCGTATTTTCATTCCAAAAACACCCAACGATGGATCGGCTTGCGCTGCGAATTAGACGCTTTGCCCATTCAAGAAGAAACGCAAGCCTCCTACCAATCTACTGTTCCAGGCTGGATGCACGCCTGCGGTCACGACGTACACACGGCCATTTTATTGGGGGTCGCTGAGGTGCTTGCCCAAAAGACTTCCGAACTACCCTGCTCCGTGAAGTTGATTTTTCAACCCGGCGAAGAGCAATCTCCCGGCGGAGCAAATCACATGATTGAGGCAGGCGTCTTGCAAAGTCCTCCGCTTGATTTCATGGTAGCCCTGCATGTTTATCCTGAACTTCCCGTTGGTTTTTTCGGTACTCGTTCAGGCCTTTACATGGCTTCCAGCGATGAAATTCATCTAGAGATCAAAGGAAAAGGAGGTCACGGTGCCTTACCAAAGCAGTGCATCAACCCGCTAAACATGGCGTCCGAGATCATTCTTCATGCCCAACTGCTGATTGATCAATTCCAACCGAATGATGTTCCTTCGGTACTAACTTTCGGACGTATAGAAGCTCTTGGAGCCACCAATGTGGTTCCTTCCACGTGCAGCCTAAAAGGAACTTTTCGCACCTTGAACGAACCTTGGAGAGCCGAATTTTTTGAATTTTTTGAAGATTTTTTGCGGAAAATAGAACGCCGTTATGGAGGCGAAATTCAATTGCATCGAAATGCCGGGTATCCATTTCTATACAACGATCCGCAAGTGACTTCATGGCTTGAAAACGGACTCGTTAACCAATTCGGTGCGGAGGCCATCGTGCCTTTGGATTACCGAATGACGGCCGAAGATTTCGCGTTTTACAGCCATAAAATTCCCGTAAGTTTTTTCCGTTTAGGAGTTGGAGACCCCAATAGGCCCCAGAATTACAGCGTCCACCATCCGAAATTTGACATCCATCCCGGTTCCGTTCAAAAGGGCATTGAAGCCATGCTCGCCTTGGTATTTCAAGGTTAAGTTTTCATCAATTTATCAAGTTTCAGGTAATTTGTGTAATTTGGTAGGACAAATCAGCGCATGGCATCTTTAGCTCCTGTTATTGGTGTATTAGGCAATCAACGAGCAGCACACTTGTTGCGCAGAGCTACCATGGGTCCTCGGTTGTCCGATATTGCAATTTATGCGCAACTGGACGCTCAAAGTGCCTTTAATGCTTTGAACCAGGCAGATCCTACGCCTTCGCTACCGAAAGATCCCAATACCAACAGCGATTGGATTTTTCCAAATTTTCCCGACCCAAATCAAATCAACGATATTTGGTCGGATCTTACGCGTTATTGGTGGTTGGAAACGCAGCGCGCCTCGGGTCCTAATTTAACCGAACGCATGGTGTGGTTTTACCATACCCATATTCCTGTGATCATGACCCGCATTTCGTGGGCTCCTCAGTTCGCCGTGGATTACCTTCGATTGTTGCGGCATCACGCCCTTGGAAATTATAAAGAGTTGGTCAAAGCCATTTGTATTGACAACGCCATGCTCGTGCATTTGGACGGAACCTTAAACGTGAAAGGAGCCCCACAGGAAAATTTTGGTCGCGAATTTTTGGAACTGTTCACCGTTGGAAAAGGTCCTGAAGTCAACCTGGGGGATTACACCTATTTTACGGAGGTGGATGTAAAGGCCTTAACCCGCGTACTCACCGGTTGGACCGTGGACTCCAGCTTTCAAACAGTAGACGCGCTAACAGGAATTCCTAGTGGTAAGGTAAAAGCGGACATCAACAACAATGCTACGCAGCACGATGTAAGCACCAAGCAGTTTTCCTCCGCCTTCAATTCCAATGCCATTCAAACCGCAGGCGTCGTGAACGGTACCTGTCCCAGTTCTTCCGTGGTTCAGGAATTGCACGATGCGGTCGATATGGTTTTTGCTTCACCGAACACGGCGAAACACATCGTTCGAAGGGTTTACCGCCAATTCCTGTATTTCGACATTACCCAGGAAATAGAAACCGACATCATTGAACCCCTGGCCAGCACACTCATGGCCAACAATTACGATTTAATGAGCGTCCTGGAAATCTTGCTGCAAAGCGAGCATTTCTTCGATTTAGATACGCCGCAGACCAACGACAACAGCGTTGGTGCCATCATCAAATCGCCCATCGAGGTGGTTATTTCAACGATGCGTTTCTTCGAACTTTCGGTTCCGAATCCCACTACCCAACTCAACCAACATTATGCGCTTTACAGCCAGTTGCTTGGCCAATTAAGCCTTCAGGGTATTGAACTTTTCGAACCCGTGGATGTTGCTGGCTACGATCCGTATTTTCAGGTTCCTGTTTTTCATCGGTATTGGATTTCGGCCAACTACCTCGCCAACCGATACAAGTTTTCGGAGTGGTTAATCAATGGATTCAGCAGCGGTGGAAACCTCTTGATGAAATTGGACATCCTTCCCTTTGTTATGTCCCACGCCAATCAACCCTCGGATGCCGACGCCCTCGTTCAAGATTTTGTGGACTGGTTGATTCCCATCGCGCTGGATAACGCCCGCCTTACGTATTTCCGCGACGAATTGTTGTTGAATGCGGGGTCCTTAAACTGGACCAATGAATGGAACAATTACCTCCAAACAAACAACGATGCGGTGGTAAAAACCCAGCTTGAAAAGCTTGCTCGTTGCATGATGCAAACCCCTGAATTTCAACTTTATTAATTCCCAGCCATGAAGAGAAGAGATTTTGTGAAATTGTCCTCCTTGCTCAGTACGGGAATGCTGTTAAAATTCAACGGGGTTCCGTTGTACGCCTTCGATGAGGAAAGCATCCTGCATAAAATTGCTAAAAACAGCTTGAACGACAAAATTTTAGTGCTAATTGAAATGCACGGGGGCAATGACGGATTAAACACGGTTGTTCCTATCAACCAATATCCGACCTATTATAACTACCGAGCCAACATTGCCATTCCAGAAAACGGGCTCCGTAAATTCATCACCCTGGATACCAACCTTCCCGACAACCGTCAGCTGGGCCTGCATCCGGATATGACCGCTGCGAAAGCCATGTACGATGAAGGAAATTTTGCGGTGATTCAAAATGTTTCCTATGAAAACATGAACGGTTCGCACTTTCGCAGCCGTGATGTTTGGATGATGGGAGGAGGGTACAACGATTACTACAGTTCGGGCTGGATGGGCCGTTATTTGGATTACACCTATCCAGGGTATCCCGATAATTACCCCAGCCCTCAAATTCCTGATCCTTTGGCTATTGAAATGGGCAACGGTGTGTCGCTGGCCTTTCACCGAGAGCAAGGAATTCCTGCAGGATTGAGCATTACGGACCCGGTAGGATTCTTCAACCTGATCAATAGCGTGGGCGTTGATGCTCCCTTGAGTTTTCCAGATACCCATGCAGGAGACGAAATTGAGTACATTTTGCAAATTGAAAAGCAGGCCAACGCCTACGCGGAACGCCTGAAAGATGTCTACGAAGCTGGGATGAATTCCAACACGGTGTATCCTCAATTGTACCCCTTCATTGCCCCAGCTTCAGCGAAAAACAATCCTTTGGCCCCTCAGTTGAAAGTCATTGCGCGGCTCATCAGTGGGGGAGTTGGCACCAAGATTTTCATTTGTCGGATTGGGGGTTTTGATACCCACGCCAATCAAGTGGTCAATAATAACCCCACCATGGGTGGCCATGCCGCGTTGCTGTATCACATTTCTTCGGCCATGAAGGCCTTTTATGCGGATTTGCAGAACATGGGCCTCGCAGATCGAGTACTTTCCATGACGTTTTCAGAATTCGGTCGAAGGGTGGCTTCCAATGCCAGCTATGGTACCGATCACGGAAATGCCGCACCGATGATGATTTTCGGTACCTGCATTAATCCGGGTGTATATGGGGTTAATCCCGATCTGGCCAATTTGGAAAGCGGGAACGTTCCAATGGAGTTTGACTATCGCCAGGTCTTTACTTCGGTGGTTAAAGATTGGTTCAATGCCCCGGATCAAGCCCTGCAAGAAGTTCATTTTGAGAATTTCGTAGAATCGCGCATCGATTACGTGCGGTGTAAGCCGCTAAGCACCAGCGAACTCTTTCAAGATCGATTCGCCATGAATTGCTACCCGAACCCCACAAACCAGGAGATTTACATCGATTACACCTTAAAAGAAGCCGCTGAAATTCGTATTGCCATGTACGACCTTACGGGGCGTTCGTTGGGAGAAATCGACAACCCGCCTTCTGGTCCCGGTTCGCACAGCGTAATGTTCGATTTTGGACAAGTCATTAGCGGAACCTATTTGGTGCGTCTATTTGCCAACGATGCGGTGATTACCCGAAAAGTAATTTTAGCAAAATGAAGAATTTTTGGGGGTTTTTAGTGCTGTTTTCCCTGATGCAGGGCGTTCATGCGCAAAGCAGAAAGCATCAATACCGAAAAGACCGCTATTTTTTTGGCATCAATATGGGAATGGGATTCACGCAGCCGGTCTTGGACGAACGCTTTAGTTTGTTGGAAGCTACCCCGCAATCTACCAAGGAAGATTATGAAAAACAGTATGGAAACTTATTTCAAAACAGCGGAGGAATATACGGTTTACATGCTTCGTTTGCGTTCACGCCCCAGTTTTCCATAATATCCCAGCCTTGTTTTCAAACTCAGCGCTACAGTTACATGAACAGTTATCATTGGTCGGATACCATTATGGGGGGAGAGGTCTACAAAGAATTCCTTCATCGACAAAAGATTTCCAGTGTGAGAATTCCGTTCTTGCTACGCTTTGATTTTTCACGCTTGAGGTTTTCCCCATTTTTGCAGACGGGAATTTCGGCAGACATTGCCTATTTCGCCAGCAAACAGGTGTTTGAGGACAATTACATCGACAACGACGTGGATCGCAAGTCAGCGACCTCCTCTTCGGTAGCTGAATTCACCCCTCATCTAAACCGATTTAATGTTGCCCTTCTTGGGGGAGGGGGGATTTCCTATTACCGAGAACACGTAGCCTTCAGTATATCGGGAACCTTGAGCTATAACATGCGAACGAGCATCAATGAATTTGACCGTTACGCAGATTACACGGGAATGGCCACCGAGTACTTGGACGTCCAGGATAAATTCAATTTATTGAGCTTGAACATCTTAGCAACAGTAATGGTTCCTTTACATAAAAAATGGTGATGAAACGTAGCATTTTGACCTTGATATTGGGGGTGGTTTTGGGCTTGTTTTCGTGCGAAAAACCGGATAAAAGCTCCCTCCCTTTCGTTAAAATATACGATGATCAAAACGGAAATCGTTCGTTTTCTCCGCTTTCCATGACCAAAGCAACGGTTGATAACGGGTATTTCGTGCTAAGCGCCTACGACGGATGGCGTATTCACTTGATGAAAATGGACAAGGATGGAAATTTCGAATGGAATTTGGAATTGCCCGAGCAGTACGTGAATGCCGTTCCTTCGTTGTTGAATATCAACCAGCAGCTGTACTTGGTGTGCATGGATCCCCTTGAATTGGATGCCCGAATTTTACGCATCGACGAAAATAGCCGGCAAGTCATCCAAATTTCCCATCTGGAGGAGGTAAGCTATCCGTTGCACGCCTATTACAACGGAACGGATTTGTACCTCATGAGTTGTCCTTTGTCGTCTCAAATGACGGTCATTCACCAGGTGAGTCAAGCTTTGGATACTGTTGTTAGGGTTGGTGCGTTGAGCATATCCGCCAATGTAGATGATCTGCTGTTGAAGCATGTGATGCACACCGGAAAACAATACCCTTTTTTCATTCAATCGACCCCCGAAAAGGATTATTTTGCGGTAAACGCCTTTTACAACTACTCCTTTTCCACCGTGTTTTTCGATAGCGATTTACAGTTTAGCGGGGTTTACAATGGAGCGGCCATGGACGGAGGAATTTCTTCGCTACATCCCTTGGGTTCCAATACTTTTGCCTTGGCTCGGACATCCGGTGAAAATGTTTTTATGAATCCCAAAGCGGTATTGAATCCTTCTGCAATAGCGATGGCTACCAGTATCGAAGCCCAAGGCGATGCGGAATTGAACCATACTTTGCCCACGATCATCAGGCAAATGACCATTTTGGGTAAAAACTACCTCGCGTTTTTAGCTTCAAGCCGTAGTAACCAGTTGGTGTTAAAATTATACGATGAAAGCGGCAAAAAGGTGAAAAGCACCTACCTAAGCAAAAATGTTCCTATTGAGGCTTGCGACATGGTTTTTACACCTTATGGCGAGTTGTTGATGTTGGCAAAGGTGCGAATTATGGGGAGCTATAACCGCATTGGCAGCATTAAATTATCCAGGTCGAGTTTGGTTAAATTGGTGGAGGGTGAATGAAAAAGCGGTGGGTTTTATTGGTGAGTTCAATCCTTTGTTGTGCTGCGTGCAACAAAGAAAAGCGCTACACCCGATACCTCCAAGGCACGTGGAATTGCGCTATGGTGCGCCTACAAAATGCTGATGGATTTACTTTTTTTGACCATATTCCAAACGGCAATTTAAGCTTCTCAGAAACTTCGGTGCAAGGATTGGTGGTTTCTGATTTTGTGACATTTCAAGGAAATGTGGTTGACTCTCTTAATTTGAACGGCAACTATGTTATGCATTTGGAGAACAACGAATTGAATTGGTTGCAAGACAACGACACCTTAAAAAATCGGATATTCGTGATAACGCGCGACGATTTGGAGTTGGAGTACTACGACCCTCTGTCCAATTGCCGATTTCGCTACGTATTTGAGAAGCAATAGGCTAAAGGAACCCTAACTCCAATTTGGCTTCATCCGACATCATATCCTTATCCCAAGGAGGATCAAAAACAATGTGCACTTTGCAATCCAAAACTTGCTCCATGCCCTTGACTTTATCTTCGACCTCTTTGGGTAGGGTTTCTGCCACCGGACAATTTGGCGACGTCAAGGTCATGTCGATGTCAACGAATCGGTCGTCGTTGATGCGGATTTCGTAAATCAAGCCTAACTCAAAAATATCCACGGGAATTTCTGGATCGTAAATCGTTTTTAGCGTTTTAACTATATCGTTTTCTAATTCAATCATGGAGTCAGTTGCTTCAATGCCTCACTTTTAAGGCGGTTGATCATGCCTGTAAGTCCGTTGGCGCGAGTAGGCGACAGGTGCTCCTGCAAACCAATCTTACCAATAAAATACAATTCACTCTTAACAATGTTCTCCGGGGTTTGGTTCGAGAGAATTCTAATTAGCAGGCTGATGATTCCCTTGGTAATGATGGCCTCCGAATCTGCTGTAAACACAAGCATTCCATCGGATATTTGAGCATCGACCCAAACACGGGATTGGCACCCATGAATTAATCGGTCCTCGGATTTCTTGGCTTCATCAATGAGGGGGAGTTCTTTTCCCAAGTCGATCAGATATTCGTATTTGTCCATCCAATCCTCGAAGATGGCAAACTCATTGATGACCTCATCTTGCAACTCGTTGATGCTTTTCCTCATGATAGTATTTGAATGGACCGTTGTAAAGCCTTCACGAATTCATCAATTTCTTCGCGGGTGTTATAAAACGCCAGGGATGCCCTTACTGTTCCCGGAATCTTAAACTGTTCCATCAAGGGTTGGGTGCAATGGTGTCCGGTTCTAACCGCTATCCCTTGTTGATCCAATAAGGTGCCTACATCAAAGGGATGCAGGTCACCAATAAGAAACGATAAGGTGCTGCAGGTATCAGGGGCCTCGCCGATGAATCTGATTTTTGGTATTTCTCGCATGCTATCACGAAGGTAACTTCCGAGCTCCTTTTCATGCCGAAAAGCGCCCAATGGATCAATTGATGATAAATAGTCAATGGCTTCAGCCAGAGCTAATACGCCGCAAATGTTGGGCGTTCCGGCCTCAAACTTAAGTGGAAGGGTGTTGTAGGTTGTTTTTTCAAAGGTAACGTGTTCGATCATATCTCCGCCTCCTTGGTAGGGTGGAAGGGATTCCATCAGTTCTTTCTTACCGTAAAGCACGCCAATTCCTGTTGGTGCAAAAATTTTATGGCCGCCGAAGGCAAGAAAGTCGCAGTCTAAATTTTGCACATCGACGGGAAGATGTTGAACGCTTTGGGCCGCGTCGAGCAGTACTTTGGCCCCCATGCCGTGGGCTTTAACAATAATTTCTTTCACCGGATTAACGGTTCCCAAGCTGTTGGAAACATGCACCACACTGACCAATTTGGTCTTCTCCGAAAGAAGATGGTCCAATTTCGATATGTCGAGGGTACCGTTCTCCAAAACGGGGAGCACCTTCAAGATGCAGCCTCGCCGCTCACAGAGCATTTGCCAAGGGACAATGTTGGAGTGGTGTTCCATTCCGGTAATGAGGATTTCATCACCTGGATGCATCGTTTCCCCAAAACTGAAGGCGACCGTGTTGATGGCGTCCGTTGTTCCTTTGGTAAAAATAATTTCCTGAGGTGAGGAAGCGTTGAGAAACGCTGCGATACGGGCTCGAGCGGCTTCATAGGCCAAGGTTGCTTGGTTACTTAGAAAATGGACTCCGCGGTGTACGTTGGAATGCTCGTGTTCGTAATAGGCCGACACCCGGTCAATAACGCGTTGAGGTTTCTGGGAGGAGGCACCGTTATCGAAATAAATTAACGGCTTTCCGTTTACTTTTTCCTGTAAAATAGGGAAGTCCTTGCGCACTTGAACAACATCGAACGATTTCATGGTACAAAGGTACAACAATCGCTTATTTCGAAAGAATCCGACCTTGTAAAACTTATTTCGGTTGCAGTTCGATAAATGGTATAAGAACTTCTTCCATGGATATGCCGCCGTGTTGGAACGTATTTCCAAAGTGATTTACAAAGTGGTTATAATTATTAGGGTAAACGAAGAAGTCGGCTTCGCGGGCAAAAACGTATTCATTAGAGAGTTTTATCTGGGGTAAGAAGGCTTCGGAGGGTTTATTAACGACGAATACTTCTTTTTTATCATAATTGAGTCCGCGTCCTACTTTGTACCGTAAATTGCTGTTGGTGTTGCGTTCGCCGACAATTTTCACAGGTCGGGTCACTTTTACGGTGCCGTGATCTGTCGTTATGAAAAGTCGCGTGCCCGACTCTCTGAATTTTTGGATTAAATCGTGCAAGGGGGAGTGCTCAAACCAAGACTTGGTAAGCGAACGGTAAGCAGCTTCATCGTTGGCTAATTCGCGTATTACTTCCATTTCTGTTCGAGCATGCGAAAGCATATCCACGAAATTGTAGACAACAAAATTCACATCGTTGTCTTGGATCTGGTTGAATTGATCGTTAAGTTTTTTTCCAGCTTCAAGGTGGGTTATCTTGTGATAGCTCCATTTACATTGCTTACTGAGTCGCTTTAGTTGTTGTTCCAATAATTCTTTTTCGAATTGGTTTTTACTTCCTTCGTCCTCTTCATATCTCCAAAATTGGGGAAATTTTTTTTCGATTTCGGAGGGAAGTAAACCTGCAAAAAATGCGTTTCTGGCATAATGCGTTGCGGTAGGAAGAATGGAATAAATCACATATTCCTCGGTTTTTTCATAGGATTTACAGATGTAAGGCTCTAAAACTTTCCATTGGTCGAAGCGCAGATTATCAATGACTAAGACCGCTAATTTGTCTTTTCCGATTTGGGGGAGAACCCTTGTTCGGATCATGTTGTGCAACATGTAGGGCATTTCTTCGGTGCCATTCAACCAATCGAGGTAGTAGGTCTCTATGAAATCACAAAAAAGTTGGTTGGCCTCTTTTTTCTGCATGTCGAAAATTTCTTTCATGGCTTTGTCTTCGGCCTGCTCTAATTCCAACTCCCAATAAACCAATTTCTTGTACATTTCTGTCCATTCATTGGCACTCAGACGATGATTTAATTGCATCCCCAATTGGCGAAATTCCTGTTGGTAATTGATGTTCGTTTTTTGGGATACCAATTGCGCCTGATTCAATATCTTTTTCAGGCTCAAAAGGATTTGGCTGGGATTTACGGGTTTGATTAAATAGTCAGCAATCTTGCTTCCTATGGCTTCTTCCATGATGAATTCCTCCTCACTCTTGGTAATCATCACTACCGGAACCAGCGGGTTAATTTCTTTGATTTTGGTGAGCGCCTCCAAACCGCTGATGCCCGGCATGTTTTCATCCAGAAAAATGACGTCGTATCGGTTTTCTTCGGATTTTTCAATGGCGTCCATTCCGTTGGTTGTGCAATCTACCCGATAGCCTTTTGATTCGAGAAATAAAATGTGCGGTTTTAGTAAGTCGATTTCGTCATCAGCCCAAAGTATTTTACCCATTGCTTTTATTTGATTAAGTTTGTATCGTAGTTTGTAAAATTAAGCAATTGCTTCCTCCTAACGCACCCTCCAACAAAAAGAAAATCATCAACGACCCCTTGTACGGGTTTATTTCCATTCCCGACGACCTGATTTTCGATGTAATGAATCATCCTTACCTACAGCGGTTGAGAAGAATTATGCAATTAGGGCTTTCTAACCTGGTGTATCCCGGCGCACAACATACGCGGTACACCCACGTCTTAGGCGCGATGCATCTCATGACCCTTGCCATTGGGGTACTTCGCAGAAAAGGACAAGAAATAAGCGCTGAAGAGGAACGAGCTGCTCGGTTAGCCATCTTGTTGCACGACATTGGACATGGCCCCTTTAGTCATGCGCTCGAGTACGATATCGTACATGGAATCAGCCATGAAGAAATCAGTGGCATGTTCATCGATCGCCTTACTAAAATTTTTGGGGAAGATTTACGGCGAGCACAACTTATTTTCAGTAATCAATATTCAAAGCCGTTTTTACATCAGCTCGTCTCCAGTCAGCTGGATATGGATCGAATGGATTATTTAAACCGCGATAGTTTTTACAGCGGGGTTAGCGAAGGGATAATTGGAACAGACCGTTTAATTGAAATGCTTTCAGTGCACGAGGGGCAACTGGTTCTGGAAGAAAAAGCGATTTATTCGGTCGAAAAGTTTATTGTGGCGAGAAGGTTGATGTACTGGCAGGTATATCTCCACAAAACCGTGGTCGCGGCAGAATACATGCTGATTCATGCATTGCGGCGTGCAAAGTATCTCGCTCAACAAAGAACGCGTCTTTTCGCTTCGCCAGCGCTGGAATTGTTCCTTGCCAATGATGTAACGAAAGAGCACTTTTTGAACGATCCAAAATACCTGGATGCATTTGCGCAATTGGATGATCACGATATTTGGGGGGCAATAAAAGTATGGCAATATCACGAGGATCAGGTTTTATCGTTGCTTTGCTCCAGCATAATCCATCGTAATTTATTTAAAATTGAAATTGCTACCCATCCTTTTTCCCCCGACCGAATTGCCTTAGAAAAAGAGTTTGTAAAGGCCCAAATGGGTTTTTCCTCCGCAGACGTAGATTTTATGGTGTATCACGACTTATTGGTCAACAAAGCATACACGCAGGGAAAACAGAGCATTATGTTGTTGAACAAATACGGCGAATTGGTGGATTTGCCCCGAGCCTCGGACAATCTGAACATTTCAGCTTTGGCAAAGCCTGTGGAGAAGTATTTTTTGGCCTATCCAACGTATCACTGACGCCTCAGTTTTCCGGCTTTCCAATCTTCGATTAACCTTGCCCACGCGTACGGATTGAAAAGGTTATTGGCAGGTAGTTGTCCATTCGTGTAAAGTTTGGTCAACCTCTGATTTTGCAGGTAACCGTAAGCGAGTGAGGCATCGTTGCTCATTTTGGCTGCTGTAAAAGCGAGGGATTCGTTGGAAAGTTCACGTTGTGCCCGACGCATTGCGTCTTCGTAAGGATTCATGTTGACGAAATATCGGGCAAATTCTTCCCGGGATGGCCAGGGATAAACCACTACCTCAGGCATGTTTAAGGTATCTCGTTCGAGCATATGAACCAGAGAGTAACGATTATCTACCAAACTATCGGGAATGATGTAGGATGATGACTTGTAGCCCATAAAGTTGAACACGAGGGTGTCGCCGGGAAAGGAAACCAAGGTGAAGAACCCTAAGTAATCAGAGATAACTCCACGATGCAATGTTCTATTCCAAATCGTAGAATAGGGTAAGGGTTTTAGTTCGTCCTCTCCGATAACGACACCTGAGATTTGAACAACGTTCGCAGTATCATGGATAAGATTTTGCCCAAAGGTCAGCTGGCAACAAAACAAGGGCAGAAAGAAAAACCCCAATCGCATACCTGCAAGATTAACGAAAAATTTACAGAAAGCGAATGTTTTTTGATTTATTAACACCTCAGACGAATAAGGCTTTATTAATTCACGTGAATTTTTTAAATTTGCAGGAATTTACGTAGATAGATTCAGCCATGGCGCTCAAAAACCTTTCAGAAAGTTCACACGGATTAACATTTGACGACGTTCTTTTGGTTCCAGCCTACTCTGAAATACATCCAAGTGGCGTCGTGTTAAAATCGAAATTCTCCCGCAACATCAACTTGAATGCCCCTGTAGTTTCCTCGGCAATGGATACCGTAACCGAACACCGCCTGGCGATTGCCATTGCACAACAGGGAGGTATAGGCGTTATACACAAGAATTCAAGCATTTCAGAACAAGCCGTTGAAGTACGTAAAGTGAAGCGCTCAGAAAGCGGTATGATCATCGATCCTATTACCTTGTCTGAAAGTGCAAACGTTGCTGATGCCCTTGCCATCATGCAAGAATACAGCATTGGGGGCATACCTGTAGTGGACGTTGAAAATAAGCTAAAGGGAATTGTTACCAACAGAGACTTGCGTTTTGAAAGCGATTTGCAAAAACCCATTTTAGAGGTAATGACCTCTGAAAATTTGATAACAACCGTTGATGGAACCGATTTAGCCACGGCAGAAATGATTCTTCAAGAAAACCGAATCGAAAAGCTGCCCGTCGTTGACGCCAAAAATCGCCTCATTGGATTGATTACTTTCCGCGACATCATCAAAGTGAAAGAACACCCTCATTCGTGCAAAGATTCGCTTGGGCGGCTTCGTGTTGCCGCAGCGGTGGGAGTCACCGGAGATTCCATGGAGCGGGTTAAGGCCTTGGTGGCTTCCGGAGTCGATGCTGTTGTAGTGGATACTGCGCATGCCCATACGGCGGGAGTAGTTGAATTGTTGAAAAAAATTAAAACGGCACATCCCAAACTTGATGTCGTTGTGGGGAATGTGGCAACGGGAGAGGCTGCAAAATTTTTGGTAGAAGCAGGTGCCGATGCAGTTAAAGTAGGAATCGGTCCCGGATCGATTTGCACAACCCGGGTAATAGCGGGTGTGGGTGTACCCCAACTAACCGCAGTGAACGACGTTGCGCTCGCCATTGAAGGAAGCGGCGTTCCGGTAATTGCTGATGGGGGAATTCGTTACACGGGAGACATTGTCAAAGCAATTGCAGCTGGCGCAGACTGCGTCATGTTGGGAGGTATGTTTGCAGGAGTGGAGGAATCTCCCGGCGAGACCATCATTTTTGAAGGCAGAAAGTTTAAAGCCTATCGGGGAATGGGTTCCTTAGAGGCCATGAACAAGGGTTCAAAAGACCGTTACTTCCAAGAAGGGGAGAACGATTTAAAGAAACTGGTTCCGGAAGGAATATCAGGAAGAGTACCTTTTAAGGGATCCTTGGTGGAGGTAATGTATCAGATTACAGGTGGTTTACGGGCCGGGATGGGTTATTGCGGCGCTAAAAACATCCAAGAGCTTCAGCAGGCAAGCTTCATAAGAATTACCCACGCAGGGGTGAGGGAGTCTCATCCACACGATGTTACGATAACTCGCGAGGCCCCTAATTACAGCATTAAATAGTGTTATATATTGATTTCTAACAGGATGAGAAAAATTATTATTGGTTTTATCGGTTTATTTTCACTTTCCACTTTCGCGCAAAAGGAACCGTTGATTATGACCGTTGGTAAGGAGAAAGTTACAAAAAGCGAATTTCTTCAAATTTATTTAAAAAATAATCCGAACCCAAAGTTTGATCAGGCTTCCATGGACGAATACATGGAGTTGTTTCGAAAGTTTAAACTCAAAGTTTTAGAGGCAGAGGCGCTAGGATACGACACGATACCGAAACTCAAAAGAGAGTTTGAAGGATACAAACGCCAATTAGCCATTCCCTACCTAATTGACTCGGCCCAGAACGAATCGTTGGTGAAAGAAGCCTACTATCGGACGGCCAACGAAGTTCGATGCTCACACATAATGGTTAAGTTGGAGGCTCTTTCCACCCCTGCTGATACCCTAGCTGCCTACAATCGTTTGTTGGAATTGAAAAAAAGGATTGAAAACGGGGAAGATTTTTCCACGGTTGCTCGCATGAAAAACGGTTCCGATGACCCATCCGTAGCTGCAAATGGAGGAGACCTTGGTTATTTTTCTGCCTTTCAAATGGTTTATCCTTTCGAGGAAATGGCATTCAAGACGCCTGTAGGAAGTGTATCTGCTCCTTTCAGGACGAAATTTGGATATCACATTCTTAAAACAACGGCAGTACGTCCGTCGAGGGGATCCATTAAAGTGGCTCATTTGATGATATCGGTTTCCAAAGACGCTGACCCATCGACCAAGGAGAATGCTAAGAAGAAGATCGATGAAATTTATGGTAAACTCAAAAACGGAGCCTCTTGGGCAGAAATGGTAGCTTTGAATTCGGACGATCCAGGAAGCAGTAAAAAAGAGGGAGAATTGCCTGCTTTCGGTTCCGGTACAACTCAGCGAATGGTTCCCGAATTTGAGGAAGCTGCCTTTGCGCTTGCTCAAAATGGAGACATAAGTGAGCCCATCAAGACCGGGTTTGGTTATCATATCATCAAAAGGTTAGAGCGTCGAGATGTAGCGGGCTATGAATCGGTGAAAAAGGAACTTCAAACAAAAGTAAATAAAGATGAGCGATCGAAAAAGACGCAGGATTCTTTCGTGCGAAAATTGAAAGCTCGCTACAACTATACCGCCGGTTCAGCGGACAATTTGGTGTGGTTTGAAACAAATCTAGACACTTCATATTTCGTGGGTAAATGGAATGCTGCAAATTTGAAAACCAATAAAACGCTTTTTACCTTAAATGGCGTAGCCTTCGGGCAGCAGCAATTTGCACGATTTTTGGAAAAAAGTTACCGCGGTTTGCGAAAAGAGGACATTAAAATTCTGGTAGGCAATCAGTTCAGGGCATGGGAAAAAGCCGCAATTTTAGAATACGAAGAAAGCCTGTTGCCGTCAAAGTATCCCGAGTTCAAAGCGCTGGTCAACGAATATCACGACGGAATTTTGTTGTATGAAGTGATGCAGGATAAAGTATGGAATCGCGCTGTGAAAGATACTGCAGGTCTGCGAACTTATTTCGTCGAGCACCGTGAAAATTACATGTGGCCAAAACGCATTGATGCCACCATTTACGAATGTTTAAATGAGGCCATTGCGCTTGAAGTTAAAGAGATGCTCGGTAACGACACCATCAACTCAAAACACGTGATACAAAAAATAAACAAAGACTCTGAATTGAACCTGAAGGTAAAGATGAATAAATTTGATCCGGAGGCAACGCCTTCGCTGAAAGGACAAAATTTAACCACCGGTCTGAGTCAACCCTATGCCTTTGAGAGCAAATATTATGTAGTGAAAGTCCATGCTGAACTTCCCGTCATGCGGAAGGAATTTGCTGAAGCTAAAGGAATGGTTACCTCCGATTATCAAAATTCCTTGGAAAAAAATTGGATTGAGACCCTCCAAAAGAAATACAAGGTAAAGGTCAACAAAAAAGTATTGTACAACCTAGGGAAATGACGCGGACAACTGCTTTCCTGTTTTTCCTCGGAAATGGGCTGTTTGCATTTTCCCAATCCATCACCATTGATAAGGTGGTTGCCCAAGTGGGGGATAATGTAATTCTCCTTTCCGACATTCAAGAGCAACGCCTTCAAGCCGAGGACGGTAAAGTAGCCGTTGACCCTAATTTTGACTGCCGTGTATTGGAACAGCTCATGGTAAATCAGGTTTTCGTGAACCAGGCGAAGTTGGACAGTATCACAGTGAGCGACGAACAGGTTGATGCGGATATGGAGAACCGCCTGCGAATCATTCAAAACCAAATGGGGGGGAGGCAAAAACTGGAGGAATTTTATCGAATGTCGTTCAGTGAAATAAAGGATAAATTTCGCGATGTCATTCGAATGAACATGCTGGCCGATGAAATGCGCAATACCATTACCACGGGACTTAGTGTTACACCAAAAGAAGTAAAGGATTTTTTTGATAATCTGCCGGCAGACAGCGTTCCGTACATCAATATGCAGCTTGGATTTCAACAAATTGTCATTTACCCTGCCATCACTAAAGAAGACAAAAAATTGGCTCTGGACAAAATTAAGGAGTTGCGTGATTTGGTGGTTGTGCAAGGAAAGAGTTTTGAGAGCCTGGCGCGGATTCATTCCATGGATCCGGGAAGTGCCCCCCAAGGAGGGAAAATCGCTGCATCCCGAGGCATGATGGTTCCGCAGTTCGAAGCCACCGTATTTAAGCTTAAACCCGCAGAAATATCTCAACCCGTCGAAACGGAATTCGGCTACCACATCATTAAATTGATATCCAGATCCGGAGACGATTTTGTTTGTTTACATATATTGATCCGGCCTGAATTTAGCGTTCAAACGATGAACAAAGCCTCGCAGCGAATGGATTCTTGTTACCGAATGCTCAAGATGAATGAAATTACCTGGGAACAAGCGGTGGATAGATATTCGAACGATGTATCAACCCGACAAAACAAGGGCATTATCTCCAATCCCCGAAATGCTTCCCAATTGTGGGACATGGAGGATTTAAATGAGATTGACCAACAAATCTATTTGCTCACCGACGCAATGGAAGAGGGAGACGTTACCCAGCCAAATCTTTACATGGATTTTATGACCCGGCAACAGGGAATACGCGTGGTTCGACTCATGCAACGAATACCCGCCCACAAGGCCAATTTAAACGACGATTATTCCCTAATAAAGCAGGCATCAGAAAACGACAAAAGAACCCGTATCCTTGAAGAATGGGTCAACGGCAAGATTGGAAATGCGTTCATTCGAATTGATGCAGATTTTAAAGGATGTAAATTTGAACAACAATGGATAAATCGATACAGCCATGAGTGATGCTGATAGACTGATTGCGCTAAGTGAGAGTTACCAACAACTCAACGCTGAAATACACAAAGTCATTGTGGGTCAGGACGAGGTGGTGCGCCAAGTGCTAATTGCTATGTTTTCTGGCGGACATTGCTTATTAGTAGGAGTGCCGGGTCTTGCAAAAACCCTGCTTGTAAACACGATTGCCTCTGCGTTGGGGGTAGGGTTCAATCGCATTCAATTCACTCCTGATTTAATGCCCTCGGATATTATTGGCTCCGAAATTCTCGACGAAAGCAGAAGTTTTAAGTTTATCCCAGGGCCCATTTTTACCAACATTGTTCTAGCCGATGAAATCAATCGTACTCCACCTAAAACACAATCTGCCCTCTTGGAAGCCATGCAGGAAAGAAGGGTCACCACAGCGGGTAAAACGTACGATTTGAACCATCCCTTCTTCGTTTTGGCGACTCAAAATCCCATAGAACAAGAGGGAACGTATCCCCTTCCCGAGGCTCAGCTCGATCGTTTTATGTTCAATATTTGGCTCGACTATCCAACGTTTGAAGAGGAAATTGCCATCGTTAAGTCTACAACTTCCGGAATAAAAACGGAAGTAAGTAAAATTTTGAGTGGCGATAAAATCATGGAGTATCAGGAGCTTATTCGGCGCATCCCTGTTGCGGACAATGTTTTAGAATATGCGGTGAATTTGGTTGCAAAAACGCGCGCAAATTCAGAAAAAGCTACAGAATTAACCAAGAAGTACCTGACTTGGGGTGCCGGTCCTCGTGCATCCCAATACCTCATTTTGGGTGCGAAATGCAATGCTGCATTAAATGGAAAATTTTCCCCTGATATCGAGGACGTAAAAGCGGTTGCGGTTTCCATTTTACAACACCGATTGGTAAAAAATTACAAGGCAGAAGCGGATGGTTATTCAATGCCCAAGATCATCGCTTCGTTGCTCGGATAGTTATCAACAATTAACTTCATTTTGTTGAAAATAATGTAATCAGAAATGAAAGTTTCATGCTGGTATGGTCTATATTCGTGCAAACGTCGTGTATGTTTGAGGATGATGAAGAAGCTACCGGAGACAACCAATTAAGTAGCGATTTAGAACTTTTTGAGGCGCACCTTACCGGAAGCGATTTAGGCTTCATTGACAGCGACCGTATGGAGGGGATTATCGACCACTACTTTTCGCTGCAAGATTTCAAAAAAGCAAAGCGTGCCGCTCAAATTGCTGAGACAAATTTCACCTACAACCCCATATTCCGGCTTCGTATTGTTCAGGCACTTTGCGGTGAAAAAAACTATGCACTGGCTTTGGAGACTTTATCGAGAGTGAATGTGGAGGGAGTTTCTCCGTTTGAATTATGGGTAACCTACGGTTCGATATATAGCCAAATGAATCAGCCGAAATTAGCCGTTGAATATTTTTTACGGGCCTTTCCTTACGCTGAATTGGATGATTTGGAAGATTTATGCCTTGATATTTCCCACGCTTATGTTAAATTGGATGATCGCGAGAAGAGCCTTGCAATATTGGAGAAGGGATTGGAACATTTACCCAATTGTGAGTCGCTTCTGTACGAATTAGGCTTCACCTACGACCGTGTTGGAAACCATGAGAAAGCGATTGCTACTTACTTAAAATACCTTGATGATAATCCTTATGCTTCTATGGCATGGTATAATTTGGGAAATTCGTACTCAAAACTCGAGAATTATACCAAAGCAATTTGGGCTTACGACTATTGCCTACTGATTATCCATGATTTTTCCCCGGCCCATTTCAATTTAGGCAATGCCTATCTTTCTTCAGGAAAACATCACAGAGCTATAGCGTCTTTTCAAAAAGTCTTGGAACTTGAAGGCGATGACCCAATGGCATTATGCTATTTGGGTGAAGCGCACGAGCAACTGCAAGAGTATGAAATCGCCTTAAATTATTACCGTCTAAGCCTTGAAATTCAGCCCAATCTTTATGAAGCTTGGTTAGGCTTGGGCATTGTGGTTGATTTATTGGGGAATACCCGAGAGGCTCTGGCGCATTTGCTCAAGGCACGTAATTATGCGGAGGGAAATGCTTCAGTTTCGTTGGTTTTGGCGAACGCGTATCACAAACTTCAGGATCGTGCATTGGCGGAGGAGTGTTATCAAGAGGCGATAGAACTTGACTCTTGCGATACAGAGGCCTTGCATGACTATGTTATATTTCTCTTAGAAGATTCGCCCCTTCTAGCGCTTGCATACCTGGAGCAACATCAAGAGACGCTCGAAAAAAACGAATATTTTTTACTCATGCTGGTACACATTTTGGTACATCTTGCGCGAAACGAAGATGCCTTATTCTTATTTTCGGCATTGAAGGAACAAAGCACAACCTTGGCTGAAAAGGTATTTGAGTGGAATCCCAAACTTCGTAAAAACAAAGATTTTGTATCTTTAATGAATGATTGATACAACACTACCCTTCATTCCAGAAAGATTCGAAAAACCGAGAGAGCAAGGCCTCACCATGATGATGGACAAGGGGCTTAGCCTACGAGAAACCGAAGATTTTTTAGAGAAATCGTCGAGTTATTGCGATCTGGTAAAATTTGGGTTTGGCACCGCCATGGTGACTAAAAACCTTGAGGATAAAATAAAACTTTATAAGGATGCAGGTGTGCGCCCTTATTTAGGGGGGACCCTGTTCGAGGTTTTTTATGCGCGCAATTGTTTTGATGAATACCAGCGAATGCTCGATAAATTAAATTTGGATTTAGTTGAGGTCTCTGATGGTTCAATTGTCATTCCGCACAAAGAGAAATGTAAAATCATAAGTAAACTCGCCAAAGATCGAACGGTGCTTTCTGAGGTTGGTTCCAAAGACTCCGGAATTATCATATCCCCCTTCAAATGGGTCAGTTGGATGAAAGCAGAATTGAATGCTGGATCGTGGAAAGTAATTGCTGAAGGGCGGGAGGCAGGAAATGTGGGGGTTTTTCGTCCGAACGGAACAGCCCATACTTTGTTGATAAACCACATTACTGCGCGAATTGATACCAGCAAAATTCTTTGGGAAGCGCCAATAAAAAACCAGCAAGTATGGTTTATAAAACTGTTTGGTGCGAATGTCAATTTAGGAAATATTGCACCCAACGAGGTTATTCCGCTGGAATGTTTGAGGTTGGGGCTTAGGGGCGATACCTTTTTCCAGTTTTTACCGGAAGATTTTGCTCATCGACTTCGCCATGTGGGCGATGACGATTCCATCGATATAGCAGAGGCATTGTGAGAATTGGAGCGATTTCGCAGATACAACTTCATGATAGTCCGATTTATTCACTCGCAACACGAGGTGATTTTCTGTACACCGGCTCCGCAGACAAAACGGTTAAAAAACTCAGTGCGTCCTCCCTTGTATTGCAGAATTTCACCGTTCGTACTTCACACGCCTGCATTTCTTTATTCGCCACATCCAGCGGTTGGCTATGTTTGGGGCTCTTGAACGGAGATTTCCATGTCCTGGATGCCAACAGTAATCAAGAATTATTCTCGCATTCTTTTGGAGAGGGGGGAATTTTTGCCATTTCAGCTCCCCCTGATGCAAACCGTCTTTACCTCGGTTTTTCGAGTGGAAGAATCGCTGTAATTGATGCTAGCACCTTTGAAATTTTAACCTTTGAAGCCATTGCCAAAGATAAAATCCGAAAATTGTATTTCTCTGACAACGGTACGAACCTGTATGTTGCGTCGAAAGACGGGAGCGTGTCAGTGATGGAGGCCAGTGGTTTTACGTTAGAATTTTCTTGGTATCCTCACCAGTCGGGAACAAATGCCTTGGTTCTTACCAAAGATGGCCGTTGCATAACCTCCGGTAAAGACGGTTTTATTCGAATATGGCAGGTAAATTCTTTTCATCTGATGCATGAATTTCCTGCCCATCGTGGCGTAATTTACGATTTGGCAGTCGTCGATAATTATCTGTTAAGCGCCAGCCGCGATAAATCCATTAAGGCTTGGGATTTAGCCACCTTTAGGCCGGTTCAAAAACTTTCGCAACATCGTCAATCGGTTAATGTTATTGTGCAACAAAATCAAAATTCTTTCGTTAGTGCATCGGATGATGGTACGCTCATTTTTTGGAAGCTGGATTAAGGTTTTGGCCTATTCAGCCATTATGGCATCGAGCGCCTTTACATTTGGCCAGCAAGCCAACTTTTTTTCCCAATCGGAAGTAGGGGTATCGTTAGGTCAGATGTATTATATCGGCGATCTTAATCCTTACAAACCGTTTTATCGGAGTCAATGGGCCTTCAGTTTGATGTATCGATATAACGTTTTTACACGAATGGCACTGCGGCTTAATTACACCCAAGGTTCCGTTGAGGCCTACGACCACGATGCGAGAAATCCAATTCGGGTTAATCGAAATCTGGATTTTCAATCCGATATCAAAGAATTAGCTGGGGGGATTGAGTTCTATTATACCAATTTCTTTTTTGGGAGATCCAATTCTAAAAATAAAATTCAAGGAACGTGCTACCTGCTTGCTCAGTTGGGGGTTTTTTACATGAACCCTACCACAACGCTGAACGGTCAAATCATCGAATTGCGGCCTCTTGGTACAGAGGGACAGGGGACAAGTTTAAATCGAAAAGGTACGTACAGCAATTTTCAGGTATGTTTGCCGCTAGGAGTTGGAGCAAAAGCGCAAATCGGGAAAAACGTAACCTTCAATTTGGATATTGCCATTCGTAAAACCTTCACGGATTATCTAGACGATGTTAAAGCAGCTACTTATGCAGATCCGGCTATTTTGGTGGCGTCCAATGGCGACAATGCTGCAATCTTGTCCAATCGCAGTTTAGATGGGGCCCGTCATGGGTATCGCGGGAATCCAACCACGCGGGATTGGTATGTTTACACTGGAGCCACGGTGAGCGTTCGCTTGGGTTCCGGGCGAAGATGCTTTCAACTACGTTAGAGGTAGGAATCCTTCGACAAATACTGTTGAACGTAATCGAAAACACCTTCTTGGAGGGTGTGAAAAGGCGTTAAATATCCGGTTTTCCTCAATTTCCCCATTTCGGCACATGTGTAATATTGATAATTCGAACGAATGTCTTCCGGAGTATCGATGAAGGCGATGTTATGCGGGAGACGCAAGGCGTCGAACGTTGCTGTCGCGAGAGCATAAAAAGGATTAGCAACTCCAGAACCTAAGTTGTAAATGGCGCTTTCCGGTTTTTGTTCGAATAAAAATTCAATAACCTTGACAATGTCTTTGATGTAGATAAAGTCGCGCGATTGATATCCGTCCGCGATATCTGGTCGGTGTGAACGGAATAGCTGAATTGATCCGTTTTTCTTAATTTGGTGATACGCTTGAAAGACCACGGAGGCCATTCTTCCCTTGTGGTATTCGTTGGGCCCGTAAACATTGAAAAACTTTAGCCCAGCCCAAAACGGGGGTGATTTTTGTTGCTTCAGCACCCAAATATCAAAATCCTGTTTTGACTGACCATAGGGATTCATTGGAACCAACGAAAAAACACGTTGATGGTCATCCGAATAACCTAATGCACCGTTACCGTATGTTGCAGCTGAGGATGCATAAATCATTGGAACAGCATGTTGCGTACATAGATTCCATAGTTCTTGCGAAAAAAAAACGTTGAGTTCGTTGAGGAGGTGCAGATTTTGTTCCGTGGTATTGGTACGCGCGCCCATGTGGATCACGAAATCAACGGAGTCTGCCTCTCGGCGAAACCAATCGATAAAATCCTTTCGTTGGATTCTTCGGTAAGGCGTAAAAGGTTCAAAGTTCAGGTTCTTTTCCGGACGTTGAAAATCATCTACCTCGATTACCTCGTGGTGATGTTGGTTTGAGAAATAATGAACTAGACAAGATCCAATAAACCCGGCCGCACCAGTAATAACTACGCGCGCCATCAGAACAATCCGTGGATTTCTGAGTTGATGGCTTGAATGATTTTACCCAAATCCTCCTGGTTGTCCGGAAAGTTGTTGTTGTCGATATCCACAATCAACAGCTTACCCTTGTCGTAAGTGGATACCCAAGCCTCGTAGCGTTCGTTGAGGCGTTTAAGGTAATCTAAACGAATGCTTTCTTCGTAATCTCTGCCTCGTTTTTGTATGTGGTTAACGAGGGTGGGGATGCTAGCTCTCAAGTATATCAACAGGTCCGGGGCCTTCACGAAAGAATCCATTAAATTGAATAACGAAAAGTAATTTTCAAAGTCCCGTGTGGTCATTAACCCCATAGAATGCAGGTTTGGGGCAAAAATGTAAGCATCTTCATAGATGGTTCTATCTTGAATTACCGTTTTTTCTTGTGCACGTATTTCTTGAATTTGAGAGAAACGGCTGTTGAGAAAATACACTTGCAGGTTGAACGACCAACGCTGCATGTCCTCGTAGAAGTCGTTTAAATAGGGATTCTGCTCCACGTCTTCAAAATGTGTTTCCCATCCGTAATGCCTTGAAAGCAAGTTGGTTAATGTTGTTTTTCCTGCTCCGATATTGCCTGCAATTGCTATGTGCATAGGGTAGATAATTAGGCAACTAATATACGAATAATCGGTTCAAACAACGGGCTATTTTTCTTGAATTATAAACACTTCTAAGGCTTTCCCTTTTTCTATAATCAATTGATTTCCAGATATGTGTAGCTTATTATCGGAGTTGAGTGTGGATATTCCTTCCATGAGTGTTTCTCCGGTGAGCAGTGTTTCATAGTAGAGGTGATGATCGCGAATTAGAAAACAGCCGTTCCTGTAGGGAACGATGCTGGAAAAAACCAATTCTTGCTGACTGATGGCATTTAAGTAATCGTCCATGCGAATCACTTGACCCGAATTCGTAAAAATCCAAAGTGCCGACGTATTTTCCATCAAATCGGGTTCACCTCTCAGGTTTAAGATACCTCTGAGGTTGGAGACCGATTGGATGATTTGCCGTTGAACAAAATTAAAGAGGAGTAATGTGCTGTTTAACTCGTCGTACAACCACAACATATCGGGGCGTTTGCTGGCCGCTACTACGGTTACATTATTGAGGTCGTATTCTTGTAAGTCGATGCAAGGTCCTTGATTACTTAAGGTATTGTCGGTAAAACAAAGTTGTTGTTGCGCCTGAGAAAAAACGACTGTTTTCATGGAATTGATCGCTAAAATTTGATCGATGTTTTGCCATATTTTTTGACTTTGAACATTTGCGAATCCCAAGGCAAGGGAACGCCGAACTACTTGGTCTTTAGCCACGAAATACAAGTTATTTCCATAATCAACGAATGTGCGCTCTGTATTTTCAGGCAGCTGGATGGTATTTTGATAAACCAGCTTAAATTCGGAGCTTGTGGGCTGTGCCAAGGCTTTTCCCAAGGTAAGACCTATCCAGAGAAGATTAATTGGAAGAAATTGCGCGAAGTTCATCGATTAACTGCCGATTATTTTGAACACGTGGAATTTTATGTTGTCCTCCGAATTTACCCTTTTTTTTCATCCAATCCACAAAAGTCCCGGAACGCAGCACACTTATTTTTAGTGGTTGTATGTTCATGTTCTTGGTTCTTTTCGTTGAGTAATCGGAATTCAATTCGCCCATGATTTCATCCAAACGTTCCACCATGTGCGGTTTTAAACTTACTTCGTTCACAAACTCAATGGCCCATTCGTGACCTCCAATTCCCCGGTTCAGTAAAAAATAGGGAGCGACGGTATAATTTTCTATGGCGATGTCAAACTCGTGTATCCAACGAGCCAGGGCTTTTTCAAAATGCATAACCACCGCCTTTTCCCCGAAAGCATTGATATAATGGGCGGTTCTTCCCGTTACCTTAAATCGGTATGGATATGTTGATACAAAGGTAATGGTGTCTCCAATAATGTAACGCCACAGACCAGCGTTTGTCGATATCACCAAAGCGTATTCTATCCCCGGTTGAACCATTTCCAGGCTGTGTACATGGGGGGAATGGATGCCTTCAAAGCTCGACATAGGAATGAACTCATAGTATACCGCAGAATCGGATAACAGAAGTAATCCCTCACCTGCACCCCCGTCTTGAAGACCAAAATAGCCTTCCGATGAATTGTAGGATTCAATGTATTTCATGGATGGATTCCCCATGAGTCTATCGAGGTTGGCCTGATAGGGGCCAAGGTCCATCCCACCGTGAATGTAAAGTTCTAAATTTGGCCAAACTTGGGCTAAGGTCTGCTTTCCGGAATGTTGGAGCACTTTTTGAATGAATAAAGTCATCCAACTTGGCACACCGGCCAAGATGGCTATATCTTCTTGGATGCTTGACCTCGCCATCCGTTCGAGTTTTTCTTCCCAATCTGAATGCAGCACAATTTGTTTATCAGGTACTCTCCTAAATTCTGTCCAAAAAGGTAAATTATCGATAATTATTGCAGATAGATCAGCGATAATTGTTTGTTGATCAATGGTTTGTAAATTATTACTTCCACCTAAGATTAAATGTTTTTTTGAGTAAAGTTTACGATTTGGAAAATTATGGTGGTAGCAAGCTAAAAGGTCTTTTCCCCCAGCATAGTGGTTGTGTTCTAGGCTATCTTTTGTAATTGGAAGCGTTTTAATGCTCGATCCTGTAGTTCCTGAGCTTTTGGCAAACCAACGGGTGGTTCCCGGCCAAAGAACATTGGGCTCGCCAGTTAGGCACTTGGTAATAAAGGGTTCAAGGGTTGAATAGTCGTTTAAAGGAACCACTTTTACGAATTCCTGAGTGGTTTTTATTGATTTAAATCCAAACTGTTCTCCGTAAAGCGTATTTCTTCCCTCTTGGATTAATCCCAACCATACTTTCTGCTGACATTCAACCGGAAAATCTCGGTATAGCTCAATCCGTTTTAAGCGGTAGCGGATGTACGAAGAAAAAAGTGCATCAACCAACATAGGTTGGCCATATTAAAGTGTTATCAACCCCAAACGAGAATCATTGCTATAATCGCAAGAAGAACAATCACATAAATGGTCGCCAGTGGGCCCGTAGTTTTGTCAAAGAATTTTTCAGCCATGGTAATTGCCAGAAGATTAATCTCTCCCTCCTAAAAGGCGAAGCAAGGTTAGGAACAGGTTAATGAATAAAATGTACAGTTGTAGTCCTCCGATTAGGGCAAGTTTGTTGCGGTTTTCTTCACTAAAATCAGGCGAATTTGCCACGTTTTTAAGTTGTTGCATCTGATAGGCAATTAATCCGGTAAAAACGAATACACCAATGACACTTATGATGAAATCCAACATTCCGCTGCCGATAAACATGTTCAGAATTCCCGCTAAAATCATCCCAATTAAGACCATGTATAACAAGCTCCCAAAATTGGTTAAATCCGTTTTGGTAGTATATCCGAGAACAGCCATTCCCGCAAAGGCACCCGATGCCACGAAAAACGTAAATGCGATCGCATTCATCTCGTAGACCAAGAAAATGGAACTCAGGGTACAGCCCATGGCAACCGAATAAATGACAAAAAGCAACAACAGCATTTGTTGCGATAGCCGTTGAAAACCCCATTGAATAACAAAGGAAATGATGAGAGGGGCAAACATCAATATCCAAAAGGTAAGGGATAATCCTCCTGTAGAATTGCTAAATAGGCTCAAAAACGTTATCGGATTACTTCCAATGGCGTAGGCTATGACCCCGGAAATTGCCAAGGCTATGAACATGTAGGTGTAAACAGAACGAATGAAATTACTCGCTATCGATGCTTGGTAGGAATTGTTGGAATAATCTTGCATGGGTTTAATTTTTATTTGGTGACTAAGTTAATAAATTCTTTTCTTGTGGTTGCATTGCTTAAAAAAATTCCGGTAAACGCACTCGTTGTAGTGCTTGAATTTTGTTTCTGCACCCCGCGCATTTGCATGCACATGTGGTTGCATTCCAATACGACCGCCACACCCTTGGGGTTTAAGGTACGCTGAATGCAATCCCGAATCTCCAAGGTCAGACGTTCCTGCACTTGAAGCCTCCGTGCGTACGCGTCCACTACGCGAGGAATTTTACTCAAGCCAACTATTTTTCCACTGGGAATGTAGGCCACGTGCGCTTTTCCAAAAAACGGCAATAAATGGTGTTCGCACAACGAATACACTTCAATTTCTTTGACAATGACCATTTCGGAGTATTCCTCCTGAAAAATGGCCTGGTTGATGATGTTATCGGCATCGAGGCCATACCCATGGGTTAAAAATTCCAGGGCTTTTGCCGCGCGTTCAGGGGTCTTAAGCAGCCCTTCGCGTTGGGAGTCTTCTCCCAATCCGTCAATCAGCGCTTTGTAATGTTGGCTTAAGTTGGTTATATCCACAATAGAATTTTCAAGGTTCGAACGAAATTTAGTTAAAAAGGTTTATTGCCACCATAATACTCCACGAAATTATTTTCCGTTTCTACCAATTTTATTTTTTCCAGTTCGGCGCCTAATTCCCTAATTTGCGGCGCAAGGATGTTCCAAATGGCAATGGCCACATTTTCGGTGGATGCCATGACATCCCTCAAGAAAGGTACGTCCAAGTTGAGGTTTTTGTGATCGAGGTGGGCTGTTACCTCGCTTCGAATCAAAGTGCTAAGTCGTTGTAAGTTCATAACGAAACCCGTTTCGCTATTCGGTTCGCCGCTCACCGTTACAAAAAGGGTGAAGTTGTGTCCGTGCCAATTTTTATTGGAGCACGCACCAAATACCTCTTGGTTTTTTTGATCGCTCCAAGCCGGTTGCCACAACTTGTGAGCAGCATTAAAGGTTTCTCTTCGCGTTATGAAAACTCTATTCATGAATGGCTTGTTTTTCGATGGTTGCCTTAACCGTTTGGTCGAACGTTAATTGTTCAATTTGAACAGGTACCAATTGATTGATGAGCGAATCGTCGTAGGGATTTTCTACTTTGAGGTAATTTTCAGTGAACCCGTACATTTTACCTCCGTCCTCTTCCTGCTCAAATAGCACGGTTTTGCGCTTTCCCAACTGCGAATGATAAAATTGTTGCTTTTTACGGTCGCTAAGCCAATGCAATTGCTTGCTTCGGTCTTTCCTGACATGCATTGGAACCGGATCCCCTAATTTAACCGCGGTGGTATTGGCGCGTTCCGAGTAGGTAAAGACGTGCAGGTAGGAAATATCGAGGCAATGCAAGAAATCCATGGTTTCTTGGAAATCCTCTTCGCTTTCTCCTGGAAAACCAACAATCACGTCAACCCCAATGCAACAATCCGGGTTAATGGCTTTAATGTGCTCCACCCGATTTTGGAAAAGGGCCCGGTCGTATTTACGGCGCATCAGTGTTAGAATACGGTCGCTTCCCGATTGTAAGGGAATATGAAAGTGCGGCATGAATCGTTTACTTCGATTCAAGCAAAAATCGATGATATCATGGCTCAGTAAGTTGGGTTCTATGGAGGAAATCCTAAACCGATCAATCCCTTCAAGGGTATCTAATGCTTGAATGAGTTGGAAGAAGGTTTCGTTTCCACCTTGTCCAAAATCACCGATGTTCACGCCGGTCAGAACAACTTCTCGTACCGGGCTATTCACCAGTTTGGCGGCTTCGTAGAGGGTATCGGCAATGGAGGCGTTGCGGCTTCTGCCGCGGGCTAATGGAATCGTGCAAAAGGTGCAGAAATAATCGCATCCGTCTTGAACTTTTAAGAAGCTTCGAGTGCGATCTCCTGCGCTAAACGACGGGTGGAAGGTCAGGGTATGTTTGATGGATTCGTTTTTTACAACTTGTTCCTCCATGCCAAAATTGGCCTCAACCTCTTCTACGAGATTAAATTTTTCATTCGCTCCCAACACCATGTTCACGCCAGGGATTTTTGCGATATCTTGGGGCTTTAACTGGGCATA
>VGMY01000020.1 GCA_016866255.1 Bacteroidota bacterium | reverse complement strand
GCATGAATCCAAGCTTTCAAATAATTTCTTTTGAAGAATGCAATGCAATAAAGCAAACTAAGAACAAGTTTTTTTTGCGGAGAAATAGCAGCTAAAATTAGATCTTCAATAGGAAGAACAACAGCATGATTGCCGAAGTACAGCATTGGCGAGAACATTTGATGGATTGAGTTTAAATACGTAACGATTTTCATATACTTCATTTTCGCTGAAAAACGGTATGCGGATTTTATCATGTTGTGCTTCCGGCATTATGTTCCTTCTTTCAGCATTAACTTTTTCTCAAGAACCTATAACAGTTCGCATTGGAGAACAAGAATGGATGACCAAGAATTTGAATGTTTCAAGGTTCAGAAATGGTGATCTCATTCCGGAAGTGAGTGATTACGAAGAATGGAGGAAAGCAGGTGAAAACAAAACTCCGGCATGGTGCTATTATGAAAATGCAACCGATAGCGGAAAAGTTCTCGGCAAAATATATAATTGGCACGCTGTGAATGACCCTCGAGGTTTAGCTCCAGATGGTTTTCATGTGCCAAGACTTTCGGAGTGGGACACCCTTTTCCGCTTCATGGGTTTCAATTTTTTTGGGGAACCGACGGATGAGCATTATGAATGGAAACAAAATACTCAATCATACAATGAAGAGGCATTCAATAATTTTAACTTCTGCTTAGCAGGAGGAAGGTTTCAAGAGGCTGCAGTTGACATTTTTTATTACCTGAATGCAATGGCTTGGTTTTGGACCGCAAACGATTACCCCGATTATGATGAAGCTTGTTGTTATGAAGCTTGTTGTTTGTATTATCTACCCAATTACGGAATAAAAGTTACCACTTATTACGAGGAATTCGGGTTTTCTGTACGATGCATCAAGGACAAGAGTTTTTAAATCACGAATTTTTCAATGAAAACTATCCTTTGGTGACGTTTAGGGATTCACATGAACCGAATTGGTTCATGAATCAAGCAATTAGAGACCCTTATAATTCTAAGTATTTGAGGAATTCATTGCGCTTGTCTTCCTTTTCAAATTGCCCCGAAAAATACGATGTAACAGTGCTGCTGTTGACGTCTTTTACTCCCCTAGAAGAAACGCAAAGGTGGGTGGCATCGATGACCACGGCAACGTCTTCCGTTTCCATGACCTTCTTCATGGCCTCAGCGATTTGAACGGTTAGGCGCTCTTGAACCTGTGGACGTTTGGCGAAATGCTGTACAATTCGATTAATCTTGGACAAGCCAATGACTTTACCAGAAGAAATGTACGCAACGTGAGCCTTTCCGATAATGGGAACAAAATGGTGTTCGCAATTCGAATAAAAAAGGATGTTCTTTTCTACCAACATTTGCTGATAGTTGTACTTATTGTCGAACAATTTGATATCGGGGAAATTTGCTGGATTCAGTCCACTAAAAATTTCTTTCACGTACATTTTCGCAACCCTTTTAGGAGTTCCACTGAGGCTATCGTCGTTTCTATCCAGCCCCAACAAATCCATGATTTCGGCGAAATGCACTGCGATTCGGTCTATTTTCTCCTCATCGCTTAGCACAAAAGCATCCTCCCGCAAAGGCGTGTCTGCTGAAGTACTCACATGCTCGTCCCCCATTTCATCAATCAATACCTCCAAGGTATGCGCAGCACCGTTTAAACCAACTTGTTTCATCTTTTCATTTAATAGTTAAACAAAAATAGAAAGCAATAGTTCAAAAGACGGGCATGAAATTCTACAATGCCCTGATAACTAAAACGTACCGAGCTTTACTTTCGAATTAATCCAGCATTTTAATTTGCAATCCAGCTTTGAACCAACGGCCTGGCATTTGAACATAACCTGCTTCCACGTATTGGGTATTCGCAAGATTATTCCCTTCGACAAAAACGGTAACACTTCTGCTTGGATTCACAGCAATTTTGGCATCCAGCAAGGAATAGGCATTTCCTCCAACACGGTCCACCCCACGATATGCAACGCTAACAGCTACCCATCGGGTTAAATTCGCGGTAATTCTTCCGACCAATTGGTTGCGTAGACCAGAGAAAGCATAGCGCGACTGAGTCACTTGTGAGGGATCGGCAAACTGATGGCTGGCATCGGTGTAATTGTACCCTAAAGAAACTTCCCGTAGCATGAATTTTCCATCACCGTTCCATCGGTAGTTGATGTTGGATTCTACCCCAGTAAAAATAACATTGGATAGGTTCACGGGCATCCAAGGATCGGTCGTGGCATTTCGAACCCAATCAATCATATTATTGGTATTTCTCCTGTATACCGAAGCGTCTATGGTAATTTTTGATTTCCAAGAGTCCCTACTACCGCTTACCACCTGGCCCCAAGTAGTTGAATAACTGGCCCCTAGCTCCATATTGGTCGCGTATTCCGGTTGAAGATTCGCATTACCCACATTGGAAAAATCCTGATAAAACAATTCCGTATACGTTGGGGCACGGTAGCTTTGACCAATATTTCCATAAATCCTCAGCGAAGGGAGCAGCACGTAGGCTGCCTCGAACCCGGGCAAGAATTTTTGGTAGGTGTTGCCATTCATGTACAGGTTAAAGTAGTGAACATTGCCGACCAAAATCAGCTTATTCTCCATCAACTTTAGGGTATGATCTACAAAGCCTGAAACGTAGGTTCGTTCCCGCTCTCCGAGGTTGGTGCTATTCAACCCTTCCAAACGCCATTCGCCTCCAAAACCTGTGGTACCTAACTTGGAAACCCATTTGCCTGTTTCCTCGATGGTGATCACCTCAGACCAATGCTTGTTCGTGTAAAAAGCAGGATCAAAGCGTTTTAAGCGAAACTCGTCTCGGTGGGTGCGCAAGGACGCTTTGGTAAGCAAGGTAACTTTGTCCATAACCGCTTGATGCGAAAGGCCTGCAATCGCCATTTGCGTGGATTCCCATTGATCTGGAAATGATGGGGTATAATATCCGTTGGCGCCAAAGGCTCGGTCCGAATATCCAAGCAATGCTTTCAGCTCCTGTTTTTTTCCTAAAGGGAGTGCTGCATCGTAAAATACTTGTTGATTTGTGTGGTCTGAATTATACCAATATCCATTGCTCTTATCGTAACCGAACGAAACCGATTGGCGAAGTTTGCCCACGGGAGCACTCACCGTGGATTGGAAACCAAGACCTCCAAAATTCGCCCCGAATAGCTGCATATTAACCCCATAACTGCGCTCGGGTTGTGTCACAAAATTCACTGCACCTGTCATGGCGTTTTGACCAAAAATTCGGGTGCCGGAGCTTTTATAAACTTCAATGTTTTGAACATTGGTGAGCAAAACTGGCAGGTTTAATGCGTGATGTCCGGTTTGAGGATCCACCAATTTAAAGCCGTTGATCAAGATCAAATTTTGCTCAAAGGTTCCACCGCGAATGCTTAAATCGCCCTGAATTCCCTGAACCCCTCTTTGCCGAAGATCCAATCCGGGAACATAAGCTAAGGCTTCATTGACCGAGCGAATGGGTAAAGCACGGTTTCGAGCAATATCAAAGGTTTGAATGGTAGATGTTCTATCGGAAAAAGCAAAAGGCAAACCTTTACCATAGACCACTACTTCGTTTTTTCGCTTTAGGGTATCGCTCATCAAAGTCGTTTGAGCATAGAGTGAGTTAGCGCTCAAGACAAGGAATAATCCTAAAAATAATTTCATCGGTAGTAGTATTTTATTTGTTTTGGAATTTCGTTAAATGTAAAAGAAATCTCGTGTTTACCCGGTAAACAATGTTCAAAATTGCGTTCAAACGTTACACCTGGTGTCATGGAATACCACCAAACATCCGCCATGAAATGTTGATTTTCAAACAATAACACTCCCGTTTTGTGAAGGGTATCAATGGAAATAACCTTCAGCGAAGCCTTCAGCGAATTCCGTGACTTGAATGGGCCAACAAGGTAGGTTCGTTCCCTTGCCTCACCGACCTTTACCTTCACAGCATGCGCGAACTTAAGATCCGAACCATCGAAAAACTTGAGTGATTCAAAGTTCTTTAGATGAATCTCTTTTTGTTGACGGCTAACTAACCGAGGCGCTGCTGCATCCAATCGATAAACTTCCCAAGAAACTACCGTATTGACCGAATCCACATTGTTGGCAACGAGGGTTAAACACCGATGCTCGTTGTTTTGAACCACTGTGATGTTCTGGTAAAGGTTTCGCACCTGGTAGTGCAAAGCCTTCCAATTTCCCCAAAAGTCAACACTCGACCAAGTGGGCGCGGGCCAACAATCGTTCACTTGCCAATATAAAGTCCCCATGCATCTTGGAGCGTCTAATAAATGACCGCCAATCGCTGAAGCCACCGCGTAAGCCTGTGTAAGTTGTGAAAAATAAACAAACTCCTTAAAATTTCGAGGTTTACCGAACAAGCCTATGGCATGCCTCAGCATCATCCCGTTTCCAACATAACTCTTTTGATGATGCTTCATCACACGAGAACTAAGAGACCAATCCGAAGAATCGCTGAAGCTCTTGAGGGTCGAAAACTCGGGAAAACTCTGGAATCCAAATTCTGCATTGAACCGTCCAATCTTTTTCTCGAAATCTTTCATAGGGTCAGTACCGTGCCAAACTCCCCAGTAATGCTGTGTTCCGTGATTATAATACTCCGTTCTTCCCCAATTGCTCAAGGGCGAGGTATGAACATAAGGTAGATTGGAGTATTGTGACAATACATTCGGCAACAAGGATTTAAACAACGTATCGTAAGCCGATTCAATGACTCGTTGATCCGATTTGCTTAAGAGGTATTGCAGTTGAAATCCCCAATTTTTCCAGGCTAAATCCACCTCGTTGTTCCCATTAATGTAAACCACTGACGGGTGTTTGGTAATTCGAGGCAGTTGTTGGTGAAATTCCTCCTCAACACTCGTTAAAAATTCGGAGGATCCCGGATACATGGCACAGGCAAACATCGCATCGTGCCAAACCATAACACCCGCTCTATCGCAGGCATTCAAAAAAGCTTCATCCGCGTAATCGCCACCTCCCCAAATACGGACCATGTTGAAATTACTTTCAACCATTAAATCCACCCATGACTCCCATTCTCTTGCAGTAGTCGTTCCACCAAAAATGGATGGGGGTATCATATTTCCGCCTTTCATGAGCACAGGTTTACCGTTAATTTCAAAATAAAACGAGGTGCCCCATTCATCTGCTTGCTGAACAAGTTTAACGCTGCGAACTCCAAAAGTATACGGATATTTCTGAACCATTCGACCCTGTTCATCCAAGGTAACAAGGGTATCTTCGTACATTGCGGGACTGCCGAATTCTCGAGGATACCATAACTTAGGATTTTCCAATGAGAAACGGAATTTTTGGAGATTTTTACCATCGTTCTTCACCTCCCAACCAAAAACTTGGGAACGTATTAGGTGGTCTTTGGCGTTCGAGTCTTTTACAAAAATCCATTCCATTGCTGCGGTATCACCGATACTCAAGGTGTTGACAACGCACGATTGAATGCACTGATTTTCTTTAACTTCAACCGTAATAGGATAAGGAAAACCCAGGGTGTTAATTCTAGGTGCCCAATCCCAACCGAATTGGTATTGCGGCTTTCTTGTCAAGGGAGCCGCTTTAATTTTTCCATGATCGTTGGGGGCAGGATAATGAAAAGCTTCGTTTTCGTAGGTCTTCTTATGGAAGAGCACGGGAGGTGTGAACACCGCTTCAATTTCATTGTACCCCGGGGTTAATTCAGAACGAACTTCGACCCGATAAGATCGAAAATAATTTTGCGCATCCAATACCTCTTTTCCGTTGACAAAAATCTTGGCATAAGTATCGATGCACGGGAAAATGAGTTCAACCTCTTTCGCATTGAACATGGCTTCTGTTAGGAAAAAACGGCTTTTGAAGTTCCAAGTGTAATCCTCAATCCATCGATGGTCTTCTTCAAGGGTTCCCTGAAAAGGGTTTGGAAGCCTACCTTGCTGCATCAGTGCTTCTTGGACGCTTCCACGGACTCCAAGTTTGGTCCAGTTTTTATCTACAGGGTGTTGAATTTCCCATTCCAAAAGAATCCTATCCTGCGCACAAATACCTAGGTAGCAGAATATACTGCAAAGCAAAAACCATGTTTTTACCATTTCCGATCGAATTCGGTGTCCACCATTTCGTCACGGGTTGCGGTTTTAATCGCAAAATTAAAACCATTATAAACGGAGAATCCGCCTACATTTCCTTGTTTATCCATCGCGATGAATCCGCATTGTAACCCCGTGAGATCCTTGTTCTTGCGTATGATTCTCATTACAACCTCTCTGCAAGCCTCGGAAGGCTTCATTCCACCGCGCATTAATTCCACCACAATGGCACTTCCTGCGACACGTATGATAGCCTCACCGAGTCCTGTTGCAGTAGCAGCACCTACTTCGTTGTCAACAAAAAGACCCGCACCGATGATGGGAGAGTCTCCTAATCTTCCTGGCATTTTATAAGCCCATCCACTTGTGGTACATGTTCCACCAAAATTACCATGAGCATCTCGGGCAATTAATCCGATGGTGTCGTGGTTTTCGTGATTAATTTTTGGACGTCTTAACAGTTCTTTGTTCTCTTTTCGCCATTGCAAATAATCTTTTTTAACCTCCGGTAGTGGCGTTTTTATGGTAGCGAAACCGTTGTCCAATGCAAAGGCTCGAGCGCCAGCCCCAACCAACATGGCGTGCGGCGTTTGGTCCATAATAGCTTTTGCCACAGCGGCAGGATGAGCAATCCCTTCCAAGTATCCAACGGCACCACTTCTTCCGTCCCCATCCATCACGCAGGCGTCCAAGGTTACATGACCAGTCCTGTCGGGCCTTCCCCCTATTCCAACGCTGCGATTTGTAACATCCGACTCGATTTGCATGGCACCAGCAACCGTAGCATCCAAAGCAGAACCACCTTGTTCGAGTACCTTCCACCCTGCTCGATTTGCTTCAAGCCCATGAATCCAGGTTGATATAATTAGGGGCCCTTCGAATTTTTCTTCGAACAGGTATGTAGGCACCATTGCCCCTTTGACGGGTTCAATGAAACCAGCAGCAACGAGGAGCGAACCTGCTTGTATGAACTTTCTGCGATCCACGGGTTATTTCTTTTTTTGTTCTTCTCCTAACCAACGTTGAAAAAGCCTTGCGTTTTCGAGGTGTTCTGTTCCCGAAACAGCAAAATTATGCCGACCGGAATAGTCAGGTTTCGCGCACATGAATAAATATTCGACGCTCGGCGCATTCAACACAGCGTCTAAAACCGCTGCTTCAGGCAGGTTGATTGGACCGGGTGGTAAACCTTTAACCAAGTAGGTGTTGTAAGGACACACCTTCGATCGATGCACTGCTAAAAGACGCTGCACTCCATCCAATTTGTCTCCCCAACAAAATTTAAAGGTGGGGTCTGACTGCAATTTCATTCCAGTACGAATGCGGTTTAAATAAAGACCAGCAATGATAGGCCATTCTGCGGAAATCCGGGATTGTTCTGCAAAAACAATGCTCGCCAGGGTTGTTACTTCGCTCGGTGAGTTGAGCCCTATAGCCTTGATTTGTGCTGTTCGACTGGTCGTCCAAAATAGCTTAAACTCTTCAGCCATGCGTTGGGTAAAGGCCTCTTCATCGGTATCAAAAAAGAGTTTATAGGTGTTGGGAATGAATAATGCAGGCAGCTGTTCTAGGGTGAAACCGTATTTTTTCAACGTACTTCCCTGTAACAGGTAAGCCATCAACGCTGCACTGTCTGCCGCAATGCATTTTGAAACCTTTCCTGCCATTTGCTGCAAGGTTTTGCAATTATTGAAAGTGAGTGTTACCTCAATTTCGCCATTCCCATTACCCAATTTATTTTTGGTAAATCCGTTGAGAAGGGTTCGGTAAGTCGTGTTCGGATGAATTTCATACATCCCTAAAGCTATTCGTTCTTTGGAGAGTTTTTTGAACGCTGCGACCCGCAAAAAATCACCCGGCTTATCGATGATGAATTGTGCTTGCAACACTTTAGCGAGTTTTGATGGAGAAATCGAATCACGTATCAGAAAAAACCGACTTTCACGATTTGATGTAACGGTAAAACCCGACCAATATACCCGAATTTTTGGGAACAAAAAAAGCAATATTACAACGCCAATAACCGCCAAGAAGGCCACGACTTTAACTAATGTTGATTTCGAATTTTTAGGCATAATTGAAAAGCAATTTCATCAATTCGGGTTTCTTGGTAAAGGTACCACTCCTTTCGAACTCCAACCTCACGAAAATTTAATTTTCTGAAAAGATTAAGACTCGCCAAATTATCCGATTGCACGAAACATTGAAGGTTAAACAATTCCAATTGCTCACGGCAATAGGTAGCGCATAAATGTATTGCCTCCTCTGCATAGCCTTTACCGCGTTCGTGCTCTTCAGCGATTAAGATTCCTACAGTAGCAAAACCGTGCTTAAAATTAATGTCGTAAAGGTCTATCGTTCCAACGGCTTTATTGGTTTCATTTAAGGCAATCATGAAACGGATTTGTCCTGAAGTTCGGGGATTTGAAAATTGTTCAATCAGCTGATGGATGTTGTGCATGGAAAAAGGCACTTCTGTCTGACTAATTCTCCAATTAGCCGGGTTATTTTCCCAAATGAAAAGAAGCGAGGCGTCGCTAGGCTCAACAGCCCTAAGGCAAATATTTTTGCTGATGAGTCCCGTTTTCATAGCTCAAACGTTCCGGAGAAAACAAACTCTGCCGGACCGCTCAACCAGACATTTTCAAAAGATCCGTTCTCCGTTTTTTGAAAAGACACCCGAAGTTTTCCGCCTTTCGTTTCAACGTTCAAAAAACCCTCGTTCATTTGTTGAAGGTCTGCAAAATAGAGCGCACAAGCCGTTGCTCCCGTGCCACAAGAAAGGGTTTCATTTTCGACACCTCGTTCATAGGTTGCCACGTGAACGACCTCGTTGTCGGTGATAAAGGCCAAATTGACATTAACGCCTTGCGACACGTATTGGCCGGAATAGCGAATTTGTCGTCCCAATTTTAGTACATTTTCAGAGGAGGTGTCTTGGGTTTGAATGATATAATGAGGAGATCCTGTGTTCAAATAACCTGTTTCACGGTCAAAATGCTCCACGGCTTCCACCCGGTTCATCTTAACTGAGACATCTGTTCCATCGATGCGAAAATCGTGCACTCCATCTATGGCAAGAAACGATTGAGAAGTGCTAACAACCCCATGGTTGCTTGCAAAAGCAACGGCACACCGCGCACCATTTCCGCAAAAACTTTTGGAGCCATCCGGATTCGAAAAATCCATTTCAAAATCAGCCACATCACTGCTATTGATCAAAATAAGGCCATCTGCACCTACACCAAATTTTCGGTTTGTTACTTGACAGATGTCGGACATGCTTAGCTTGGAATAGCGACCATCGCGGTTATCAAGCATGATGAAATCGTTGCCCGAACCTTGAAATTTTTCAAATTTCAATAACATACTCCAAAAATAAATAAAATGTTTGCACCTTTGCTTAACATTCTTTAACACGGCACTAATTTTGTAAGTCTTAAAAGAGTATTATTATTGTTCATCTTTTTTTCTAAACATATGAATCGCAAACTTCTTCTAACCGTTATTGGAGTCGCCCTAGTCAGTGGCGCCCTACCCCTAGCCACGTATTTAACATTTACTAAGAGCAGCAAAAAAACATCGGAGCAAGTGTTGGACGGGGCCAACTATTACGCAAAAACCGTTGGTTTGAACGGCGGTATTTTACCGGATTTAACGCAAGCGTCGCAAATGAGCATTAATTCTGTAGTACACGTAACTACCAAGGTGGTTTCTACCACATTCCAACGGGATCTTTTCCAGGAATTTTTTTATGGCCCGGGTGCCGGTGGCAAGGAGTACAAACAATTTGGCTCTGGGGCTGGATCAGGAGTCATTATTTCCTCTGAAGGATATATTGTAACCAACAATCACGTAATTGAAAATGCATCAGAAATCCAAGTAATTTTAAACGATAATTCCGAATACACCGCGAAAATCATAGGAGCTGACCCCTCTACAGACCTGGCAGTTCTTAAAATTGACGGGGCATCCAATCTTGTACCGATGAAATTTGGGAACAGCGACAACCTAAAAATTGGTGAGTGGGTTCTAGCGGTAGGCAACCCCTTCAACCTCACTTCAACGGTCACAGCTGGAATTGTCAGCGCAAAGGCGCGCAACATTAACTTATTATCTGAACGAAACGATAAAAACGTTGTTCCGATAGAGTCTTTCATCCAAACGGATGCGGCTGTCAATCCGGGAAACAGCGGTGGGGCCCTGGTAAATACCGTTGGAGAATTGGTAGGCATTAACACTGCCATTGCATCACAAACCGGTGCCTACAGCGGCTACTCTTTTGCCATACCGGTAGATTTGGTCGAGAAAGTGGTAAAAGATTTAATTGATTACGGACTGGTACAACGCGCCTATCTTGGGGTACAAATAAGTGCGATTACCCAAGACCTCAAAGAAAAAGAAAACTTACCTAATCTAAGAGGAGTGTATATCAATTCCGTGGTAGATGGAGGAACCGCCGATAAATCCGGGTTCAAGACCGGCGATGTAATCCTAAAAGTAGGGGTCAAAGAGGTCAATTCTCCCGCCCAACTACAGGAGGAAATCGGCAAACAGCGCCCGGGAGATAAGGTAGTGATTACCGTGCGGAAAAGAAACGGAGATGAGGTAACCCTGGACGTTGTCTTGCGCAACAAAGATGGCAATACCGATTTGTTGAGCAAAACGGAGATAGCGAAAAATTTTGCACTCGGAGCCACCTTTGTTGAGTTAACTGCAAAAGAAAAGAAAGATTTAAATATTTCTTACGGCGTAAAAATTAAAACCCTGTCCGCGGGTAAGCTCAAGACCCTCGGAATGACCGAGGGCACCGTCATCACCAAGGTGAACAACGATCCCGTAGAGTCCGTTGATGAAATATCGGAAAAACTGAATGGGGTCAACAAAGGAATATTGTTGGAAATTGTCACCCCGAGCGGGTCAAGAGAATACAAAGGATTTGGATTATAAACCGTTAAAAAGTTACTAAAAATACATGGTTGATAAGTTGTTGAAAATTGACCGTGAAAAATTTTTCAAAACCTTTTTTTTCATTTTACTTTGCTCAATTCCAAATGATAATTAAAATTACACTGTTTGAGCATGAGACAACTTAAAATTACCAAGTCCATAACGAATCGCGAAAGCCAATCCCTCGACAAATATTTGCAGGATATAGGACGAGAAGAGTTAATTACAGCAGAGGAAGAGGTAGAATTAGCAAGAAAAATAAAAATAGGTGACCAAAAGGCGCTGGAAAAGCTTACAAAGGCCAACCTCCGGTTTGTTGTTTCCGTGGCAAAACAATATCAGAACCAAGGACTTACACTCCCCGATTTAATCAACGAAGGGAATTTAGGTCTGATCAAAGCAGCTCAAAAATTTGACGAGACACGGGGTTTCAAATTTATCTCTTATGCTGTCTGGTGGATTCGTCAATCCATTTTACAGGCCTTAGCCGAACAAGCGCGTATTGTCCGCCTCCCTCTAAACCAAGTAGGTTCTCTCAATAAGATTAATAAAGCCTTTTCACGTCTCGAGCAAGAGTATGAGCGTGCACCATCCGCGGAGGAGTTGGCCGAGGCCTTGGAAGTTCCTGAAGATAAAATCAAAGAAAGCTTAAACGTGGCAGGCAGGCACGTCTCCGTCGACGCACCGCTCACCACTAACGAAGACGGCGGCACCCTGATCGATGTTATGGTCAATACTGAATCTGAAAGAACAGATTCCGCACTGATGAATGAGTCGTTGCAACGTGAAATAGAGCGCTCGCTTAGCACGCTTACCGACAAAGAACGAGAAATCATTCGGCTCTTTTTTGGAATTGGAATGAACCACGGACTCACCTTAGAAGAAATCGGTTGTAAGTTCAACCTCACTCGTGAAAGAGTTCGCCAAATCAAAGAAAAAGCAATTCGAAGGCTCCGACATACGTCTCGAAACAAATTGTTAAAAACCTATTTGGGTTAACTATTAAGGCTGCTTCGCGCAGCCTTTTTTTGTGTTTTTATGTTGAATTGAATGAATTATATGGACTCCGTTTTAGGCTATGAAGAAGAACTGAAAAACCGCATTGAACAGGAGCGTGCGGCTGTTAAGTTGCAAAACAAGGTTGGTGAACTTTTGTACGAGCAAGGTATTGAACTCGTTTTATTTCGCCACCATCTCACAGATATATCGACTTCTGAATTACTCAACCTACACGAATACGCGGGTAAGGTCGTAAATAAACCCATCGATATTTTTACCACCTCTAAAATCGCTGAGGAAATTGCCAACTTGAAACTTGCCCCAGCAAAATTGGATGTTGGAAAATTAGCCAACGAATGGCTCAGTAGCGGACAAGAGAAAAGCCCCGCAGCATTTCTGGCCTCCAACTTATCGGGTTTTCGATTTTCAGAAAACCCAAGTTTTGAACCGCAAGACGTTGTTTTATATGGATTTGGTAGAATCGGCCGCTTGGCTGCTCGCGAACTGATTCGTCAGGCAGGAAAGGGGCAACAATTGCGATTGCGCGCCATTGTTACTAGGGGAAATTCGGACAACGATATCCAGAAACGCGCAAGCCTTCTCCGAAACGATTCGGTACATGGGGCTTTTAAAGGCAGTGTTAATGTTGATTTAATGCAAAAATGCCTCCTCATTAATGGTCAGGTGGTTCACATCATAAACTCCTCCGTTCCCGAAGATGTCGACTATACCGCGTTCGGAATTTCGAATGCCCTTGTAATTGATAACACGGGGATTTACACCAATAAAGAATCCTTATCTCGTCATCTGCTCTCAAAAGGAGTATCCCGCGTAATTTTGACAGCTCCCGGAAAAGAAATGCCAAATGTCGTCTTTGGCATTAACGAACGGGATTTGAAACTTGATGAAGAAACCCTTTACTCAGCTGCTTCGTGCACTACCAATGCCATCAGTCCAATTCTCAAAGTCATAGAGGACAAACTTGGCATTGTAAAAGGACATATCGAAACGGTTCACGCCTACACGAATGACCAAAATTTGCTTGACAACATGCATAAAAAGTCGCGCAGGGGCCGTTCAGCAGCAATTAACATGGTGATCACCTCAACGGGAGCCGGCAGTGCCGTTACCAAGGTAATTCCGTCTCTCAAAGATAAATTAACCGCCAATGCTGTTCGGGTTCCAACTCCCAACGGGTCGCTCGCCATCTTAAGCCTGGAAGTTAACAAGGAAACATCGGTTGAAGGGGTAAATGAGATTATCAAATCAGCAGCTTTGGAAGGTCCTTTGGTCAATCAGATTTATTATTCGTTTGATCCCGAACTCGTTTCTTCGGATATTATTGGTAACACGTGTTGTTCCGTCTATGATTCTCACGCGACCATCGTTTCAAAGGACGGGAAAAACATTGTGCTTTATACCTGGTACGATAACGAATTTGGTTATACGAAACAAGTAATTCGCCTTGCCAAATATGTTTCTAAAGTGCGACGAGCCATTTATTATTGAACAAGAACTGATTCAAAATAAAATGGAGTAAGCAAGAAAAAACTAATTTTGTAAAGCAATCAACATTTATGGCAGATATTTTCGAAAAAATTCAGGCAAATAGGGGCCCTATCGGAGTGCATGCAAAAGAGTCGCACGGATATTTCACCTTTCCGAAACTCGAAGGAGACATCGGTCCGCACATGAACTTTAGAGGGAAACGAAAGCTCAATTGGTCGCTCAACAATTACCTAGGCCTCGCCAATCACCCTGAGGTACGAAAGGCAGATGCAGATGCGGGAATGGATTTTGGTTTTGCTATGCCGATGGGGGCTCGGATGATGAGCGGCAACTCAAATTTACATGAACAACTCGAACATGAATTAGCAGATTATGTTTCCAAAGAGGATTCAATTTTAGTCAATTTCGGTTACCAAGCCATGGTTTCAGCCATCGACTGTTTGGTAGATCGTCACGATGTGATTGTCTATGACGCCGAGTCGCACGCGTGCATCCTGGACGGAGTTCGATTGCACATGGGGAAAAGATATGTTTTTAAGCACAACGATGTAGGCGATTGTGAAAAACAGCTCGAACGCGCAACAAAACTTGCCCAAGAAACGGGGGGTGCAATCTTAGTTATCACGGAAGGCGTATTCGGCATGCGGGGCGACCAAGGATGCTTAAAAGAAATTGTGGCACTCAAAAAGAAATTTAATTTTCGGCTGTTTGTTGATGATGCTCACGGTGTGGGAACGCTCGGTGCCACCGGCGCGGGAACCGGCGAGGAACAAGGAGTTCAAGACGAAATCGATGTGTATTTCGGAACGTTTGCGAAGTCTTTTGCGATGATTGGAGGATTTATCGCGAGCGAAGCACAAGTGGTCGAGTACCTACGCTACAACATGCGGTCGCAAATTTTCGCCAAAGCAATGCCCATGACGCTTGTTGCCGGAGCCCTGAAAAGACTTGAACTCATCAGAAAAAATCCGGTTTTCAAAACAAGGTTATGGGAAATTACCAACGCGCTTCAAACCGGCCTCAAGGATGCAGGATTTGAGATCGGACCTACGAATTCCTGCGTTACCCCGGTCTACCTGAACGGTTCAATTCCTGAGTCCACAAACCTCATCTACGACCTCCGAGAAAATTACAATATTTTCTGCTCCATGGTAGTATACCCAGTTGTACCCAAAGGCATGATTATATTGCGCTTAATTCCAACGGCTGTGCATACGATGGAAGATGTGAGTTACACGATTGAATCTTTTTCGAAAATTGTAGGCAAACTAAAATCCGGGGAATACATGAGTGAAACCATTGCCAGGGTTTAACAACTTCTAATCCATAAAAAAGGGGCTTAGGCCCCTTTTTGTTTACCATTAATCTTCTTTGTCTTTCCCCTTTTCAGAAGTTGGGTTTTTGCCTTTTGATTTTTTAAAATGGACGGTCAATTCTTCCTTACCGTCCTCGCGGTCCATAATCACCTTATCTCCCGCACTCAGATTTTGGTTGATAATGCTCTCAGCAAGCGGATCCTCAATAAATCTTTGTATGGCTCGCTTCAGAGGCCGCGCCCCAAACTTTTCATCATAGCCACGCTCAACAATAAAGTCTTTCGCCTTTTCGGAAAGTTCGAGGGTATAGCCCAAATCTTGAATACGAACGAACAATTTATCCAACTCAAGGTCAATGATATTATGGATATCTTTACGTTCCAGGGATCGGAACATGATCATATCGTCGACGCGATTTAAAAATTCAGGTGAAAAGGCTTTTCTTAAGGCGTTTTGAATAACCGCTTTGGAGTTCTCATCCCTTGCCTCTTCCTTCGCCTTGGTGCCAAAACCAACACCTGTTCCAAAATCTTGGAGCTGGCGTGCACCAATGTTAGAGGTCATAATAATGATGGTGTTCTTAAAATCAATTTTTCTACCTAAGCCGTCGGTCATGTGTCCATCATCCATTACCTGAAGCAATAAGTTGAATACGTCGGGGTGAGCTTTCTCTACCTCATCGAGAAGAATAATGGAATAGGGCTTTCTACGAACTTTTTCCGTTAATTGCCCTCCCTCCTCGTAACCCACATATCCGGGCGGAGCGCCAACTAACCTTGATATGCTGAACTTTTCCATAAATTCAGACATATCAATTCGAATCAAAGCATCCTCAGTATCAAAAAGGTATTTTGCCAAAACTTTCGCCAACTGTGTTTTTCCCACTCCCGTAGGCCCTAGAAAAAAGAAAGAACCAATGGGTTTGTTAGGGTCTTTCAGACCTGCCCTATTGCGCTGGATAGCCTTAATTACTTTGTTCACCGCTTCATCTTGACCGATGACTTTGCCTTTCAATACCTCGGACATATTAACCAGCTTACCTGACTCGGTTTGCGACACCTTGGTTAATGGAATACCGCTCATCATGGAAACCACTTCGGCAACATTCTCCTCCGTAATGGTAATTCGGTTATTTTTGGAAAGCTCCTCCCATTTCTTTTTTTCCTCCTCGAGTTTTTCGATAAGTTTTCGTTCAGCATCGCGCAATTCTACGGCGCGCTCAAATTGCTGCGCCTTGATGACTTCACTTTTCCGTACTTTGATTTGTTCTATTTCCGTCTCGATATCCATAATTTCCTTAGGAACGCTAATGTTCGTAATGTGAACTCTTGAGCCCACTTCGTCTAAGGCATCAATGGCTTTGTCGGGTAAATGGCGATCGGTAATATATCTTTCGGTCAATTTTACGCACGCCTCAATGCTTTCTGCGGTGTAGCTTACCATGTGGTGTTCCTCATATCGTTCTTTGATGTTGTTGAGAATTTGTATGGTTTCAACGACGGATGTCGGTTCAACAATAACCTTTTGGAAGCGCCTTTCAAGCGCTCCATCTTTCTCAATATACTGTCGATACTCATCGAGGGTTGTCGCACCAATTGCTTGAAGTTCGCCTCGTGCTAAGGCCGGCTTAAACATGTTGGATGCATCCAGGGAACCGCTGGCTCCTCCCGCTCCAATGATGGTGTGTATTTCATCGATAAACAATATCACATCAGGATTTTTTTCTATCTCTTGCATGACGGCTTTCATGCGCTCTTCAAACTGACCGCGGTACTTTGTTCCAGCTACGAGCGAAGCTAAATCCAGTGATACTACACGCTTATCGAATAGAATGCGGGATACTTTTCGCTGTACGATTCGAAGGGCAAGGCCTTCAGCAATGGCGCTCTTGCCGACTCCCGGCTCCCCGATTAAAATCGGGTTGTTCTTTTTTCTTCTCGAAAGAATTTGGCTAACGCGTTCAATCTCTTTCTCGCGACCTACGATAGGGTCGAGGCGTCCGAGTTCGGCCATTTTCGTAAGATCGCGGCCAAAATTATCTAACACAGGAGTCTTCGATTTAGAATCTGCCGCTTTTTTCGGGATCCCTCCCCCCTCATCCTCTTCGTCGCGATTACTCGGAAATTCGGCCTTGGGGGCAGGATTATTACTGTTCATTGACATATATTCATCTTTAAGATTTTCGTATTTTATTCCGTGCTTGTGTAAAATTTGACACGCAGCGCTGTCCTCGTACTTGAGCATCGTCAACAAAATATGTTCGGTACCTATGACCTTCGATTTAAATACTTTCGATTCAAGAAAAGACTGCTTAAGTATATTTTCCGACTGCTTAAGTAAGGGTATTTGGTTCGGTTTAAACAAGGTACCCTGCGCCGACTTTTTAAGAACGCCTTCCAATTCAGAGAGCATCACGTCAAAAGGTACGTCAAACTCTTTTAGCAACACGTGTGCTTTTGCTTGATTTAACTTAATAATAGCTATTAAAAAGTGCTCCGGCGCAACGTATTCATTACAAAGTCGGGTAGCTTCGTCTTTGCTGGTTTTTAGTAAATTCTTAACTCCATTCGAAAATTTAGCTTCCATCGACCTTTTGTTCTGCAAATATACGCTTAAATCTTGCTTAAAATACAGATTGGCGCTATTCCAAAACACAATGCATTGCGTGAATATTGTTATTCACACAAATTGTTGCTTTTTGTTAGTAAATTCAAGCGCTTCGGCTGAATATCAAAAGGAAATTATGCTAATTTTAACCCCTCTATAAATTACACATTTCACAATCAATTATGCCAGAAGGAGAAAGAATAATTCAAATAAATATCGAGGATGAAATGAAGTCGGCTTACATCGATTATTCGATGTCAGTTATTGTCTCAAGGGCTTTACCCGATGTTCGCGACGGCTTCAAACCGGTTCATAGAAGAGTGCTTTACGGTATGCAGGACCTGGGCGTGCTTGCCAATCGCCCTTACAAGAAATCTGCTCGTATCGTTGGGGAGGTACTCGGAAAATACCATCCGCACGGGGATAGTTCAGTATACGACACAATGGTTCGAATGGCCCAGGAGTGGTCGCTGCGTTATCCTTTGGTGGACGGCCAAGGAAATTTCGGCAGCGTTGACGGAGACTCACCCGCTGCCATGAGGTACACCGAAGCGCGATTCAAGAAAATTACCGAGGAAATGCTGGAAGATCTGGACAAAGAAACGGTGGATTTCAAACCGAATTTCGACGACAGCCTGGAAGAACCCACCGTACTACCGACAAAAATTCCAAATTTACTGGTCAACGGTGCAGCAGGAATAGCCGTTGGTATGGCCACCAACATGGCGCCCCACAATTTATCCGAAGTTATCGACGGAATCGTTGCAGTCATAGATGACAAGGAACTGAGTGACGAAGAGCTTCTGAATCATGTAAAAGCGCCCGATTTCCCGACAGGCGGCATTATCTACGGATATGACGGGGTAAGGGATGCTTTGCTTACGGGTCGCGGAAGAATTGTGATGCGTGGAAAAGCAGAAATTGAGGAGCTAAACGGCTCTGAACAAATTGTTGTTACCGAAATCCCTTATCAGGTCAATAAAGCTGAAATGATTAAAAAGATCGCTGAACTGGTTAACGACAAAAAAATTGAAGGAATTTCTGATTTACGTGACGAATCGGATCGAAACGGTATGCGTATTGTGTTTGAAATCAAACGCGACGCAATCGCAAATGTTGTATTAAACAAATTATATAAATACACTGCTCTACAAACTTCATTTTCAGTTAATAACATTTGTTTAGTTGATGGGAGACCAAGGTTATTGAACTTGCGAGAAATCATCGATCAATTCATTCTTTTCCGTCACGACGTAGTGGTTAGGAGAACGCGCTACGAACTCCGAAAAGCGGAGGAGCGAGCTCATATTTTGGAAGGGCTCATCATTGCATCGGACAACATCGACGAAGTAATTGAAATCATCAAATCTTCCGATAGCCCAGACCACGCCAGGGAGCGTTTGTCAGAACGTTTCGGATTGAGCGAGATTCAGACTCGAGCCATTGTTGATATGCGATTACGCCAGCTTACCGGGCTTGAACAGGATAAACTGCGCAGCGAATTTGATGACCTAGTAAAACTCATTGCAGATTTGAAGGATATCCTCGATAAGGAGGCGCGCCGTATGCAAATCATCAAAGACGAATTGCTTGAAGTAAAGTCGAAATACGGGGACTCCCGAAGATCCGTTATTGAATATGGTGCATCGGAGATGCGCATGGAAGACTTGATCGCCGACGACGAGGTGGTAGTGACCATTTCGCATGCAGGGTACATTAAACGCACCAATCTTAGTGAATATAAAGTCCAAAACCGAGGGGGCATGGGCTCAAAAGGGTCTACCACCCGTGATAAAGACTTTCTAGAGCATTTGTTCATTGCCACAAACCACAACTATCTCTTAATTTTCACCGAAAAGGGCCGTTGCTTTTGGATGCGCGTATATGAAATCCCGGAAGGAAATAAACTTGCCAAGGGGCGCGCTATTCAAAACCTCATTAATATTCCCCAAGATGATAAGGTCAAGGCCTATGTAAAAGTACAGGACCTGACTGATAAGGACTATATCAACGAGAATTACATCATCATGTGCACCAAAGAAGGCGTAATAAAAAAGACTTCACTGGAAGCTTATTCGCGCCCTAGAACCAATGGCATAAACGCCATAGGAATTCGTGAAAACGATGAATTATTGGAAGCAAAGTTGACCAACGGAAGCAACGAAATCGTATTAGCCACCGCCTCAGGAAGAGCAATACGCTTCAACGAAACCAAAGTCCGTCCGATGGGAAGAAATGCCTCTGGAGTAAGAGGGGTTACTTTAGCCGGAGCAAACGATGAGGTAATTGGTATGATCTGCGTGGAAGACGTTTTCTCCACCATTCTGGTGGTTTCAGAAAAGGGATTTGGAAAACGCACTTACCTCAACGATCCTGAGGACAAAGACCCCGTGTACCGCATAACCAACCGCGGTGGTAAAGGAGTTAAAACCCTGAATATTACCGAAAAAACCGGTAAATTACTTTCCATACAGAATGTCGTTGACGAAGACGATTTAATGATTATCACCAAAAACGGTGTAACGATACGAATGCATGTGGATACCATTCGTACCATGGGAAGAGCGGCACAAGGAGTAAAACTCATAAATCTGAAAAATAATTCCGAAATTGCTGCAATTGCCCGAGTTCCGAGAAACGACGAAGAGGACGCGGACGAAGAAATCTTGGATGCCGACAACCAAGGAGAAGCATTAAGCAACGAAGGCATGAATGTTGATGAACCAGAAGATGACCTAGAAACGAACGATGAATCCGTCGATAACGAATAAACCGAATATGAAAATTTTTGCCCTAACTACCCTTTTTATTGCGCTTAGTTCGCCCATATTTACTCAAAAATCACTGATTACTGACGCGATCTTGAAGTACAAAAAATATAACCCACAAGGAGAAATGGAGGTGAACAAAAAAATGCTTGCGGGGGCCAAAGTAGATATTGATTTAGCCGCTGTTAATTCGGAAACCGCGAACGATCCTTACATGCACCGATACCGTGGAATTATTTATTTCTCCCTTTTGGAAATAGCCACCATGGAGGCCCAATTGCTTGGAAAACAACCCGATGAATCGCTTACCAAGGACTACGATGAAAAGATACGTACCAGCTTTAACTTTGTTCTGAGCGCCCCCAAAGCAAAGACGGATAAAGAGGCAGTTCAGGATTTTATCAACGGAAAAACAGGATTTATGTTTAATCTGGCCCTCCAAATGTTCTCGGCACGCAGTTACGAACAAGCGGCCATATGTTTTATGGGTGCCTATGAGGTGAATAAATACATCAACATTGAAAACGAAGAGGCAAAAAGTAATACGATATTGAGTTTTGTCCGGGCAATAGATACGCTAGTCGATCAAAATAAACTTGATGAAGCGACACAGCTCGGGGAAATGGTTTACAACAGCATGCCAAAAAATATCGAAATACTGATATCGCTGATCAATCTGAATCTTCAAAAAAATGATATGGTAGCGTCGGAAAAATACCTGAATGAAGCCACTTTGATCGACACTACAAACAAATCCCTGTTCGTTGTTTTAGGAACTGCCCTCATGGAATTGAAGCAGAATGAAAAGGCAGAACAGGCCTTCTTAAGAGCCCTGAAAATTGATCCCATGTACTCCGAGAGCGTCTATCAATACTGCACCTTCATGTTTAATTGGTCAAAGGAAATTTCTAGCAAGGCATCCGATTTAAATTTTAAAGACCCAAAAATTCCTGAAATGGAACGTCAAGCGTCGGAAATCATGAACAAAATCCCCGCATACCTTGACCCATACCTAGAAAAAAATCCCGTGGATAAAACCGCTCTCGACATTGGTTGGAAGGTGCACTACATCTTGGAAAACGAAGAGAAATATAAAGAACTTAAAGCTCGTTTTGAAGCCATTAAGTAACGAAAAAGGGAGTTTATAAGGCTTTCTTTCGAATTAAAATCAGGGATATTTTGTATTTTTGAGGCATGTCTTTTGTGCATCCCGGGTATTTGTGGTTTCTTGGCCTTCTTACCTTGCCTATCCTGATTCACTTATTTTACTTTAGAAGGCATAAACGGTTTTACTTTCCCTCTCTCAAATACCTCAAACAGCAGGATCAAGAGAAAAAAACGGTTAAAAATCTGAAGCGATGGGTGGTGCTGGCTTGTAGATTGCTGTTGGCTGCCGCTTTCATCCTTGCATTTGCACAACCCCAATGGACAGATGCGAAAAAAACCAAGGACGGAATTCCTATTACGGTAATTTACATCGATAATTCCTACTCCATGACTGCTAAGGGGGTCGAGGGCATTCTTTTATCAGAAAGCAAAGAAACCGCTAAGCGGATGATTAACGAAGGCAATTCCAAAACGAGGTACATGCTTTGCTCGAACGCCCTTTCGGGAATTGAACGCAAGGTGCACAACAAATTAACCGCCATCCAATACGTGGACGAATTATCACTGAGTCGGATTCCCCGAAATATAGCCTCTGTTCTGACATTTCAAGACGAATACCTTCGCCGGTACAACCAGGAGATTGCAAAAATTGCCTCCATTCAACGCATATTGCTTTCCGATTTTCAAAAATACAATTCGTCGCTCGACAATTATGTTGCTCAAAACCTTGAAATCCCCTGTAAAACCCACATCGTTCAGACTGTTCCTCAGCGCGTTGAAAACCGAACCATTGACTCGCTGTGGACCGAAACACCGGTTCATAAACCCGGACAAGCGCTTACACTATTTTGCCGGGTCAACAATCACAGCGATGCTCCTGTCGAAAACCTGGACGTTACACTCCTCTTCGACGGCAAAAAAAGAATGACCACCCTTTCCGTGAATGCGCATCAATCCGGAATCGCCAATTTTACAATAAATCCCCAAAGAACAGGCTACTTGGAAGGCAAATTGAGCGTTACCGATCCCACAGTGACATGGGACGACGAATTTTTCTTTACCAATCGGTCTGCAGAGGTTGCAAAAATATTGATCGTTAACGGAAATGGTGCAACCAATTCCCCAGAAAAAGTTTTTCAGACCGAACCTTTCTATGAAGTAAGTTCCAAGGGAGAACAATCGTTTGGGCTAAGTGATTTGAGGCGTGTGGATTTGCTCGTCCTTAATGGGTTAAATACCCTACCAAGTGGTATGAGTGAGTTGATCAAAAATTACGTTAACCAGGGAGGAAGCGTCTTTATTCTTCCTGGCTTGGCCATTGATCAAAAAGAATACAATGTGTTGCTAAATGCGCTCGGTTTAGCAACTTTTTCAGGAACGACTGATCAGGGAAATCAGGTGGCAAGTATCCAATACCGGAGCACGTTTTTCCGCGGAATGTTCGAGAAAGAAAAGAAAGATTTAAATCTGCCATTGATAAAAACGCTCAACGTACAGAGAGGCTTTCGACAATCAAACTCGGAAATCTTAATTCAACTGAGAAACAATTTTCCCCTGTTGCTTCATCAACGAACAAACGGAAACGTTTTTTTATTAACTGCTTGCCCTGATCTTTTCAACGGAGGTATTGCGCGTCATGCGATTTACCCTTCGATGCTATTGCGAGCGGCAGAGTTGAGCATTCGATCCTTGTCGATGTATTACACCTTGGGAAATGCAGCACAAATTTCCCTAGAACATAACGGAAATGCGGACGAAACGATAAATCTATTGAAGGATCAGGAAGAACACATACCTAAGCAACGACAAATGGATAATCGTGTGCTAATCCAACTCAACACCCCCGAATTAATGGAACATCTGAGTGAAGGGATTTATACCTTGAAAGGAGCCCAAGAATCCCTAAAAATAGGCATCAACTCCGACAGAACAGAATCCTTGCTCAGCTACATGGATGAGTCGAGTTTGAAAAATACTTTTGCCTCCAAAGGAATTGAACAAGTCGATTTTAAAAAATTGGACAGAGGTGCAAGCACCTTGGATCTGTCGTTAAATGACTCAAGTTCTTATTGGGAAATATTCGTTATCCTTGCGCTGATTTTTGCCCTAATAGAGATGGCAATAATTAAATTTTGGAACCCATGAAAATATTATTGAAAGAGGTGAGCATTACGGATGTGGCCTCACCCCACAACAATACCAGTAAAGATTTGCTCATTGAAAACGGCATTATAAAAACCATCGCCAAATCTATACAAGAACCAGGTGCAACCGTACTGGCAATACCTGAACTTCACGTTTCTCAAGGTTGGGTTGACTTTAAAAGCGGATTGAAAGATCCGGGATTCGATGAAGGTGGAGGAATATTAGCGGGCTTGGATGCCGCTGCGAAAGGAGGATTTACCCACATTGGTGTTTTACCCTCTGATGAACCCACAACAGACATGCGCAGTGGAATCGAATACAAACTTCGCGTCGCAAGTCACCACGCTGTGAAAATCCACCCAATAGGAGCTATAAGCAAAGGTCGAAAGGGACAATCCTTAGCTGAAATGGCAGATATGTGTGAGGCGGGTACCCGTTGGTTTTCCGATAACCGGCCCCTCAGCATGCGGTTAATGGTTCAAGCTTTGCTTTACGGAAAAGACTTAAATGCGCGCATTGCTTTCCCGACCTACTCAAAAGATTATTCCCATTTCACTCAGGTCAATGAAGGCAAGGCTTCGACGCTCACCGGTTTGCTCGGACATCCATCGTTCGACGAAAAAATTGAGGTAATGAAGGCCATTGAAACCGCAAAATATACGGGAGTTCATATCCATTTAACAGGTATTTCCGCGCTGGAAAGCCTGCCTTTGATTGCAACAGCAAAGAAAGAGGGGGTTCCACTGAGTTGCGATGTTCACTTAATGAATTTATGCTGCTCACAAGAGCGCGTTCTTGACTTCGATACACGCTTCAAAACAAAGCCTGTTCTTCGGGCAGAGGAGGATCGCTTAGCACTCGTAGCGGCTCTCAAAAGCGGCATTATCGATGCTGTAGTGAGCGACCACCAGGCGGTAATAACGGATACAAAAAGAGTCCCATTTGATGAGGCAGAAAGCGGAACTCTTCAATTTCAAACCGCCTATGGGGCCTTAAAAAAATACTCTGGGCTCACCGACAAAGAGTTAATTGAATTGCTCTCTGTGAGGAATCGAACCACTTTTGGAATTCAAATGAATCCGGTGGATGCTCATTCTGTAGCTGATTTAACCCTCTACCAGCCCAATCACAGCAATACACAAGCGGAGGAAATACCAAAAGAACTCTCTCCTTTCGCCAGCAGCGACCTGCCTGGAAAGATTGTTGGTATTATTCGGGGTAGTCAACTGGTTTTAAACGAGTCATATTTTGCATAAATCCAAATTTTTTTTACAATTCTTGACAAAAGGGACCAAGGTAGGCTCAATGGTACCGAGCTCCCCTTTCCTTGCCATGAAAATGATGCAGTATATTCCTTTCAACAACGCTAGAAATTTCGTTGAACTAGGTCCGGGAACAGGCGTTTTTACAACGCAATTGTTGGAACGAATGCATGCGGATTCAAGGTTAATTCTCGTTGAACTGAACTCCTTGTTTTATCAAGAGCTCGTGGATACAATCAGCGATCCCCGGGTTGTAATCGTTCATGGTTCTGTACTTGATTTGGAAAAAATTTTGAAAGAACAAAACATGCAGCAGGTTGATTGTATCCTATCGTCTTTGCCACTTTCTATTTTTCCGAATGACCTTGCTGTAAATATTCTCAACCTCTGTAAGGATTGCCTCAAAAAAGAGGGCCTGTTTATTCAATTTCAATATTCGCTTAAATACCGCAAAAAATTGAACGGTCTCTACAGGAATATAAAATTAGAATTTACGCCTCTGAACTTCCCCCCTGCTTTTATTTACTCATGCACCAAATAAATCCTGCAAATTAAGTGCGTATCTTTGAACAAAAAAATTCATGCTTACAGTTCAAAACCTGTCTTTGCAATTCGGAAAACGCATTCTCTTCGACGAGGTTAATGTAAAATTCGTACAAGGAAATTGCTACGGTGTTATTGGTGCTAACGGTGCGGGTAAATCTACCTTTCTAAAAATCCTTATCGGGGAACAAGACCCAACCACCGGACACGTTGAAATTGAGCCGGGGAAAAGGATTGCTTTTTTACGACAGAACCATTTTGAATTCAATGAATTTCCAGTGCTTCAAACCGTTATCATGGGGCATAAACGTCTGTATGAAATAATGCAGGAAAAAGACGGCTTGTATGCAAAGGAAGATTTTTCCGAGGCCGACGGAATGCGAACAGCAGAACTTGAAGCCGAATTTGCCGACCTCGAGGGTTGGAATGCAGAGACTGACGCCGCAGCCTTGTTGAGTAACCTTGGTATTGACGAATCCACCCACAACACCGTTATGAACGAAATTTCGAACGAGTTAAAAGTGCGAATATTACTTGCCCAGGCGCTCTTTGGAAATCCAGATGTCCTTATTCTCGACGAACCCACAAACGATCTCGACCTAAAAACCATCTCATGGCTCGAAGATTTTATCATGGACTTCAGAAATACCGTCATCGTCGTCTCGCATGACAGGCACTTCCTCGATACGGTCTGCACCCACGTATGCGACATCGATTTTAACAAGATCAACTTATTTACCGGAAACTATTCCTTTTGGTATGAAAGTTCACAATTGGCCCTAAAACAGCGCGCCGATAAAAATAAAAAGGCAGAAGAAAAGAAAAAAGAACTCCAGGAGTTTATCGCTCGTTTCTCGGCCAATGCGGCAAAATCAAAACAGGCGACTAGTCGAAAAAAAATGCTCGAAAACCTGGACTTGGAAGAAATTAAACCCTCATCAAGAAGGTATCCTGGAATCACCTTTCACCAAGACCGAGAAGCGGGTAACCAATTATTAAGCATTGATAATTTATCGAAAAAACACGAGGGCAAAGTCCTATTTCAAGGGCTTACCATTACCGTAAACAAAGGCGACAAAATCGCTTTGGTTTCGCGCGATTCCCTCGCCCTAACCCAGTTTTTTGAAATCCTAAACCGACAAGTCAAATCAGACTCAGGCTCGTTTTCGTTTGGTACAACCATTACAACCTCCTATTTGCCGAACGATAACCATCATTACTTCAGCGACAAGATTGGGCTCATCGATTGGTTGAGGCAATATGCACAAAACGATGAGGAACGGGAGGAGGTATACCTAAGAACCTTTCTTGGGCGCATGTTGTTTACAGGAGAAGAGGCTATGAAAACGGCCAATGTTTTGTCGGGAGGCGAAAAAGTTCGGTGCATGTTATCGAAAATGATGTTCGCGAAAGCCAACTTTATCATGATGGACGAACCGACCAATCACCTTGACTTAGAGGCCATAACAGCGCTGAACAACGCCATGATTGATTACCGGGGAACCCTACTGTTTACCTCACACGATCAAACATTGGTCAATACGGTAGCCAATCGAATCGTAGAACTAACACCGAAAGGAATCATCGATAAAATGATGCCTTATGACGAGTACATGAAAGACGATCGCATCAACCAACTGCAAACAGAGTACTATCAATAAAGGATGATTCAGTACCAGGTAACTCCCTATCAGAGCAGCCGAAATCGGATAAAAATTGAAGCAACCTTTCCTTGCGATGCTGAAGAAACCGAGCTTTTTATGTGTGCTTGGCGGCCGGGAAGGTACGAAGAAGGAAATTTTACCCGTCTGGTAAGTCACCTAAATGTGTTTGATGACCGTTCGCAAAAGAGGAAGGTCGAAAAAACAGGGAAAAACTCTTGGAAAACTGTGACCTCCGGAACCAAATTCATAACGGTTTCATACCTGTATACCGGAAATGCATTTAATGCCGGAAATACGTATTTCGATGAAAAAATATTGCTCATAAATCCAGTAAATTCCCTCATTTACAGCGATATAAACTACAGCGCCGGTATAGCATTATACATCCATAACCCTCGGAAGAACTACGGGTTTTCTTCGGAAAAAACATCGCAACTTATTGTTGAAGATTACGACCAACTTTTTGACCAGCCCGTATTGAACGCAACTGATGTGAAAACAATGCATTACGAGGTAAACGGAATCCCATTTTACCTAGATGTTTGGGGGATGCCCCCTCTGCCTGAAGAGCGCCTCCTAAGTGATTTTAAGGCATTCACGCAACAACAAATCCAGGATTTTGGTGAATTCCCAGCAAAAGAGTTTCATTTCCTCCTCTTGGGAACTCCTCAATATTACCTGCACGGAGTAGAGCATTTAAATAGTACGGTGATCGTACTTGGCCCTAACACGGAATTCACAGAGGCATTTTATTTTCGCTTGTTGAGTGTCGCTTCGCATGAACTTTACCATGTATGGAACATCAAATCCCTTCGTCCGAAAGAACTTCTACCCTACCGATACCAAGCATTGAATTATTCGCGGATGGGATATATTTACGAAGGAGTTACCACCTACCTTGGCGATCTCTATTTACTTAGATCGGGGGTTATTTCAGCCGATAAATACCTTAACGTGCTCGAGGAGTATATTCAAAAACACATCGATAACCCGGGAAGGTTCTCCTGTTCAGTGGCAGACTCCTCCGTGGATACATGGGTTGACGGTTATGTACCGGGAACTCCTGGACGAAAAGTTTCCATCTACAACGAAGGGGCCTTAATTGCATTTATGATCGATGTACAATTACGGGTATCCACCCGAAATAAAGTACGTCTAGAGACCTTCATGAAACAACTTTATCACCAATTTGGCAAACAAGGGCCGGGGTATACGCAGCAAAACGTCTTAACTTTATTGTTCGATTTAAGTGCTTTTGACTTTACCGCATTTTTCGAACGTTATGTGGACCATGCCAACGGTTACGAAGTGGGAATTTCCAATGCCCTCGAAGCGCTTGCGCTGGAAATGCATCTGAGCAAAGCCAAATCAGCATTCATAAGATCGACAGGTATCCGAACCTTGGAACTTCAAGGTGAATGTACAGTTCACTCTTTGGCCGAGGGTAGCCCGGGAGAAATGGCGGGAATTTGTGAGGGGGATGCCCTGATTGGATTCAACGATCAACCCTTTTCAAGAGCTGTAGCTGAAGCCTTTTTCGACCAAGAGGAGGTTAACGAGGCAAACATAACCTTGCGCCGAAACTACCGTGAAATGGTCCTAACGTTACCCATCGTCCAACGCACCTTTTACCCACACGTGCAAGTTCGTAAAGCCAACACCGACGACAAACAAAAGCTTAAAAACCAAGAACTTTTTGGAATTTAAATTACCTAAACTCTTTTTTAGTAAGTTTGAAAAAAAATCCAGTTATGAAAACTATTACAATCGCGTGTTGTCTGCTCTCTTTTTATGGCCTTTCTCAATCCTTTAATCAAGCTAATGAACCAGCCATCGGCAACCTTGTTTCCCTTCACCTCTGCGACTCAAATGCCAACATTTTAGCAGGAACCATGGGCAACAACGTCACTTGGGACTTTAGCCAAATCGCGGGAGTTTTCGGAGTAACGAAAGACATTCAAATAACCGATGCATCGCTCGATCCAAACATTGCCTCCTTTGCCGGAGCCACCAAAGTCTACGATATTGGAGGAAGTTTGCTCACTTACTTTTCTTCGACGGCAAACGACCGTACCTCACAAGGATTTGTATTTAATGAACCCGCCTTGGGGCTTGTAATCGCGTCATGGAACAGCAATAATCAGTTGCTGATGAATTATCCTTTTACCTACGGGGATTTAACCAATGATAATTTTTCAGGCGATGTCAATACTACTCCAACAGGAACCATTCCTGCAATAGGATCATCGAACACCAGCGTTGACGGAGTTGGCACCTTAAAACTACCGGGAAACAACACTTACAATAACGTGGTTCGATTTCATTTAACGGACTCCGCCAGCGCAGCCGTTTTTGGAACTGCAGTAACCTTCATTCGCGATGTTTACGAATATTACGATTTAGCTGCGAGTAACCTTCCCATTTTCGTAACCATGAACATTGCCGTAAGTTCTCCCTTATTTAACCTAAACAACACGCTCATTTTAAGCAAAGACCAACCAACGACTTTTCTCGGAATGGGGGAAGAGCAGCTAGCAAAACTCTGCCTGTTTCCAAATCCGGCACAACAACATATTGCCATCCAAGGAATTGATAACGGCGTTGATTTCTTCATAACCAATAGCCTCGGAAAAACGGTTCTTCAAGGAACTTATGCCGATGGTGTCGATGTAACCATTTTATCAGCAGGCCTTTACTATGTTACCATCAACGGACAGGTATTGAGCTTCACTAAATAAGTTTTCTTTTGTGCCAAGGATAATTTGGACGTTAAGTATTGTTTTTTGGCTATTTATTACCTTTGGACAGGCCGCAAGGGAATGGACTCCAGAGGTTAAAGCGTACTTATTTCATACGGTTCGTAAAAGTCCGATACTAGAGCGTAATATCGGTAAAGCTTTCGAATACAGCGGACCCCTCGTTTTATTGGAAAACGGCCAAATCAATTACGATTCAGTGGATAAAATACTGACCATTGAACCCAATTACCTCGTTATCAGGCAAGAGCTGCTAGGCCGATGTTCGAAAGGAATTCTTACAGAAGCGTGCAATAAAACCGCCTTGTACGAAATGTGCCGTCAAATATCAGATTACACCTCCGGAGAAGCCCTCAAATCACTTCCGTTGCTTTCTCGCTACTTTTCTTGCGTTTTCGAAGCCTTACCCGACGAATATCAACGCGGAAAAAACTACGATTTTTTGCTGAATAACTATGTTAGCCCGCTCTTACTCACCAACGTCTCGTTCAACGAGCGTTTGTACTTCGCCCAAACGGAGGGGGGATTTAAGGCCGTTGATTGTAAAAAACTTTTTGAAGCCCAAGAAAAGGCGGTAAACAAGGTAATTAGCGAACGTACAAAGCAACTTTTTTTTAGTTTAGGTGGACGGTCAAACCGGTTTGAAAGTTTCCTCATGGCAGCGGGTGATGGAAGCTACACGGAGGGATTGCTGAGGGAAAGGGACCGGGACGAATACGGAGAATGGAACAAGGGATTACCGAAAGCCATCGGTCTTTTTCCTTATGAAGTGATGTTGCGCGGAGAGCGGAATAGCGAACTTAAAACCCTGCGCACTTCTGAAAAATCCATAACCACTTACGGTAACCAGCAGAATACGGAGGTGCACTTTGATGTTTGGGGATACAACACCTTAAATCAAACAACCGTGATTGTGGAAAAAGGCAAGCGGCAATATCCATTGTTCGGTTCAGAGTCCACGCGTTTTTTAACGCCTGACTCTTCCTTCTCCAAAGGCATTACCTTCATGAAAATACTGAACGACCTCTATCAAGCAACATTTCTTGACTTAAAGGAACAACTCTACGGAAAAGAAGGCTTGGAACCCCAACTTTTAGCAGCACAACGTTCCCTGGGAGAAATTGAATTAGCCATCAACCAAAAAGAAGGCGAACTTGGCGAATTATATAAAGACGATTACAGAACAAGAAATCGCATGAAGCGCGCTGAAAGAAAACGCCTGAAAGAAGTGAAGTTGGGTCATGAAAAAGATGCAAAACCCACCACCAAGGCGCGAAAAAAGGCCAAAAACAAAAAGCAATGGGACTTAATCGAACTCTATGGAGCTTATGACGAGACCGGTGCGTTAATCGATGACTTAACCAATAGTTACAATGAGCTCGCCGAACATTACCATAGCTACGCTACCCTTTATACGAAATATAAATCATTATTAGGAAGCGCCTGGCAGCCATTTACGGTTCGTGAGGGGCTTTACACCTTTAGCGACGGAACAACCTTCGATATCTATACCCAAAACCTCACGTTCCCCCCTAACGACAGCGCAGAACTGGTCCAAGTTCGTCTGCTCTCAATTCCTGAGGATTTTGAAGGCAATAAATCCGATGAGATCATGATGCACGTTTCCATGGTAGATGCTGAACCGTTTTATGATGCTGATTTTGAAATAAGATTTCAGGACGTTTTCCCTTCTGATGCCTATCAATTTAGCGGCATAATTTTTAGTTTGCAAGACAGTGCCTTCTTTGAGACCCTCTTTAAAGAGTTTAAGAAGAATACCTTGCCTATTGAATTCCTTCTCGAAGGGGAAGGCATTGGTAAATGGACCGACAGCATGCTCTCCAGAGACCCCCTGCAAATTGAAATGACGGAATATCCCGGAAATACTGCAGCAGAAAAACGCGAAGCGAGAGAATCCAAAGCGTTTAAATCCTTGAGGCAATCACGGTTGCACATCAAAATCAAGCACAGCATACAAATTCACATATCAAGCACTACCGATCCCGTGGTATCCAACGTGAACGCTGCTTTTTTTCCGGTGGAGGCCCTCATCAAAAACCACCAAATCAGCCGAAACGAAATGCTCTCCATCCTAAGAACGAGATCGCTACTACTTCAATTGAAAAAAGAATTGGTGGCTAATTGTGCAAAATACCTTTCCTCTACCGACGCCAAAAGATTTATCGAAGAATTGGAAAAGGCATTTGCTAAATCGAAGTATACCGTAGGAAATAAACAGATAAAGCTCCCTAAATTGAAAGACTAGCCGAAATAATGATCGGGAAAATTCACCAAATAAACTTTGTCGGTGGCCCTTGTCATGCAAGTGTACAACCACTGAAGATACCCTCTCGTTTCCATATTTTCCGGTAAAAAACTGTAGTCGATAAATACATGTTTCCATTGGCCACCCTGTGCTTTATGCGCTGTAACCGCATAAGCATATTTGATTTGCAACGCGTTAAAATGAGGGTTTTTCAAGATTAACTGATACCTTTTCTTCTTGTTTTTTTCATGGATATAGTCCTTTTCAATTTCAAAAAACAACTGCCGCTGATGCTCCCGAGGCATATTAGGAAGTCCCGAGTTCACGGTATCTTTAAAGCAAATTAAGGAAAACTCCTCTCCCTCAGGATTGGCTGCGATGAGATGGATAAACGAAAAACCGAAACACTCCTCCTCTTTAACGACTCTTTCAACTTTGAGCATTTCCCCGTTTGCTATGAAGCCCATTTCTCGATCGGCTGCCCAATGGTAATTGTTTTTAACGACCATCAATAATTCACCACGCTCGATAAACTCGTCATACCCAAATAGCGTTTTACGAATTTCCTGATTCCAACGATCGGCACGTTTGTTCGAAAGGGTCAATACAACGAACGAATTCATTTCGTTACTCGGGATGGATTGCAAATGCTCCATGAGATCGATTCCCGATGTTCGGATTACATCGCATCCTATATCTTGAAAAAAAGGAGTTTGTTTGGTTGATGGCAATCTGAGGAATGTTGCATTTTGAATGATTTGTGAACTTGAAGCTTGACGTACCACCTCTTTCAGCGTGTAAACATAAATTTTTAAGGATTGGTAACATTGTCCTAAATATTCCGGGCTTAATGCTGGCGAATTCGTTTGTCCGACGGGAGGCAACTGCCCCGGATCGCCAACCAAAACCAAGGAACAGCCTTGTCCGCAATACACATAGTCCAATAAATCGTTAAGTAAATCACCTTCCTTTCCAAGATGATCAATACCTACCATGGAGGCCTCATCCACTACAAATAACGTATCGTGAAACATATTTTTTGCTTTGGAAAGGCCTTTTCCTTCCAAGACGTCGTTCAAATAATAGATTTGTTTGTGGATTGTAGCAGCGGGAAATTTTGCGTAATGTGACATTACTTTCGCTGCACGCCCGGTTGGCGCAAGAAGTTTAATTTTCTTTCGTTCCGATTTATATTTTTGAACCAAGAAAGACACCATCGTGGTTTTTCCCGTTCCGGCGTAACCTTTTAGTACAAAACATTTGTTGGGAGAGGCGTCTGATTCAAATTCCTCAAAATGCTTCAAAGCGGCGCTTTGGCTCTCGGTAAATTTCACCAACAAAGATGTCAAAAAAATGGGGTTGCTCATCAAAAAATGGAGCATACTTCAAAATTTGGTAGTTTTGCAATATGTCTTTGGTGCACAAAGTATATTATTTTCAAAATCACCTTTTTTTCTTAAAAGCAGGAACTGAGAGCTCCCCGATCGTTCCCTACGAACTAAAATCAGTAACTCCTGCGTTAATCGCGGAGGAGATCAATGCGTTTTTGAAAAAAGAAACGGATAAACACTTTCTGCATGCAAACGAATTTGAACATTGGAATATTAGCGACAGGTTTATTACCGTACCTTCTCCCGTATTTGATCCATTATTAAAACAGCACTACTGGGATCGGTTTTTCGGCAATTCTCGCAACGACTTCAATCTTGAGGAAAGTGGGTGTAAGTCATTGAAAGTTCATGTAATCAGCGAGGTTCCCACATGGCTGAATGAGTCTCTCATGGTACAATTTAACCAACAACACAGCCACCCTTTTTTATTGGAATTATTACAAGAATCCAAGAGCAATGTCTTTCAAATGAATATCTTAATAGTGAGAAATTACTTTGTTTTGGCCTTAAAAACCAACCGCGATTTGTTCTATTTCGACAGCAACCGTTTCGATGCCATTGACGATATTTTATATACGATTATCAATGTAATAAAGCAACAAAACCTCGAAATGCGAGAAACTGAATGCAACATTTACGGCTTCTGTTCGGGGTTGATCGTTCAAACCTTGAAAGATGGTTTACCAAAAATTAAGCACCTTGCTGCCACCGAGATCAACGAACGCGTCAAACCTTTCCTATGAGAATCATTTCCGGCTCCCTCAAGGGCCGTACGTTCCGCGTTCCTCCCAAGTTTCCGTCTCGTCCGACCACCGACTTTGCCAAAGAAGGGCTGTTCAACATTTTGTCCAACTCCTGTGATTTTGAGGGAATGACTGTCCTTGACCTCTGTGCTGGAACCGGCAACCTGTCGTTCGAATTCCTCTCGCGAGGAGCCTCCAACGTTACGGCAGTAGACGGCAATCCAAAAGTTTGTGCTTGGCTTCAGAAAAACGCGCTGGCGCTTAAGCTCGATGGTCAATTATCCATTGTGCATTCGGATTGTCTTCTTTTTTTAAAACGTACCGCCCTTTCTTTTGACCTCGTTATAGCCGACCCCCCTTTTGAGTTAGCGATTCACTCAACCATGGTCGATATAATTTTCCAACAAAAAGTACTAAATCCCAAGGGTCTATTAATCGTAGAACACGGCAAACGAACCGCTCTTCAAAATGCAACAAATTTTGACAAAACGCGTAATTTTGGCAATGTTAATTTTAGTTTTTTTAAATGGCCGTAAAACGCATTTTTTTTCCAGGTTCTTTTGACCCTTTTACCAAAGGCCACGAAGCGGTTGTGCACAAAGCCCTCAATTTATTCGATGAAGTGGTAATAGGTATCGGCATGCATTCAAATAAAACCCCCTTTTTCAGTATCGAAAGCCGACAACATCATATCGAACACTTATTTTCCACGAACCGTATTAAGGTGATTGCATTTGAGGGTCTAACGGTGGATGCTTGTCGATCGCACCAATGCTCGCACCTCTTGCGAGGACTTCGCAATTCAAAAGACTTTCAATACGAACGGCCCATTGCTCATATGAATTACGATCTGGGTAACGTTGAAACGGTTTTTCTTCTTACCGATCTGCGGCTTTCTGCCATCAGCTCAACGATCGTTCGAGAAATATATCAAAACAACGGCGACATAACTTATTTTGTAACGAACGCTGATTTACTCATTAGACGCACATGAAACTATGCGCTCTTATTGCGGTTATCTATGCTGCGTTGTTTCCAAGCATTTTTTTTGCGCAAGCCAAAATCGTAGGTTTTGCACCCCAATTTAAGGAACAGCATTTTTATCTCTGGAAGGAGGAGGATTTTCTCTCCAAAAGAAAAATGTTGGTAGCAGAAACCCTTTCGGATGCCCAGGGACTTTTCCGATTTGATGTACCAGCTGGCCCTATTGAAAAATATGTTTTGGGTACAGAGGGGTTAAATGGTTACTTATTCGTTCAAAATCAAGGATTTTACCGATTAGAATTTATTTCTGAATCAGCCCAGAATTCGAGCTACAACCTGCAAGAAGAAATCGAGCTAACCTTTATCGACCTCGATAGTAACGACATCAACTTTAAAATGCTTGGATTTGAAGCTTGGATTGATCAAGAACTGTCCGATATCCATTTTGAAAGATCCAACGAAGGAGAACGAGTTCGTAAAATCGCCCTCTTAAAACTGTCCATTCTCAGAGATGCTGCAAAGGACACCAGCACCTATTTCAAAGATTACCTTCGGTATTCGGTTGCCAACACCCTAGAAAACACAAATTATATGGGTGCCCCTACCAAAGAAAACCTATTCAACACCTACTTTTTTCAAAAAGCTGTTCAATATCGATCGCCTTTTTATACAGAATTCTTCGAAAAATACTACGATCAATTCCTGTCACAAATGGACTCAAAAGACGCTACAGAAATTTTTAAAGCTTATGCAACGTTGGATTTAAGGAAACAGGATAGCATTATTTCGAATCATCCTTGCGCTGGAGATTCGGTTCTGCGCTCCCTCATTAACCTGTATGTTTTGAAACAAGCTATGAATAACGATTTTCTCCCAAAATCGGTCATTGAGTCAAATCTTAGGTTGCAAAGCGAAAAATCGCCTTTCACCTTACACCGTAAAATAGCCAATAATTTACTCCTCAATATTGCCAAATTAGAAATCGGCGACCCCTTTCCATTCGAACGGTTAAACTATGTTCCATCCGTGAATAAACCGGTTTATATTCATGCGTACAACCCCTCCAATACTTTCTGCATTCAGGAAATCAGGGCTTTGCGGAAATTATTAGGCACTTACGGAAGCAATATCGAATTTCTCACCCTCTATATTGAAAAACCCTTAACCAATGAAGCGGAGAAAAAGGCCATGGATCAAATTACTTGGAAAAAAATCGGATTACCTCAAAACGATG
>VGMY01000019.1 GCA_016866255.1 Bacteroidota bacterium | reverse complement strand
GGAGGATCAAAATTTTCATCGCTCCCGTCTTGCGTCTTATCCCCGGCTTTTGTTTCCTCTAATTCCGCTTGAGTGGGTATGGGATCTGTGACCGGATCGTCTTCGATGACCGGAGGAATAAAGGCCGTCATTTTTTCCAATGGCGGAGGGGGTGGTGTTGTGGGAGGAGGAGGAATGTCCTCGGGAGGAGGCTGCACTGTCCAAGTCTTATCGCTGCTTTTTGGGGCATCAATCTCTTCTTTAGGTAAATTTCGAACAATGAATAGAATTAATGCGCCTAACACAAAAGTTAACACCATACCTGCCATGATTAAGGCCAGACGTTTGTTATAATTTTTGCGCAACTGATAAGCCCCGTAGTCCTTGTTGCGATGTTCAAAAACCAATTCATTTCTCTCGGTAGAAGTCACCAACCATCCCCGAGCTGAAATATAGCTGAACAATGAATAAATCGATACCAAACCGACTACCACCCAAACAAATATTAAATCCATAACCTTACTTGTCTATTTCAGTTTCCAGTAACTTTAACTCGGCAGGAAGCATTGGAACAGGAGCAATTACACCAATTTCAGCAATTTTCACTTCATCAATTAAGTCAATAAAGTTTTTACAAAGGGCTTTGTCATCTGTTTTCACTAACACTTTCAACGCTTCAGGCTTTCCTTTTAATTGTTCCATTTCCCGCGTGTAGGTGGTATCTGCCATTTGCTTAGCTTTCACTTTCTTCACCAATCCTTCCTTTCTCAAAAGAACGTAAGAGTTAAGATCAGCTAACACCTTTCGAAGTCCAGATGCGCTAAAATCTGTTGCGGTCAATTTTGTGGGGCCATCTTTACCTGGCCGATCTGCCGGATAAAACTCACCAGTGTAGTAAAATATTTTATCCTCTGACAACAAGAACGTTATTCCGTTATTTATTTTCGGGGATTCCCCTGGCGGCAGATCATTAATTTTCGCAGGGTACGCCAAGCTCATTACCTTGGGTTTGCTAAAGGTAGAGGTAAGTACAAAAAATGTTAATAATAAAAACGCCAAGTCCACCATGGGGGTCATGTCGACTCTCGTAGAGGTTTTTTTAGCGCGCTTCTTCCCCTTTTTTTCGTGCCCTCCGCCACCTTCTTCTGCTATTTCTGCCATGATTGGTTTTTAATTGTTGGGGTTAATTTCAGAGGAGGTAACAAAGTTTAAATTATTGAGGTTTAATTCCTGAAACACATCAATAACTTCTTCCGCTTTTTTGTAAAGCGCTTTGCCGTCCGCTCGAACAACGAACTTAGGTTTAAAATCATTTGCCACAGGCGATAGCCCTTTTCGCTTGGCCTCGTTATACGCCGTTTGCCCAGAGTTTAGCGCGGCTAGGTTGCTGTATGAAATCCAACTTTTCAGTTGATTGTCCAACGAGTCTAGCGGAATTCCTTTGGTAACAAATTCCTTGCGGTTATCCCCTGGAAGATCAATGTATGAAGGGAGCTCCTTCATGGAACAGCCAAACGTTGACATCAAGGAAAACTTTTCCACCTGCTCTTCCGACAGGGAAACTTTGTATAACCCCATCATATTCGTTAACGCTTCTTTTCGAGCTTCTGCGCCGGTCAAATTGAAATAAACTTTCCCATCCTCTGAAACGGTAACCATGATCATGTTCTCAGGTATTACCTTGTCGCTGATGCTCGAAGGCGTGTTGACAGTAACCGGTTCGCTAGGTCGAAAGGAAGCTGCAAGCATAAAAAAAGTCACCAACAGAAAAGCTAGATCAACCATTGGGGTCATATCAATCGCCGGAGAACTTTTCGGTATTTTTAATTTAGGCATAACTTTCGTTAATTCTTACCTTAATTTTTAGAAGAAAAATCTTGAACAATGGTAAAGCTCGCCTCATCGATGCTGTAGGTCATAGAATCGATTTGCGTAGAAAAAACATTGTACATGATGATGGCAATGGTTGAGGCAGTTATACCAAAGGCAGTATTAATTAGAGCCTCGGAAATCCCTGTTGCCAACGCAGCAGTATCGGGTGACCCGTGAGACATGGCGGCAAAAGCGCGAATCATACCCAATACGGTACCTATAAGGCCGACCAAAGTAGCGATTGTTGCACACGTAGAGAGAACCGTTAGGTTTTTCGAAAGCATCGGTAGTTCCAGCGCTGTTGCTTCCTCAAGCTCTTTTTTCAAGGTCTCCAACTTCTGTTCTTTATCCATGCTATTGTCGGAGGAGATGTCCTGATACTTAATCATTCCCGCCTTGACTACTGCTGCCAAAGAACCTTTTTGGGCATCGCATGCCGTTATTGCCCCTTGTAAATTACCGTTTTTCATAAATCCCTTAATGCTTTCAATAAATTGTGCGGATTTGCCTTTGCCATTTGCCAACAACAAGGTTACCAAGCGCTCGATGGAAAAAATGACGATGATAATATTAATGGCAACCAACCCGGGTACAATGAACCCACCTTTGTAGATAACCCCCAACAAATTGCCTTCCAGTGGCTCTGCACTTGAATCGTTGTCAACAAAATTGCCCGGAGCGCCAAAGATGTATTCATAAATCAAAATACCTGCAACCAAAGCTAACGCCATTGCAAGAAAAGCTACTACGGCCGAGAAGCCACTAAAGGTTCTTTTTAATCCACTATTTTCTGTTTTGCTCATGATAAATGAAATTTAAATTTTAGGTGTGCCAAATATAGCAGATATTCTTGAATCTTCAAAAGGGAACATATATTTCTTATTCCTATGATGAGCCGCTTAAAAAAAGCCCGCAAGGGGCTTTAGAGAGGTCTCGTCCGGATTCGAACCGGAGTATACGGTTTTGCAGACCGGTGCCTAGCCGCTCGGCCACGAGACCCAATCGAACGTAAAAGTACTAAAAACCTTCGATTTTACAAATGCTACTGCTTCACCAGCCTGGCGGAACAGAATTTTCCGTCGCGGTTTACCGAAACATAATAAAGTCCCGGTGTGCAAGGATTATTATCGGCCCCCATGCCATTCCATAACAATTGATGTTCACCAGGAACCAATTGTGGAGTTAGATCGAGAATAAAAGCTCCTTGAGCATTGTAAATCGTTGCCTTCATTCCTTCCGTGAACACTTCCTTAAAGGATAACGCAACGGTCCCTTCTGAGAATGGGTTAGGTGAAACATGTATTTCATCCGATTGAAAACCCTGATATTCCGGCAAACTTGCGCTTACCAATTCGCTTAAATCATAGTTTTCATCGCCTGCCTGATACAGTAAATAATGATAATAAACGATGAACATTTCATCCGTGGTGTTCTCGCCAAACTGCACATTCAAAGGAGGGTTATTGGGGTTGTGCGGATTATTGGAAGTATTGTCGTAAACAGCCTCTCCTTTAACCTTATAACCCGCGGGTATTTTTTGCAAGTGAGAAAACGTATAAAACCCTTGCCAATGAAAATCCCATTCAGGTACGTTAATGTGCTTTAAAGTGTCCATATTGTTGGGCGACAAGGCATAAGATTTAATGCTCTTGCCTAATAGGTGCATGTGGGGAGCAACAGAAAGGGCAGAAATGGCAACGGGTATTCCTCCGTTGTTCGGATACTGTGCCGTTAAGGTCGTAACTTGATTGGCAGGAAGGTTGAAAATGTAATTGCCAATCACCGGATTCGCGGATACTTGCCGAATACCGCTTGCTCCTGGAGGATAAAAATGAAGAATAACCTTGGTGCTATCGAGCATTCCGGCGCTTCCGTTCGGATAATGCATGGCGAAATATATTTTTGATCCCGGACCAATATCTACCCCAACTTTCAAGGGTGGTGTGGAAGGAAAAATGAGCGGCGCTGAACCGGGAACATAGGCCGACAACAACTCAGTGCTTGCAGAACTCGGGCTGGAACAAAACCCATTGATATTGGTGCTTTCAACCCCGTTGTGGTCGATGTAAATCAGGGCATGGTGCACTATTTCCATGTTTCCTGGTACTACTTCAACCGCTTTTATGGTTCGGTTTTGGGTCAAATTCGTTGGAATGGCAAAGCAAACATAGTCGTCCAACTGTGAGGTAGCATTCGAAACATAATTCGGCATTTTCACCATCAAATCTCCGTTGCCTAGTATACTACCAACATTATATATAGGTGGCGGGGGCGTTTGTGCCGGATTGCCCTCCGGAAAACCGTTATTTAACCAATTGAACAACGTGGTTTTTTCGGCTGCAGTTAAAGCGCGGTCGTGCAGGTATTGTTGGTAATTATTGTCCGGCGGCCACGGGGGCATTTGGTGCGTAGCTCCCGGAGAAATGGCCGCATAAATGGCTGCCGCCATGGGAGAAGCTTCTTGATACGTCGTTAAGGGAAATGGCGCTATTCCTCCCGTATGGTGGCACGAAGTGCATTTATTATAAAAAATTTGGGCAACGTCGTTGCTCCATGTTTGTGCCGTTGCATTGAAGCCCACAACAAAAAAAACAAGAGCAAAGAAATGCTTTTTCATGTTTACGGTATTACGTTGTTTTTGTAAAGTTATTGAATTCCCCATTGTTTAACGCCAACCGTTCCGTTTTCCAACTGAAAACGCACCCAATAAGTGCCTTTCTGTAGGTTTTCGATTTCAAGGACTTTCTCCTTAAAAAGACCCGTAATGCTGTAAATTTTCCTGCCCATGGCATCGTAAATGTCTAATTGGTTAACGGCGTTTTCTGCTGCAAAAATGGAAAGCCCATTGCTTGGATTCGGATAAATAATAGCGTTCTCTGATGCCATTAATTCCTCAACTCCCGCGATGCATGTTTCATTCGCCGGTGAACCATCACAATAGGTGGAGGCATACAATATCGCTTGTTGAAGCGGGGCATTCGCAATTTGCAAAGGAACTTCATTGCAGCCCAGTTGATTGACCATAAAATCTCGGATAAAACGCTCTGTGGTGTCCATGTATGCAGCATTACCAATGTAAGGGCAATGGCCGGCGCCCGTGAAAGTATAAAAATCACTCGAAACATTTACTGCACAGGCTCTTTCGTGCAGTATTCTGCTGCCATCTAAATACATTAGTGCTGTTCCCGGATTCACGATTCCGCGGTTGTATTTAACCGTGCCGTCAAGGGTTCCGTGAATGGAAACCAAGGGGACATCCCCTGCTTCTAACCAAACATACTTGGCTAAGGCGCCACACATGTTGATCACCCCCTTCACGCTCGATGAATAGCCGGGATTTCCACTGTTACCATCGAGTCCCCCAAGTTGGTTAATGGCGTTTTGACTCAAATATCCGGATATTTCACACTCGTCATTTAAATATGCAACATGCAATGAGGTTATAGCTCCGGCTGAACTCCCGCCAATGTAGATATGATTTGTGTCAATTCTGTAAGTATTATTATTTTGTTTGTCTTTATAAAAAAACCGTATTGCCGCCTTCAGATCTTGCACTGCTCTCACAACAGCCTTTACCGCGTTTGCAGAATCGATGGGAAAAAACCCCAACCGATAATCCACCGAAGCGCACGCAAAACCCTTTCTCGCGAAGCGCTGAGATAATGCTGTCATGTCGGGATCTGTCTTTGACCCTCCTAGGAAGCTGCCTCCGTGTACCCAAAGAATCAGAGGTCTGTTGGGTTCTACGTCGCCCGTAGGTTCATAAAAATCCAACCTAAGATTGGTTGTGGAGCCCGAAAAGGAGGTATTCGAACCGTAGCTAATGTTACTGGTTAAGGTATAATTAGGGAATACCTCAGAGGCATAGCGCCCATTTAGACATGGCTGAGCAATACTGTAGGTTGCACAAAAAACGAGAAAAGGCAATAGGTAAATTTGTTTCATAGGATAAATTTAAGGAAATAAAACTGCATTGAACATCAATGCATTGATTAAAGGGATATTAGATTTGAACGAATGGTTGATTGACTTAATGAATTCATTGGCCAAAAGGGCATTGCCTCTTGGGTTTAGATGAATGCCGTCTAAAGAAAACACGCCTCCTGAAACAAATTTGGCCGATAGCGTAACTCCGTTGTAGGCAAATCCTGAAGGCAGCTTATTGTAAAAGTTTTGAGCTTCGACCAAAGCAAATCCGTACGCAACCGCTTTCTGTCGAATAATGGCATTGAACTGATCGATTCGGGTTTGAATTTCATTCAGTTCATCCAAGGTAAGTACGAATTCATTTCTAAACGGAAATACGGAGCCCATTTGGTAGCACCTAACCGAATCCAAGGGCGCAGACAACAGAATTTTTTCTCCAGGAAGCGCTGGTCGAACGCCAAACATTCCGGCATTCGGGTCGGCAATCATAAAGGGATTGTCTCCTACCACAAATGAAAAGCCTAAGGGGTTGTAAATTTGATTTAACGAAGCCGCTTTATCTTCGTCCAATTTCAACCCATTGTAGGGAATCGTGTTAAAAAAAGGCCATTCGCTTACATTGGGAATGGTGGCGATCACGGCTTTTACGTTTTGAGCATGCAACTGTTGGCACAATTGCCCCAAGGATTCTTCAAATCCTATTCCAGGCAATCCGGCAACAGGCGACATGGGGTTAGACGTTGCACCACTTTTCGCAAAGGGAAGCACGTCTTCGATTCCTAAATAAATAGAACAAAAAGAGGGATAACCTCCGTCAAACACATTTTCTTGATACGTGCTGAAGGAACCTGATCCCGGAAAATTAAATTGATCTTTTGAAAGACGTGCAAAAAAGGGGTTGTAATTTACAAAGTTGAGGTTGCCCAGTAAAAAGGACACCAAATCAATCGTGCGCAATCCGGGTACACCGAAATTAGAAAATTTACTACTGGGATTGTACGCGCTCGTAGAAAGCGAACTTAATTCGCCTTGAGGGCTTAGGCGTAAAGGGGAAAGGGAGGTGTTGTTCAGGCAATCGGTTTTGTACCCAAGCAACAACCTTGCTTGTCCGTTCCAATTTACTCCGATGTTTCCCGTTTCCATCCATGGAACGGAAACATCGGAGGCTCCCACAAGGGTTAGTTGACGTTGTAAAAGGGTTCCCAAGGAATTTTCTTGCCCGTCTCGGTAAAGCGCATCGTCCATGTAGCCCCCAGTATGCCCATCTCCGATCGCTGTAAAACTTGAAAAGTCGGCTTCGCCTGCGGTATACACGTTTTCCGGCGCTTTGGGTTTACAAGCAACCAACATCACGAACACAATAAGAAAATATACTTGCCGCATAAGATTTACCATTTGTAATTTACACCAAAGCCCGGACAAAAAGCAATAGTGGTGAAAGTTCCACTTAATCCCGTTTCGTAGTTGGTATCAGCTCGCTGGAGTTTTGTTGCATAAAGCGATGCATCTAAGCTGAAATGCTGAGAAAAAACGTAAGATAATCCCGCTGTTCCATACCAACGGTCGGCATCGGGCGTTTCGGGAGTAACATGCCCGCTTTGAACCGGAGAAAAGCCAAATCCACCACCGATCCTCCCGATGAGCTTTGGACCAGATTCGTCGGAAATCGCGGCAAATTGCAGTCCTGCTCGAAAAGCCAAAATACTCTTATACCTTCGGGCAGATTTAGTGTCAAGCAACGAGGACGTGTTCGTGGCATAATCAAAGGATAAGGTATCATACGTTTTCCAACCAACATAATTTACGTCCAACACTGCATTCCAGTTCTTGCAGGGTTTAACATTCAACCCTAAGGTAACAACGGACGGAAGTGGCAAGCTGGAGGTTAGCGATCCATTGGGGAAATTAGCCTCCAAACCACCGGGTACTTGAAACTCGACCGTTCCGGTTTTGACCGCCATGTTGATGCCCGAACGATAAGAAAGTCCTGCGGATAGAAAACCACCGGAATTGTAAAAAACACCCGCATTATACCCGAACCCCCTTGCTGTACCGGAAATCTTAGCATGGCCAAAGGTGCCATCGTTGAACTGCACAGGAAGATCTTTTTCGAGCTCCACCTCACCAGGCGACCAAACGAATCCCGCCCCAACACCAATATTGTCGGTAACTTTAAACGAAACCGTTGGCTGAATGTGAAAAACCTTCATGGCTAATCGGGTAATCGCAAAGCGACCAATCCATGCCTCCTCGTATTGAACAGTGCTTCCGAAGGGCGTCGTAATGGAAATCCCGCATGCTAACCGATGGGACTTCTTTGATTGGATTAATGCATAGGCAGCAAAGGGAGTCCCTACAGGGTTTTTTGTCCGAAATACCTCTTGGGTCGATGAATCAACGTACATGACGTTTGCGAAAATGGGGGTCGAAGCGACATTGACTTCGCTCGCTGAAGCAAAACAAGCTGCTCCGGGGTTGTAAAACAAAGCAGAAGCATCTTGCATCAAAGCGGATCCTGCACAACCCATGCCTTGTTGCTTTTGTCCTTGAAAATTTACCTGAAAGCCTTGAGAAAAAAAGGTGTTAAACAAGCTTAAAGCAAATATAGCCGTCCAGATAAATAAAGGCCTGTTAGGTTGCATTAACCCCAAATATACTTTTTTTTTCAAACTTCCTCGTTGAACCAGGTGGCTCCATCGGTAAATTGGGTAATATCCCTGCGGTCTTTTTTGGTTGGTTTTCCCGTTCCGTAATGCTGGTAGACTTTTTGAGCCTCGATATAATTTCGCCATTTTAACCTTTCTTCTTCAGAAGTGATGTCTAACAGGTACGTTGGCACCAATGCAGCGCCAATGCGCTTTTCGGTTAACTCCAGCACTTTATAAGAAAACCAAGCATTGGCTTTTTGAAATTTAAGGACATCTCCTGGCTTGACTTCTTTGGCGGCCTTCACCGGTTGGCCATTACAAAACACCTTTTTCTTGACAACCAACTCCGTGGAAATTGAACGCGTCTTTGCCAAACGTACAGCCCAAATGTACTTATCGATTCTCAAGGTCTTGTCTTATTTTTTTGGTGAGTCCCTGGTATACCAAATTATACGAAGTTAACATGAGGTTTTCCGCCATGGATTGTGAAGCATGCAGCGATGATAAATTAAGGGTAAGCCAATGCGTTTTATTCATATGAAAACCGCGGGTTATCCAGTCGTATCGTTCCGTCAAGTCTTCCAATTCCGAGGGGCTTGATTTTAGCGTAATGTGCTCTGCTTCATGAACATCAACCAGCAAGAACATTTTACCTCCAACCTTGAACACAAGCGTTGTTTCATTGAATGGGAATCCCTCCGTAACGTAAGGAAATGAAAGACAAAACGACCTGATTTGATCAAGGTTCATTTACACATGAACGTAGTTAGGGCATTCTTTTTGTCCTAAAAGTTTTAGCATTCTAATGTGCGAACGAAGCGCAGACACAAAGGTTCGGTTGCTATGATAAGGCAAGTTAAACTCTTCCGCAGTGGCTTTCACGATGTTGGACAAGGCGCGATAATGAACGTGGCAAATGTTCGGAAAAAGATGATGTTCCACTTGAAAATTCAATCCGCCAACAAACCATGTGAACCAACGTGATTTCATGGAATAATTAGCGGTAGTGTATAATTGATGAACCTTGGAATCGGCTTCGACATCCCCTGAGTCGTTAGGTTGAGTGAAAGCTGTGTCGGGAATTACGTGGGCGGGTTGAAAAACCAGAGAAAGCGTCAAGCCAGCGAGCAATTGCATTAAAACGAATGAAATGATGACAACCTGCCAAGATACCTGGGCGAAATAGAGGGGTAAAAACAAAACCAATATCGCATAGATAACCTTACCAAAAAGGATATAAGCCATATGTTGAGCGTAAGTTAACCCTTGGGTTTTTGTCAGGCCCTTGCGGTTGTAGCGATGGGCTTGTTGAAAATCTTTGGTTAGGAACCACATGATGGTCATTAAAGAATAAAAAAACCATACGTAAATGTGTTGGTACTTATGGATCGGTTTCCAAGCGGAATAAGGGGAAAATCGCAGGATTGGAACAGGAGGGTCGATGTCCTCGTCGTATCCATCAATGTTGGTAAAGGTATGGTGTAAAACATTGTGTTGAATTTTCCAATTGGTTGGGTTACCCCCAATAAAATACATAATGCTTCCCACGAAATAATTTACCTTCTTACTGTTGGAATACGCCCCATGGTTTGCGTCGTGCATTACCGAGAGCCCAAGACCCGCCATACCAAGTCCTGCCAATGTCCACAAAGCAATATATGCCAGAGGGGATTCCGTGTAAAAAGAAAAAACGATGGGGATGAAATAAAGCAATAACATAAAGATTGTTTTGACAATCATTCCTCCATTCGCATGCCGTGAAATGTTTTTTTCAGCGAAATAAGCATTAACCCGTTGGGTCAGTGTTCTGTGGAAAGCTAAATTAGGACTCCGCAAAAACGATGGTGCAATAAATTTATCTTTCATTTGGTAAAAATAAGTTTAATTTTTATCTAATCAATTACTTTTTTTTTGCCAGCAATTCCGCAAAAACCAGTACCTCATCGCTCACAACATCTATATCGCCTATTCCAAAATCAGAGCGTTTAATCGAAAACGCAGCCTCCAATTTCACAACATTCTTTGGCATAAACAAAACGGTGAAAGGAATGTTTTTTTCGATCTCCACGCCTTTTGCCCTCATCATTCCATCAACGCTTGTTGTAGAGTCGGTTAAAACCATGTCTTTTCCAAAAAATGTTATTGTAGGATAATTACCCGCATCAAAAAAATCTGCTGACTTGGCATGTTGAGCCATTCCCTCCATGTTGAATGTTAATGAGTTCACGTCAATTACCAAATCAAAACACGTCACTTGTGAGGAATCGTTCGTCGATATTCGCCCTTGAACCCTGGTAAAATAACCGAAGAAATCATTCGATTGCAATCTTACTTTTGAGTTTTTTGTCAAAACATAGTTCGATTCGTTGGACATAAGGGTCTGCTCGGTTTGGGCAAAAACTTCCGGGTGCCACAACATGAACAACAAGAGAATAAAATTCTTAAACACCCACTAATTTTTAATTACTTCAATATCAGCAACTAACTTTATTTCATTCGATACCACCAATTCAGGAGTATTTTTTCCAATTCCAAAATCCAAACGATTGAACTTTCCTGTAATTTTAAATCCGGCAACATCAATTCCCGCCCTATTTTTAGCGTTGCCGTTGTGGGTAGCTGTTAACTTGACCTCTTGGGTAATGCCGTGCATTGATAAATTACCGGTGAGGGCATATTTTTTACCCTTTAATTTAGTGCATGAGGTGGATTTGAATTGAATCCTTGGGTATTGACTGATCGCAAAAAAATCTTCGGACTGAAGGTGGGTGTCTCGGCCTTTGTGTCCTGTGTTGATGGATGAGGCATCGGCAACTAGATCAAAGGTGGCGTCCGAAAAGTCTTTGTCGTTGGTAGTGGTTACCGTGCATTCAACCTTCTCAAAACAGCCGTTGGCGTCAGAAATGCCCATGTGAACGGCTGTAAATCCGAGGCGATAATGTGCCGTGTCTAAGGTCCAAGAACCTTGAGTAACAACAACAAAAGATAAAGCGATAAGGGATACGGCAATTAAGCATAATTTTTTCATAATGTAAAAGTTGGTTTGCAAAAATGTTAACGGATAAGCAACAACCTAATGAAAGATTTGTTGAAGGATGCTGACCGTTTGATGGACATTAAAATGGGGAACTTGAGCGTTTAGGTAGTTGAGCATTAAATAAAACGCCTCCCTCAATTCCTCTTTGTCAGCCACATCTTGTTTGAGCAAAAGGCGATTCCAAGCGGTGGCCCCCGCTGTTTTTTTATGCGTGTGGTAGGAGAAAACTCCCTCTTGCACTTCAAAATCGTTCGCGTTATCAATGGCCTCCGGCAAATACCCCAACACCTCCATCCATTGGCACAAAAAATCCAGAGGAATAATAAACAGGTTATTGGAATGCATGAGTTTTTGTTCTGTTGCCAAAAGGACCGCATTCGCTTGAGCGTCAAAGTTTTTCTGTAAGCAGGTTTGTTGAATTACTTCGCACACAAAAAAAGCGATGGCTAATCGCTGGGGATTTGCGCACCACGAAGTGTTCAAACTGACCATTTCCAGGCGCTTAATAATGTTAGCGCTTTGATTTGCTTTATATTCCAATTCATACCGAACAAAGGGAATTAAGGGCGTTTGATTTTTTGCAGGAAACAACAAAAAAGAGCTTAGCCCTTCATTTTCGATGTAGAAACCCAAGATTTTTGCTCGGGTTGAAAAGATGTTGCGTTGTACAAAGAATCCCGTTGCGGTAGTATTCACCCGCCTAAGATAATTAACCTTTTTTTACCACTACCGAAACATTGCTTTGATTTTGTTCGGTTTTCCATTGGTTCAATTTAGATTTTAGTTTATTTTCTTTCGGTGCGGGGGTGACTGCTTTTGTTTTTTCCGCTTTATTTTCAACTTTAGGCGAATGGAAGTTGACTCTTACCACCTCTTTTGTTTCCTTCGTTTCCTTAATTTCTTTTACGGTAGAATCGTTTTTGAAAACCCCGAATTCGGTTTTAAGAATGGATTTAATGGTTTCTTTTTCCTGAACTAACTGCTCCTTTAAATCCTGTTTTTTGGAAAATTTATCCCATTCAATGACGGGGTCATCCAAATGCCCGTACATTCTTAAGTAAATTTTAGGTCCTGTTCCGTCGTCCATTACCAATCCAAATTCGGCATCTCGATCTTCGCCTAAAAGTTCTCTGAAATCGAATTTAATGCGGTAGTCAATTTGTTGTTCAAAAGAATGGGTTCCCGAAAGTTCAAGATTCATAGCGCTGGACTCTATGCGCATGTTGGGAATGGTTAGGACGCCTCGCTCAATGACCAAGGTGTTCTCAAGGGTGCGAAATGCAATGTTGTTAAGGTTGCGTTCAAAATTTTCTAAGTTCTTTTTACCAATGAGTAACTTTCCCGTATTGGTTTTCAAACTCGACGCAACTTCTTCTAAGGCCTTGACATTCCTTAAAGATCCGTTCAAAACTTTAATACGAGCATTCACTTTAATTTCATGAAGTTCTATTCCCCCAATCAAATCGAACGGCGCAAAAAAATCCAACTCTGTTTGAGCAATCCCCGATATTTGTTGGGCGGTAATCACCTCTTGGTCAAAGTTGTTCCACTCCCGAAAAAAGGGAGCAAAATGAATATTGCCGGAATGCAGTTTAGCGCTAATTAACAAATGCTCTGGAGCGTCTTCGCGAATGTTTACACTTCCGAGGATATCTGCACCGCCGTTACGAAACGATAAAGAAGGAAAATTAAGCACCCCTTCGCCAAGGCTGATGTTTCCACCTAATTGATAGAATGAATGATTCTCATAGGATATGTGCTGTGCTTTGAGTGCAATGATTCCATCAATATTTTTAGGTAAAACAAATTGCTTTCCTACATTTTCTCGTTTTTCCTCTCGCGTGGTTTTTCCCAAGTCCTCAACGAATAGGTTTTGACTTTCCAGTTTACAATCCACCTGTAAATTCCCGGAATTGGACAAGTAGTTGTAAACATTTCCAAAACGCCCGTCCAAGGCAACATCGCTCCGATTTATGGAAAGGGTAGCTCCTTCAATGCCAACCTCGCTACCCCGCAACGTAAAAATTCCGTTAATGCGCTCGAAAGTTCTATGATCGTTCAGGGCTTTAAACCCTACATTGTTAAGTTGTAATGTTCCGTTTACCCTATGAACCCTGACGTTACGAGCCAAGTCAAGGTCAAAGTCAGCCTTCAATTTTGCCAAGCCTGTAACCTGATTCAAATAATCGTTTTTGAACAACTTATTTACGATTTCCAAATCCAATGCTCCATGTGCGCTTCCCTTAAGATTAGGATTGATGAAGTTATGGATGGTTAAATTGGCTTTGAAGAGCCCGGCCACACTTTTAAATTTTAAATTTGACAAGCGGATTTGGTCCTTTTCGGGTTCGCCGTTGCTTGTGTAGCTCCCCTTCATGGACAAACCTGTTATGTGAGTGTGTTTAATGGGTTCTTGTAAATGGCCCTTGTTCACCTCGAACCTACAATCGATAGCAGTTTTAGGATGGGAAGGATTGGAAGATAGCCTTAAACGGAAGTCGACCGTTCCCCTCCCTTTATAGGTCTGAACCTCTTTTTGCGCCGATTCCAGCGATAACTTATTGACCACATCGGTCAAGGGTAAGGAAAAGGCACTGAGCAATATGTTCATGCTGTCTGGAGAGTAAATGCCTCCCAGATTTAGCGGTATCCCCGCTATGAGCACCTTGGACGTGGGAAACTGAATTCTTCCCTGAGAAGCGTCAATATCTAGGGAGAGATTGACCTTTACCGGTTTATTTCGAATCATTACAACAGATCCCGATTGAATTTCATTCAAATTGAAATCCCCTCTGGCCATCAGGGCAAAATTAAGATTGTTCATGGCGCCTGAAAACGTCATTTCTTGTAAGGTAGTTTTCGCAATTTGATTGTCTGCGGCATTCAGGTAATTGACTTTGAAATCAAGGGTTCTGAAGCTGCTTATTTTTACCGTCAGAGGACTGCTGTTCGCATTTGGTGATGGGCGAAAAATATGATAATTAGTTGCTCCGTTTTTTGAAATTCTGAGGTTAAGTTCTCCCTTCTTCAATTCGACAACTTTAATGTGGTAATTTTCGTTCCACAAATCCCATGGGTTAAATATCAGGCGAATTCTTTTGGCGGATAACAGTTTTCCTTGTTTTTTAGGGTTCGGAAAAGCGTCGTTAATTCGAACCTCGTTAATATTCACAGCTAGATTTGGGAAGGTCGCCCAAAAGGCAAGGTCTGCGTTCTTAAAATATACGGGTTCTTTAAATTGCTTGCCGACCTCGTTTAATACAGCGTTGCAAATGCGATCTTGGAATACATACAGCGACAAAGAAAGACCTACGATAAGCAGTAATGCCCCTGCAAGCGCCCATTTAAAGGCGGTTAGGATTCTGTTTTTTGGCGTCATTGTTGCGAATTCTAAGCAACGTAACGCAAAATGACCTTCAAAGGTTACTTATTTCACGTATTTTCCTCTAGGAATGCAAGTAACGGTTGCCCGTTGCACCGAGCGCTGCCTCTTTAACTGCCTCCGAATAGGTGGGGTGCGGATGACAAATCCGAGCGATATCTTCTGCCGAGGCTCGATATTCCATAGCAACCGCCGCTTCCATAATTAAATCAGCAGCCCTTGCTGAAATCATGTGGACCCCAAGAACTTCATCTGTTTTCTTGTCGGAAATGATTTTTATAAATCCCCCTGTATCCATGGATGCGCGAGCGCGTCCTAAGGCTTTAATTGGAAAACTCCCTACGTTAATTTCAGCACCACTCGCCCTGAGTTCTTCTTCTGTTTTTCCTACGCTTGCGACTTCTGGCCAAGTATAAATTACCCCGGGAATGAGGTTATAATTGATATGGGGTTTTTGCCCCGCAATCCATTCCGCCACGAAAACCCCTTCCTCTTCTGCCTTGTGAGCTAACATTGCACCGCGTACCACATCTCCAACTGCATAAATATTGGGTACGTTTGTTTGCAAATGGTCATTCACTTCCACTTGACCACGCGCATTGGTAGTTATCCCAACCTTATCCAATCCTAAGCCGTTAGTGTAAGCCTTTCTTCCGACTGCGACAAGGCAATAATCTGCTTCGAAAATGATTTCAGCGCCTTTTTTATCCAACGCGACCACTACCGTTTGATTTCCCAAATTGCTTACTTTTTGAACTTGATGATCAAAATAAAATTTAAGCCCCTCTTTCTTTAAAATTTTGGTGAGTTCTTTTCCAATCATGCCATCCATGGTCCCTAACAACGTGGGTAAATTTTCCACAACCTCTACCTCTGTTCCAAGTCGGGCGTAAACAGATCCTAACTCCAATCCAATAACGCCGCCCCCTATTATGACCATTTTTTTGGGGATTTCCGAAAGAGAAAGGGCTTCCGTTGAGGTTATGATTCGTTTCTTGTCTGGCTCCATGCCTGGAAAAAAATTAGGCTTTGAACCTGTCGCAATAATTGTATTTTTAGTCTGAAGGGTTTTTACGCCTTCATCAGATGTAACCGCAACGGTAGTAGCATCGATGAAAGATCCTGTGCCATGATGTACTTCAATTTTATTTTTATCCATCAAAAATTTGACCCCCGTGCACGTTTGGCTAACAACATCATTTTTTCGTTGAATCATTTGCCTAAAGTTGGCCTTAACCTCTTTAACTTCGATGCCGTGCTCTGCAAAATGATGTGTGGCGTTGTAAAAATGTTCCGACGAATCGAGCAAGGCTTTGGAGGGAATACACCCAACATTAAGACACGTACCCCCTAAGGTCGCGTATTTTTCCACCAAGGCCGTTTTGAGACCTAATTGAGCGCAACGGATGGCCGAAACATATCCTCCCGGACCCGAACCGATAACTACAACGTCGTACATAATGATAATTTTTGTACAAAATTACGATTTAGACGGTAGATATTCCCTAAAAAACATCGTAAATAAGCAACCTAATGAGGCTAATTGTGTTTAACCAAGTATGTTGAAAGAAGAAATCCTTCTGGCCGGAGCGGGTTGGCTGGGCAAACCTTTAGCTCTTGGATTAAAAGAAATCGGATATTCCGTAGAAGTCATTGGAAGGTCTCCTGAAAAACAAGCTACATTCAAGCGCCTTGGTCTTGCATACCATTGCGTGGATTATAACCAACTCCCCGCTATCCAGCGCCAAAAATTGATCATTTGCCTTCCGCCAACGGAGCATTACACCACCATTATCCAAAATCTACTGCACGCGGTGCAACCTTCTTTCACCCTGTTCACGAGTTCTACGAGCGTTTATGCCCAGACTACAGGAACGGTTGACGAGACCTCTGTCTGCGACGGAAACCCGATTCTTCTCGAGGCGGAACAAGTTATCTTGAACCAACAACGACCGGGCACTGTTTTAAGGCTGGGCGGTTTAATTGGTTCAAATCGAAATCCCGCAAAGCATTTCAGTGGTAAAACGAATCTCGTGAACGGTCTTGCCCCGGTGAATTTAATCCACTTATGGGATATCCTTCGTTTCGTGGAGCTGATCTTGCAACAAAATCTCACGGGTATTTATAATATCGTTCACCCCTTTCACCCAGACCGAAAGCGATACTACGAACAAGAATGTGTCGCTTTAGGGCTGGCTCCCTGCCATTTTTTACCCGAGGGAACTGGGAAAATTGTTGATGGATCAAAAATAACAAGGGCTCTGCAAACGGAGTACCTTCACCCTATTGTTTCACAAGGTCGTTTTGGCTAACTTTGGGGTAAGAAACATGCCGAGATTTCTTCTCTTACTGGTTTTTGCTTTTCTCGTCCTGAAAGGAAATGCCGCGCACATTATTGGGGGCGATATTTATTACGATTATTTAGGAAATAACCAATACCGTTTTTATATTACCCTTTACCGTGATTGCGCATCCTCGGGAGCCGCTTACGATGATCCTTTGCAATTAGCCATTCACCTTGGCAACGGGAATTTGTACCAAAATGTTTCCATTCCGTTTCCTGGCAGCACGCCTGTCCCATTGGATTTTAACAATCCTTGCGCAACCCCACCCGGAGGAATCTGTGTTGAAAAAGCAACCTACATTACCGTCGTCACCTTGGCCCCAACTCCTTTAGGCTATGATATTTCTTATCAGCGTTGTTGTAGAGGACCCAATGTTACTAACCTCATAACCCCGGATGACACGGGCATTACCCTTACCACACACATCCCAGGCTCGAATGTTGGTAATGGCACCTATTACCAGAACAGTTCTCCCCGATTTGTGAACTATCCCCCGATATTGCTTTGTAATACTGAAGCAAAAATATTTAACCACGGAGCTACCGATCCCGATGGCGATGTATTGAGTTACTCTTTAGTTACGCCTAATGCGGGAGCTAGTTCGATTACACCTCTCCCACCACAAACTCCACCTCCACCTTTCCCACCTGTGGTTTGGGCCCCTGGCTACAATGCCAATACCCCCTTGGGCGCAGGGTCAACGATTACCATTAATGCTTCCACGGGAATTATGCAAGTGATCCCACAAAACATTGGGTTATTCGTCGTGGGTGTAAAAGTTACAGAAACCAGAAACGGGGTGGTGATTGGCTCAACCGTTCGTGATTTTTTGTTCCGCATTTTCAATTGCAACATCACCCTTCAAGCTCTTTTACCAACTCAAGAACAACTTCCCACCTTCGTTTCCTATTGCCAAGGACTTACGGTTAATTTTGTAAATAACTCCTACGGAGGCAGTTCCTATGCGTGGGATTTTGGCGTTGCAGGAACCAATTCCGACGTAAGTACCTCTTTTCAACCCAGTTTCACCTATCCCGCCCCCGGAACCTATACCGCTTCGCTCATTGTCAACCCCGGTCAGGCCTGTACGGATACCGCTTTTATGACCGTGATCGTAAACAACCCCTTTTCCGTTTATTGGACGAGTGCCGACTCTCTGTGTGTGGTTGGAAACGCCTTCAACTTTACCGGAATAAGTAGTTCCCCCCCGGGGATCGGGACCTACAGCTGGGCATTCAGTAACGCGGCGAATGTAAACACCGCGAACGGTCTAACCGCAAATAACATCTCTTTTAACGCTCCGGGATTTCACGAGGTAACCTTAAATGGGAACAACGGCGATTGCACAACTTCCTACACGGATTCCGTTTACCTTTTTGATGTTCCACTGGCCAGTGCTTCAGTGCCTCCGAATTTGAATTGTTTAGGTTTAACGGCGAGCTTTGGAAATTCTTCCACCAATGCGGCGTTTACGCATTGGGATTTTGGTGTACAAGGAACCAACAGCGATACGAGCAATTTGTTTGCGCCAACCTATACCTATTCCTCTGCGGGGACCTACCTAGTCGTACTCAGCGTATCCTCGGGAATCAATTGCAACGACGCCGATACACTTACTGTGACGATCAATGAACCCCTGATTTTAGCCTTTACGAATAATGATTCACTCTGCATTAATGGCGGCCTTTACAATTTTGACGCAACAGTTAGCGGCCCGCCTAATACCACCTATTGGTGGGACTTTGGGCCCCACGGAAATCCCTCAACCGCCAATTCAATTGACGTGCTCGGCGTTGCGTTTTTAAATCCCGGAATTCAACCTATTACCCTATATGGTTCATTTGACAACTGCATGGATTCCTTACAAAGCCAAGTTTATGTTTACGCCCAACCGGAAATTGGATTCAGCATGATTCCAGGCTTGCAATGCACTCCATACCCGGCGGTATTTATAAACACCTCGGTCACGGACGGCCCAACCCACTATTTATGGGATTTCGGAGATGGAACAACTGCCAGCAGTTACAACGGATTTCACACCTATTACCAAGTTGGAAATTACAGTGTTGGGTTAACCGTAATCACTTTACTCGGGTGTGTTGATACCCTTTATTTACTGCAACAAGATATCATCAATGTAAATCCTTCTCCCACAGCAATGTTCAGCGTTAGTCCTCAAGAGGTAAATATTTGTGATAACCAAGTCACTTTCACCAATGAATCCTCCGGGGCAACCTCATATTGGTACATTTACGACCAAAATGGATTTGTATCTCAAGAACCGAATTTTACCCACGAGTATGTCAATGTAGGAAACGATTATCCGCAATTAATCGTTGCTAACCAATACGGTTGTACGGATTCTATTCGTCAAACCCTCACGGTGCTTCCCTTCTCCATTTATATCCCCAACACCTTCATCCCTGACAAGGACGGAAAGAACGATGCGTTTTTACCCGTTTGTTCTTATGAAATCTACGAATGGGATTTTCACATTTACAACCGTTGGGGGCAAACCGTATATTTTACCGATCATCTTGAACAAGGGTGGGACGGAACATACCGGGGGATTGATTCTCCCGATGGCGTTTATGCCTATACCCTTCGATACAGGGGCTGTGAACATCCTAGCGCATGGCAATTCATCACCGGTTCGGTCAGGTTGCTTCGATGAATTATTTGCGCAGGACAAAGTTTTGTCCTAAATAAACTTTTCGAACCTGCTCGTCGCCAGCCAGATCTTCCGCTGTACCGCTTTTTAATATTTTTCCCTCAAATAACAGATAGGCTCGATCGGTAATGGATAAGGTCTCTTGAACGTTGTGGTCGGTAATTAATACGCCAATATTGCGTTTTTTAAGGCTGGCAATAATTGACTGAATATCTTCGACAGCTATAGGGTCAACGCCGGCAAAAGGTTCGTCTAACAAAACAAACTTAGGGTCTGTAGCCAGGGCTCGAGCTATTTCTGTCCTTCGCTTCTCACCGCCTGAAAGGCGATTTCCAAGCGTTTTTCTGACTTTTGACAAAGACAATTCATCGATTAATAATTCGAGCTTTTTAACTCGCTCGTGTTGACTTAGCGGCGTCATTTCCAAAATTGCTAAAATATTATCTTCAACACTCAATTTTCGAAATACGGACACTTCCTGGGGTAAGTAACCAATGCCTAATTGAGCACGCTTGTACATGGGGAGGCGCGTTATTTCTTGCGCATCTAAGTAAACCCTCCCAGTGTCGGGTCGAACTAAACCAACTATCATGTAAAACGAAGTGGTTTTTCCTGCACCATTGGGCCCAAGCAACCCCACAATTTCGCCCTGATCAACTTCGATAGAAACGCCATTAACTACTTTTCTTCCGCGATACGTTTTCTCAATTAATTGCGTGTGCAGTTTCATTCAACGAAAGTATTAAAATTGGAGGAAAATTTAGATAAATTTCTATTTTTGTGGGTGCTGAGAGCCCTTATCTTTTCCGTTTTTATTCTGTTGGCTCATCTTGCCTCATTATCGCAACAAGGGAACCCTAATTTTGTGAAAAGGTACCTTCGTAAATTTACCAGTGATACTACCGAAAAATCAAGGCCTCAGAATCTTATTTACCCCACCATTTCGTACACTCCAGAAACTAAATGGGAATTTGGTTTCAGCACTGTTTTAATTGGATACGCAAAAAAGGACACCAATAATCGCTTGAGTGAATTACGTACTTTTTCTTTTATAACCTCCCTTAAGCAATACGGGTTCTTGCTGGACCACGCGTTCTACTCGCACAAGAATCGTTGGTTCATCCTCGGCTTATTGAAAATGCAAAGTTTTCCGCTTGCCTATCATGGGATAGGTTACAACAGCCCAAAAGAAAAAATAGCCATTGTTGAAGCGTTTACGTTCAATTGGAGAGAACGATTTCTTCACAAAATCTTCGGGAACTTATACATGGGGTTGGAATTGGATTATCAGCAATTAAGCGGAGTCCATTTTAAAGCGAACACCAACGATGTGAGCGTGCTTCATCCAACAGGTTACACCGGATATCATAATTTCGGCGCTGGCATAGGTCTTTTATACGACACGCGGCACAATGTGCTGAATGTTCGCAAAGGTTTATTTGTTGAAATGGCCTATCTCAATTATCCCAAAACCTTTGGAGGCATCAACAATTTTAGTTCCGTTTTTAGCGATCTGCGGTTTTTTTATCCTGTTCGCAAAAGAAATGTAATCGCACTACAAGCGATCGGCCAATTTACCCTTGGCAATGCCCCGTTTAGTCAGTTAGCGCTCATGGGTGGTGAAATGATGATGCGCGGTTACTATTTGGGGCGTTTCCGGGATAAAAATTACCTTAGCATACAAGCGGAATATAGAATGTTGCCCTTAAATTTTGCCAAAAAATTTGGGTTAGCCATTTTTGCCTCCCTAGGAGGAGTATACGATAAGGTAATCGATGTTACTCCCAAATACCTAAAATACGCTAGCGGCGCAGGTTTGCATTACTTACTGTTTCCGGGGAAAGATGTTTGGACACGCTTGGACTTTGCAATAAACAACGAAGGCGGGGGAGGGATTTACCTGTATATTGGCTGTGCTTTTTAAGGCTTTTGCTGTTGATATTACGCTGCAGTCGAAAAATGATGCGCAACCTTATGATTCAATTTCGTTTTTTTTGGACACCCTTTTGGCAATAAGAATGGCCGTCTCGTAAAGGCCTATGATTGGAATGGAAACTACTATTTGAGACAGAATATCAGGAGGCGTGATAACCGCTGAAAGAATCAGAATCACTACAATCGCATGCCGCCGATATTTTTTCAAAAAAGAAGCATCGATAATTCCGATTTTAGTGAGGATAAAACTGGCAATGGGTAATAAAAATAATACTCCAGTATAAAAAACAGTCGAAATTATTGTGCCCATGTAAGAGCTGATGGTGAAGTTATTCTCTATTGACTTGGAGATTTGAAACGAAGAGAAGAATTGAACAGTAAGCGGAGCCACAACAAAATATCCGAATAAAATTCGGCAAAAAAAACATAAACTGACGTAAAAAACCAATCCTCTGGCGGCTTTAAGTTCATGTTGCTTCAGCCCTGGTTTTACAAAAGCCCAAAAGAAAATTTAGTTATACTTGTGCTTAATTAAATGCATAAAAGAACGCTCTTTTTACTTTTCATGGGCATAAGCCTTGGCATAATCGGTCAAGAAAAAAAGCCCAATTTCATGGTCAGATACGTGAATAAATTTACCCGTGATACGACCGCTAAAGAAAAACCTCAAAATCTTTTTTGTCCAAGTATTAATTACGCTCCGGAAACTAAATTAGGATTTGGGGCGGCTAATGTCGTTGTAGGATTCGCAAAAAGGGATACCAATAATCGCCTCAGCGAAATACGCGCTTTTGGTTTTGCCACCTTATTAAAACAGTACGGATTATTGATCGATCAGGCAATCTTTTCAAATAAAAATCGATGGTTCTTTTTGGGTTTATTAAAAATCCAAAGTTTTCCGCTTGCTTATCATGGAATCGGTTACAAGAGCCCCAAAAACAAAATAGCGTTAATTGAGGGCTTTACCTTTAACTTCAGAGAGCGATTTCTTCGCAATGTTTGGGGTCCCTTTTATTTGGGATTAGAGCTGGATTTTCAACATTTAAGTCGCGTATCATTCCAATCTTTCACCAACAATACCGCTTTACTCAACCCATTAGGCAAAAACGGATCCAATAATTTAGGCGTAGGTTTGGGCTTTCTTTACGATACTCGACATAATGTTCTAAATGTCCGTAAAGGCGTATTTTTTGAAACAGCCGTTCTCAATTATCGGAAAAGCCTGGGGAGTATCAATAATTTCAGCAGCCTTTTTACAGACTTTCGATATTTTTTTCCTCTTCGAAATAGAAATGTGTTGGCCTTTCAGTATGCAGGTCAATTCACCTTCGGGGATGCTCCATTCAATCAATATTCATTGTTGGGGGGAGAGATGATTATGCGAGGTTATTATTTAGGCCGCTACAGGGATAAAAATTGCCTAAGCATACAAACCGAGTATAGAATGTTACCACTAAAGTTTTCAAAAAAATTTGGACTGGCTGTTTTCGCTGGTTTAGGCGGGGTGTATAACAAGGTAGAATCCATTACTGTTCGCCACCTAAAATATGCTGGTGGAGTTGGATTACATTATTTACTGTTCCCTAAAAAAGATGTTTGGGCGCGACTGGATTATGCCTTAAACAACGAATTAGGCCGAGGAATTTACCTAACCCTTGGCTGTGCTTTTTAAGGCTTTTGCTGTTGATATTACGCTGCAGTCGAAAAATGATGCGCAACCTTATGATTCAATTTCGTTTTTTTTGGACACCCTTTTGGCAATAAGAATGGCCGTCTCGTAAAGGCCTATGATTGGAATGGAAACTACTATTTGAGACAGAATATCAGGAGGCGTGATAACCGCTGAAAGAATCAGAATCACTACAATCGCATGCCGCCGATATTTTTTCAAAAAAGAAGCATCAATAAGTCCGATTTTAGTGAGGATAAAACTGGCAATGGGTAATAAAAATAATACTCCAGTATAAAAAACAGTCGAAATTATTGTGCCCATGTAAGAGCTGATGGTGAAGTTATTCTCTATTGACTTGGTGATTTGAAACGAAGAGAAGAATTGAACAGTAAGCGGAGCCACAACAAAATATCCGAATAAAATTCCGCAAAAAAAACATAAACTGACGTAAAAAACCAATCCTCTGGCGGCTTTAAGTTCATGTTGCTTCAGCCCTGGTTTTACAAAAGCCCAAATTTGATAAAAAATATACGGCGAAGACACAATCAAGCCCCCCATTATGCACATGGTCATGGCATAATTAAACTGACCCGACATGGTCATACTTTGCATTTTGACCGGAGTATCCTCTACGCAAATGCCCAAATAATCGCACATCAGCCTAAACGAAATAAAATCCTTGCTTTTGAGCGATAAGAATAAGTGATTCATGATCCACTCTTGAAAAAACCAAATAAAAATCCCAACCGCAATTATTGCCAAAGCAATACGAACAAGCCTCCAGCGTAATTCATCGAGGTGTTGCATAAAAGACATCTGCTGTTGTTTCGCCATCGCACAAAGATAACTAAATGAAAAAGGAGAAAAAAAAATAGAACGTAAATCAATTACGTTCATGATATGACAATTTTGTCAAAAAACACGATGAAAACATTCCTAATTCAAGAAATTGCTTTTTCTTCAGAATCAAAAAATGTAACCTGTTGCGGGATATTGAACGTTGGTCACCTCGCTTTGAATACCAAGATACACCTAAATTTCCGTCAACTGAACAGGCTGCTGAACAACATCAGTAAAAAACTGAACAGCGATGAGTTTTATGAAATGATGGAGGAAGAACAAACTTCCTTAGGGACGTACTATCATATTAACTTCGAAGGCAAAGACCTTTGTCCAATTCCAATTCATGAACTAAACGATGATTTTAGCCTTCCGTTGAGAATAAGTGCTTAAACTACGGCTGAATAATTACCGTTTCCTCGTTGGTCTTTTCCGCTTCGATTTTAATGATGCCTTGACCTTGACGATTTCCTTTATACGCTTCGATATCCAGCACCGCAACTCCCGCCTGACCTAACTGATAAATTTCATTGTAATTGAAGGTGGCAATGCCCGCTGCATTCGTGTAGGCAGTATCATAAACAACCACTTGCGATGGGCAATTGCACGTGGAGGTTCCGTGCAGAACCACCATGGCCTCCTCGACAAGATCATTGTTTTCATCTCGAACCTCAATTTTGGCAATTGTATCTTCTTTTTTAACACAGGATGCCACTCCAAAAAATAAAACGGCAAATGAGAACAGAAGGCAAGAATTTTTCATCGATAAATTAGTTTGGTAAAAAAATGGTTTCTACAGCAGTGGTATGAACTCTACAGCGCGTATAGCCCGTGCCGATTTTGTTGTTATGCTTAACTACAATATCAAAATAACCTGTTGTATTGTCCGGTCCTGAAAGATCAAAATATTGGTCCATATCCACCGCAGTGAATCCCGATGTATTGGTGTAGCTGGTATCGACAAACGCTCCTGTTGGTGGATTGCTTTGTTGATCTCCAATAACCACAACTTTAGCTCCGCTCATCAATTGATTCGAAGACGACCGGACAAAAACCTTCAAAATTGCAGGGTCCTTGGATTCACAAGAACTCATTGCTCCCAGTAAAACCAATCCTAAAAGCACATAAACTGCGTTTTTCATATTCGTGATAATTAACGTAATTCTATAAAAGTTATTCAAAAGTAATACTTTTTTTCTGCTTGAAAAAACAAGCTTCCACCTCCTCTTTGAAATTCCGTTTCTTCATGCGTCATTCGACGGAAAATCTTAAATTTGTTATCCGGCAAATAAACAATTGCGCGCACCGAAAAGTTACACCAATGTTAAAAAAAATTGAACGCATCCGCCTCGAAATGGCTCATGAAATTTTAAATACTCCATCGAGTGCCGCGGATTTTCGCCTGCGTTATTTGGGATCCAAGGGCATTTTAAAGGACCTTTATCAAGAATTCAAGTCGGTTACTAACGAAGAAAAACGGGAAATTGGTTTTGCCCTGAATCAACTTAAACAAGAAATAGAAGAGCGCGCAACCGCCGCCCAAAATATCCAAAGCTCTGACAATACCGTTAATCGGTGCGAGGATTTAACAAAACCCCCAAGTACCGAGCGGGCTGGAACGCTGCACCCTTTACGATGGGTGACTCAGGAGATTGTTGAAATTTTTGAAAAAGTAGGGTTTACGCAATCTGAGGGGCCTGAAATCGAGGATGATTGGCATAATTTTTCTGCCCTCAATTTTCCCCCAGACCATCCGGCGCGCGATATGCAGGATACTTTTTTTCTCGAAGCTCCATTTAACGATTTTTCGCTGCGAACTCACACCAGTTCAGTTCAGGTAAGAATTATGGAGTCTAATGCTCCTCCAATCAGAACTGTATCTGCCGGACGCGTTTATCGAAATGAAGCTGTTTCAGCAAGAGCGCACTGTTTCTTTCACCAAATCGAAGGACTCTACATTGACGAACAAGTAACCATGGCAGACCTTAAACAAACCCTCGATTATTTTGCAAAAACGCTCTTTGGGTCAGAAGTTAAGGTGCGAATGCGCCCCTCTTACTTTCCTTTTACCGAACCCAGTGCCGAAGTGGATGTTTCGTGTACCCTTTGTCATGGCCATGGCTGCGCTGTTTGTAAGCATACAGGGTGGCTCGAAATCCTTGGTTGTGGAATGGTTGACCCCAACGTGCTTAATGCATGCGGCATCGACGCGGAACGATATACGGGTTTTGCTTTCGGAATGGGGGTTGAACGTATTGCACAACTTAAATATCGCATCAATGACTTGAGGCTCTATTCAGAAAACGACTTGCGCTTTTTACAACAATTTCACCTTTAGTTACATGGATTTTTTTGATTTTTCCCCTTCGATTTCCCTCGAAGATATCGAAAAGCGCAGCGAAAAAAGAAGGCAAATTATCCTTAAACACTCGACGCGCTGCATTATTTCTTCCATGGCTTTAAGAAATTTAACCCAGTGCGATGCTGAAGCCGACTGCTGGGTGTTAGACCTGCTAAACCACCGCGAACTTTCCAATGAGATTTCTGTGCGCTACCAAATTACGCATCAATCGCCTCAAATCATTTTATTGCACCACGGAGAAGTACAACTGTCTGCATCGCACGAGCAAATAACTTGTGAACTTTTAACCAAGGATTATGGCCAATAAACGCGCTTTTATCATTCTAGGATTTTTGGCATTAATAGTTGTAGCTTTTGTGTATCGAAGTGTTACCTCTGAAGGCGATCCGATGCAAACCGCAGGCCCCGGAGCTTATTTTCCTTCCCAAGGAAATGTTTTCGTGCCTTTTGGTCAACCTCTCCTGCATCAAATTAAGGTCAGACCACAACAACAAAAGGTCTCTTTGTACATTAACGACAGCCTGGTTTTTGAGAAGACCAAACCCAGTGGAATTCTTTCCATTAACCTCCCCCTAAAAGGATTTTCCTTGGGATCATATCGGCTCAGAGTGATTTCAATTGGCGCAGACGGACTAACCAGCGAAGACGAACGCGTATTATTTGTGGTCTCGGATTTACAACCTGAAAATTGGTCGATTGAAGTTGTAAACCGCTATCCGCACAACGATTCTTCTTTCACGCAGGGCTTAAGTTTTTTTAACGGAAAATTGTTTGAAGGAACGGGAGATCCTCAAAGCTTGGGTGCGAGCATGGTCGCTGAAGTAGCATTTACCACCGGAAAAATTTTAAGAAGAAGGATCAAACCCGCCCCGATCTTTGGTGAAGGCATCACGGTGTTTGAGGGGGAACTTTTCCAAATAACCTGGAAAAACGACTCTTGTTTTGTCTATAATGCCGCTTCCCTAATACCGCTGCGCTCTTACACCTATTCGGGTGAGGGGTGGGGCTTGACTCACGACAGCCGTTCGTTGATTATGTCAGACGGATCCGAGAAAATTTACTTCCGTAACCCTAAAACCTTTGCGGTGGATAAAACGCTCTCTGTTTTCACCCACCAAGGACCTGTAAATTATTTAAATGAATTAGAATATATCGATGGCTTACTTTACGCAAACATTTGGATGAGTAACCTTCTTGCTGTAATTGACCCCTCCACCGGCAGGGTGATGGCAACCATCGATGCTACAAACATCGTAAAAGAAGGCCGGGGAAACGGGGAAGTACTTAACGGAATTGCTTACAATTCGCAAACGAAAAAAATTTACATCACAGGTAAATATTGGCCCTCGCTTTTTGAAATAAAAATTCGAAAACCTAAGGAATCGTAATTAACAGGTGTTCGGATACGTTTTCGCCGTTTTTAATGCTTAACGTGTAAATTCCCGAAGGCCAATACGTATAATCTAAGAGCTGTAGGCGAGAGGTTAGATCAAGTTCAATAAAGGGGTTGTCGTCCTTTTCAACCCAAGCCCTATGCGTTTTGACCATCTTGCCGCTAAATTCAAATTGAAAGCGGTTATTGCTTTTCGGCAAGCAACGAAGATAAGTTCCCTCTTTTAACGCCCTCATGGATACCATTTCATTTACGCCTGGAATCGACCAGCTTCGGATAAAGTCAAGGTAAAAAGATTGAGGAAATGCTGTTTTTCTGTTGGGTCCGGGAGAAAATGGGCCCCGATCCATGGCCAATGAAAAGTTGGCAATCAAATTCATTTCCGTATCAAAGGAGGCTTCATGCTGAGCTACAACTTCGTCGTTAAAATAAAAGACAACCCCGGCAGGAGTCCAGAGGCCCGCAACGGTAATCCATTTTCCGGTGAGGCTACCAACCTTTACCCAATGTCCAAAAGGCTGATCCAAAATACCCCAACGGCGAACCCTGTCACAACGGTTAGGGCAATGAACGTCGACGTGGTACGATTTTAATCGCTCCCCTTTAGCCTCAATAAAATCAAGTTCTTCGTTCGGTTTACCTCCGTACATCCAAAAGGCTGGCCAATAACCTTTGCCGGCAGGAAGCCAACATCGGCACTCGAAAAAACCGTATTTGAACGTTTGTTTACTCCACAAAGCAGAGGTAAGGCGTTCGATGGGAATTTTTCCGTCTGCGACGTCCATTCCCAAGGACCTCACCTTGGCCGTATCAATCATCCAATCAGGAAATTGCCGTCGCTCTGTGACAGTATCCACCGAAAGGACTAATAATCCATCTTTTTGTTCACATAATCGCGGATCTGTGTACGTTCGTGCATCCAAAGAAACCCCGCCCCAAGGATAGTAATTGTACCATAAATTCGCGTTGATTTCGTTGCCATCAAAATCGTCGATTAGCGCTGCTTCCCCCCATAGCGTTCTCTCTTGCGTTAAAAACGCAACAAAAGGTTTTTGAGCAAGCGCAAACGATGAACAGAAAAAGGACGTTATTACCATAAAATAAACCGTGGACATATTAAGCGTTTTGACCGCAAGATAGGTATAGTCGGTTAGTCAACAATCCGTATTTTCGTAAAAGATGGCTTCAAAGGTCTTTATTATTGGGTTTTTCTGCTGTTGGGCCTTCGCGTATTCTCAAAAGAACACGCCAACAGTTGATAAAATCATCTTGCTTAACGGGAAAGAACAAGTGATCGATTCGCTATCAATCTTGCCAGGAAGCCTCAATTGTTACTTAAAAGAGGTTGAAGTCCCGCGCGAAAACTATGCGTTTGATTATGTGACAAGCACGCTGAAATTCTATGCACCTACCTTTGACACTTTACGAATCACCTATGTGAGAATTAACCAAAAGTTAACCCCCTCCTATCAAAAATTCGACGTTTCAAGCATTCAACAACGCGGGCAATCCAATAATTTTCAACTTCAAGCTGACAATACGGACTTCAACAATTTCTTTGGCAGCAGTGAAATTGCCAAAAAAGGAAGCGTATCACGAGGCATTAGTTTTGGGAACCAACAAAACCTAGGGATCAATTCAACCCTCAACCTAGAACTCAACGGTAAATTGAATGACCGCTTAAATATTTTAGCTTCCATATCCGATGCCAATATTCCCATTCAGCCCGAAGGCAATACCAATCGGCTGCAAGAGTTCGATCAGGTCTTCATTCAGCTTTACAACGAAAAACTGAAGTTTGTGGCCGGAGATTTTTGGCTGGCCAAACCTCAAGGATATTTTCTCAATTACAGAAAACGGGGTCAAGGGATCACCCATCAATACCAAACAACTTTCGGAAAAGGAGTTGTTTACTTTCAAACAAGCGCCGGATTATCAAAAGGCAAATTTCAACGTCAAATAATTTCAGGAGTAGAAAACAATCAAGGTCCCTATCGTTTGCGAGGTGCCGAAAACGAACCGTTCATAATCGTGTTGTCAGGGACCGAAAAAATCTTCCTCGATGGCCGCTTGTTGGTTCGAGGTCAGGAATTTGACTACACGATTGATTACAACACCTCCGAACTTGTTTTCACCCCCAAAAATCTCATCACAAAAGACGTGAGAATCGTTGCCGAATTCCAATATTCAGATCAATCCTACACGCGTTCTTTATTGCAACAAAGCATAACTTATAAAACTGAAAACACATGGGTATACCTCAATTATTACCGCGAACAAGACCTTAAAAATCAACCTTTGCAACTGAGCCTAACTTCAGCAAACAAAACCACCTTATCACAAGTTGGGGACAGCCTGTCGCTGGCAACCCTTAACACGCTTGATTCTGTCGGATATTTTGCTAACCAAAATTTATACAAACTGATCGATTCCCTTGGTTTTGACTCCATCCTGGTTTTTACCGTGCATCCCGATTCTGCCCGCTACCGCGCTACTTTTACAAAGGTGGGTGCTTTCAAAGGGAACTATGTGCTTGACAAAACGACTGCTTTTGGCCCTGTTTACCGATGGGTTGAACCGGTAGGAAATCAACCGCAAGGGGATTATGCCCCCTTACAACGCATCATTACGCCAAAACGAAGGAGCATGATTACCGTTGGAATTGAACAGAAAATTGGCCAAAAATTCACCTTAGTTCAAGAAATTTCGGGTTCAGAAAACGCCACTAATCTTTTTTCTAAAAAAGACTTGGGGAATGATTGGGGAATTGGAAGCTTGACAAAAATCGGGCGACAATGGAACGAAACATCAAAGGGTTGGATCAACAAAAGCAGTGGAGAGTTGGAATTTTTGAGCGCAACGTTTAGCGCTATTGAACCCTATAGAAAAGTAGAATTCGACAGGGATTGGAACGTGCGTGGGCTTCCCTTTACGGGAAACCAATGGTTTGCTGTCGCTCAGCACGTGTGTCAACATGAAAAAATTGGAACGGTTTCGCTAAGGGGCCAGCATTTTAACATTGGCAACAACTACCAAGCCCAAAGATTATTTTCTGAGGGTTCCTTAAAAGGAACCCGTTTGCGCGCTGATTGGGATGCGAGCGCTTTAAATTCCTTAAGAGGAAAACAGAATACGTTTATAAGGCATCGCGCAAACATCGAGTTCCGGGGAAAAAAATTGTTAATCGGATTCAAAGACGATCAGGAACTCAACTTACGAGATACCTTAACTGGCGGAAATTCATCAAGCTATGGATTTTTCGATTATCAATTTTACTTCGAAAATGCCGACAGTTCTAAAAATAAGTTGCGCTTATTTCTCCGAGATCGGTTAGACTATAAGCCCACCGTTTTAGGGATCGCAACAGCGGCCCGAGGAACCTCCCTTGGCGGAGAAACTGTGGTAGAAACAAAGAAAGGAAACCGTTTTCTTTCCACCATCGCGTGGAGAAAATTAACCCCCATTGATACGGCACTCCTGAAACTCACTCCGGATCAATCCCTTGTTGGGAGGTTGGAGTATAGCGGCCGAAGTTTCAAAGGCGCATTGGTGTTGAACAGTTACTATGAGTTGAACACAGGACTTGAGCAGAAACGAACCTTTATCTACCTCGAGGTTAATGCAGGTCAAGGAACGCACACATGGATTGACTACAACAACGACGGCGTGAAAGATTTAAATGAATTTGAATTAGCCGCCTATGTCGATCAAGCTAACTACATCCGCGTATTTACACCAAGCGACGAATACCAAAAGACCTTTGGCACGGAATTTAATCAAAGCCTTTTTTGGCGTCCAGAGTTAATTTGGAATAAAAAGACCGGAATTCTCAAGGTTCTTTCATTGCTTTCAAACCAATTTCGCCTGCGTTCGGCTCGTAAATTTAACGATTGGAAAATGGAAGAGTTGCTCAACCCCTTACGTGCAGAAATCAGCAATGCAGATTTGATTTCATCCACCTATTCGCTACGAAACACGCTATTTCTTTTGAGAACCTCCTCAAAATTTAATGCACATTATGAATTTAATAAGGCCCTAAATAAAACCCTTTTAGCAACGGGCTTCGATGGTAAGTCGGTTACTTTTCATTCGATTTTGGCACGTTGGAATATCCTTCCGTCACTGTCAGTGAAAACTGAAATTCAATCAGGCCTAAAAAGCTCGGAAGTTGATTATACTACCGGAAGAAATTACCAAATTTCTTACCGGCAAGGCTTGATTGAACTTGCCTACCAACCTACCACCTCGTACCGAATTTATGGCGAGGTTAAATTAAATGATAAACGGAACAATCCCGTTTATGGGGTTTCCGAACTGCAAGGAAAAGAATTGAGCGCGGGAGTCAAGTACAACACGGCGCAGAAAGGCAGCCTGCAACTGGACATCAAATATTTGAACCTCAAATACGTGGGAATCAATCAAGGAGCCGTTGTTTTCGAAATGTTAGAAACCCTTCAGCCCGGATCAAATTTCACATGGTCGGTGCTTTGGCAACGAAATGTTTCCAAAAACCTACAAGTAAACTTACAATATAGCGGCAGAAAACCTGCCAACCGGGGCGTTATCCACAACGGGGGGATGGAGTTGCGCGCGTTTTTCTAATTTTAACCATGAAAAAAGATATTGAAACCGATGAAGATGTTGCCCTTTTGGTAACGTCTTTCTACGAAAAAGTGATGAAAAATAAAGAGTTATCCCTTTTTTTTGAGGGCCTTGATGGGAACCAGCATCGTTCTAGAATAGAACAGTTTTGGCGATTTATCCTGCTAGGCGAACAGGGATACACGACCAATGTAACCGAAAAACACCTCAGGCTACCCCTCACTAAGACTTCTTTTGATCTGTGGTTAACCTTGTTCTTTCAAACCTTGGAAGAGCATTTTGAGGGTCCCACAACCCTTCTTGCCAAGGAAAGGGCCAGGCTCATTGCCCTGAACATTCAAAGCAAAATGAAACTACTTGAAAACTAATTGAACGAGATCGTTCCCGTTGGCATAAATCATCAGGGATAGCAATAAGAAAAAACCGACATATTGAGCATATTCCAAAATCTTTTGCGGGGCCTCTTTTCCCGTGATCCATTCATAAAGCAAGAAGACCACGTGGCCACCATCCAAGGCGGGAATGGGAAGGATGTTCATAAAAGCAAGAGCAAACGATAAAAACGCCGTATTCAACCAAAAAATCTTCCAATCCCAAACTGCGGCAAACATGTCGCCAATTCGCGTGAATCCTCCAACGGAAGTCGCCCCTTTTTTGGTGAAAACAAATTTGAATTGCGCAACGTAATCGCGCAACATTTGGCTTCCCCCAACAATCCCTTTTTTCAGTCCACCTAAAAATCCATAACTCACTTTCCTTAAAGCATTGGTATCCGCTGTAGGAGTATTCGATGCCATAAACCCGATGGTTCCTTCCTTACTTACCTTTGCCGCTAACAATAAGGTGTCTTCTGCTCTTAAAACCTCGATAGCTGTTACCTCTCCCCTCGCATCATACAAGCTGCTCTGGATATCATCAAAATATCGAATGGTTCTATTGCCAATGGTTAAAATGCTGTCTCCGGCTTGCAATCCCGCTTTTTCCGCAAGGCTTTTTGGAATAATCGAGTCGACCTTTGCCGAAAACGCCCTAAACGAAGCAACACCCAATACCCCGTTTTCAAACAATTCTTGATCAATTTCCTCAGGTAGTTTTCGAGTTATTTTTTTTCCGTTACGAAGTAAGGTCACGTGGGTTTTGTTTCGTAGAAAAATCCCCCGATTGATGTCCTCCAAGGCTGAAATCCTTTTCCCATCTAATGCGATAATGTTATCTCCGGAACGCAAATCGTATTGCTCGAGGTAAGGGTGGATTGCCATTCCATTTTCCAATTTATCTATATCCATTTCATATCCTCCCCAAGTCCATGCTATTGCGCTATAAATCATAAAGCCCCCCACCAAATTTACCGTAACCCCACCAACCATAATCACCAAGCGTTGCCAAACTTTTTTAGTCCTAAATTCATACGGTTTTGGGGCCTGAGCCATCTGCTCTTTGTCCAATGACTCATCAATCATGCCCGCAATTTTGACGTATCCCCCGAGAGGCAACCATCCTATACCCCATTCGGTTGTATGATCATCCGCGTCCCAATCGTCTGGTGCTTTCTTCGAAAACCAAGAAAATTTTTTTTTGCCGTTGACGTTTTTGAATCGAAAAATGGAGAACCAAGGATTGAAAAAAAGATAAAACCGCTCCACTTTGGTGTTAAATAAACGGGCAGGGATGAAGTGGCCAAGTTCATGAATTGCAACAAGGAATGCCAAAGAAAGAATGAGTTGGGCTGCCTTGATTAAAATTGCTGTAATTGCCATGGTCCTGTTTGAAAGTGCAAATATACGCAGATTTATTTGGGGCCAACGCGTCATGTTGGGTTTCCCCCCAACTCGCACTGTACATTACGGAAATAATTTTAAGAAATGCCGCTATTTGTCTAATTTCGTTGTTCTCAATATCTATGACCGATACGCTCATCATTATTCCGACTTACAATGAATTGGAGAATATTGCTCCTATCACCGAGGCGGTATTACTTCAGGATCCCCATTTACATGTGTTGTTTGTTGATGACGCCTCGCCGGATGGAACGCAATCGGAAATAGCCCACATGATGCAAAAATTTCCGGGGCGCGTATTTCTTATTTGCCGAAACGGCAAGCTTGGTCTAGGCACCGCATATATTGAAGGATTCAAATGGGCCCTCGAGCGCAATTATGCCTTTATTTTTGAAATGGACTCCGATTTTTCTCACGATCCGAAAGACATTAATCGCTTAAAAAAAATGTGCGTTGATGGCTACGACTTAGCTATTGGGTCGCGCTATTGTAAGGGGGGAAAAATTGAAAATTGGCCCTTGAGCCGATGGTTGTTGTCCTTTTTTGCCAACCTGTATGTACGCATCATCCTTTGGATAAACATTAAGGATTCAACCGCGGGCTTTAAGTGCTACCGAAGAAAGGCGCTTGAAAGCCTTGCGCTGGACCTTATTAATTTTAAGGGGTATGCTTTTCAAATATGCATGAAGTACGCTGTCATTAAGCAACAATACCGCGTTATTGAAGTCCCCATCACGTTCAAAGACCGTCTTCACGGAGAATCTAAAATGAGTTCGGGAATTTTCAAGGAGGCCTTGTTGGGCGTTTGGAAAATGAAACGTATGCCCTTATGACTCGCCAAATTGTGCATATGCTCCTGTTAACATTCGGCGGTATGTTTTTTTCATGCCACTCAAGTTCGTCCTTCTCCGTTATCGAAAAAAATAAAATGGTTAAGATTATGGGGGAAGTTTACTTGGCAGAAATGCACTATCAAAAATCGTTCGGCTCGCCGAACTTATACCTGGATCCCTTGGATAAAACCTTATCAGGCATTTTCAAAAAGTATCGGATTTCAAAGCGGCAGTATGAGGAAAGTTTTTCTTATTATGCTGCAAATCCTGCTGTTTTCTCGGAAATGAACGAACAAATTATTCAAGATTACAATAACGAATTAATCCAAAAATAGATCTTCGCTGCTCGGCAGTTGTTCAAGAACCTTTAACAGTTCGCTTAGCAGGGTTTGCTTTTGTTCGCTCTCCGAATTCATGCTGCTTACATGGGCCTGAGCGATGCATTGTGCTTCCAAAAGTTGTTCCTCACTAAACGGACCTTCCATGTGTTCAATCAAGGTAAGACACTCTAGCGTATTTTGATAATCGCCCTCCTTAGACCACACAACAAAATCGACCAAATAGGGGCTGAAGTCCAATCGGGAATTCCACATTATGTTCATAATCTGTCGTTTATACTCGACATCGTTGGTTTGGTTTAGCAATCCCATCCAGGCCTCCCGAATTCCTTTCTTAGTAATGGATGCTAAAAAAGAATAGAGGGCCGTTCGCTTGATCCCTGGCGACTCAAGAAGATAGCATTCCACCAATCCGGGCAGATGGGACAAGTTTCCCTTTTCTTCCAATAGCGCCAACCCTTGTTGGAATACTTTTTCATTTTCACTTTTAATCAGGACCAAAGGGTCTAAACTATTTTTTGCCATACTGTTCGATAAATTGGGTTACATAAATGTATTCTTCAACGGATAGTTGCTCCGGTCTTTTAGCAGCCAGCTCCAAGGGAAGCGAAAGGGTAAGTGCCTTTAACGAATTTCGCAAGGTTTTTCTGCGTTGGTTAAAGGCCGTCTTGACCACAGAAACAAACAATCCTTCATCGCACGGTAAGGCCAATCGATCGTTTCGGGTGCATCGGATAACCCCTGAGACCACTTTTGGAGGGGGAAAAAAAGAACCGGGTTCAACCGAAAAAAGATATTTTACCTCGTAAAATGCCTGCACAAGAACGCTCAAAATCCCATATTCTTTACTTCCGGGAGTCTCGGCAATTCTTTTAGCGACCTCTTTCTGAAACATCCCTAAAATTAATGGGATTTTCCTTCGATTTTCAAGGCATTTAAACACGATTTGTGAAGAAATGTTGTAAGGAAAGTTACCGACCACGGAAAACGATTGGCCTTCGAAAAATTGCCTTAAATCCGCTTTCAAAAAATCGATCAAATGAACTTGTGTAAATTGAGGAAAAGCCTGGTGTAAGTAGTTAACCGACTCCATATCGATCTCAAAAGCATGTAAATCGATGTCGTTTCGCTCAAGTAGAAATTGGGTAATAGCGCCTTTACCAGGGCCTATTTCCAGAACCAACGATTTTGATGGTAAGGCCGGAATGGCGTCCACGATTTTTTTACAAACCGCTTGGTTGGTTAAAAAATGTTGCCCTAAATGCTTTTTGGGAGCGACGCTCATGCAAGGATGGTGTTGATCAAATCCATCGTAGTTCGAAACGCCACAAAATTTCCGTCGTAGCGCAGTTTATGCTGTTGTTGTAGTTCTTCCGCATAGGTGTTAAAATAATGATTCAAGGCGACTTGATCCTTGGCCCAATACAGAATGGAATACGTGCATTCATTGGGTTCATTGCCATTGACCTTTGACAACACACAGCGGGAAAAACACTGGGTTTTTAAGACCTCAGGAATATGGATTGTTTGCATCCAAAGCAACCAATCCGGTTCAAGGCTCGGCTCTATACTTACCGTCACATTGTACAACATTTCGTTGGCCGTTGATTCTTTGACTTCCATATACCCCTCGTATTTTAATTGCCCTGCAAAAATAAAGATTTTGAAGCGGTATTTTTTTTCTTATCTTTGATTGAACTATAAATTACATGCATATGAAAAAATCTTTACCTCTGCTCGCTTTTTTTAGCTTTCTTGCCTTTGCTTCGTTCGGACAGTCGTGCGTACCGGGAGCAAACTTTATCGATTCAACCTACGGTGTCTGGCCAGATACAACGCAGAATTTGCCACCAGCAGCTGCCAATGTTGCTTATTCGACCGACTTAAATTTCAAAGTTCCATCAACCGTTACGGCCGAATTGGATGCCTCTGGACAATTTGTGGGGTCGCCCATTCAAGGTTTCTCGGTAACCGGTGTTCAGGGATTACCCTCAGGTTATAACTACGCTTGCAACATCGCAAGTTGCAACTACAACGGTGGAGCCAATGGTTGTGCCAACATTTGGGGAACTACGGCAACAACCGGAACCTATCCCATTACCATTGAGGTTGATGCAACAGTCCTTGTATCTCTATTACCAGGACTGCCTCCTGCCCCTGTTACCCAGTCCGTATCTTTTTCAGGATATAAAATTATGGTTGGAACCGCTGGGTTAATTACCGGAGTGATTGAGCCATTGACTGTGTTCCCGAATCCTTCCAGCGGTATTTCAACCGTTAAAGGACTGAACGGAACTCGTCTTACGTTGAGCAATTTAAACGGTCAAGAATTGTTCGTTAAATCTACAGAAGGACTGTCTTCGACAGAGCTTAACCTCAACGGTTTTAAGGCAGGAATTTATTTTATCAACGTCTACGGAGAACAAGGGGTTGAAACAATAAGAATTATGAAAGATTAA
>VGMY01000018.1 GCA_016866255.1 Bacteroidota bacterium | reverse complement strand
ATCGTTCGAGAAACCATTGAAGGAACCAACACCTTCAGCCTACAAGGATTAAGTGTTGGAACGTATTTTGTGAGATTGGCGAATGCCGAAGGAATTGCAGGAACACAACGCATCGTGGTACTGTAATAACGTTAGGTTTAGGGTTAGGAAAAGGGGTGGCAACGGCTATCCCTTTTTCTTTTGCGAGAGAAAATGCTGAATTTCTCCAAATAACACATGGGACTTCCGCACCACTTGATAACCCGCTTTCCGATAAAACGTTACCGCTTTTTCTCAGGCATGAAGAACAATATGAGATTTAACAATGCTTTCAGGGCTTCGAACCGTGCAGTGACTAAGGGGCTCTTTCCAATTAATTTTATCCATCGATGAACATAATGGACTTCATGTTGTTTATTGTTTCTAATTAAAAATTAAACAAAATGAAAAAAATGAAATGTTACGCTTTGTCTTTAATGGGTGCTGGTATGCTTTTTAGCTCGGCTAGTTTTGCCCAAACTAACGTGTTTGACAACGTTATTGCTCCAAGTCCGAACCATACCTACTTGGAGGCAGCCTTGATTCAAGAAGGTTTGGTAGGTGCTTTGCAAAATCCGAACGCAACCTTAACGGTGTTTGCACCGGATGATCAAGCGTTTACCAATTTAGCCACCGCCCTAGGAACCAACATTGCAGGTTTATTGGCTTTGCCTAATTTGGATGATATATTGTTGTACCACGTTTTAGGGACTACCGTTCCTTCTGCGGCCGTAACGAACGGGGCAATTGTACAACCCTTAAGTCCAATAAATACCCTAAAAATCACCGCTACTGGTGCTGGAAACGTGTACATCAACCAAGCACAAGTTACCGCCGTTGATTTAACCACGGCGAACGGAGTGGTGCATGTTACGAATGGGGTGTTACTTCCGGTAGAAACTGTTGCGGATATTGCCATAGACAATGGATTTACTACCCTGGTAACTGCAGTAGTAACTGCAGAATTACTTCCTGCGCTAACCAACCCGTTGAGCAACCTAACGGTATTCGCTCCAACAAACGATGCTTTCCAAGACATCGCGGACGAAATAGGGGTTCCCGTTGCAGCCTTGTTAGGACTTCCTGAATTGAGTGCAATTCTAACGTACCACGTTCTTGGAATAGAAGTTCCTTCGTCTTCGGTTACCAATGGAGCGATTGTACAACCATTGTTTCCGGGGAATACCTTAAAAATGACCGTAACAGGAGCAGGCGATGTATTTGTGAATCAAGCGCAAGTAACCGCAGTAGATATAATGGCAGATAACGGAGTGGTACACGTGTTGGATGCGGTAGTTTTACCAATCGAAACGGTTGCTGATGTTGCGATTGACAATGGTTTTTCTACTTTGGTGACGGCCGTAGTAACCGCAGAATTGCTTCCAGCGTTATCCGATCCTTTTTCAGAGTTTACCGTGTTTGCCCCAACCAATCAAGCATTCACCGATTTGGCGACCGCTTTGAATACCGATTTGAATGGAATTTTAGCCTTACCTAATTTGGCGGATATTTTACTCTATCACGTAGTAGGTGGTACGGTTTTGTCAACGCAATTAACGGCAGGACCGGTAACTACGTTGGAAGGTTCTGACGTGATTGTTTCGTTAACAGGTGGTGTAAAAATCAACGATGCCAATGTAACTATGGCTGATGTTCCTGCGGACAACGGCGTTGTTCATGTGTTGGACAAAGTGATTTTAGAGTCGTATTTAGGGATTAACGAAAATAATACATTCTCTTTTGGATTGTTCCCAAATCCTAGCAATGGATTGGTGAGCATCAATGGAGTTGACAATGCAGAAGTAATCGTAAGCGATTTAAGTGGAAAAACTTTTATTAGCCAAAGCGTTAATAACAACACTTCGTTGGATTTGAACGGGTTGAGCAACGGAACGTACCTTGTTACCATTTCACAAAATGGAAATCAAAGCGTACAAACCTTAGTCAAGTTCTAATTCCCGTTGTTCTTTGTTTCGAAAAGCCATCCTTTGGGGTGGCTTTTTCTATTCCTTTCTCTTTTGCAAGAGAAAATGCTGAATTTCTCCAAATAACACATGGGACTTCCGCACCACTTGATAACCCGCTTTCCGATAAAACGTTACCGCTTTTTCCCTGGCATGAAGAACAATATGAGATTTACCACTGCGCCAAGCTTCCTCCTCTAATTCCTTCAACAAAGCATTCCCAATACCTTGACCTTGGTAACTCTGTAAAACTGCCATAAACCGAATTTGACCTGTAGTGCGGCTTTTTTCTTCAAGACGACCCACAGCTATTGCTTTACCATGAATGTATACAGCGCGATGTGTTGCGTAAAGTTCTAGATCATCTTTTTCCGAACCCGGTATTTGATTCCAAGGTTTGCGTAAAAGTTGATATCGAAGGGAAAAATAAGACTCCCATTCTTCATTGGTATGGGGTGCCCTTATTTCCATTGGAAGGCGATTTGTGAAACGCGCCGGGTGAAAGTGCTGCCTTGAAATTCATCCCTGACAAGGTTCTGAGCTTCTACCGAAGCGAAAACCTGATCTAAGGACTTGATTCTTCCCATGGGTATCCGTTTTTCTTTCGACATTTGATCTAAAACAGCAGCCTCCACCAAAGCGAGCTGGCCTTGTAAGAGTTTAAAGAGAATACCGCGGTTTTCAACCCTTTTGACATTCTCGTTGAAACGATCGTCCTCTGCCAATTCAGGACAACCTAGGATTTCGCACAGGTTCGCAAACTGTTGTTGCGTCCCTATCGCAAAAACCACGGACTGTTCGTCGCTCGTAGTAAACACTTCACCATACGGAGCAATGTTGGGATGAAGGCTACCATTGGGTTGAGGGATGAAGCCGTTCATCAGATAGGCCGATGCTTGGTTGACCAAACTACAAATAGCAGCATCGTACAAAGAAACGCTTACTACACTACCCTCGCCGGTATTTTGACGTTTTAAAAGTGCCAATAAGATGGCTTCTTTAAGTTGGTGAGCTGCAAGAACATCAACCATTGCCAAGGGCAACTTTAGCCCCTGGCTATTAAGTTCACCATTCATAAACATAAACCCCGTCTCTGCCTGAAGAATTAAGTCGTAGGCTACCCTTTCGGAAGAATCACCAAAGCCTGAGATTTTTGCAATAATCAAGCGCGGGTTTAACGCACACAAATCTTCATCGGTTAGCCGAAATTTCGGATAATCTGTCATTTTGAAATTCATGACTATGACGTCCGATTGCTCTACCAACAGGTCGAGTTCCTTGCGATCTTCGGGACTCAAAAGATCCAGTGAACGAAACTTTTTTTTGTAATTGATGCTGGAAAAATAGCTTGTTACCTCGCTGGATTCTCCTGGTATTCTCCACGACCGAGTAGTGTCTTGATGAACGGGGTGCTCTACTTTAACCACCTCAGCGCCTAATTCCGCAAAAAAGGTAGTGACCGAGGGACCGGCAAGCACCGAAGATAAATCAAGAATCTTTAAATGTTCTAACATAGGTCAAATTTAGGCATATTCCAACCATAAAAATGCTGCTACAGCAACTATGATTTGCCTAAAAATAGTAGATTTACAAAAATTTATCCCATGGTTTTTGATTTAGAAATGATTCAACGGGTATACAGCCAATACCCCAAGCGCATTGCAGCGGCAAGAGCGGTCATGAACAAACCCCTCACGCTATCTGAAAAAATTCTATACGCACACCTATGGGACGGGGATGCTCAAAGCGTTTTGGAACGAGGTAAGTCCTATGTTGATTTCGCTCCTGATCGTGTCGCCATGCAAGACGCCACGGCTCAAATGGCACTGCTGCAGTTTATGCAAGCTGGAAAAAAACGAGTTGCCGTTCCGTCTACTGTACATGCGGATCACCTTATTCAGGCACGAGTTGGAGCGAGCAAGGACTTGCAAGATTCCTTAAACCAAAACAACGAAGTATTCAATTTTTTGGCCTCTATTTCGAATAAATACGGCATTGGGTTTTGGAAACCGGGTGCGGGAATCATTCATCAGGTGGTTTTGGAAAATTATGCGTTTCCGGGTGGCTTAATGATCGGAACGGATTCGCACACGGTGAATGCGGGAGGATTAGGGATGATCGCCATCGGTGTTGGGGGTGCTGACGCCGTAGATGTTATGGCAGGTATGGCCTGGGAACTTAAATTCCCGAAACTGATTGGGGTCCGGTTGACCGGAAAACTTAACGGCTGGACATCCGCCAAAGATATCATACTCAAAGTAGCTGATATTTTAACTGTTAAAGGAGGAACCGGTTATATTGTCGAGTATTTCGGTGATGGCGCAGAGTCCCTATCGTGCACGGGTAAAGGAACTATCTGCAATATGGGCGCTGAAATTGGTGCTACCACCTCTACCTTCGGTTACGACGAGTCCATGCGCAGGTATTTACATGCGACAGGACGGAAAGACGTGGTTGCAGCCGCAGATACTATTGCCGATCATTTAACTGGAGACCCGGAAGTGTATGCGAATCCTAAAGACTATTTCGACCAATTGATCGAAATCAACCTTTCAGAATTGGAACCGCATGTTAACGGTCCGTTCACGCCGGATCGTGGTACTCCAGTATCCAAAATGCGTCAAGAGGCGGAGCAAAACGGATGGCCAACGAAGGTAGAATGGGGATTGATTGGGTCTTGCACCAATTCATCTTACGAAGATTTGGCGCGAGCTGCATCGATTGTTCAACAAGCCGTTGCACATGGCGTTGTTCCCAAAGCAGAATTCGGCATCAATCCGGGATCCGAGCAAGTGCGTTACACCGCAGAGCGGGATGGAATTTTAGCTGATTTCGAGAAAATGGGAACCAAAATTTTCACCAACGCTTGCGGGCCCTGCATTGGTCAGTGGGACCGAGCGGGTGCAGAAAAACAGGAGAAAAATACGATTGTGCATTCGTTCAACCGCAATTTCTCGAAAAGGGCTGATGGTAATCCCAATACGCATGCTTTTGTTACAAGCCCAGAAATGGTAGCTGCTCTCGCTATTTCGGGTGATTTAGGTTTTAACCCCATCACCGACTCATTGATTGGAAGCGATGGAGCTGCCTTCAAATTAAATCCTCCTACAGGGGATGAATTGCCTCAACGAGGGTTTGCCGTTGAGGACAACGGATTCCAAGCACCCGCCGCTGATGGAAGCGGGATTGAAGTATTGGTTGCCCCCGATTCGCAACGTCTGCAATTGTTGGATAATTTCCCAGAATGGAACGGCAACAACCTCCAAGGAGCTCGTTTATTGATTAAAGTGAAAGGCAAATGCACCACCGACCACATTTCTATGGCGGGACCATGGCTAAAGTACCGAGGACACTTGGACAACATTTCCAACAACCTATTGATTGGAGCGGAAAATGCGTTCAACGGTAAAGCCAATGAGGTTAAAAACCAATTAACCGGCGCCTACGGTGAAGTTCCTGCGGTACAGCGCGCCTACAAAGCTGCAGGTGTTGCTTCGATTGTTGTAGGCGACCATAATTACGGAGAAGGCTCTTCCCGCGAGCACGCAGCAATGCAACCGCGCCATTTGGGCGTAAGCGCTGTGATCGTGAAAAGCTTCGCTCGAATCCACGAAACCAATCTTAAAAAGCAAGGTATGCTGGCCCTTACGTTCTCGAACGAAGGAGACTATGATAAAATCCAAGAAAACGATACGTTCGACTTTTTGGATTTAACCGCCTTTGCTCCTGAAAAGCCGCTCACTTTACGCATTCAGCACCAAAACGGAACGCATGATGATATCGTGCTCAACCATACCTATAACCAGTCTCAAATTGAGTGGTTTAAAGCAGGATCGGCCTTGAATTTGATTAAGCGCATGGAGCAATAACTCCAGCGAACGGAATAAAAAAAGGGGGAAGCTCTTCCCCCTTTTTATTTCATTAAAAACAGTTGTCAGAACTTAACGGATAAACCAGCCTGTAGAATACCGCCACCGAAGGCACCAAGTTCAACGTGGGCTCCGATGTTTTGCGTGAAATACATTTTTGCGCCCACTGCAATTCTAATTGCAACTGGAATAAGAGCATCGCCCAATTGTTCGTCCTCATACTTTGAATTCGTTGGATTGGTTTTGATTGTTCGGTTCGTGTTTAAATAACCTCCGGCGAATCCTGTGTACATATCAACTTTCTCGGATTGAGCGAAATGGTAATTTAAACGAAACATAGCACGCAGCCTTTTTACGCTATACTCACTTTGATAACTCGTGTACAAATAATCACCGTTCGCATTTTGCATAGCATCGCCGTTCGTTCCGTATACGAAATCTTCGAATTTAACGGCGAACCCCGCTTCAACATAGTTAACATCAGCGCCTACTCCTACCTGATCGCTGATCATGTATTCAACTCGACCACCGTACGAGAGCATACCTCCAACGACATTGTATTCTTGAACATTCGTTAAACCATCAGGTTTGTCTTTAAACAACACTGAGTTTGAAAAATTAGGTATACATTTTATAATTCGAGGTAAAATTAAGAAAAATCGAGTCCCTTGAAGGACTTAGTTACCTCCTTCACGGAATTAATCCATAAAGGCTCGTTCAAAAACTTAGAGGCAACCACCGCTGCGAGAATGATGCGATGGTCTTTAAAAGAATCAATGATCCCTCCTTGGTAGTGCATTCCCCCCTGAATGATGAGCGCACGGTCTTCGATCCAATGTTCAACCCCCAACAAGTTCAATAATGCCATCGTGGAAGTCAATCGATCGGATTCTTTCGTCGCCAATCGATGAATTCCCTCTAATCGGCTTTCGCCGTTCGCAGAAGCGGCAAGTACCGCAAGTACAGGAAACAAATCAGGGGCATCGGTAAGATCCACTTGAAAACGATTTTGCTCCTTATGAGCCACTTTAATTCCTTCCGAATCGATTTCAACGGTAGCCCCATATTTCCGAAGCACATCCAACACCAGTTCATCGGCCTGTAATGAATTCAATAACAATCCTTTTACGCTAACTTGACCCGACATTGCCCCCATGCACAGCAGGTTCGCCGCCCCGCTCCAATCGCCTTGAACATGCACTTTAGCTCCTCGAATGCCCGAGGAATTTATGGTGCACAAATTTTCTGTCATTGACGCTTCTACCCCTCGATTTCTAAGGCACTGTAAGGTGAATTCCAAATAGGGATTACTTACTGGATTTTCTAAAAACACCTCATATCTACCCTCCTGAGCGGCCATTGCCATGATAAGGCCTGAAGCAGTTTGCGAGGTACTTGATGCATCCAAAGTTAGTTGCTCGCTAAAAGCAACCTCTTTCCTCAACACCAGAGGCCAAGCGCCCTTTAATGAAATCTGACCAATTCCCAAAGCCTTCAAATCGTCTTGTAGGCTCTCCAGTTTGCGGTTCAGCAAGGTGCCTGAAGCCTGAAGGATTAGCTCATCCGCGAACAAAAATCCAATAGATACTATGGAACGTAATAAAAACCCCGATTCCCCAACCTGAAGCTTGATGCGGTCGAATTTTTGCTTGTTTTTAGGAGGTAAAATTTTCCATTGGTTATCCGAACGAGCGACAATACACCCAAGGGTTTCAATCACCTCAAGGGCTTTAAATACGTCTTCGGGTATTTGAACAAGGTTGCCCCTCAAAATAGATTCCCCGTTAGAACACAAGGCTAAAAGCAATTCTCGTTGCAACTGGCTTTTTGAAACAGGCGCCGGGTACACCTGAAGTAACCTATTTGGTCGAATCTGAACCATAATCGTTTTCCTTACTGAGAATGCGCGACTGGGTTTCTATTGATTCTTGATGAATCAACGTAAAAAGTTCTTTAGCAAATTCGGGGGAGATGTCCATTTCACCGGCCATATTTACGAATTTCTTCAAGGAATCTTCCCATTGAGAGGTTTGAAAAATAGCGATATGGTTTTCATTCTTGTAATGTCCAATAGCCTCGGAAATCCCCATTCTCTTAAAAAGTATTCGGATTAGTTGTTCATCCAATACCGATAATTCTGCACGCAAACCACGGAGTTCTTCCTTGTCCAATTCCGCGCGGCTGCGATATTTTAATCCTACAAGAAGATTTTTTAATGCGCTTGGAGTAATCTGCTGCAATGAATCTGTCCAAGCATTTTCCGGGTGAGTATGTACTTCGACCATCAAACCATCAAATTTCAAGTCTACGGCCATTTGGGCGACCATCGGAACGTTTTCCGCTTTGCCGGTAATGTGGGATGGGTCACATAAAATTTCAAGTTTTGGAAATGCTTGCCTCAATCCAATGGGAAGTTGCCAATTGGGCAGGTTTCGGTAGCGTTGTTTATCGTAGGTTGAAAAACCGCGGTGCACCGCAATGATCTCCTTAATGCCTGCTTTGTATAAACGTTCAATGCCCCCAATCCAAAGTTTAACATCGGGATTTGTTGGATTTTTTATGAGTACGGTTGTTGCCGTTCCTTGCAAGGCATCGGCCAATTCCTGCACGGAAAAAGGATTAGAGGTAGACCTGGCGCCAATCCAAACCTTTGAAAAACCCGCTTTCAAAACCGCTTCGACATGAGCGCTACTTGCAACCTCAGTAATGGGAGAGAAACCAAACTCTGCACAAGCTTCTTTGAGCCACTTTACGCCCTCCAGCCCGGCCCCTTCGAAAGCGCCAGGTTGAGTTCTGGGCTTCCAGATTCCAGCACGAAATGCATACAAATCTAGCCCTGATAATTCTCTGGCAATGTGTCGAACTTGATCAGGTGTTTCGACGCTACAAGGTCCTGCGATAATTTTCAGGTGCTTATCCAGCATTGGTTATTTGGCAAAATTGATCGATCGTTTTTCCCGAATAACGGTGACTTTAACCTGGCCTGGATAGGTCATTTCTGTTTGAATCCGCTGGGAAATGGCAAAAGATAATTCATCGGCTTTTTCATCGCTTACTTTCTCGGCTTCAACCAACACCCGAAGTTCTCGTCCTGCTTGAATGGCATAGGCGCTGCCCACCCCATCATAAGACAAGGCAAGGTTCTCCAATTCCTTGATTCGTTTGATGTAAGCTTCGACAATTTCACGTCTCGCTCCAGGACGAGCTCCAGAAATGGCGTCACAGACTTGCACAATCGGAGAAATCAAGGTTTTCATTTCAATTTCATCGTGGTGGGCACCGATGGCATTGATCACCTCGGCTTTTTCCCCAAACTTTTCTGCCAGCTTCATGCCAAGAATGGCATGGGGTAGCTCAGGTTCCTCATCCGGCACCTTGCCAATATCATGAAGTAACCCCGCTCTTTTGGCCAGTTTAACATTGAGGCCCAACTCGGCCGCCATGATTGCGCAAAGGTTCGCAACTTCGCGAGAGTGCTGTAACAAATTTTGCCCGTATGAAGAGCGATATTTCATCCTACCAATCATGCGCATCAATTCAGGATGCAGTCCATGAATTCCCAAATCAATGCAGGTTCTGCGACCAATTTCATTGATCTCGTCCTGTAATTGTTTTTTCGTCTTAGCAACCACCTCCTCAATTTTCGCAGGATGAATGCGCCCGTCTGTAACCAGTTGATGCAAGGATAAGCGCGCAATTTCCCGTCGAACGGGATCAAAACAAGAGAGAATGATCGCTTCTGGGGTATCGTCAACAATCACCTCCACGCCTGTTGCTGCTTCAATCGCACGAATGTTGCGTCCTTCACGTCCAATAATTCGACCTTTAACCTCATCCGACTCAATGTTGAAAACCGTTACGGCATTTTCGATTGCCTGTTCTGTAGCTACACGTTGAATGGTTTGAATTACTATTCTCCTGGCCTCTTTATTGGCATTTAATTTGGCTTCTTCGGTAATTTCTTTGATCTGCGCCATAGCTCCTGTTCGGGCTTCATCCACTAAAGCCTGCATCATCGTTTTTTTAGCCTCCTCAGCAGACATTCCGCTAATTTTGGAAAGCTCTGCAACACGTTTTTGCTGAAGTTTTTCCATTTCATCTGCACGGTTTGCAATCGCCTGATTTCGTTGCTGAGTTTCCTCTTTTAATCGCTCTAGATCCTTTTCCTTGCGATTTACTTCTTCTAATTTTTGATTAAGTGAATTCTCCTTACCACGAATTCGGTCTTCGTTGGATTGCATTTTGCGTTCTCGATCTTTGATGTTGCTTTCGTGCTCTTCTTTTAGCTTGAGGAAATTCTCTTTCGCCTGAAGCATTTTTTCCTTTTTGATGCGCTCAGCCTCCTCGGTGGCTTCTGTCACTTTTTTCTTCAATGAATTTGCCGATACTACGTTAAGGGCCAAATAAGAAACCCCTCCACCCACTGCTAGTCCTAAAATAATTGATAATATGTCCATTTCATAGCCTTTAAGAGTTAAACATAAGGGCAGGAAAGGGTCGCCGAAATCAGTGGCTTGAAAACTCTTTGACTAAGTTTTCAAGTTTGCTTTCCAGGGTCTGAAGTTCTCCTTGGCAATTTTGGTTAGACTTCAAAATAAGCTGTAAGGAGGCCATTGCCATAAGGTCCTGAAGGTCATTAACCGCATATTGCTTTTTGAGCGAATTTATCGCCTCATTGAGGGTACTGGCCGCTTCCATAACACGTTGCTGTTCCGACTCTAATACAGAAATAGGGTAAGTTCTCCCCGCAATTTCTAACTTCAATGAAACCTTAGGCATGTTTATCTTTTAACTGTTGAATGCAAAACTCAATTTCTTTCACCAATGCATCAATTTCATCCTCTCTTCTCTCTAAGTGTTGTGAGGCGGAATCCTTGACGTCCTGCCGGTTTGTGTTCGAAGCATTCTGCAGTTCCTCCAACTGACTTGTGAGTTCAGCATTTCGCAACTTTAATTGTTCGGCAGCTTCGTTCGCCTTGTTTAAATCTTCGCTAAGAGCCTTAGCTCTTTGACGCTCATTGATTAAACCTGACTTCATTTCAACAAAAATCGCCCTTAAATTATCTATTTGAGCGTGAATTTTCGATGACATTTCCACAAACTTTTTACAAAGTTAATAAAGGAAGCGGTATAAAAGTAACAGCCCCTTACATTTTCGATAATTAACTTTTTACCACGTTAATAAAACAAGGTTTAGCATAGTTGGGGATCAAGGTATTCACATCATCAGGCAACCCTTGCATCGTGCGTTTCCAGGCTAAATTCACCTGACCCAAGGCGGATGGCGACCGAATTTCGCTGACCACGTATTGGTGATTTCCCAGAAAATCTTGCAACTTAAGATGAGCATTCCCCAATAAAACCAAGGCTCCACTCAATTCCCATTGAAAGGTCGCTAAGTCGACCACATTATCGTGAAACACTACCTTTTTATTCGATTCTATGCGCAGAAAAACCTCTGATTTCCGTGCCTCAAGAGCTGCTACAAATGTTTTGTCTCCGTATTTTTGTTGGCCAATTTCCACCATGCTTTCCAAGGATGAAATTCCAAAAATGGGCAAATTCAATCCTAAAGCCAACCCTTTTGCAGTAGAAACACCGATGCGTAAGCCCGTGTAGGAACCGGGCCCTATGCTTACCGAAATACCTTCGAGCTGCTTCAGCGTAACATTGCCCGTTCGCAGCACTTTCTCAATAAAAAGCGTCAATTGTTCGCCGTGGATGTATCCATCGGAATCAGACTCCTCAAAAGCCAATAGTTTACCCTTGCTAGAAAGGGCTACCGAACAGATTTGGGTCGAGGTTTCAAGGTGAAGAATCATTCTTTCACCTCCATTTTAAACCCTATTCCGTGAATGTTTTTAATGTTAATTCGTGAATCCGCTTTGAGATATTTCCTAAGCTTTGTGATGAATACATCTAAACTTCGGCCGACAAAATAATCATCTTGGCCCCATACCGTATTCAATATGACTTCCCTTGGAAGAACTTGATTATGGAATTTAAACAGTAATTTGAGGATTTGCACCTCCTTTTTTGTCAACCCGTTTTCGAGTCCGTTGATGCTTAGCTTCAGGTTTTCTGTATCTAACAAGAATGCTCCAATGTTTAAAATTTTCTCCTCGGTTTGATCGATTTGAAGATTTACTCTTTTCAACAATGCCCGGATTCTTAAGCTCAGTTCTTCGGCAGCAAAGGGCTTGGTTAAATAGTCATCTCCGCCTGCGTTAAAACCCTCAATTTTATCCTCCGTCATGGCCTTTGCGGTCAGAAATAAAATTGGAATATCCTTGTTCACTTTTCGAATATCTTTCGCCAGCGCAAAACCATCTTTTTTAGGCATCATCACATCAAAGATGCAGAGATGGTAGGCTTCCTCGCTGAATCTTTTCAAAGCATCTGCTCCGTCGGTGGCCAAAGACACCCTGTAACCCTCATCACGCAATTGATCTGCAATAACGAAACCTAGATTGATGTCGTCTTCCGCCAACAAAAGTGAGATTTCCATAACGCTCTATGTGTTGATCATATTACCCATAAAAAGCCAAAAGCCTTGGTTTCCCAAAGCTTCTGACTAATCAACCTAACCTACTACTACTACAAAGATAATGCGAATTCGAAACTTCGTTACACGCGTGGTTGTTTTTTTTCTAAAAAAATGTTAAATCACTAAAACGGGCATTAACGGTGTGCTTTACCAAATAAATTCATACCTTCGAACTTCATGAAACGTATTTTAATCGTTGACGACGACCCGGACATTCGAGAGTTGTTATATTACAACCTAACAAAGGCGGGTTTCGAATGCGATCTTGCTGAAAACGGTCTCGTTGCCCTTGAAAAAATTAAAACCAACAGGCCATCCTTGGTGCTATTGGACGTAATGATGCCGGGGATGGATGGAATACAAACCTGTGAAGCGATTCGAGAAGACACCAACTATAACGACATTCTCATTGCTTTTTTAACGGCGAGATCCGAAGACTACAGTCAAATCGCCGGGCTTCAAGCTGGAAGCGACGACTACCTCGCCAAACCTATCAAACCTGCTGTATTGCTTTCCAGAGTTCACGCCTTATTCCGTAGGAAAAATCCAAATTTCAATGTTCCAAACTCAACTATTGGCGCAAGACTAAACGTTGATAAAGAAAAGCACATTGTCACCCTTGACGGCAAAATTTTGCAATTGCCTCGAAAGGAATTTGACTTGTTGGCGCTTTTAATTTCCAAACCCAATACGGTATTTCAACGAGAGCGAATATTATCTTCCGTTTGGGGAACTGAAGTTGTGGTAGGAGATAGAACCATTGATGTACACATTCGAAAAATCCGTGAAAAAATAGGCGATGAATGGATTCATACCATCAAAGGTGTTGGCTACAAATTAATCCTACCGTGATTGTAATTAAACCTCTATTTTTTGGGCTATTCTGCGTACTCTTTGGCAACATTTTTTTTGCGCAATCGCTGGATTTGGAAAGAACCTTAGTTCAATGGGACTCCATTCGGGGAGCATGGTTGATGGAATCCGCTCGAGCGATTTCCCACAACCAAGTTCTTCCCGACAGGACCTTTGCTGAAGATTTCACTCCCTATGAACTGATGTCGATGGTTCCGATGGAAACACGCAATGCGCTTCAAGAAATTTTGTTCGAGAGTCCATCATCCGACCTCGTAAGTAACACCCTGATGTCTCTGGTGGAAGCTACCCTCTGTTCCTCTTTGCAAGGAAGAAGTTTCGGAGACCCGCATACGGTAACCTACGACCGCAGTTCTTATTCTTTTCAAACTGTAGGAGAATTTGTATTGACCAAGTCGTTAGGGCGTTTTGAGGTTCAGACAAGGCAAAAACCCCAACGGGACGACTTTTCCTTAAATACCGCGGTTGCTGTACAATTGTACGGTGATCGTTTGTGCTATTACGTTGAGGATGTGCCCGATGGCTCGAACCAACCTTTATGGTTAAATGGCCAACCCTTGCAATTGCAAGGCCGCACCTATTACTTACCTCACGGTGGAACGGTTCGTGTTGTAGGGAGAAATTACATCGTTGCAGGGCCTATGGGAGAACGCGTTTTCCTTGATGTACGGGGAGGGCGAATGGGATTTATCAACGTAACCTTCGAAATTCCTCGGTGCCATAATTCGGTGCTGACAGGTTTGTTGGGGAACGGCAATGGAGTATCGTTCGATGAATTCGAAACCAGCCGTCAAAGCAACTTCAATTCCATGGCCGGATTTATTGGAATGAATGCTCCAGAATTCGCTGCAATTACCGAAGATATTGAACAGCGTTATCAAAATCAACTTATCAAAGGTTTCGCGGAAGTACATCGGGTAAAAACCGACAGCAGTTTGTTTGATTACCTACCGGGATTAACCACGGATTTTTATACCGACCGATCTTTTCCTCGAGTTATTCGCACCTTTTCTGCCATCCCCAATAATAGCCGAGAAGCGGCTAGAAACCGTTGCCGTGAACAAGGAGTTACGGAAGCCGAAATGAACGGATGCATCTTCGATTCCTTTTATTTGGACTTAAGCCCCAACCCTATCCCAAATCCCCCCCCAGCCACCGAAGGCGTTATTATGGAACGAATGAGGCATCCTTTGGTTAATACCAACAGCGTAATGCCTACGAAAAACCCGGACGGCAATGCTCAACCGAAACCACCATCATCACCCGCTGAGATTAACCCCGCTTCCAACGCCCCTGAAAAAGAAACAGCGCACCCAAAACCCATCATTCATGCCCCGGATTTGAAACCATCTCAAAACGAGGGGGGCGTCCAACAACCGGCCAAACCGGTAACGCCGAAACCTGTAAATACCAAGCCCTTGAACCAAACTCCGGCTCCGATGAATCCTGTTCCATTAAAACCCGGCAAAGGAAAAAACTAATGCGCAACGTCTTATTTTCATTTTGCTTTATTTCCCTTGGTTTAAATGCTCAAAACCTAAAACTTGTCGTAGGCGTCGTGGTGGATCAAATGTGCTATGACTACCTTCAGCGTTTCGACAACAACTTTGGGATGGGTGGATTTCAACGTTTTCTTTCAAAAGGGGTTAATTGTAAGAACGCCACGTTCAACTTCGTTCCGACCTATACAGGACCAGGACATGCCTCCATCTACACGGGTACAACTCCCTCTAATCATGGAATTGTGGCCAACGATTGGTATGATCGCACCCTGCAAAAATCGGTTAACTGCGTATTGGATACGACGGTAAAAACCATTGGCTCTATTTCGAGATTTGGAATGGCATCACCCCATTTTTTAGAAACCACAACCGTGTCTGACCAGTTAAAACTCACGTACCCCCAGGCAAAAGTCATTTCGCTATCCGTTAAAGATCGCAGCGCAATACTTCCCGGAGGACATCTTTCCGACGGTTCGTATTGGTTTGATTTTCAAACCGGTTCTTTTATAACAAGCAGCTATTTTAAAGAAAGTCTTCCCACGTGGTTAACGGATTTTAATGCCGTCCATTCCGCCAATAATTATTTATCAGACTGGAACTTGCTGCTTCCTCAAGAACGCTATTCTCGAACCTTAGATGATTCCCCTTATGAGCGAATTATTTCAGGCAAAAAAGCACCTGTTTTCCCTTACACCCAAGAGGAAATTGGCTTGGGTAATTTTGCTAAATTTGTTGTAACCCCTTTTGCCAACACTCAACTTACCGATTTGGCAAAAAAAGCTATCATAGCGGAGCAACTCGGAAAAAGAAATGCTACCGATTTTCTCTGCATCAGCTATTCATCTACGGATATAGCAGGACATGAATTTGGGCCATACTCTTTGGAAGTCGAGGACATGTACCTGCGGTTGAACCTTGAATTAGAGCGTTTGTTTCAATGCCTCGACCGGGAGGTTGGAAAAAAGAACTACATCGTTTTTCTCACAGCCGATCATGCAGTGGTTCCGGTTCCACAACAACTGGTGGATTCAAAGTTACCAGGTGGTTACTTTAACGTTGATTCCTTGGTTGTGGCCTTAAACTTGGAGTGGCAAGCAAAATATGGAGAACCATTGGTCGTAAAATGCAAAAATTTAAACCTGTACTTTAACAGAGAAAGAGTCGCTGCGTTGGGGCTCAATTTAACCACATTGCAAGAAGAAGCCGTTGAATGGATGCGTAAACAGCCCTTAGTTCGTACGGCTGTAAGTGCCCATCAATTGGATCACGGAAATGTATGGAGTAACTGGGATAACATGCTCGCCCGAGGGTATACCAAAGAACGAAGCGGCGATGTGCTTTTTATGCTCAAACCGGGATTAATAAGCGAATCCGAGGATAGCGACGAGGCCCATCGGGGAACAACCCACGGTACTGCCTACAATTACGACACGCATGTTCCACTGCTTTGGTATGGAAACGGAATAAAAAAAGGCAATATCTATCGTCCAATAGCCATTACCGATATCGCGGCGACTTTGGTTTATTTCTTGGAATTGCAACGGCCTGCAAGCATGACGGGTGAACCTATTTATGAATTATGGGATAAATAAAAAACGCTCTACGGCGTCTTGAATGCGCTGATGCAGTTGGTCGTATTCTCCAGCCTGAAATTCCTGACCCGTAAGGTGTTCATACAAACCAATATACCTTTGAGACACCTGATTCACCATAGCGTCATCCATGGTTGGCATGATTTGCCCCTCTAAACCCTGAAATCCATTCTCGATCAACCACTGGCGAACAAACTCCTTAGACAATTGCTGCTGCGGTTCGCCTTTACTTTGGCGTTGCTCGTATCCCTCGAGGTAAAAATACCGTGAAGAATCCGGCGTATGGATTTCATCCATGAGCAAAAGCCTTCCCTCGCACAAGCCAAATTCATATTTGGTATCGACCAGAATCAATCCTTGAGCAGCCGCCATTTCGGTACCTCGTTGGAACAATTTCCGGGTGTAATCCTCCATTTGTAAGAAGATGTTCTCGGAAACAAGGTTATTGCGTAAAATTTCCTCGCGGGAAATGTCCTCATCGTGACCTTCGTCGGCCTTTACAGCAGGGGTGATTATGGGTTCCGGAAAACGGTCGTTTTCCTTCATCCCATCGGGCATGGTAACCCCGCACAAGGTTCGTTCTCCTGAAGCATAGGTTCGTGCCGCGTGTCCTGAAAGATATCCTCGAATTACCATTTCGACGCGAATGGGCTCACATGCTATTCCCACAGCCACGTTGGGATCCGGAGAAGCCAGAAACCAGTTCGGAACGATGTCGGATGTTTGGCGCAGAAAATAAGCCGCAATTTGATTCAATACCTGCCCCTTAAAGGGAATGGGTCGTGGTAAAATGTGGTCAAAAGCACTGATTCTATCCGATGCAACCATCACCAAGCGTCCGTCCTCTAAGGTGTAAACGTCCCTAACCTTCCCTCGATAAAATGCCGTTTGACCTTTAAACTTAAACTCCTTGATTTCCATGGTCTTCTTTGAATTTTTTATCCAACTCCTCTTGCTTTTCGAAGGCGGAAATTATTTTCGCAATGATTTTATGCCGAATAATATCGCTGTTTCCCATTTCCACCACACCGATACCCTCAATATCCCTCAATATTCGACAAGCATAGGTTAATCCTGATCGTTGCTTTCTGGGTAAATCCACTTGCGACATATCGCCAGTAATCACGAATTTGGCCGTCATGCCCATTCGTGTTAGGAACATTTTCATTTGCATGATGGTGGTGTTTTGGGCCTCATCAAGGATAACGAAAGCTTTATCTAAGGTTCTTCCTCTCATAAAAGCCAAAGGAGCAATTTCAATAACGCCATACTGGATCATTTCGGCCAAACGCTCAGGGGGAATCATATCCCGGAGCGCATCGTACAAGGGCATTAAATAGGGATCTAATTTTTCTTTCAAATCACCGGGAAGAAATCCTAAATTTTCCCCTGCCTCAACGGCTGGACGGGTAAGAATAATCTTTTTAACCTCTTTCTTTTTTAGAGCTTGGACAGCCAAAGCGACAGCTGTATAGGTCTTTCCTGTTCCTGCCGGACCAATACAAAACACCATGTCGTTTTTCCTCAAAACTTCAACAAGTTTTTTTTGATTTAAGGTGCGGGCTTTTATTTTAAGACCCCCGTTGCCATGCACTATGGTTTCGGAACCGTCATCATCGTTTAATAATTTCTCCCCCTCGTCAAGCATGAGGTTATCGATATTATTTTCCGTCAGTTGATTGAACTTTTCAAAATGACGCAGGAGGAGGTTGAGTTTTACCTCAAAATAATCCAACAATTCTTCCTCGCCTTTCACGAGTATAAGATGGCCTCGGGCGGTTACAGAAAGTTTTGGAAAATAGGATTTAATGCGTTTCAGGTTTTGATTGTTCACCCCAAAAAAAGCGGCGGCATTGATATCACTTAGCTCGATATTCCGGGTACCTAAATCCAATTAAAATGCATTTATCAATTACGGTGTCTGAGAAAAAATTTAATTTTGGTAAAATTAGAAAATAACTCAAACATTGCGTTCGTAAATAATGCAAATCATAACGCTTACTTCAGATCTAGGATTAAAAGATTATTATGTTGCCAGTGTCAAGGCGCAATTGCTTCAAGAAATTCCCAATGCTCTTTGCATCGATATTAGTCACCAAATAAAGCCCTTCGACAGCATCGAAGCCGCCTTTCAATTACGCAGCTGTTTTCATCAATTTCCGAAGGGAACCGTTCATCTTGTGGGAGTTGATTGCGAACCTTACCTACCGAACAAATTGCAACCAGGCCAGCCCGAAAGCATCCTTGCCTATCCCACCGTTGTGGAATTTCAAGACCAGTATATCATTTGTTCTGACAACGGATTTATTGGGGCATTTCTCGATACAGATCCCCCGCAGGCTCTTTACCGCTATAAATCGATCGAAGAATTTCCGGATCAATGGAACTTTATGCTTAAAAATTGTTTCATCGGACTCGCAAAAAATATTATCCATCAGAAAGCCTTCCCTGAATTCTGTGAAACGGTGAATAAGTTTAAGCGAGCTTTCACTCCTGTTCCGCAGATAGAACACAACCTAATCATTGGCAATGTGATTCATATTGATGCTTTTGGAAATATCATAACAAATATTTTCAAATCAGATTTCGAACGTTTCGGTTTGGATGTTCCTTTTACCATCAGCTATCAAAAGCGAAATGACGATATCGACACCATTTCGAAGGCATACAACGATGTGCCAATGGGTGACCGAGTTGCAATTTTCAACGAAAATCAACGGCTTGAAATTGCGATTAATCGCGGGGCAAACGCCGGAAGTGGAGGTGCTGACCGACTTTTTGGAATTCGTTTGGGCGAATCGGTTCGAGTAGCTTTTTTCCCAAGAGGATCTGTACAAAAGATAAGCTCTCTTTTATGATGTACCGGGTTGTTCGCCTGCATTTTAAGGCCCGATTTTGCAAAACGTTTTTGAAAACTTTTAACGAGAGAAGCCACGACATTCTCCGCTTTCCAGGTTGCATTTCGCTAAAATTGCTCCAAGACACCTCTTCTCCTTCCGTATTCTACACCTTGAGCTGTTGGACAAGTGAGGCCGCATTGGAAGCATATCGTAAATCCGCCATTTTCCAATCCTCATGGAACACCATCAAACCCTGGTTTTCGGAAAAGGCTAGTGCTTGGTCCATGAACTCCATCTACGAGAACGAAAATGCTCAAGCTAAAACAGATGAAAACGTTTTCAACCAATAATTACGTTAATTTTACCCCATAATTAAGCGCCATGTTTGCCCTGTATCTTAAAGAGGTAAGAAGTTTTTTAAATTCGGTGGTTGGTTACGTATTCCTGACCATTTTTCTCATGTCTTGTTGGCTATTTAATTGGATGTTAGATTCCTCTATGAATATTTTAGATCGGGGTCAAGCCGACTTATCCCCATTCTTTAATTCCGCTCCCTATGTATTTCTTATATTGATTCCAGCTATTACGATGAGGTCTATCGCCGAAGAACGAAGAACAGGTACTATTGAACTCCTGTTCACCCGCCCGATCAGTGATCTTGGGATTTTGCTGGCGAAATATTTTGCCGGGTTAACCTTATTGCTGTTGTCGGTGATTCCAACCTTGACTTATTACATTTCGCTCTACTACTTGGGGAAACCTGTTGGTAATATTGACACAGGGTCAACGATTACCTCCTACATGGGTTTACTCTTATTAGGTGCGGCATTTGTTGCCATAGGAATCTTTTCCTCGGCCTTGAGCTCAAGTCAAATCGTTTCTTTCATCCTAGCTATTGCGATTTGTTATTTTTTTTACGACGGGTTAGCCCTCCTTGGAACATATGCCCAGTTTGGAAATTTGGATATTTTCTTGCAATACCTGACGTTGAACTACCACTACGATTCGATTAAAAAAGGCGTTATCGACGCCTCGGATATTGTATTTAATGTCTCGTTCATTATTTTATTTTTAAGCGCCTCGCTATTTGCTTTAAAAACCTTGAAAAAATAAATTATGACGAAGTTGAAAGGGCTTTTTAACGGAGGTTATCTAGGTGGGGTCATCTTGATTTTGATATTACTGAACATTATTTTTTCCTTGCTCAACGTTAAAATAGATCTGACAGCCGATCAGCGTTTTTCCTTGGCGGGAGGCACCCAAGAATTCCTCAAAAAAACGAAAGATCAAGCAAACAGAATCAGCTTAAAAATTTATTTGGAAGGAGATCTTCCCGCCGAAATACAAGGGTTTAGAAACGCAATAGAAGATAAATTAAAAGATTTCAAATCATTAGCGGGCAACCGAATTGAATATGAATTTATCAACCCTAACGAAGGGCATGCCTCAAAAAAAGAGGAATACTTTTTCCTTAAAGGGCTCTTTAATAAGGGAATTTTACCCACGAAGGTTGTATATGTCAAAAATGGGATTCAATCGCAGCTAATTCTTTGGCCCGGCGCTGAAATTACCTGTTCCGCCAATGGGGTAATAAAAGAAACCTACATACAGTTTTTACCCGGCACCCCAAACGGCGATCCCCTTGAACTCAATCGCATCAATCCCATTGTCGAAAACGCCCTGAATAATTTGGAGTATAACATCCTTTCTGCAATGCGTAAAATAAGTCAATCTGAAAAACAGCGCGTTGCTTTTTTACAAGGACACGGGGAATTAAAGGAACAAGAAACCATCAACGCGCGAGCCGTTCTAAGTCCGTATTTTTACCTAACCATGCTCAATTTAGGATCAGAGTCGTCCTACAAGGAGTTGAACGACCTCGACGGCATTATCATTGCCAATCCCACAAAGCCCTTTTCAGACCTCGATTTATATTTCCTAGACCAATTTGTCATGCATGGCGGTAGGCTCATGGTATTCTTAAATACCCTGAAGCACCAAGAAGACTCCTTAGGAAGAAACCTGTTTGACCACACCTTGCGGAAAAACATCAAGTTGGATAAAATGATGTTTGACTACGGAATCCGAATTCACGAAAACTATGTTTTTGATCGAATTTGTGGTTACCGCAAAGTTCAACTCAAGAATACCAGCAGTTTAAGTTGGCCCTATTACGTCTTAAGTTCTCCTTCCCTACATCCAATTACGAGGAACATCGATCCTGTTTATCTTGCCTATCCCAACGAACTTCAATTAATTGAGCGCCCCGGGGTGAAGCTCAGTAAAATTCTTACGAGTTCTAGCAACTCAAACCGTTCAGGCATTGCCCCGCAAATAAGTTTGATGGATTTTCAAGTATTTGGGGAAAACCCGACTTTTATTGAAAATCCCGATGATCCCATCAATAAAATCACCCTTGCGGCAATGGCAGAAGGCGAAATACCCTCTTATTTTTCAAACCGAGAATTGGCCGATGAATATAACCGCTCGATTGAAGAAGTCGCTGAAATGCAAAAAGTGCCTAAAAAATTCAGAACTAAACGGGTTAAGAGTTCCTCCGAGGCAAAAGTGTTTGTCGTTGGAAACGGTACGTTTATTGCCAATGAATACGATTCTGTTTTTCAAGGGGGGAGCTACCAGTATCGCCCATTCCCCGCATTTCCGTTTAATGCCCTTAAGTACAGTAAAGTTCCGGATATAAATGGTAGGCCATTGATTTTTGGGAATCAAGAATTTATTCAAAACATGGTGGACTACATGTTAGGCGACAACAGTGTACTCGACATTCGAAGTCGGCAAATTGAACTTCGACAATTAGACCAGCGAAAGATGATTGCTGAGGGTAATTTTTTACGATATCTTAACCTTTTGACTCCTATCGGAGTAATCGCAATTTTGGCGATGCTCGTTTACGTGCTTAGAAGGAAAAAATACCATTACCCATGAAAAACTATAAACCTTGGATGGGCTTTTCCCTCTTCGTGGTAGTGATTACCTTGTTGACCTGGACGGCAACTAACCTCATTAAAAAACGAGGGAAATCCGATGCAGGATCCTTTGATTTTGCAATCGAAGATACCACCCGAATTTCCTCCATTGAAATTCGCGACGCTTTCGGCAATACGATTACCTTAAAGAAGGAGGGGGGGAATTGGGTAGATGAGCGCGGTAAGTGCGTTTCAGCGCCCAATGTGTCCTTTATCCTTGAAGCCGCAAAACTCATTGAATTTAAAGGGTATCTGCCGGATAAGTCAAAAAAACATTTTATTAACCTTATGAGCACTCAGCACATCCGCGTAAAATTTTTTGTGGACGAAGCTTGGGTTAAAACGTGGTACATAGGTCCGCCGGCGCAGGATCATTACGGTCAAATCATGTTGCTGGAGTCCGAGGATGAAGGCCTGAGTGAGGAGCCCGTTATGATGCGGATTCGCGGATTAAACGGCATTATCAGTCCAAGGTTTTTCACGGAACGAAAAAAATGGCTTTGTACGTCGTTATTTGCGCTTACCCCCGAACAAATTAAATTGGTGGAGGTCATTAACTTCGAACAACCAACCCTGAGTTTCAAAATACAGGAAGATGGGACCCGCTACAAGGTGAGTTCTCAGGGGGTTATGTTGTCTTTCTTAGATACATCAAACGTTTATCGCTACTTGCAGGAATTTAGAAAAGTGCATTTCAATTCGCCAAACTTTGAGTTGTCTCAACAGCAGTGCGATTCGGTAAAAAAGAGCCTCAAGTATTGTACCCTTCGGTTGAAAACCAAACTTGGAAAAACGCAAAAATTAAACCTGTTTCGAATTAAAGCAACGGATTTACAACGGAATGAACTGGGTGAAATGGTACCTTGGGATATGAATTCACTATGGGCGGAATTGGAAAATGGAGACTTGGTAAAATGCCAGTATTTTGTGTTCAATCCGCTCCTTTTAGGGCATATTTATTTCCCCGCATTGTTGCAAAGAAAGTAAAGAAAGGCTTGAGAGTTATCAAAGTATTGTTATCTTTGTAGACTGATTAAGATACTATGAATTTTGTAACTTCAAGCTCCACGCTACTTCATCATCTGCAAAGCATTTCAGGAGCGCTGAGCACCAACACCAAACTTCCTATTTTGGATAACTTTCTGTTTAAGGTAGAGGGCCAAAAACTTACCATTGTTGCAACAGACCTTGAGACAACCATGATTACTCACTTCGAGGTGCAATCTGAAGGAAGCGGATCCATGGCCATTCCTGCAAAGTTATTATTGGAGGTTTTAAAAAATCTTCCTGACCAACCCTGTAGCTTTCGCATCAACATGGAGTCCTACGCTGTTGAAATTGCTTATGACAACGGAAAATCGAAGATGATTGGTTTTAATAGCAATGAATTTCCAAAGCTGCCTGCTGCGAATTATAGCAGTTCCATTGAAGTTTCCGGTGAACTTTTATCCAGTGCTATTTCTAAAACGCTTTTCGCAGTGGGAACCGATGAAATGCGCCCTACAATGACTGGTGTCCTGTGCGAATTTTCTCCTGAAAATATCACCTTTGTAGCTACCGACGCACACAAACTAGTAAGGTATCGGCGCACGGACATTTCTACAAGTTCAAGTTCGTCGTTTATTCTTCCCAAAAAACCCCTCAACTTGTTGAAAGGCAATATTCGAGGAGAAGAACAAGTTCGCATTGAATACAACGAGTCGAATGCAACTTTCACCTTCAGCGATTTAACCCTGGTTTGTAGGCTTATTGACGGAAAATACCCGAATTATGAAGCCGTTATCCCTAAAGAAAATCCGAATGTATTAACCGTTGAACGAGGCCAATTTCACAATTCTTTACGCAGGGTTGCTATCTTTTCAAATAAAACCACTCACCAGGTGCTTCTAAAACTGGCCGGCTCAGAACTGCAATTATCGGCAGAGGATATGGATTTTTCCAGCGAGGCTAATGAACGCCTTACCTGTAATTACCTTGGCTCCGATATGACAATTGCGTTCAATGCCCGCCCATTAGTAGAGATGCTTTCCATTTTGGAAACGGAATCAATCCAACTATCCATGAGTGAGCCTTCGCGCGCTGGTTTAATCACCCCTTTTGAAAACAAAAACGCGAACGAACACATTCTGATGTTGGTAATGCCTGTAATGTTACCTCGATAGGATCGATGGCATCAGCGAAACGGAATATTCGTTCGCTTTCGGACGAAGAACTCAGTAATTATTTGGTTTCTTCTGGTTTTCCTAAATTTCGTATACAACAAATTGGCAGATGGATTTGGAATAATAACGCGTGTGATTTTTCGGTCATGCATAACCTCGGCGATGCCCTGATTTGTTTGCTTAACGAGCATTTTTTTATTGACAAACTGCAAATAAAAAATACGCAAATAAGCAGTGATAAAACCATCAAGTGCGGGTTCTCAACCCACGAAGGCCAAATTATTGAAGGAGTCTTGATACCGACTGCCACGCGCATGACGGCTTGCATTTCATCCCAAGTTGGTTGCAGTTTAGCCTGCTTGTTTTGTGCTACGGGTAAAATGAAGCTTGAGAAAAACCTAAGCCCTGGCGAAATCGTCGACCAAGTCGTCATGTTAGAACAGTTAGCTCAAAAGCATTATGAAAAAGGACTGAGCAATATCGTATTGATGGGCATGGGAGAGCCATTGCTCAACTACAGCAATGTACTAACAGCCATAGCGATTCTAACCGATCCAAACCGCTATGGAATTAGCCCTAAACGAATTACGCTATCTACCGCAGGAATCGCCAAAATGATTCGAAAATTAGGCGACGATAAGGTGCGTTTTAATCTGGCGCTTTCATTACATGCAGCTGATGACACCAAACGCAGCGAAGTCATGGAGATCAACCAAACCAACAACCTTGATGCGCTATCTGATGCCTTGGTTTACTTTCACGAGCAAACCAAAACACGCATCACTTTCGAATACATACTCTTTCAGGATTTCAATGACTCTTTAGAGGACGCGGCAAAACTCTCAACGTTTGCGAAATGTGTGCCCTGTAAAATCAACCTAATTGAGTACAATCCCATCGGAGACGGCAAATTTCATCGTTCAAATGCAAAAAAAACAGAGGACTTTAGGAATTATTTGGAGCAAAAAAATCTGGTAGTAAATGTCCGAAGAAGTCGTGGGAAAGACATCGATGCGGCATGCGGTCAATTGGCAAATAAAGTTCCTTGACCTAGAACCATTGCTTGATCGCTTCGTAAGTCCTGAGCTTGGTGACATCCCCGTTAAATTTACAGCAATCTTCGTACGCCGAAAGATAACGTTGAATTAACTCTGTATTTGACGCAGGCTCAAAATACTTACGTTCGGGAGCGACCTCTAACTTCTTTAAAAAACGATGAATTTGTTCTTCATCAAACACTAGTCCTCTGACGCTCGGATTTATATAAAACAGAACACCGTATGGGTTATCCTCCTGACGAAACATCGAACTGTGATTTTCATCCATTCGTGCCAAGATAAATATTTGTGGAAGGTCAATACCATGAATTGGAACATCCAACCAGTTCGCAACAATTGAATAGATCAATCCTATAATCAAAGAATTGCCTTTTTTAACTTCAAGCACCTTAGCAATATTCAAACTGTTCACATCCCGATCCAACCCTTCCGAACATTGATAGCCGTGAACCTTAAAAAACACATGATTCAAAACTTTTACTTGCTCAAAAGCGGTTTGATAATTGTTGAGTTCTAGCCACACATCTTTTCTCAGCATTTCCATCTGTTGAAGAACCCAAGACTCTTCCAGTTGGGAGTTATGAATTTTTGACAAGGAAATGATTGCCTGCAGTAAGTCTTTTTCCTGCGAATCCTTCCATAGGCTCAGTTCACGGCGAACGGCGTCCAACCGAATCGATTCGGCGATCTCGCTGGCCCTTGAACGATGCAATGTGCTTGGCGAATCATTTGAAATTACAGCGTCCAATAAGTCGAGCATTCCGATGCCCTCAAGCCGAATTACTTGTGAAACAACTAAATATATGCGTTCATCAGGGTCTTCTAAAAGAGCTACTAGGGCTTTACGTTTCTTCAACGAGTTCATCACCTTGCAAAGGTATTTTCGCAAAGATTTCAAATTTGCTCTAATGAAAATGTTTATTAAAGTGAAAATGTTAATTCGTCTGTAACCTTGTTCCATCTCCTTCGTTGAACGGTATAAATCCAAATAAATCTTGCTACAGGTTATTGGAATTGAAATGGGGGAAATATCCCCCATTTTTTAGTACTTGAAATATGAAATTAATCTACCTGATACTCTTCAGTTTACTTGCCAACGATTGTACACCCCGAAAAGCGCAGATCCTTTCGAGCGAAACATTTGCCGGCGATACCTACATTGGAATCGTACATCTTGCCGATGACGGTTGTCCCTTTTACATCGAAATACCCGAAGCGTTAAACCCCGGGCGCGAAATTACCTTTACAAAAGTGTTTCCCTTAAACTTGAAAGACGGCATGAAAAAGAAGGGGTTGAAAGTTAAATTCGATTACACGCTCTCTAAGTCCATGAACCCTGAAGGATGTAATGCTGACGCAGTCATTCAGATTGGGCAGATTTGCGTTATTCCATAGCCCTGATAAAATCCGTAACCAAAAAACAAATCGCCTTTCCCACGATACGTTCTTCCGAAGACGACTGAGGAGCTCCTTCGCACAGGTGCAAGTACGCAATTGGGCTATTCGCTAAAGAAAGTAGGGCCTGTCGAACTTCATTAAGGGAAAACCCTGAAGGACTTTGCGCAGACGATGGCATATTTTCAATGCAATCCAAATCGATATCCAAACCGACGGATATTTCACTAGCCATGCTGTTTAAAAGATCATCTTTCAACGAATTTCCTTGAAGGTAGGCGGTGAAAGGAACGAAGCCAACGCCATGCGATGTTATAAAATTCCAGATGTGCTCGTTAGCCGCATACGTATCCACACCGAACGCCTTGTATTTATTTAAGGAGCCTTCGAGTATGGCTGATGAAAAAGCATTTCCAGAGTGCCTTCGCTCAATACTTCGGCAATCAAAATGAGCGTCTAAATTAAAGGCTGCTGAAAGATTCCTGTTTTTGCTTGCCCAGCGTATGATTGGCAGGGCGTTGTTGTGCCCACCACCAATGATAACGGGAATTTGCTCTTGATTCACCTTTTCCAACAGTACTTGCTCTACAAAAGCATCCAGTTCCTCCACCAGCTGTCCGGCATCATCGACATCTTGTGGGAAAGGACCGATGAATTCGATGTTACCTAGGATATCGAAGGATTGAAGAAAATTTGGATACGCCAAAAAGAAGGCTAAAAATGCCGAGAAAGCATGGTTGGCTCCCAGCCTGCCATAATTTGCGAAAGGTCCTATGCATTCGCTCACCCCCAACAGCAAAAAACGCGGAGAGTCAACCTCCTTGTTTAAAAAATCCAAATTTCTAAATTCGCCCGGCCTAGATTTAACTTTACTGCTCTTTAGAACATCATATTTATGCACTAGTCCAAAATTATTTTTCTGCGATTTCATAAGCTCTAAGCGTATCTATTATGTTATTGGGAATTCTTACGGGTCTTAAACTTTTTGCATCGGTAAAAACCAAGGTGGTGGAGGCTGTTGTTGTAATCTCATTGGCCTGGTTGTAGAAAACATAATCGAAGGTTACGGTGCAAGCACTCAAAGAAACAAGTTTCGTGTGAATTGAAAACAATTCATCGTATCGTAATGGTTTTTTATAATCGATTTGCAGCGATGTAACCGGTAAGAGAATCCCTCCCTCCTCAATTTTTCGATAAGAAATACCGAGTGAACGCAGGGTCTCTACGCGTGCTGATTCTAAAAAACTTGCATAATGGCCATAATAACAAAATCCCATTTGGTCGGTCTCACTATACCTTACCCGAAGTTGGATTTCTTGGGAAAAAGAAATTTGCATTATTCTTCTTTTTTAGTTGTGAAAATACGGCAATTTATATTACTTTTGACTCCTCCTTATTTCGGCTTTTGTCGATAACCTCGAAAAAGATAGAGTAATAGCAAAAAAAAGAATAAATACAAGTCCTTAGGATATTTTTTTTATTATTTTTTCTGCCCAATTTTGTTAAGTATTTGTTTTCGCCTTTTATACCTTGTGGTGGCCCCAAAATCGCCCAGGTTTGTGGCGGCTCGCTTTTGGTTATTTTGTTATATTATGTCAGCACTTCATACTACTGTTTGGGAATCCTGTTTAAACATCATCCGAGATAACATCTCGCCCCAAGCGTTCAAAGTATGGTTCGAGCCCATAGTTCCAACGAAACTCGAAAACAACGTTTTAACCATTCAAGTTCCCTCGCACTTTTTTTACGAATGGCTTGAGCAACACTACATTCACCTGCTAAAAAAAGTCATTAAAAAAGAAATTGGTCCTGATGCGACGTTGGAATACAGTATTGTTATTGAAAATAACTCAAACCAAACAACACCCTACACGGTAAAGTTACCAACCCAAAACACCTCCAACCTCCAAAACCCTGCGCAAACAGTTCCTTTGCAGGCCACTGAGTCACAAATTAGAAATCCCTTCATTATACCTGGGCTTAAGAAAATCACCATTGCCTCCAATTTAATTCCCAGCCATACTTTTGATAATTTTATTGAAGGCGAATGCAACCGTTTGGCACGTGCCTCCGGCTATGCGGTCGCAAATAAACCGGGAGGAACCGCTTTCAATCCGCTCTTGATATACGGCGGTGTAGGTTTGGGGAAGACCCACCTTGCGCATGCCATTGGTTTATCTATTAAAGAGCAGCACCCCAATAAAACGGTCCTTTACGTTCAATCTGAAAAATTTGCGCAACAGTTTATTGATGCCATTAAAAATCAAACGACCAATGATTTCGTTCACTTCTACCAGATGGTGGATGTTTTGATTATTGATGATGTGCAATTTTTTGCAGGAAAAGAAAAAACGCAAGATGTTTTCTTCAGTATTTTCAACCACCTGCACCAGAATGGTAAGCAAATTGTATTAACCTCCGATAAAGCACCGGTAGAAATGCAAGGCATGGAGCAGCGCTTGCTGTCGCGGTTCAAATGGGGGCTTTCTGCCGACCTAACCATTCCAGACCTGGAAACAAGGATTGCTATTCTTGAGAAAAAAATGTACTCAAGTGGTATTGATCTTCCCAATGAGGTCGTTGAATACCTCGCCTACTCCATCAACACCAATGTTCGAGAAATTGAAGGTGCTTTAAACACCTTACTCATGCAATCCAGCCTAAATAAAAAGGCCATTAATTTGGATTTGGCAAAGCAAATGGTCGATAAATTCGTCAAAAATACCGCGAGGGAAGTATCCATTGAGTACATTCAAAAAATTGTCTGTGACTACTTCGATTTACCCATCGAATTGCTCAAATCGAAAACCCGAAAGCGCGAAGTTGTACAGGCACGACAAATCAGCATGTATTTCTCGAAAAAAATGACTAAGTCTTCCTTGGCCAATATTGGAGCTCATTGCGGAGGCAAGGACCACGCCACTGTGTTGCACGCTTGCCGAACGGTTATGAATTTATCGGAAACCGATAAACAATTTCGGGTTTACCTGGAAGATTTAGAAAAGAAGCTAACCATTAATTAGGTCATTTAATTTGATTTCCTTGGAATACTTCCCTTAATCAAATGTGTTACAGCAATTCGTTGAGCGCGAGCCTGAATCATTTAGAAAACGCGTACCGAAAAGACACCTCTCAACTCGAGAACTTTTCACCCGTCTACCTTGTCTCGGGGTTTTCATTTCCTGTGTGGCCAGTGATAACGACGGAGCCTTCTTTTATTCCCATGCGGTGGGGATTAATTCCCTCGTGGTTCAGGGGGATAAAGCCCAACGATTTTGCCAACAAAACATTAAACGCCCGAATTGAGAGCCTCAACGAAAAAGCGAGTTTCAAACACCTTGTTACCCAAAAACGCTGCGTGATTCCATCCACAGGTTTTTATGAAAATCAACAAGTAGATGCGCATAAAAAACCCTTTTTTATTTTCCCCAATAAGGGCCCTTTTTTTCACATGGCAGGACTTTACGATACCTGGATTGATGTCGCGACCCGAGACGTATATTTTGGGTTTACCATCATCACGACCCAGGCTAACAGCTTGATGGCTGAAATCCATAATACAAAGAAAAGAATGCCTCTATTGCTAGAAAACGAACAATATCAGGAGTATCTCTATGGCGATAAGGCCATTAATACTTATAAGCCTTTGGCAGAAACGTCCATGGGTTGCCACCCTATTTCTAAACGAATCTTTACAAGCGAAAACAACAACTTCCCATCTGTTCAACAACGCGTGGATGATAATATTGGAACACAAGGGCTCTTATTTTGACAATGGTAATATATTTGTAAGGGAATTGATATGAACAAATTTCTTATTCTGCTTTTTGGAACATCTTTATTGCTTGGTTCATGCATTGAAATCATTGATGATTTGTCCATCAACATGGATGGTTCAGGTGTTTTTAAGTATACGATTAACTTGAGTTCGAGCAAGATAAAGGTAAATTCAATTCTAGCACTGGACAGTTTTAACGGAAAAAAAGTACCGAAAATTGAGGAAATTGAGACCAAAATCGGGGAGTTTAAATTGCTGCTGGAAAAGGAAAAAGGTATAAACTCAGTGCAAACAGAATTTAATAAAGTGGATTTTATTGTTAAGATTTCCGTTAATTTTTCCCGTATCGACGACCTTCAAACGGGAATCAAATCGGTTATCGTGCAGCTTGATCCTTCGAGTAATATCCATCAAGAAGAGAGCACGTGGATAGGTTGGGATGCGAAGACCTTACAGCGCATCGTCCCGAAAATCATAGAGGAACGCATCAAAGCAGATACACAAACCGATGATGAGTTACTAAAAATGGGCAGTTACACCTGTATCTCAAGGCTTCCTAAAAGCATACAACATTCTAGCAACCCACAGTGCAAATTAAATCCTGCCAAAACTGCAGCCATGTTACGGGTCAACACCTTTGATATGAAGTTGAATCCGGGACTTCTTGAGCATTCATTAACCTTATCGCCTTGAATCCTATGAAAAAATTAATGTTGTTCTTGTCCATTGGATTCTACCTTATCGTAAGAGGTCAGGGAGCAGAAAAATTAATTCCTCCTCAAGCGGTGACGGTATTTAGCATTAACAATACCGATCTACTTCAAAAAGTAAGCATTGACGAATGGATAACCTACGATTTCATGGAAGAAATTCACCAGGAGTTATTTGATAAATCCACTGATAATAAGACCGTTAAAGATGCGGGACTGGATTTTGATAAACGATTGAGTTTATTCTATGGTAAAACAAGTTCTTATGAGTTAACAGGGTTCACTTTTGGAATTAAAGATCAAAGTGCGCTATTCAAGGTTTTCGACGATTTCGAAGAAGTTCCTTCCAATTTCCCCGGTGTCAATGTATACCAATCCTTATTTAACAACTTACTCATCGATCAAAATAATGGTCTTTTGATTCGTGTTGAGCCAACGGAATCCTTTTTGAATCAACAAACCGACTCCCTTTGGTATGACCGAGGGAATTTGTCGCCTTTCTATTCCATGGATGAGGACGAATATATGGAAGAAGAGGAATTAGAATTGGAAGATGCACAAAAAAGCTTGTTAGAAAAAAACTACTTTGAATTAAGGGATAGCTTGCAGTTTGAATTTCAAAAGAAATATTACGCCGAGGTATTAAACAGTCTGTTGGTGCAGAAAAAAAGTTTGTACAGCAACGACTCTACGTTTCGCGAATTGCTAACGCACGCTTCTGCCGGTGTTTTTTATTTGGACAATTCGCGCAATATCGACCGATCCAAAAATCTGTGGTACCTTAAAACGGTACTTCCTTCCCTGTATTTAGACGTTCAAGAGTTGTATGAAGGCAATATTATTACAGGTGACTTAATTTTGAAAGAATCTGCAATTCAATTCGATTTAAAGGCCGCTTACTCCGAGCCCCTAGGTTCCATTTATTCAGAAATGAACAGGGCCAAATTTGATAAAAACATCGCCCCCTTTATTCGCGCAAACCAACCCGCTTATTTTTCTTACACGATTAACCTTCAATCTGCCTACGAAAAAGCCTTTGAAGTTCTTGTGCCTATCCTTTCCAAAGCCAAAGACCCGGAAATTTCGTTTAATTTATTGATGCTTAAATTGGGAAATGCTCTCGTAAACAAAGAGGCCCTATTTGACGCCTACAAAGGAAGTTTATTTGTGACCTTCAACGGCATTCAAAAAGTGAAGACCCGTAAAATTACGTTTTTTTACGACGAACAGACCTTCGAATACGGGGAGCGAGAAACCGAAGCCGAAGAGGATATGCCCATATTTACTTTAGGTTTTTCCACGCGTCGACAGGACATTCCTGAAATGATCCTCGAACATTTAAGCCAGGTTACGAGTAAATTCGAAAAGAAAAGCGATTATTGGATTTATCAAAAAGCTATATTCGATGCAGCCCCCGTATTTTTAATCAATGCCAAGGGCATGTTCCTTCTCACCAACGACCAAGACTTAGCAGAAAATCACCGTGAAGGCTACGGAACAGAAGCGCTTTCGAAACGCACAATTGCAAACCTAAAAAAGTCAGGAACCATTGCGGGGTATGCTAATCTTCAAGAGGTCGCTCTGAAATTCCCAAGCGACTTTTTAGAGCCTTCCCAACGCCAACTAATGGAATTTCTCAGAAATAAAACCGGGTCTATTACCATCAAATCAGGGAAAACCACCCTGAGCTCAACTTCCTTGCACGTGAATTATCTTTATAACGATGCTGAAAAGAGCGGCAAACATTTTCTTGACCTATTAAATACTTTGTATTTATTGACGAAATAATCGTGAAGAGGCTCAATCAAGGTTTAATGTTTTTATTGATAGCAGCCGGACTTACGACGATCTTACTATTTAAAAGTAAGTTATTGCGCAACAAGGACTCTGTAAGTTTGCGCGAAAGGCTGCCGGTTTCAGATATTTTAATTCGAATGAAGATTATTGAACTATGTAAGGACCTCAGCCCCATTTTCTACAAATACAACCTTCCCATTCGAGAGTTTGTATCCGCAGATTTTATCCTTAGTCAGGGAAAACAATACGGGATCAATATTCAATCCGAAGCATATATGTTCGCTAACGTTGATATGACCGAATGGGGCATAATGGTGGCCCTTAACGATTCATCAAAAGTTATCCAACTCGTAGACCGTTTTCGAAAAAACACACAAATCTTAGACTCCTCTACCAACAACACACGCATTTTATATTTTAAAGAGAAAAACGTTTCATTCTGTTACGAAAAAAAATATGCCCTGCTGTATTCGGGAAATCATCTTAAAAAGCGGCTAGGAAGAATTAGGGGCGCTGTCAAAGGGGAAATAGCTGGTGCATGGAAACGATTCTTCCAGGAACCTAAATACGGTTCTGGTACCTTTGTCGCTTATTCCGAGGGGGCTTTTCTTGAACCTTGGGGCGTTAACCGTATTTTGTTAAGTTCCCAAAACGACTCAACAGAAATGCATCTATCGGGACTCTTTAAAACCACCGAAGCTCATGGAATTCAGTTCCGAGATAATTCTTTAGGACTGCCCCTAAGTAAATCGGACTCAAAAGCCATAGAACTGCACTTGGATTCCACTTTCATTCACCAAAAATTCATTCAAAAATTAACTAGTAACCTGCACGCTTATGGAAAGAAAATCGGTTTTCCAACAAGTTTATTTTTAAAATCGTGGGATGGGAACTTGTCATTCCGCGAGGGGGGCACCGTACATTCCATAGAAAAAATAGTGGTGACTGAATTTGATGAAAATTTCAACCCTAAAGAAACCGTTCGTCAACAAAAAATAAGCGTTCCAGGATACTCCGTGATGATGGGAGTCAACCCCTCTGTAAAAAGTTTATTAACCGCTCTTTATACGAAGGGAATTTTGCGGAACGAGGAAAATAAACTTCGTTTTTTATATGCGCCACTGTTAACGATGAAAATGGAAAAAAGTCGATGCCGTTTTTCATCCTCCTCCGTTTTCCCGGACCTGGTTCCCTCAAGTGATAATTTTGTTCGCTGGACCATAAAAAATCAGCCTTGCACAATTGAACTTAAGGAATATGGTTCAGATTATTTTCACATTGACATGCACCTGCCATCCAAGATGTTGGTCAAAGAGTTGCAAAAACTCGATCGGAAAAAAAAATAAATCAGCTACTTACGGTGGCAAAATTGGCCTTCAACTCGTCAATAATTTCCAGTACCTCGCATAGGTCATTGGCGATAACCAATCGAGTTCGGTAATCTTTAAAATGTGCTATTCCTTTAAAGTAATTGGAATAATGCCTTTTCATTTCTGCTACCCCCACTTTTTCCCCTTTCCAACGAATGCTGAAATCTAAATGTTCCTCAACCGCGGCTATCCTGTCTTCTATCGAAGGGGGATCCAAGGACTGTTGCTTCGTTAAAAAAGCTTTTATTTCGTTAAAAATCCAAGGGTATCCAATCGCAGCTCTTCCGATCATCAAACCATCAACTCCGTAGGTATTTTTATACTCAAGCGCTTTCTCAGGAGAATCGATATCGCCGTTTCCAAAAATAGGAATGCGCATCCGTTGATTGTTTTTTACCGCTCCAATTAAAGACCAATCAGCTGGCCCTTTATACATTTGAGCGCGCGTTCTTCCATGAATTGTCAAGGCCTCAATGCCAATGTCTTGTAAGCTCTCAGCAGTTTCAACAATATTCTTCGTCGAGTCGTCCCATCCTAACCTTGTTTTAACCGTAACAGGAACTCGCACTGCCTTTACTACCGCGTTAGTCAAACGCACCATCTTAGGTATATCCTGAAGCAAGGCAGCTCCAGCTCCCTTACACGCCACTTTTTTCACCGGACAACCGTAATTGATATCAATAAGGTCCGGTTTTACGGATTCAATGATTTTCGCAGCGTGCACCATCGTTTTTTCTTCGGAACCGAAAATCTGTACCCCAATAGGCCTCTCGTATTCGAAAATATCCATTTTTTGAACGCTCTTTACCGCATCACGAATGAGGCCTTCGGAAGAAATAAACTCCGTGTACATCATGTCGACTCCGTGCTTTTTACAAAGCGCTCGAAACGGAGGATCGCTCACGTCCTCCATGGGTGCCAGAAGTAAAGGAAACTCTCCCAATTCCAATGAGCGAATTTTAACCATTATTCGGAGGTTTTCTGGTTTTAGGTTCAAGCACCTTTAAATAATTTTTAAGTTGCTGCTCATGCTCTTTTCGCAAAATCAACAGCATTCCATCTGAATCCACCACAATAAAATCTTTCAGTCCGTCCAACAACGCCACCTTGCCATCCGGCATATGAACCAGGCAATTTTCAGAGGCAAATAAATGAACACTATTACCTAAAACAGCGTTGCCAAGCCGGTCTTTCGCCAAATGGTCTGTTAGGCTTCCCCAAGTGCCAAGATCGCTCCAATCGAAATCGGAACAAATTACCGACACATTCTTTGCATGCTCCATAACTGCAAAATCAATGGAAATATCCTCACAAGCGGCAAACGATTTTTGCATAAAATGATGCTCTTCGCTGGTATTGTAGGCCGAAAGGTTTCCAAAAAATAACTGATCTAATTTCTTCGCGTGCTGTTGAAATGCCTGCATAATGACGGTCGTATTCCAAACAAAGATTCCAGCATTCCACAGATAATTCCCCGAAGCAACAAACGCGCTTGCGGTTTGAATATCGGGTTTTTCACGAAAACGAAGCACAGGGTGTATATTGCCGACCGATTGATCGGCGATTTCAATATAACCGTAGCCTGTATCAGGACGCGTTGGTTGAATACCGAGGGTTACCAGTTGGCCTTTCCCAGCGGTTTCCACCGCAAGGAACATACACCGGTTAAATCTCTCTGAATTCACAACTAAGTGGTCCGACGGTGAAATAATTAGGGTGGCTTTTGGATTCAACACATGAATTTTCCCCGTTGCAAAGGCAATACAGGGAGCCGTATTTTTTCGTTCTGGTTCACAAATTATTTGTGATGAATGAATTCCCGGGAGTTGTTCTAAAACCAATTCACCGTATTCTGAGTTGGTTAAAATAAAAATGTTTTGCGGTTCAGAGAAAGCCAGCATTCTTTCGAACGTCAACTGAAGAAGCGACTTTCCAACGCCCAATACGTCCAAAAATTGCTTGGGTTTTTTTGCGGTAGACATGGGCCAAAAACGGCTCCCAATCCCCCCGGCCATAATTAAGCTGTATACATTCTTATTTTTCATCTTGAATCGTTGGTAATACCTTAGCTAGTACATGCACCAGGTAAGTTTTTCCAGTACTCCATTCTTTGCACTCAATGCGCGTCCTACGTTTATTTCCTTTAATAAAAAGTCGATTACCTAGGGCAAAGGTAGCGTTTTTTGGAAGGTTTTCTAGGATGATTTCAGAACCATTTTTTTTATCATAACTCGCTAAAACCCTATTTAAGGACAGATCGCTGCACGAAGAGGCTTTTGGGTTTTTCAAAGACTTGTTCAAGGCGATTTTTAACGAATCGGGTAATTCAGGGTGCTTAATAATTTTTTCAAGTAACTTCGAAAATGCCGCTTTCCATTCCGATCCGTGAGGAGCGACGCTTCTTCCAAACTCCTCAAACGTCTTCCAATGGGCAAATTCATGTAGAGTGGTGATAAGAAAAGCATAAGGATTCAAGTTGCCGTTTACCGTTATCTGCGGTTTGCCTCGAGGGTTGTAGGGGCGGAAGTCCCCCAATTTCGAAGCGCGGTTCTTGACAATTTTAAATTGCACGTTCGATCGAATCAACAATTCTACAACGACCTCAACAAAGGGCTCGGGAACATATTTGCCAAAAACTTCCCGATAGCGCAGTATTTGGCTCATTAGATAAAGGTAGGAAAGAAAATTATGGACGCAACGAAAAAATAAATATTACCTTTATCAGCATGAACTATATTCGAAATATAGGGGCATATTTCATTATGTTGGCTTGGGTGTTTCGCAAACCCAAAAAAATATCCATTTTCTGGAAAATGTTCATGCAGGAGGTTCAGTATATTGGCATTAATTCGATTCCGCTTGTGGCCTTAATGTCCACCTTCATAGGGGCGGTGATTTCGTTGCAGACCGCTTCCAACATGGACAACCCACTGTTGCCGGCATACACGGTAGGTTATATCACTCAGTCGAGTATTATCCTGGAATTTTCCCCAACCATCATTTCCCTGATTCTAGCAGGAAAAGTGGGATCCAACATTGCTTCTGAAATTGGGACCATGCGCATCACCGAACAAATCGACGCCTTGGAAATCATGGGGGTCAACTCGTTAAATTATTTAGTGTTTCCCAAAGTAATTGCTGCCATTATTTATTTTCCTGTTCTCGTTATTTTTTCGATGTTTTTAGGCATGTTCGGTGGTTTTATGGCTTTAGTAATTTCGGATTTGCAAAGTCCTGAGACCTATATTCTTGGGTTGCGTTCATGGTTTGATGTGTATAATATTTATTACGCCTTGACAAAAACAGTGGCTTTCGGATTTATCATCGTTACCATTTCATCATTTTATGGCTACTACGTAAAAGGAGGATCGCTCGACGTTGGAAAAGCTTCAACAAAATCGGTAGTTGTGAGCAGTGTTGTTATTCTAATCTTCAATTTCGTAATCACTAAATTAATGTTGCTCTGATGATTGAGGTGGTTTCGGTTAATAAAACATTCGGTCAACAACAAGTGCTATTTGATGTTTCGGCTACCTTCTTGCAGGGAAGAGTAAATCTAGTCATCGGCCAATCCGGACAAGGAAAATCGGTGTTGGCCAAATGCATGGTGGGATTGCACGAAATAGATTCCGGGAATATCTTTTTCGATGGAAGAAATTTCAGCGCGATGGAAAAAGGAGAGAAAAGCGAACTTCGGCAAGAAATAGGGATGTTGTTTCAGGGCAGCGCATTATTTGACTCGATGACCGTTGAAGAAAATATAAAGTTCCCCCTTTCGATGTTTAGTAAAATGACCAAAAAAGAAATGCAAATGCGCGTTGATTTTTGCCTTGAAAGGGTTAATTTATCGGGTGTAAACAACCTGCGCCCTTCGGAATGTTCCGGAGGCATGCAGAAACGTGTAGGAATTGCTCGGGCAATTTCTTTGAATCCTAAATATCTTTTTTGCGACGAACCTAACTCCGGTTTGGATCCCAAAACCGCCATCGTCATAGACAGTTTAATTAAAGATATAACTTATGAATATGGCATAACAACGGTGGTTATTACCCATGATATGAATTCGGTTATGGAAATTGGGGACAGCGTTATCTTCATTTTTCAGGGTAAGAAATGGTGGGAAGGTGATCGGTATTCCATCATGAACAGTGAAAATTCGGAAATCAACAGCTTTGTGTTTGCCTCCGAATTCATGAAAGAAATCCGACAATCTTTGAAAGGCCAAAAACCCTAGGTTATCTCTTGTAAGTTTTCATTTGTTTTGTATCTTTGCCGACCAATTAGCTCAACGGGGCAACAAAGTTGGTAAATGCGGATGTGGTGAAATTGGTAGACACGCTAGACTTAGGATCTAGTGCCGTGAGGTGTGCGGGTTCGAGTCCCTCCATCCGCACCTACAAGGTCTCGTAAATTCGGGGCCTTTTTTTTTGAATAGAAAGATTATGAATGTATTACGTCAAAATATTGATGCATTAAACGGGCTGCTAATCGTAGAAATCGAATCGTTGGATTATACCCAAAACGTAAAAACACAACTTGAAAAATATCGAAAAACTGCAAAAATTCCGGGTTTCCGTCCTGGGCATATTCCTTTTGGAGTCATCGAAAAACGGTTTGGCAAGGCCGTGTTGGCTGAGGTTCTGAACCAACTTACCAACGACGGAATCAACCGCTTCATTGAAGAGAATCGTTTGGAAATTCTGGGTAATCCGATCCCTTCGTCCCAGCATGAAATGGAAGGTTCTTTCGATAAACCGGGAACGTTTAAATTTACTTTTGAAATCGGTATGGCCTCCGCTTTCGACTACGAGTCGGTCCTGAAAGCTGGAGTGGAATATCATACCATCAGGGTTGATGACCCATTAATTGATCAGCAAATTGAGGACATTCGACGACGGTACGGCAAAATGATCAATGCGGAAGAGGTAGGAGAAAAAGACATGGTGCTAGGGGCCTTTGTTCAATTGAACGAAGCTGGAAAAAAAGTGAAGGGCGGTATAAACCATAACACTACGATATCGCTGGAATTTTTACCGTCGAAAGAAGGAGCCCAAGCGCTTCTTGGAAAAAAATCAGGAGAATCGGTTCGATTAGACCCTTCTACGGTTTCAAAAGATGCCGCGGATAAAGCTTCTCTACTAGGATTGACCGAAGAAACGCTGCCCGAAAGCACCGAACACTTTGAGTTTCAAATTAGCGAAATCAAACGAATGGAATTAGCAGAGCTTAACCCTGATTTTTTCCAAAAATTGTATCAAAGCGGAGAGGTTTCGGACGAACTAAGCCTTCGAACTCGCGTTAAAAAAGACCTGGAAATATTATTTGAACGGGACGCAGATCGAATGTTAACAAGAAAAGTATACGACCAATTGCTTCGCGATGTTGCTATCGAGTTTCCTCAAGAATTTTTGAAAAAATGGATTAAAATGAGTGCTTCAACACCCATTTCAGACAATGAGATTGAAAAAGAATTTGAAGATTATTTAAAGTCATTGAAGTGGCAACTCATCCAATCAAAAATATTCAAAGACAGCAATACGAAACTGGTGTTCGAAGAGGTAATGGCTTACACCAAAGGATTAATAGTAAATAATTATGCCCAGTATGGTCTTCCTGCCCCCGAGGAAAAGGAATTGGAAACTTCCGCCCGCGAATTGCTCTCCAAGAAAGACCAAGCAAACAACATCTATGACCAGTTGGCCGAAACAAAATTAACGCAGTACTTTAAAGCCAATGTTAGTTTAAAAATAAAACCTCTCTCGTACGATGACTTCGTGGCAGAAATGCGTAAATAAGTTGTTTAATGAAGATTCTCGAAAATATTTAAACGGTGAAAACAAGATCAACGGTTGATTGTTTTTACCTTTGTCGTTCACTTTTAAAAAATAATATTCATGTCAGTAATTGTAGGAAAAAAAGCCCCTTCGTTCAGTGCCGCTGCCGTAATAAATGGCAAGGACATTATTAACGACTTTTCCCTGGATCAATACCGTGGAAAAAATCACGTTTTGTTTTTCTTTTATCCCAAGGATTTTACGTTTGTTTGTCCTTCCGAATTGCACGCTTTTCAAAATGCCCTTGGCGAGTTTGAAGCGCGAGGAGTAAAAGTGGTGGCTTGTTCTACCGATACCCAAGAGTCCCACTGGGCTTGGTTACAAACCCCCAAGAACAAAGGAGGAATTGAAGGCGTTACGTATCCGATCGTAGCCGACACCACCAAAACCATTTCCGAAGCTTACGGGGTGCTTGCCGGAGAGTACGAGTACGACATGGAAGGAACCCTTACCGCTAGCGGTCCTATGATTGCTTACCGAGGTTTGTTCCTTATCGACAAATCCGGGACCGTAATGCACCAGTTGGTCAACTTCTTCCCATTAGGAAGAAATGTGGACGAAGCCCTTCGCATGGTAGATGCCTTACAGTATTTTGAAGAGCACGGTGAGGTTTGCCCGGCCAATTGGCAGAAGGGAGACGCAGCTATGAAGCCAAGCTTCGACGGTGTTGCCGATTATTTATCGAAACACTAATTACTTCGTAATTAAGCAATTTCAAGCCCGAAACTTTCGGGCTTTTTTTTTGCACTAAGGCAACGCCAATATAACTGCCTCGTTATAGCCAATAAGAAACCCTAAAATTTACGGCCATGAAAAAACTAATCTACCTCTGCGTGATGGTGGCAGGAGCCTCTTTCGCACAAAAAAACTCGGTAAATATTTCAACTGCTGAATACGATCAATTAAAGAAAAGCGGTCAATTAAATGCAGGAACCGTGTATCAATTTTCCGACTTAGTGGCCCCAAACACCGCAAAGCCTAATCCTTCGAGCCAAAAAAATGCCCTCTGCGGATGCATGCTGACCTTGGACAACACCTACACCTTGGCCATGGCACCCAACGACGACGGATCTTCCAGCTATATCCAACTTCCTTTCAGCTTTGATTTTTTCGGAACCCAGTACGACAGCGTGATCATCAACAACAATGGTAACATTTCGTTTTTAGCTCCCTATTTTGAATTTACGGCTAATCCTTTTCCCGATCCGAGCTACAACATGATCGCTCCTTTTTGGGGA